>CBFGUO010000060.1:0-33148 GCA_965652375.1 uncultured Opitutus sp.
GTTTCGGATCTTAGCCAACACCTGTAGGGCTGCCGCTTGCCGGCATGCCGCAGGCTGACGGTTGGCTGAGAGGCAGCCGCGGCATGCCGGCAAGCGGCAGCCCTACAATTGCCGCACCGACAGCTACAGTTACCATCGCTGTCTGCGGGGCGCATTTGTCGGGTCTGCCGCTCAATCACCAGCTCACCGACCGGGGAGGGCGCCTCGTGCAGGCGACGCGCACCGCCCCGATGTATCGATTGTATGCCCTGCCGGGCACGACGCCGCCCAAACCTGGGCTTGTGCGAGTGGCCGAGGGCGGCGCCGCGATCGAGATCGAGATATGGGAACTGGAGGTCGCGGCTTACGGACGATTCGTTGCGGGGATTCCGGCGCCGCTGGGGATCGGCACGCTGCAGCTCGCCGACGGCGGCACGGTGCAAGGGTTCCTCTGCGAAGCCGTCGCGGTGGTCGGGGCGCGCGACGTGACCGCATTTGGAGGTTGGCGCGGTTACCTTCGCTCGTTGGCCTGATCGGCACGTCTCCATGATTCTTGTCCACGCTCCGCTCACCCTATTCAACGCCGACCTGCCGGTCGTGGCGATCCGGGTCGATCGGCTGATGCTGGCGAAGCGGCTTTGGCGCGGCGTGGCGGAGGATGGGCAGGAGTTTGGGTTCGAACTGTCGCAGCCGTTGCGGCCCGAGACCTGCGTGTGGCAGAGCGAAACCGCCCGCTACGTGATCGAGCAGCAGCCCGAGCCGGTGTTGGAGATCGCGCTCGATTTCCCGGCCTGTGCGGCGGCCGGGATCGGCTGGGCGGTGGGCAACCTGCACCTGGAGCTCATGTCGGAGCCGCGGCGGCTGCTGGCCATCGACGATCCGGCGGTGCGGCAGCTGCTCGAGCGTATCCAGGTTCCCTTTACGCCCACCACCGCCGTGTTCCGCCCCGGACGCTTCGCCCGGCACGATGATTCCTCAACCGCCAATGAACTCGGACCCAGCCATCGGCACTGACGCCGCCTGGTTTTGCGGCCTGCTGCAGGCGGGGGACTCGTTCTACCCGACGGGCGCCTACGCGCATTCCTACGGGCTGGAGGGGTTGGTGCAGGCCGGGGTGCTGCGGGACGTGGACAGCTTGCGGCGCTATAACGAACAGTCGGTGCTGCCCGCGCTGGAACGGGCGGAGTTGCCGGTCGTTGCGCTGGCCTGGCGCGCGCTGGGTGAGCCGGTCGATTGGGACGCGGTGGGCGAGGTCTGCGTCCTGGCGTCGGCGCTGAAGACCACGCGCGAAGTGCGTGTCGCCAGCCACAATGTGGGACGGCAGCGGGTGGAGCTGCTGGCCCGTCTGCGGCCGGACACGTTGGCGACGACGTTTCTGGAGCGGGTCGCGACCGCGGGATGGCCGCATGCGGCGACCGTGGCGGCGGCGCTGGAGGGACGGGTCAACGGGGCGCCGCTCGGGGCGGTGCTCGGCGGGGTGTATTATGCGACGATCTCGGGTCAGCTGGCGGCGGCGATGAAGCTGCTGCGCATCGGCCAAAACGCGGCGCAAATGTTGCTGACCGACATGCTGGGCCAGGCCCCGACGGTGGTCGCGGCGGCGGCTGCGGTGCCGCGCGACGAAATCGGTTGGTTCAATCCCTGGCTCGACATCGCCTCGGCGCGTCACGAACGCGCGGAGGCGCGGCTTTTCATTTCCTGAACGCAATTTGATGATGACACAGACACGTCCTCCTCGCATCGGCATCGGCGGCCCGGTTGGATCCGGGAAGACGATGCTTTGCCTCAAACTCTGCCGCGCCCTGCGCGCCCGTTACTCGATGGCGGTCGTGACCAACGACATCTACACCAAGGAGGACGCGGAGTATCTCACCCGCTCCGGGGCGCTGCCGGCCGAGCGTATTGCCGGCGTGGAGACGGGGGGCTGTCCGCACACCGCGATTCGCGATGACACCACGATGAACGAGCAGGCGGTGCAGGCGTTGGAGACCGCGTTCCCCGATCTCCAGCTCGTGCTGGTGGAAAGCGGCGGGGACAATCTCTCGGCGACCTTTTCGCCCGAACTGGTCGATGCGTTCATCTACGTGATCGACGTGGCGGAGGGGGACAAGATCCCGCGCAAGGGCGGCCCGGCGGTGCGGTTCAGCGATCTGCTCATCATCAACAAGATCGACCTCGCGCCGCTGGTCGGCGCCGATCTCGGCGTGATGGAGCGGGACGCGAAGGTGCAGCGCGGGGAGCGGCCGTTCGTGTTCTGCGACTTGAAGCGCGAGCACAACCTCGAGGCGGTCATCGCGTGGATCGAGCGCGAGGTGCTTTTTGCGCAGGCGGCGGCAAAGCGCTGAAGCTTTTTTCTAACCACGGATGGACACGGATGAGCTCCACTACCGTTCCGCATTACCCGCAAAGCCCAGCCGCGGAGAGCGGTGCGTAGCCGGTAGGCGAAGCCATCCGTGTCCATCCGTGGTTAAAAATAAAGGGCCGGCATGAGTGTTTCGCTACAAGGGCATTTGGAGCTGCGGGCGGAAGTACGGGGGGATGGGCGCACGGTGTTGGCGCGGCAGTCGTTTCGGGTGCCTTACCACGTGGGCAAGGGGTATACCGATGCGGAGACCGGCGTGTTGCACGTGCAGGTGGCGAATCCGACCGCGGGGATTCTGGCGGGCGACGAACTGCGGCTGGACATTGGGGTGGGCGAGGGGGCGCGACTGCTGCTGACCACGCCGAGCGCGAGTCGGGTGTTTCAGATGCGGGAAGGCGCGGCCCAGTGTGAACAGCGGTTTGCGGTGGCGGCGGGCGGCTGGCTGGAGATGTTGCCCGAGCCGCTGGTGCCGCATCGGCAGTCGGTCTATCGGCAACGGACCCTGCTGGAGCTGGCGGAAGGCGCCGGAGTGTTCTTCGTCGACCAGCTCATGCCCGGCCGGATCGGTCATGGCGAAGCCTGGGAATGGCGGCGGCTGGTGCTGGATTTGGAGGTGCAGCGCCAGGAAGTGACGGTATTGCGGGAACGCCTGGATCAGAGTGGGGAGAGCCTGCGCGCGCTGGCAGAGGCGGCGGGCACGGGCAGGGGGTCCTGTTTCGCGAATGCGGTGTGGGCGCCCGGAGGTGCGGATCTCGAGACCGGGGCGCTGGCCGAGCGGCTGCGTTCGCTGCACGCGCCGGAAGCGTGGTTCGGCGCGACCGAAGTCGTGCCGGGGGTGTGGTCGTTGCGTTGGGTGGCGCGCGACGGGATCAAGTTGCGCGAAGCGCTGGCCAAAGTACGTTCGGCGCTGGCGGAGATTTGTCCGCCGCTGCGGACGCCGCTGCGTAAAGTGTAGGGGGGATTTTCGACGTTCGCGGGTCGCGGCGAGCGCGACCCCTACAGGGGCAAGCGTCGCAGGAGGCGGGTTCCTCAGTCGTGGTCGCGGCGGCGGAGGAGGATGCCGGTGGCGACAAGGCCGACGAGGACCAGGCAACCGGTGATGACCGGCGTGTAGCCCCATTCAAATTCATGCCCGGGATGGCCGGGGTGGGCCGAGGCGAGCAACGGGGTGACGAGGGCGAGCAGGAAGGCGAGGGGACGTTTCATGGACGCCCCAGGAGAGCAGAATGTGGGCCAGCGGCAATGCCGATGAGCCATGGCCGGGAACGGCGCGCCATGGTCAACGGTAGACGTGTATTCACGTTGCGGGCGGCCGGGCCGGCGAAAACATGCGGCGATGCCCCGTTTGTTTGTTACCCTCGGTTTCCTGGTCCTCGCCTGTGCGCTGTCTGCGGCGACAACCATCCGGCTGGGAACGCTGCCGGGACTGCGGTACGACCTGAGCGAGTTCTCGGTTTCGCCCGGCGAGGAGGTGGAAATCGTCTTCACCAACAGCGACGACATGGAGCACAACCTGGTCTTCACCCGTTCCGGGGCGCGCGAGGAAGTGGTTGCGGCGGCAACGGCCCTCGGCGCGGGCGGGGCGGAGCGCCATTACGTGCCGGACTCACCGCAGGTGCTCTGGCATACGCCAGTCGTGCCGAGCGGGGAGACGGTGACACTCACTTTCCAGGCGCCCGAAACGGTGGGCGCTTTTCCGTTTGTCTGCACGTATCCGGGGCACGGATTCGTCATGTTCGGCACGATGCACGTGACCTACACGCCGGCGCCCCCGGTGGCCACGAGCACCGAGATGCCGCAGCCCGAGCCCGAGGAGACGTTTGTGGAGGAATACCGGCACGAACACGGTGCGGACGGCGTCGAGGTGTTTGACGATGTGGTGCAGGTGGTGCGGGCATTCATGCCGGAGGCCGGTCCGGCCTCGATCGCGGTGAGCCTGGGCAACGGGTATGCCTATTGTTGGGACGCCGGGGCGGTGCGGCTGCGTTATGCGTGGCACGGCGGCTTCGCCGAGCCGGTTTACCGGCAGCCGATGAAGCTCGTCGGCGAGGTGTTTTATCGGGAAGAGCACGGCTATCCGCTGCGGGTCGGCGCTGACCTGAAGCAGGCACCCGCGCTCGTCGCGTTTCACGGCTACGAATTGGATGCGGACGGCGTGCCGACCTTCCACTACGCCGTGGACGGAGCCGCGGTGAGCGAGCGGATCGAGGCGGTGGGCGGTGCGCTGGTGCGACGGTTCACGGTGGCGGCGGGCGGACGCCGGGTGGGTTTTGCGACGGGTGGGGCGGCCTGGCACTCATCGACCGGCGGGGCGGAGGACGGTTTGATCGCCTTCGAAGGCGAGGAGGCGAAGGCATTTACCGTCGAACTGCGCACCGGCCTGCCGGTGACGATGCGGGATTACTACCGCATCGAGTCGCTCGCCTTGCCGGCGGGCGAATTCAGCGCAGACGCGGTGGCCTTCCTGCCCGACGGGCGGATGATGATCGCGGCGTCACTGAGCCGGCTCTACACCTACGATTTCGGCAGCGGAACCTGGACACTGTTTGCGGACGGGGTGCACACGCCGCTGGGATTGCTGCCCGAGAGCGACACGGCGGTGCTGATGATGCAGCGGCCGGAATTGACGCGCGTGCGCGATCGCGACGGCGACGGGCGGGCGGACGCCTTTGAGACGGTGTCGGATGCCTTCGGGGTCTCGGGGAATTATGCCGAGTTCGCCTTCGGTCCGGTGCGTGATGCGGCGGGCAACCTGTTTTACAGCCTCGGCACCGGTTCGCACTACGGCGCGCCGCTTACGAACGAAGTACGCGGCTTTTACAGCGAGTTTGGAGCCTGGGGACGGATGAATTCGCCCGTGCCGTATCGCGGCTGGATCCTGCGGGTGTCGCCGGACGGCGAGACGCGGCCATGGGCGGTCGGGTTCCGTGAACCCAACGGCCTTGGCATCGATCCGGCGGGACGGCTCTTCTGCATCGACAATCAGGGTGACTGGGTGGGCGCAAGCGCGATCTTTCACATCACCGAAGGCGGTTTTTACGGCCACGTGCCGCCGCTGTCGTGGCATCCCGATTTCGCCGGTAAGCAACCCCTGGATACGCCGCCGGCCGAGCTCGACCGTCGGCGCACGCGGGCGGCGGTGGTGTTCCCGTATGGCGACATGTCCAATTCGCCCTCACAGCCGTTGTGGGACACGACGGACGGCGGCTTTGGGCCATTCGGCGGCCATATGTTCATCGGCGAGATGAACCACAGCCGGATCATGCGCGTGATGATGGAGGAAGTGGACGGAGAGCTGCAGGGGGCGGTGACGCCCTTCTTTGAAGGCCAGGGGCTGCACCTCGGGAACAACCGCCTCGCCTGGGCGCCGGACGGCAGCCTGTGGGTCGGCCAGACCAAGCACGAGGCCTGGGTCGGCGAAAGCGGGCTGCAGCGACTGGTCTGGCGCGGTGTCGTGCCGATGGAGGTCGAGGCCATGACGCTCACCGCGATGGGCTTCGACCTGCGGTTCACGCGGCCGGTCGATCCCGCCAGCGTGGGCGATGCATCGGCGCTGGCGGTGCAAAGTTACTTCTACAACTACCACGAGAACTACGGTTCGCCGAAGATGGATTTGCGTGATGTGGCGGTATCGGCGGTGGAACTACAGGACGACGGGCGCACGGTGAGCGTGACGCTCGCCGAGCTGGAGCCGTGGCGGATCTACGATTTTCGTCTCTCCGGCGTGCGCAGCGTCGACGGTCATCCGCTGGTGAACGAATGGATCGTTTACACGCTCAACCGGCTGCGCGGCGGCCAGACCCCGCCGCCCCCGCCGCCGGTCGAGGTCGAGATTCGTCCGCGGCGCGAGCCGACGGTGCCGGAAGGCAGCGTGCGCGGAATCGGTGGTCCGCAGGAATTCGGCGGCTGAAGCCGCCTCTAAGCGAGGCGGTGGAAGGGCGGAGAACGGACGGCTCCGTCCGTTTGGTTGCGGTGGAGCGCCGAGGGGCAGGGCAAACGGCTGAAGCCGCCGCCACGGGGAGGTGCGTTCGGCGCGGTCTCAGTCGAAGGCGCTGGGGAGGAGTTCGGGGAACTTGCCGATGTTGCAGAGCAATTTGTCGGCTTCCTTGGCCGCTTCGCTGTCGGGGTCACAGGCGGGGGCGGTCGCTCCATCGACCCAGCGTCCGTCGATGATGACCGTGCGGGGTTTTTCCGGCAGGCCGCGCTCGTGGCGCAGCAGTTGACCGGCGACCATGTCGACGCAGGCGGCGCCGATGCTTTCGGGGTCCTGATAGACGCCGGCGACGGAGCCGTCGGGCGCGGGGATGTCGAGATTGACGTAGGCGATATCGCGCGGGATGCGGATGCCGGCGCCGGCCAGCCAGTCGGGGATGCGGCGATCGACACTGATGATGGCGTCGGGTTTGTGTTCGCGTACCCAGCGGACGAAGGCGGTCTCGTCGAGTTCCGGCGTCCGATGCAGCAGGTTCGGGTCGAAGGTGCCGAACTCGTGCATCTGCCAGAGATAGCCGGCGGCCCAGAGTCCGTTGACGCGCCGGTCGAAGTTGCCGGAGAGGGCGAAGCCGATGCGTTTGAAGCCGGCGCCACGCAGTCGGGTGACGCCGACGCGCACCGAGGCGGTGTGATTGTCGGTGACGCGGTGCAGGCGAGGAGAGGTGACGGAGAAGCCGATGGTGGCCGCGGCGAAGTGTTTCCAGGCCATCTCGAGCGGGCCGGGCTCGGCCATGGGGGCCACGATCACGCCATTGATGCCGCGGTTGTAGAGGATGTCGCTGAGCCGGGAAACATTGCCGCGGGCGTCGCCCAGCCAGAAATGCTCCAGTTTATAGCCGGCGCGGGCGGCGCGGGCGTCGGCCCCGTCGTGCAGGCGGGAAAAGAAATGGATCTGCCGCCAGCCCTCGCGTTCCGGAAAGGTGGTCACCCAGGCGAGGGTCACGCGATCGGCGGGGGGCTGGCCGGCGCGAATGGCGCTCATGGCCTCGGCCAGCAGCGGGTTGGGTTTCCAGCCGAGCCGTTTGGCGATCGACTCGATCCGCTCGCGGGTGGCGATGGGGATGCGCGGATGGTGACGCAGGGCCATGGAGACGGCGGCACGGGACACGCCGGCTTCTTCGGCAATTCGGGCAAGGGAGGGGGTATCGGATCTACGACGCATGATGGGGGTTAACGCGGCTGCTCAACGTTTCATAGACGTTAAACGCCTATTTGGCCACCTCTAACCGGAATTTGTTCCCTTTTCCTGCACGATCGTGGGTTGATGCAAACCCGATGCTTAACGGGACAACGCAGCCCCGCGCGGTAAATGCGCTCCGGACTTTCCTTTGCGAAAGAGCTGAATCAGTTTGCGCGTCCCGGCGGACCCTCCGCGGGACGCGAAGACCTCCCCAGGGTTTTCGTAACGCTTCACCTCAATCCTTTGAACCCGAAATGAAGAAACTGCTTACCACCCTCTGCACCCTCGTCGCGCTTGGTTTTGCCGCCGCGACCGCGACCGCCGACCACCACGAAAAGGATGCGATGGCGCCGAAATCCGTCATCCATGTCGTGACAGTCTCCTGGAAGGAAGAAGCCACGGAGGCGCAGGTCAAAGCCGCCCTCGACGGGGTGCATGCGCTCGCCAAGGAGTACCCCGGCATCACCCGCGTCTGGACCCGCTGCATCAAGGCCCAGGGCAACCGCGAATATGCCTTCGTGATGGAGTTCAAGGACGAGAAGGCGCTGGAGGATTACGCCGGCAGCGCGGCCCAGAAGAAGTGGTATGAATCCTACTACCCGGCGCGCGCGGCCAGCACCACCTTTGACATCACCAACTGAGTCATAGCACCACGCCGGTCGTTGCAGCGGCCGGCGCAGTTCCCGGCGGTCCCGTTTTTCGCGGGACCGCTTTTTTTGCGTCCGCGGGTCTGGACCGAAATCCTCACTAACCCGGCCCTCTCGGCCTGCATTGCTTTGCAATTGTTTGGCGGCAGCCTGGCCGAATAGTACTAAGTAGTTTTTCGATACGTAGTTCCCAGTTTTGCAGTAACTGAGGAAGGCCCCCTAATCCATTCGTCAGGATGCCTTACAAGCTGAACTGGGAAAACGAAGGGTGTGTCGTGGCCTACTTCGGGGAGTGCTCCGACGATGACCTGACGGCGGCCCGACGCGACCTGCACGCCGACCCCCGCTTTGTGCAAACGCGATATCAGCTGTGCAACATGCTGAAGGTGACCCATTACACGCTCACGAGTCAGGCCGTCCGCGCAGCGGCCCGCATGGACGAGGAGATCTCGCAACGCTTTCCCGGTCGCCAGGTGGCGATCCTGATCGATGGCCCGGTGGCCTATGGTCTGGCGCGGATGTATCAGCTGCACGCGCCGCGTTCCCAATGGGACACCCAGATTTTTCGAAACGAAAGCGAGGCGCGTGGCTGGCTGATGCGCTTGCGGCGCACGGTTCCGGCCTGAGACCGCCCGATGCTCTGGGCGCTGGTCTCGCGACGCCCTTGTCGCCGCGCTTGCGCGGGCAAAGCCAACCTCTAGTTTTTTCAGCAATGAAAGTTGGAGATATCCCGAAGTTTGAAGATTTGAACGATCTTGAACGGCTGGCGTTGGCGGAGGATATTCTCGGATCGCTGCGCTCGCCGGAGGCGCTGCCTGCTCCGTCCTGGCATGGTGAGGAATTGGCCAGGCGCTGGTCCGGCTTTGTCGAGGGACGCACCAGACTCCTCACGAGGGACGAATTTCGCTCCGAGGTCGATCGCCTGCGGAAATGAGCCGGATTCTCCTCTATTTCCCGGAGCTAAGCCGGGATTTTGTGGCAGCCATTGATTATTATGAAGCGTTATCGCCGGGACTCGGGCTGCGCTTTGAGGAGGCGTTTGCGCAAGCGGAACTGGAAATCGAAGAGGGCTTGGTGACGCATCCGGTCCTGTTTGATCATTTTCATCGGGTCGTGTTGCGGCGATTTCCGTATCGTCTCTATTACCGGTTGCAGGGTGATGCGGCGATCGTCGTGGGCCTGTTTCACATTCGGCGAGATCCGACACACGTCCAACGAACCTTGGATGAAAGAATACCCGGGAACTAATCGGCTTGAGGAGGTTGATCGGCGGACGTCCGCCGGAACAAGCCGATTACGTTTTCGAGAGCGTCAGTGATGTGCTGCCAATCGTTCAGCCACGCCGTTCTGACTCCCAAGTGGGTGAGGCTTTGCCAGGTGGGCTCGCGCGTTGCTTGTGCGTCGGGCAACTTTGTCATCCACAAGTGCGGAAGGGATTCCCTTCCACCGCGAAGGACATGTCCATCGTTGGATTGTTGCTGGGACAGGGCCAGCCATCGGCGGAGATTCGGGTCACTCATCGACAGTCCGAAGAAAAGGAGCCGAGAGATATTCGCGTGATACATGAATACCGATTCCGGCCAGGTTCCGGCACGGCTCATCACGCCCAGATAGTCCTCTTCCAATCAAAGACCTCGTGCGCAACGTTGGCAGTCTTGGCGGCTTTCAGCAGCTCGCCGTAAAATTCCTGTTGGAGGATCACATTGAAGTGTGCGCGTGTTTCTCCGTTCGCCCGAAAGCGATTTGCGGCGGCTTGCAGCCAGCCATCGAGCGACAGGTGGTCTTTCGAGATTTGCGTGCTCGATCCGAAAACGCGCTGGATCACTCGCTGGGCGAATTCCTCCCACTGAGGCACGATGCCAGCCGAAATCCCGGCGCCGATGCAGAGTGTCCAGCGATCTTCATCCCGCACGTAGCCGCGTGAGTCCGGCGCGAGTGGGTCCAAGGGACTGAGGTGGGCAACTGATGCACTCATGAAACCACCGACTCGGACCGACGTGGGGCCGAGACGGTGGTCTTGATCGAGTGGAGGTGAAGCCACTCCGCAAGGGAAATACCCTGCGTTCAGGCGCGTTTGGGCAGGGCGCGGGTGGCGATCTCGTCCTTGAGCGCGGCGAGGTAGTCGGCGAAGGGCATGGTGCCGCGATCACCGGCGCCGCGGGTGCGGACGGAGACGGCCTGCGCCTCGGCTTCCTTGGCGCCAAGGACGAGGGTATGCGGAACCTTGTCCAACTCGGCCCGGCGGATCTTGGCGCCGAGTTTGTCGCTCTGTTCGTCGAGCACGGCACGCACGCCGGCGGCCTTGAGCTGGGCGAGCAGGTCGCGGCCGTAGTCCATCATTTTTTCCGAGATCGGCAGGAGGCGCACCTGCTCGGGGGCGAGCCAGACGGGGAAATCGCCGCCGAAGTGCTCGATGAGTACGCCGCAGAAACGCTCCATCGAACCGAAGGGAGCCCGGTGGATCATGACGGGGCGGTGCGGCTTGTTGTCGGAGCCGATGTAGGAAAGGTCGAAGCGCACGGGCAGGTTGTAGTCGACCTGCACGGTGCCGAGTTGCCACTCGCGGCCGATGACGTCTTTCACCACGAAGTCGATCTTCGGGCCGTAGAAGGCGGCTTCGCCGGGCTCCTCGGTGAAGGGCACGCCGAGGGTTTGGGCGGCGTTGCGGCAGGCCTCCTCGGCCTTGTCCCAGACGGCGGCGTCACCGGCGTATTTGTCGGAGTCGGGATCGCGCAGGCCGACGCGCACGCGGTAGTCGGACATGCCGAGGGTGGTGAGCACGATCTTGACCAGCGAGAGGCAGCCCTGGACCTCGGCGGCCACCTGGTCCTCGGTGCAGAAGAGGTGGGCGTCGTCCTGGGTGAAGCCGCGCACGCGGGTCATGCCGTTGAGCTCGCCGGACTGTTCCCAGCGGTAGACGGTGCCGAACTCCGCCAGGCGCAGCGGCAGGTCGCGGTAGGAGTGGGGCTGCGAGGCGAAGATCTTGATGTGATGGGGGCAGTTCATCGGCTTCAGCATGAAGCCGTCGAGCAGCTGGGTCGGGTCCATCACGCGGTCCTGGCCGATCGTCTCGCGACCGGTGCGGCGGTTGATCTCGGCCGCGAAGTGCGGGGAGACGGCCTCGAGGCGGGCGGTGAGTTCGGCGCAGGAGCAGCCCTCGGCGGCCACCTGGGCGAGGTCATCGGGCTCGGGGATGGCGGGGAACTGCGACTCCTTGTAGTAGGGGAAGTGGCCGGAGGTCTTGTAGAGGGCGAGTTTGCCGATGTGCGGGGTGAAGACCTGGTGGTAGCCCTGTTTGCGCAGCTCGTCGCCGATGAAGGTCTGGAGTTCCTGGCGGATGATGGAGCCGGCGGGGGTCCAGAGGATGAGTCCCTGGCCGACATCCTCGTCGATGACGAACAGTTGCAGGTCCTTGCCGATCTTGCGGTGGTCGCGGGCCTTGGCCTGTTCGAGGCGTTCGAGGTATTGGGCGAGTTCTTCCTTGGACGGGAAGGCGGTGCCGTAGATGCGCTGGAGCTGTTTGTTCTTCTCGTCGCCGCGGTGGTAGGCGCCGGCGATGGAGAGCAGTTTGAAGGCCTTGATCTGCTTGGTGTAGCGGACGTGGGTGCCGGCGCAGAGGTCCATGAACTCGCCGTTTTCGTAGAACGAAATGGCCTCGCCCTCGGGCACGTCGGCGAGACGGCCGAGTTTGTAGCGATCCTGGCCGCGGCCCTTGATGATCTCGACGGCCTCCTCGCGGGAGACCTCACGGCGGCGGAAGGGTTGGTTTTCCTTAATGACCTTGGCCATCTCGTCCTCGATGCGGGCGAGATCCTCGGTGGTGAATTTGTGTTCCAGGTCGAAGTCGTAGTAGAACCCGGTGTCGGTGGGCGGACCGATATCGAGCTTGGCCTCGGGGAAGAGGCGGAGGACGGCGGTGGCCAGCACGTGCGAGCACGAGTGGCGCATTTCTTCGAGCGGAGTCATGGCGGACATGGCGATGTTGGGTTGTGGTCCGGCCTACGGATGCCGGCCCGTTTGATGGGAAACGGTTTTTTAACCACGAATGCACACGAATAGACACGAATTATTTTGAGGAATCGATCCGGTGCATGGGGGCTTGGGAAAGCCGGACCGTGACCCCCGGGGGCGGTTTCCGGGGCGCGGATGATGAGGCTGGGCCAGTGGCGGATCGACTCGTTCTCTTTCTCGTTCTCGATTCGGTTGGGTCCCGCTCTTGGGGATAAAGAGAAAGAATAACGATAAAGAGTCAGGGCGGTGCGCCCCTTGGGCGCGCGGGAGAATGAGAACGAGGAATGCCGGCTGAAGCCGGCACTACGTTTTCCCGCTCACTCCGCCGACTTGATGAGGCCCTGGGGGTCTTGGAAGACGCGGTCGGCGTAGTCGTGGATCCAGAGGGCGTCGGGGTTGCGGCGGGCGATGGCGATCTGGCCGCGGCGGGCGGCGTCGCCGGGATTGCGGTGCCACTTGAAGACGACGTGGCCGTCCTCGGGTTCGCCGCTCACGCCGCAGACCTCGACCTTGCCCTGCTCGGTCGACATGACGAACCGGGCATGAGCCTCGACGCCGGAGAGGTGGCGCTGGGACTCGGTGAAGATCTGCCAACACGCCTCAACCGGCACGGCGAAGGCCTTGTGGCCCTCGATCTGACGGCACTGGAAAAAGTAGTGGTTGCCGATGCCGTGGGCGTAGAGTTCCTGCTGGAGGACCTTGAGCACGCGCGGGTCGTCGTTCACGTCGCGGATGATGGGCGTCTGGTTTTCCAGCGAGATGAAGTGGCGGCGGCGGGCGAGCTGCTCGACCGCGTTTTCAACCGGCGCCAGCCACATGCGACGGTTGTTGTTCTCGGTGCGCATGTAGGCACCGTCCTCATCGCGGAAGAGGAATTCGTCGGGATGGGTGAAGTGGACGGCAAAGACGAGGCGGACGTTGGGGTAGGCTTCGTTGAAGGCATCGAGCATGCCGAAAAAGTCGTCGTCGAAGCGGTGCGGAAAGAAGGCGAGTTCCTTGGTGCCGATGCGGATGGTGGAGATGCCTGCCTCGGCGAGTTCGACCAGCCAGGCGGCGAGTTTGGTGTTGCTGAGCACCATGGGATCGCCGCCGGAGAGCAGCACCTCGCGCAGGATCGGGCGACCGGTGTCGGGATGGACGCCTTCGTGCGCGCGGGCGGCGGCGTTGTGGGTGTCGATGTAGTCGCGCACGGCCTCGAGTTGGGCAAGCGGTTTGCCGGATTTGCCGGTGAAGAGGTCGAGTCGGTAGCAGTAGCGGCAGTGGGCGCTGCAGGTTTTGACGACGTAGAGCAGCGCCATCTCGTATTTGTGCAGGATGCCGGGGGCGGGGCTGTAAGAAAGTTGATTGGAGGGATCGATCTCGCCGGAGAGGTCCTTCACTTCCTCGTCGCGCGCGGTGACGAGGTTGCGCAGTGCGACGCTGGGCGGCATGCCGGAATCGCCGGTGACCAAGGCGTTATAGTGATCGCTGATCTTGACCTTCATGCGGTCCTCGATGCCGAGCTCGATGAGCTTGCGGGCCTCGGCCGCGGAGTAGAGATGGCCGGCGGCGGAGTCGACCTTGCCCTCGGCGTAGCGCTTGAGGCCGCTCACGCCGCCGCGATCGTGGCGCGGGGAGTTGACCTGTGAAAGGAAGGTGAGCTTGCGCTGGGCCTCGCTGGGATGCTCGACCTCGGCGGAAAAGGGAGGCGGCGTGGACGAAAACGGAGGGTTGGAGTCGGCTCGCGAGGGTTTGTTGAGTTCGTGATGCATGGAAGTTCCTTCGTGGGCGATCCCGGCGCGAGGCGGAGGATCGAGTGGTCTGTCGTTGGCGGTGGGCGGCGGCGCGAAAGAACGATGAGCAACATCGCGGAGGGATTGCGCCACATCCGAGGCAGATCGGCGAAGCGACTGCGTCGGAGCCCGGGTCAAAAGTGGGGGAGGGCCCTTAGTGGCAGGCACGGAGGACGGTATGTCAAACCCCTGGGCGGAGGATTTTCGTAAGTAGCTAGATGAAGGAAAGTTAGGATTCTGGCGAGTCCTTGACCGGTGGGCGGAGGATGGCCCGTTCGGAGTTCCGCCTTTAGGCGGCAAGACACGCACGAAAAGCCGCCTAAAGGCGGAACTCCGAACTTGAGGCGTCGGTTTTTGGCCGCGCTTTGAGGCAAAGGCAGCCTAAGCGCTGGCCGGGGCGAGGTCGTAGCCGTCCTTGCGGTCCTTCATGGTCCAGCCGGCGGCGGCGATCTGCGTGCGCAGGGCGTCGGCGGTGGCCCAGTCCTTCTGCTGCTTCGCGGCCCAGCGCTGCTCGGCGAGGGCGGTGATCTCCGGCGGAATCGTGATGGTTGGCCTTTCGGGTTCGGTCAGGTCGAGGCCGAGGGCGAAAATGACGCGGTCGAAGGCGGCGGCATCGACGCCGGTCGGGCCGCGGTTGACGATGCTGAAGAGCGCGCCGAGCGCACTGGGCGTGTTCAGATCGTCATGAAGGGCGGCCAAAACGGGTGCGAAGGTCGTGTTGTTGCCGGACTCAGCACCAAGTTGCGCACGGTATTGGCGCAAGGTCGTCAGTGCCTTTTCTGCCGCGTGCAACGAGTCGAGCGTGAAGTTGAGCTGCTTGCGCGGGTGGCCGGCGAGCAGGGCGTAGCGCAGGGCGGCGGGGGAGTGGCCCATCTCCCGCAGTTGGTCGAGCGAGTAGAGGTTGCCCAGCGACTTGCTCATCTTTTTGCCGTCCACGAGGAGGTGTTCGCTGTGATACCAGTGGTTGGCGAAGGTCTGGCCGTTGCAGCATTCGCTCTGGGCGATCTCGTTTTCGTGATGGGGGAAGAGCAGGTCGACCCCGCCGGTGTGCAGGTCGATGGTCTCGCCGAGGTGTTTTTTGCTCATCGCGCTGCACTCGATGTGCCAGCCGGGGCGGCCGGCGGCGGCGCCGGTGGGGCCGTCCCATTTCACGTCACCGTCCTCGGGTTTCCAGGCCTTCCACAGGGCGAAGTCGGTGCCGTCCTCCTTCTCATCGGAGTCGGCGCTGGTGGTGTCCTTGCTGCCCGTGTTGCCGGCGGCGAGGGCGGAGCCGAGCTTGAGCTCGCGCTCTTTCACCCGGGAGAGGGCGCCGTATCCATCGAATGAGGACACTTTGAAATACACCGATCCGTCGGCGGCGCGGTAGGCGTGGCCCTTTTGCAGGAGAACCTCGATCATGTTGACCTGCTCGGCGATGTGCGTGGTGGCGGCGGGTTCGACGTGGGGCGGCAGGCAGTTGAGGGCGGCGCAGTCGGCGTGGAATTTGTCGGTCCAGGTTTTGGTGACGGCGGCGAGCGGGACCCCTTCCTCGCGGGCGCGGCGGATGGTTTTGTCGTCAACGTCGGTGAGGTTGCGGACGTGGCGCACCTTGTCGGGGCCGAACTCCAGCTCGAGCAGGCGGCGGATGAGGTCGTTGACCACGAAAGTGCGGAAGTTGCCGATGTGGGCGGGCGCGTAGACCGTGGGGCCGCAGTTGTAGAAACGGTAGACGCCGTCGGCGTGCGCCGGCGCGAGGGGCTTCAGGGTGCGGGTGAGCGAATCGTGGAGCTGCAGGGCCATGGGAAGTGGGGAGGAGAAACCACGAAAGCCACGAAAGACACGAAAGAAAATCGAGGGACGATTCCGGATGCGTTGAACGGCAACCGGCAACGCGCCGGGAGTGGGCCAAGGAGAAAAGGCGGATTGCGAATGAACATTCGCCGGAGGAACGGCGTCTGAACCGCGTGCGTTCACGATATTGGTGCGGTTTTCTGGCGGCGACGGCGGTGGCGATGACGACCGCGGCGAAAGAGCCGGTTTATCCGGAGCCCGAATCCTTCGAGCCGGGGGCGGCCATCCGGCTGCTGGCCCAGCAGCGGGCTCTGCCGCTGGCCGGGGTGGCCGTCGACGGCGAACGGGTGCGACCGGAGGCGGGCGATCGGGCGGTCGTGCTGGTGTCGATGCGCGACGAGGAGGAAGTGGAGCAGTGGCTGATCACGTTTGCGGTGGCGACGCTCAACCCGGAGGAGAAGGCGCAATTGTCCGAGTCGTCAGCGGAGCCGTTCGAGTTGTACAGTTCGGCGGGAGGGCACTACGTCTTTGAACTCGATCCGGTGGCAGTTGATGTGTGGGTGGCGGGTCCGTTGGATCGCGATGAGCGCCGGGTGGAGCGGGCGGTTGCGCGGGTGAGGGAGCATCGCGCGCGGTTCCTGGTGAACGCCGATTTTCTGGGGCTCGGGCTGGACGCCGCGGCGGACACGATTGTGCGGCTGCGCGACCACACGGGCAAAGTGGGCCTCGGCATCCGGAACACGGCGTTCGGTGACGAAGAGGTGCGGGCGACCAAGGCGCGATTGGAGGATCGGGGAGTGACCGCGGAGGACCAGCGGGCGCTCGTGGGCGCGGTGCCGGCGTTGCTGGAGTTTTTTCGCATTTCGGCGCAGACGCCCGGCCTCAAGGACATTCTCATGGAGGTGCTCGACGTGCCGTGGTGGGCCTTGGCCAAGGGGCTGGGGAATGTGTCGACGAATCTCAACCTGTCGGGTGAACGGCTGCGCGTGGCCCCGGATGGCGAGGGACGTTTCATTTTGCCGTTCGCGGTGGAGCTGAACGACGCGCCGGCCCTGATGGTCGAAATGGAGGTCGGCCCGGCCCGTGCGCCGGCCTCGGTACTGGCGGGAGTCACGACGGTCTACGCCGGCGAGCCGAAAGGCAGGGGCAAACGCATATCGATCCAGTTGCTGGCGGCCACGGCTGGACCCTGACATGCAGCGGGAGCGCGTCTGCGATAGTCGCCCGACCGGTAATGTGCCGTGGCACTTTTTTCTTGGCGGTCTGAGTGCCGGTGGGCAAACCAGCAGGCGCCATGATCGGTCATGGAGCGGTTGGGTCCTCAAATCGTATGAGTCCGGATTTGGTCCGCCTGGCGGAAGATTGTCTCTGGCGATGGCGGCGGCGCGCGAGGTACGCCGTGGCCCCGTGGATACGAACCTGTCGGATGGTGTTCGGGATGCTCTCGACTACGGCAGCGTTGCCGGAGGTCGGGGCGGCGGAAGATGTCGTGCAGGCGAAATTCGGTGAATTCCTGCGCGTGAGGCCGACGGCGCCGCTGGTTGCCGCCGTGCAGGGCGCCGGTTTTCGACTCAACGGTCGGCCGTTCGATGAGGACCTCGAGGCGGGGGCGGACCTCAGGGTGGGAACTCATGTACTGGCGGTGATTGAACTGCGCGGCAAAGGTGCGACGAAACAGTGGATGCTGGCGATCCGACATGCGGAGGCATCGAACCCGACCGGAGCATCGGCGGAGGCGGATCCGGATTCGGTCCGGCCGCAGCTGGCCCGAGTCTTCTCCTCGACGGGGCGCCGGTTCGAGTTTCCGAGCGAGCGGCTGGCGATGGCATTCGAAGTCTTCGGGCCGGTGGAGTTGTCGGAGCGCGGCTCGCGGCAGGTGGAAAAGCACGGGGTAAAACAACAGGACAATCGTCGATGGGTGAGTGAGGGGTTTTTGCGACTGGGTTTTGCCGATTTTGCCGAGGCTTGGGTGAACCTGCGGGAAAGCGGGGTGGCGGTGGCGCCGGGATTGGGCACGCAGCTGCGGCCCTATCCCGAGGATCTTGCCGCGAAAGTGGCCGGGGTCGCGGAACGGGCGGGGTGGTCGGAGGAGAACGACCGGGCGTTTTCTGCCACGATGCCGGCGCTGATTGAGTTTGTTACCCTGATTCTGCGGACGCCGGCGATGGCGGAGATCTTCTGGGAGGTGACGGATGTTCCCTGGCTCGCCGTCATGAAAAAGCGCGGAAAGCTGCCGTCCATCAACTTCCAGTTTCAACCCGAAGGGGTGCGTCACCTCACGCGGCCGAGCGACGAGCCTCCGCGTTACCGGGAGTTTTACGTGGTGCCCTTCGAACTGAAGCTGGAGGGGAAGACGGCGCTGGAGGTCGCGCTGGTGGTGCGAAATCCGCGGGGCGCCCTGGTGTTGACGGCGGGCGTGGTTGCGCTCGAAGCGCGGGATCCGCGTGATCCCGCGAGGCGGGTGCTGGTGCGACTGGTTGGAGCCTCCGAGCGAGAAAATCGAAGTGACGACGTCGCGGACGCGCCGTAGATCAGGGGTCTTATGTCGTCCGAAGCCCTGCTCGATCTCGTTGAACGTCCTCGTCGCCTGCGCCGTACGGCCGGGCTCCGTGACATGGTGCGGGAGACGCACCTGCGGCCCGAGGATTTCATCGCGCCGCTTTTCGTGGTGGATGGCAACCCGGCACCGGAGGAGATCGGCTCCATGCCCGGCGTGTTTCGGCTGAACGTGAAAGACCTCGTCAAGGAGTGCCGGGCGCTCGCCAAGCTCGGGGTGCGCGCGGTGGCCTTGTTTCCCAAGCTCGACCCGAAACTGAAGGATGCCGACGGCACGGGTGCGCTCGACGAGGACGGTCTCATTCTGCGCGCGGTGCGGGCGGTGAAGAAGGCGCTGCCGGAACTCGCCGTCATTACCGATGTGGCGCTGGATCCCTACACGACCCACGGTCACGACGGTGTGTTGACCGACATCGGCGACGACGTGGACAACGACCGCACGGTCTCGATCCTCGCCGAAATGGCGGTGCTACAGGCCGAGGCGGGCGTCGATATCGTGGCGCCGTCGGACATGATGGACGGTCGCGTCGGCGCGATCCGCGAAGCGCTCGACGCGCATGATTTCACCAGCACCGCGATCATGGCCTATTCGGCGAAGTTCAACTCGGCCTACTACGGGCCGTTCCGCGACGCCGTGGGCAGCGCGCAGGCAGCGGGCACGCGGCTGCTGAGCAAGGCGACCTACCAACTCGATCCGGCCAACCGCCGCCAGGCGATCAACGAGGCGGCGCTCGACGAGGAAGAGGGCGCGGATTTCATCATGGTGAAACCGGCCGGCGCTTATTTGGACATCATCCGTGACGTGCGCGACGCGACGACCAAGCCGATCGCGGCCTACCAGGTTTCGGGTGAGTATTCGCAGATTCATGCCGCTGCCAAACTCGGCTGGCTGGACCTCGCGAAGATCCGTCACGAATCATTGCTCGCGATCAAGCGCGCCGGCGCCGACCTCATCCTGACCTACTTCGCCAGGGACATGGCGCAGGCGCTGCGGTGACATGGGTCCGGAGCCGTCGCGGCGCCGGCGCCGGCCCTGCTGGCTTCATACACTGCGTCCAGCCAAATCGAGTTCCAGGTAGAGCCGGCGCTGGCAGCGTTGGTAGAGCGCTGAACCGAGCAGGGTGAGTGCGATCAGCACCGCGATGAGCGCGCCCGAAGACAGTGAGACGGTCAGGACAGTTAAGCCGGCTGCGATGACTGCAACGGTTATCATGATGCGGTTGAGGGTCCTCCGCAGTGATGATGACATGGCGCCGTGCCGGCCGAGCATCATGCCCCAGATGGCGAGGGTCGTCACAGCGGGTACGGCGAGCATGCCGCGCACGAGCAGCGGCAGTTCCTCCGCCCAGAGGGGCTGCCCCGCGAGGACGGCGGTACCTGCGCTTGCAGCGATGGCGAAGAGCAGCAGGTTACCCCAAACCAGTCCCAAGGTCCGTTGGAACAAGCGCGTTGCCAACCTGAGCTTGCGCGTTCGCGAAAGAGGCAGGGCGATCAGGGGCTGGAATTGCAGTCCGAACGAAACCAAGGCGCCCAAGGGACCGAGCGCAGCGATGACGGCGACACCGCCGCTTCCGCTCGGGCCGCCCCAGACGGTCTGGTGGAGCGCATGCACAAAGGTCAGGTTGGGACCCACGCTGTCGAAGGCGGCGACAAGGGCCAGTGGAAGTGCGGAGGCCAGTGGGAGGAGGAGCGCGAGCCGGCGCACGCCCGCGATGGAGCCGAAGCGGGCCACCATCGCGGCTTGCATCAGACGGCTTTCATCGTCGGCAATGGGGGTTCGGGTAAGGGAGAGGGCAACGCGGCCCCGGCGCCCGGTTTGACGCTGATGGTCGGCCGCCGCCTGCTGGGCCAGGCGGGGATTCAGGGCATCGCGGCCGAACAGCACCGTGCGCTGCGTGCGCCGACGCAGTTGGCGCGGGTCGGTGGCTGCATGAATTGCGGCGAAACCCATGCCGCACGCCAGCGCGGTCACGGGAAGCGGATGGTCTTTGCAGAACCGAACGACGGGATCCACGGCCGCTACGCCTGCCATCACCGCGACGTGAAGCAGCACGGCGGTCTTTCGGTGGCCGCGCCATTGCTGGAAGGGCTCGATCGGGAGCGACAGCGTCATCCACATAAAGGCGATGGCGGTGGCGACCAGCGGGGATACGGTGTCGTGCAACCACCAAAAGGGCGCGGCCAGGGCGGCGGCGAGCAGCCCGATCCATGGCAGTTGCTGACGCCAGAAAAGGCGGCGCCAGCTGGGCAGCGTCATCGTGGCGGGCCGGTGCAGGATGCTGTGAAAGGAGAGGCTCACGACGCCGCCACCGTACCAGGCGGCGAGCCAGACGAGGCCGCCGAAAAGCTGACGGTCCGGAGCGTGGTGGCGCAGAACCATGAAGTATCCGAAAAACGATGACAGAGCGCCGAACGAACAGAGGAAAAAGACCGTTTCGAGAGGGCGGACGAGGGCGAGTCGGGTGGAGAGTTTCATGGCCGAAGCAAGGCGGATGATCAGGTCGTCTGGTATTCCCGTCCCACCTGATGCGTGGTGAGATCATTGACCCGATAGTGGCGACGCAGTGCGCTCGCATAGCCGGTCCAGGCGAGGGCGTTGGCGGCGAGGAGGAGCGTGAGCCCCGCCGGACTCAGGGCCGCTTCATGCCAGATCACGGCGAGGACGGGCAGGAGCATGAGCAGTGCGGTGGCGATCAGCAGCAACAGACGGGCGAGCACGTGGGTCCAGCCGGCGGTGAGCACCCGGCCGGCGAGCAGAATCCAGCTCACCGCCAGGGACAGCAGGAATCCGCCGGTGACGGGCGGCAGGCGCAGGCGACCGAGGGAGACCGGATCCAGCGCGGCGGCAATCAGGCTGACGGTGAGGACCATGATCGCGAAACCGGCATGCCATTGCAGCACGCAGGTTGTGTTGAAGTGCAACACCGCGCGGGCGAGTTGCTGACGGGGAATCGGGTAGAGGGCAGGCCGGACGAACTGCGGGAAAAACTGCGCGACCACCGAAGTGAAGACGACCAACATCAGGCCGCCGAGGTAGGCCGGGAAGGGGTTGTCGGGCAGTCCCCATACGAACGCCGAACAAGCCTGCAGCAAAGCGTGCGGATAGGACACGTCATCAGCGGGAGCGTTGAAAACCACGTAGAGCATCGTGACTGCAATCACGGCTGAGAAGGCGAGGGCTCCGGCACGGAGGGCGAGGGGCAGCCCGCGTCCGCGAAGATGCTCGAAAGCGAGCGCGTCCACGAACTCGCGCGGGTGGGGAAGGAGCTGGCGACGAGACCAGGAGGCGGCGCCTTTGGCGGGCCGGAGATCGAGTTGCCGTTGAACCTCGTCCTGCCGATCGTCCCCCGCCAGCAGATTGAGGTTCGGCTCCCTCGCGCGAAGCCGAAGGTGGTCGCGCGACAATAACTTACGATAGAGCGCAATGATCAGGCCGAGCAGCAACAGCGCACCCCCGCCCGGATGCATGACCAGCACGCCGAACCAGCTGTTCTCGATGAAGCCGGCGAGCAGGACGACGGCGGCAATCAGAATGCCGAGCGTCCGCGAGCCCATCCACACCAGCGGGCGCGCAGAAAGGATCGGCAAGTTGAGAAAAAGCAGGCTGAGCAGGACGGCGATCGGATACGGTACCGGCGTGTTTCCCCACCGTGCGATCCCGGCGAACGCCGTGGCCGCGGCGAGAGTGAGGGCGCCGTGCAGGAACACGATGTGCCGGGTCAGGTGCGGCAGCGTGAGCACCGCGGGGCGATGAAGGTGCGCCAGGCTGATGCGGTTGAGAATCGTCCCCAGCCACCAGGGAACAAGAATGAGCGCGAAGGTAATATCCGGCCGGTCGGCGAACCATGCGTACGCTTCCCCCAGGATCGCGAGACCGCAGAACGGCACCGCCCCGAGCAGCAGGAGCAGCGCCTGGGGCAGGCGGGTAATCCGGATAACAGTGGCGAGCTTCATGAGGGAGCGGCTGCTGAGGCGGTTTCAGACGGGCAGGGCGGTGGCGACGGAGGTGCCGGTGAGGAGCGGGAAGAGCTCCTCCAGGTTGAGCGGGCGGGCTTCGACCCGGCAGCCGTGGCGGGCGGCGAAGCGTTCGGCGGCGTCGGGTGTGTCCGGCCGCACCCGCAGGCGCACGCGGCGCGCGTCGCCGTGACGGCTGAAAACGAAGGGCTCCGGGAAGGAAACCGGTAGCGGGCGGCCGGGCTCACAGGTGACGATCCACTCCGCGTAGCTTTCCTGCAGTTCGTCGAAGGCCAGGCTGGCGGTGACCCGGCCGCGGTCGATGGCGACCACCCAGTCGAGGATCTTCTCGACGTCGGTCAGGATGTGCGAGGAGACCACGATCGTGCAGTCGTCGTCGCGTAGTCGTTCCAACAATACATCCAACAGCCGCGCGCGAATGATGGGATCGAGCGCACTCATCGGTTCGTCGAGCAGGAGCAGGGCGGGGTGGTGGCAAACCGCGAGGATGAGCGAGAGTTTCTGGCGATCCCCGGGACTCAGCTCGGCGACGCGTCGTTTGCCGTCGAGCTCGAGGATCTGGAGCAGGCGCTGTTCGAGGGTCGCATCCCAGCCCGGATAAAACGAGGCCGTGAAATCGAGGTGCTGTGCGACCGTGAGCCACTGGATCGGCCGGTCCTCCTGATGCACGACGCCGAGGCGCGTCAGTTCGGGGGTATCGAGTTCGGCGACGGGTTTGCCGAGGGTGCGGCATTCGCCGGCGGACGGGAGCAGCAGCCCGCACGCGACCTGTAGCAGCGTGGTCTTGCCGGAGCCGTTGCGCCCCAGCAGGC
Organism: uncultured Opitutus sp.; assembly: GCA_965652375.1. Lineage (GTDB taxonomy): Bacteria > Verrucomicrobiota > Verrucomicrobiia > Opitutales > Opitutaceae > Actomonas. The sequence goes on from CBFGUO010000060.1 coordinate 23,058, forward strand.
CGATGATGCGACCACGGGGAACGTCGAGCGTGATGTCGTCCAGGGCGGTGCAGGTGTCGTAGCGTTTGGTGACGCGGTCGAAACGAATGGGGGCGGGGTCGGCGGTGGGCATGGGCGGGAGGAGGTCAGGAGTTCGATTCGTCGAGGAGGGTCTTGAAAAGCTGGAGCGCGTCCCGTCGCGGGATGCCGAGTTGGCGGGCGATGGTCGCCGCGGTGGCGAGCTGTTGGCGCAAGGGTTCGATGCGCAGCTGGTGACTCGGTGCCGCCACGGCGCGCGCCACGGTGAGCGGCTGACCGCGGTTACGCACCAGCACACCATCGCGCTCGAGCAGGCTGTAGGCCTTGCTGATCGTCATCGGGTTGAGGGAGAGCTCGGTCGAGAGGCTGCGGGTGGAGGGCAACTCCTCCCCGGCGGTGAGCACACCGGAGGCGATTTGGAACTTCACCTGGTCCATGATCTGCCGGTAGGCGGGCACCCCACTGTGGTGGTCGATGACGAGGAGCAGGCTCATAAGGTGTGACAGAGTGAATTAATAGAGTAATACACTTGTCAAGCAAATGATGGATAGGGGGCGTCGGGCGTCGGAAGGGAGGAATCAGTCGCTACCGGGCGGGGCCACTCGCTCGCGCTCGCAGCTACCGGGGCGGCTGCCACTCGCTCTCACGCTTGTAGCCACGCGGAACCGCGCTGGGTCCGGCAGGCGGGTCAGCCGGGGTACTCGCCGCCGATGAGGCGTTCCATGTTTTGGAGGGCGACGCTTTGGGCGGAGATGATCCAGTTGACGAGGTTGCCGATGGAGACGACGCCGATGACGCGCCCGTCTTCGACGACGGGCAGGTGGCGCACGCGTTTGTCGGTCATGAGCCTCATGCAGTGTTCGACGGTGTCGAGAGGCTTCACGGTCAGGACATCCGGGCTCATGATTTCGCGGACGCGGGTTTCCTTGGACTGTTTGCCCTGCAGGATGACCTTACGGGAGTAGTCGCGCTCGGACAGCAGGCCGACGAGTCGGTCGGAATCCATCACGAGCACGGCGCCGATGTTTTTTTCAGCCATCAACGCGATCGCATCAAAGACCGTGGCGTCAGGGGTAATGCTCCAGATTGCGTTTCCTTTCTGGGCAAGGACGGCACGGACAGTATCGAGGACTTCCATGGTGGCGGAAAGCTGCCACGGGTTTCGCCAAGGGTCAACGGCAGCGGTGAATGGCCGTCCGGCGGGATTGGAACCTATTCAACGTCAAACTCGTGCCGATGGGCGGGATCTCCGGGGGAAGTTGATCGGGACGACGGGTGGCGTAGGTTTCCGGTCACCATGACCCTGCGAAATCTTCGGTTCGTCGCCTTCACCGCCCCCCTCCTGCTGCTGCACTCCGGCCTGCGCGCCGAGCTGGCGGCCAGTCCCGACAACGGCGACATCACGCTGCCCGAGGGCTTCCGGGCCGTGGTGGTTTCGGATGCCGTGGACGGCGTGCGCGGCATTGCGGTGGCCTCCAACGGCGACGTCTACGGCCGACTGCGGGGTGGCGGCATCGTGGCGCTGCGTGATACCGACGGTGACGGGGCGGCGGATGTGCAGGAAAAGATCGAGACCGGCAACGCGGGCAGCGGTATCGCGCTGCACGGCGGCTATCTTTACTTTTCCTCGGACAACGCCGTTTACCGCATGAAGCGCGCCGAAGATGAACTCGTTCCCGGTGGCGCCATCGAGCCGGTCGTCACGGGCCTGCCGGACAAGCGGCAGCATGCCGCCAAGATGTTCACCTTCGACGGCGACGGCATGCTCTACGTGGAAGTGGGCTCGCCCTCGAACGCCTTGGGCAATCCCGACCGCGCTCGCGGGGCGGTCGGCAGCAGCAAGGCCGAGGTCGACGCCTTTCTCAGCGAACACGGCGGTGTCTGGAAATTCGATCCGAGCAAGGCGCCGCTCACGCAGGCCGATGGTGAACACTGGTCGACCGGCCAGCGCCACGTCCTGTCGTTGGCCTGGCATCCGGTTTCGAAGCAGCTCTTCGCTGCGCAGAATGGCCGGGACGTCCTCGACGTGGTGAATCCCGAGGTCTTCAACGCCGCCTACAATGCCGAGCACGTGGCCGAGGAATTTCATGTGCTGCGCCGCGGCACCAACCTGGGCTGGCCCTACACCTATTACAGCCCCATCGAAAAGAAGCGCCTGCTCTCCCCCGAATACGGGGGCGACGGCAAGAAGACGCCGGAGGCCGGCAAATACCCGGACCCGATCATCGCCTTCCCCGCGCACTGGGCCCCGATGCAGATGGCCTACTATGGTGACGGCCAGTTTCCGGCGTCGTATCACGGGGGCCTGTTCCTGGCGTTCCACGGCTCGTGGAACCGGCCGTCGCAGAAGGGCTACAACGTGGTGTTCATCGAATTCGACGATAGCGGAATGCCCACCGGCGAATGGTCCATCTTTGCCGACGATTTCATGGGCAAGGAGGAGATCCGCAGCCCGCGTGATGCGGCCTTCCGTCCCATGGGTCTGGCAGTCGGACCGGACGGTTCGCTTTACATCGGCGCCGACCAGGGCGGACGCATCTGGCGGGTGTTTCACCCAGGGGAATGAGCGCCAGCCGTTGGGTCAGCATCGGAGGCGTCGGCCTGGGTCTCGGCGTGATCGGGGTGGGCTTTCTGTTGCAGGAGCCGCCCTCCGATCCGGCGCCGGACAACTTCCCGCCTACCAATCCCGCCGCTCAGCCCGCGCCAGCGCCGAATGGTGAAGCCCTCTATGCCGCCCACTGTGCCACCTGTCACATGGCCGACGGTGGCGGCGTGCCCAATTTCCAGCCCGGCATCCTCGACGGCCCCATCGTCGCGGAAGGTCCACGGCGCGTGGCGGAGGTGATCCGCGGCGGTTCGGCGGCGTTGCGGGGGCGGGAGAATCCGATGGGGTGGGAGATGCCGCCCTTCGGATTTCTAGGTGACGATGAGGTCGAGGCCTTGGCCGCCTACGTGCAGCGGGCGTTCGGGCCCGCGTCCAACGCGACGACCGACTGATCGGAGGCGGTCTGATAGGCACCGTGTAGGGCCGGTGCTCGTCGCCGTGCCGCAGGCTGACGGTAGCAGGTGGCAATTCGAGAACCGGAGAGGCAGGTGCGGCATGCCGGCAAGCGGCAGCCCTACAGCCCGAAACACGCGCCGGCCCAGGTTATCGCCGGCTGACGGGGCGCCACCCGCCGTCCGAATTCCGGTTGCCACGCCGCGGGCGTCGGCCAAGCGTGGTGGCGTATGTTGCCGCGTTTCCCGCGCCTGCTTTTTCTGCTGCTCGCGGCTTGGTTGCTGGCTGGTTGCGGCAAGCCCGCCGCGAAGGCTCCGCCTATCAGTCTGCCTGCACGGTCGGCGGTGCAGTCGGATCTCGATCGCTTCACGCACCGGGCGATCGGTCGCGCCAACACCGGGCACCATCCGTGGGTGGCCCATGTGGTGGCGGTCGATCTGGATGGTGACGGGCGGCTCGACGCGGTCGCTGCCGAGGCGCAGGATCACGAAGTACTGTGGCTACGGCAAACGTCCCCGGGCGAGTTCGAGGAGCGGGTGCTGGCCGACGGGTTGAGTGCGCCGGTACAGGTGCATCCGGCCGACATGGACGAGGACGGCGATCTCGATCTCATCGTCTCGAGCATGGGCGAAGTGTATCCGAACAATGACCGCATCGGGACGCTCACGATCCTGGAGAACGACGGGGCGCAGGGCTTCACGCCGCATGTCATCCTGCAGAATGTGGCCCGCGTGTGCGACGCGCGGGCGGGTGATTTCAATGGCGACGGCAGGCTCGATCTCGCCGTCGCGCAGTTCGGCTACGACCAGGGGGAGGTGCAGTGGCTGGAGCGGACCGGCGCCTGGACCTTTGCGTCGCACCCGCTCATCGGGCTGGCGGGGGCCATCAACGTGCTCGTCGCCGATTTCGACGGTGACCGCTCGCTCGATATCGCGACCGTCATCTCGCAGCAATGGGAGGAAGTGCACCTTCTGCGGAACGACGGGCGCGGGCACTTCACGGACAAAATCCTCTTCGGATCGACCAACGACGAATTTGCCAGCAGCAACATCAGCCTCGGTGATCTCAATCGCGACGGCCGGCCGGACATTCTCTTCAGCAACGGCGACGGCTTCGGACCCACCACCGAGCCCGGGCCGCGGCCGTGGCACGGCGTGCAATGGCTGGAGAACCGCGGTCAGGGTGACTTCGCGTTCCACCGCATCGGCGACCTGGCGGGGGCCTATGCGCCGGTGGCAGTCGATGTCGACGGCGATGGTGCCATGGATGTGGTGGCGGTGAGCGCCTTCAACCAATGGGAGAATCCGGGCGCGGTCTCGATGATGTGGTTTCGCAATGACGGTCGCATGAATTTCCAACCACGTATCCTGGCGCATACGCCGACGCACCTGCTGGCGCTGGCCGCGGGCGATTTCGATGGCAGCGGTCGGGTCGCCTTCATCTCGGCGGCGTTCCACGCGTATCCACCTTACGAGCACACCACGCGCTTCGAGTTGTGGACCCCGACCGGAGGTCAACCGTGACGCCGGCCCGGCGCAGACTGTTCGGCGTGATCGGGCTGGTGCTCCTCCTCGCCGTCGGCGGGATCGCGGCGTGGCAGATCCGCGGTGCCCGGGAGCGGGCGGCGATCGCCGCGAGTGTGCCGCCCACGCCCGACCTGACGGCCAAGCCCGCCGAACTGCAGCGGCGCATCGCGGCCGCGACGGACGCGGCCGTCGCGGGCGATGCTTCGGCGCTGGCGGAACTCAGTCGGCTCTACCATGCCAACGGCTACTACCGCGAGGCCCTGGAGTGCTACGTCGGCCTGCAGGCGGCCCGGCCGAATGAGCCGCTGTGGCTGCACCGTGCGGCGCATGTGTATGCAGTTTTTGGTGACAGTGAATCCGCCGGGCCGCTGCTGGAGGCGGTCGTCGCCACGGCCCCCGATTATCTGCCGGCGCGGATCAAGCTCGGCGAGGTGCTCTACAAGGACAATGCGCTGGACGAGGCGGAGGCGGTGTTGGCCGCGGTGCTTGAGAAGGACGCAGCGAATGTGCATGCCCAGATCGGGCTGGCGCGAATCGACATTGCCCGGGGGGACTGGACCGCGGCGCGGCCGCGACTCGAGCGGGTGGCGACCCGGACGAAGGGGGAGTACGGGGCGGACCTGCTCACCACCGTTTATCAGAAATTGGGCGAGGACGACCGCGCCCGCCTGCTGCGGTCGCAGCAGAAGGCGCACGGGGCCTACCAGGCGGTGAGTGACCCGTGGATCAACGTGCTCAACGACGATTGCTACGATGCGTATCAGTTGGCGCTGGAGAGCGGGGCGGCGGCCTATCGCGGCGATGACGATGATGCGGTGCGGTGGATCAACCGCGCGCTGCAGCTCGATCCCGAGGACGGTCAGCTGCACCACCAGGCGGCGCGGATCTGGGAGAGGTTGCGCAACCAGGTGAAGGCGCTGTCGGCCTACGAGAAGGCGGTCGAGCTGGACCCCACGATCAGCGATGCCTGGATGCGATTGATCACGCTCTACAAGGCCATCGGTGAGACCGGCAAGGCGTTTACCGCGCTGCGCCAGGCGTTGGAGGCGAATCCCGATTCCGGAGTGCTGTTGATCGAGCGCGGCCGCTCCTTCCAGGAACGCGGCCGGCTGGAGCAGGCGCTGGCGGACTTCCGACGCGTGACAGAGGTCCGGCATGACGACGCCACGGGTTTCGTCGAGGCGGCCCGGGTCCTCTTCGCGTTGGAGCGGGTTCAGGAAGGCCAGGTGATGCTCGAACGATCGCTTGAGGCGGAGCCGGAGAATCCTTTTGCGCTCATCATGCTCACCTTTGCGGCGATCAGTGCGCAGGATCGGCCGGCGGCGGACCGGTGGTTCCGGCGCCTCGACGCGCAGCCGCGGGTGACGCCGCAGGATCGGGCGCGCCTGGCGGCGGGGTATCAGCAAGTGTTCGGGGCGGCTCCGCCGTAGGACGTGGCGTGGCCGCGCCATGAGCCGCATATTTCACAATGTAGGGCCGCCGCTTGTCGGCGTGCCGCAGGCTGACGGCAGGTTCGGCTCAGAACGCCGAGCGATCGACCTGGATGGAGTCGCCGGGCAGGAGGCGTGGGTCCTCGGCGGGGCTGCGTTGGGCGAGCCGGGCGTCGAGGATGTAGGAGGCGCGGTCACGCACCACGTTGACGGCGGTTTCCTTGGCGTAGATGGTGAAACCGCCGGCGGCCTGGATGGCCTTGGTCATGGTGAGATCGGGGGTCCAGATGATGCGGCCTGGCCGCTGGACCTCGCCGCCGACGTACACGAAGCGTTCGGTCACGCTCACCGAGACATCGATCGCGCGGTAGAACCGGCCGTCGATGTAGGCCTGGCGGATCCGCGCCGAAAGATCGGAGGCCGTGAGTCCCTGGGCGTTGATGCCGCCGATGTAGGGCAGGGAAATGAGACCCTGGTCGTCGACCTGCACATTGTGGACGCTCGGATCGGGAATGCCTTGGAGGGAGATGCCGAGGCTGTCACCGGCACGCAGCACGGCCGAGCTGGCGGCCTCCGGGATCGGCGGATTGCTCGTGCTGCGGGGAGTGCCGGTCGTTTCGCAGCCGGCCAGACCGAGGAGTAGAAGAATGGAGGTGGTCAGGACGGCGACTGCGGAGAGGCGGGGCGACCGGAGGAACATGCGGCAAGTTCAGCAAGGGCGGGGGAGGACGGAAGCAAAAAGCGCGACCCGAAGCCGGGTCGCGCTGGGAAAGGGGGAAGGGAGACGGCGGTCGTTTAGCGGCGACGGGCACCGCGGCGGGGCTTCTCGTCCTCCGCTTCCTCGTCGGAATCGTCGTCGTCGCCGTCCTCTTCTTCCTCGCCCTCGTCGTCGTCCTCGGACTCCTCGTCGTCGGATTCCTCCTCGGATTCTTCGTCTTCGTCCTCCTCGTCCCACTTGAGGGAGGAGTCGCCCTTGAGGGCGCTTTCGTCCTCCTCGTCGATATCGGGCAGGTCTTCGTCGTCGATTTCCTCGTCGTCGGTGGTGCTGCCTTCGTCCTCATCGTCGGTCTCGTAGCCGGCTGGGACGTAGTCGAGGATGGCGGTGAGTTCCTCGAAGGTATGGATGGCCTTGCCCTCGATGAAGCTGGCGTTCTGTTCTTCGCGGATCTCGTCCTCGACCTCGTCGACGGTGAGCTTGGACTCGAAGTCGAAGACATCGTTGAGCATTTTCACCCGGCAGCGGGTGAGGTGGTCGAGCAGGTCGGCGTAGGGGCCGTTCTCGTCGTCGACGATGTCGGGCAGGGCGAAGAGCTTTTCGTCGGTCTCGAAGAGCGAGTCCTTGACCCGCTTGAGACGGACGCGGCCTTCGCCGAGGTCCTTCTCGATGCGGAAGGGGATGAAGGCGAGGTCGAGGACGTCCTGGTCGAAGCCGTAGTCGCGCAGCGGATCCACCAGCTCGACCAAGTAATCGACTTGGCGCGGGTCGACGATGCTCAAGCCATCGACGTCCCAGCGGATGGGATCGCTCACTTCGTCGACCCACCAGTTGTGGTCTTCACCAAGGCGAACGATGCACCAATCGAGAGTGGAGGAGGATTTTGCCATGTTACGGTGTGCTAGGTTGGTCGCAGGAAAAAGGGTGTGCTTTGCGTGAGTCAAACCACGAAAAGCACTTTCGAGTGACTTTTCTGAAGTGGCATTTCGGCCGTTTTGTCGACGAGTGAAGCAAGGGATGGGGCCGGACCTGATTTTGTTGATCAGAGCAACTGGTGAAAACGGGTGGGGCAGGGCGCATCCTTGCGTTTTGCCAAGCGGGTTCCAGTGTCTCGCGCCGATGGATTTTCTCTATGAGAAGGTTATGCGTCGGCTCCTGTTCCAGCTCGACTCGGAGCGGGCGCACGAAGTCGGAGTCACCGCGATGGCCGCCCTGGGCTGGCTGAAGCCCGTGTGTCGGTTGATGGAGGCGTGGAACCGGCTGCCGGCGGCGCGCTTCAAGCCGGTCGAGGCCTTCGGGCTGTCCTTTCCCAACGCGGTGGGGCTGGCGGCCGGCTTCGACAAGAACGCCCGGGCCTGGCCGGCGGCGGCGGCGATGGGCTTCGGCCACGTGGAGATCGGCACGGTCACGGCCCTGGCGCAGCCCGGCAACCCGAAGCCGCGCATGTTTCGTTATCCGCGGGAAGAGGCGGTGATCAACCGGATGGGATTCAATAACGAAGGGGCCGACCGTGTTGCCCGGCGCCTGGCCGGGCAGCCCGGGGTCGGGCAGCGACGCATCCCGCTCGGGGTGAACCTGGGCAAGTCGAAGGCCGCGCCGCTGGACAAGGCGGTCGATGACTATCTGCGCAGCTTCGGCAAGCTGGCGGAGTATGCCGATTACCTGGTGCTGAATGTTTCGAGTCCGAACACGCCCGACCTGCGCAAGCTGCAGGACGAAGGGCGTCTGCGGGAGCTGCTCGGCGAAATCAGTGCCGCCAACCGGACGCGGGGGGCGGCGCGCCGGCCGCTGCTGCTCAAGATCGCGCCGGACCTGAGCTACGGCCAGATCGACCGGGTGTTGGGGGTGATCGAGGAATTCGGCTTCGACGGTATCATTGCCACCAATACAACGATCGCGCGGCCGGGACCGTTTGCGCAGGTGGAGGAGAGCGGCGGGCTGAGCGGTGCGCCGCTGCGCCGGCGTTCCACGCAGATCATCAATTTCATCGCCCGGAGCACGTGCGGGCGGCTGCCGATCATCGGCGTGGGTGGCATCACCGATGGGGAGAGTGCCGGTGAAAAGCTCGATGCGGGGGCGACGCTGGTGCAGGTGTACACGGGCATGATCTACCGCGGCCCCTTCTTCGCCGCGGAACTGGCCAAAGGCCTCGCCGGACGGCAGCGACGGTAGGGGCGGGCTATAAGCGTCCTGATTGATTCACCCTCTCCTGGTTTCAGTGCGTAGGCGGTAGCCGGAGCCATTCATGGTTAAAAAACCTGCGGCGGGATCGAAGGTGCAGCCTCGTCAGATCGACCAGTCGAGGGCCGGGTTGTTTTGTTCGGCGCCGGCTTTGGTGTTCTTGCGGTCGTTGAGGTTGCGCACCACGGAGGTGCGGTCGCCCTCGTAGTAGACGATGCTGTCGGGCGGCACCGACTTCATGAGCCAGACGTTCGAGCCGATGATCGAGCCGCGGCCGATGACGGTGCGGCCGCCGAGGATGGTGGCGCTCGGGTAGATCGTCACGTTGTCCTCGATGTCGGGATGGCGTTTCACGCCCTTGACCGGGTTGCCGTTCTCGTCGAGTTCGAAGGACTTCGCGCCGAGGGTCACGTTCTGGTAGATCTTCACGTGATTGCCGATGCGGGTGGTCTCGCCGACTACGACGCCGGTGCAGTGGTCGACGAAGAAGTGGGTGCCGATCTCGGCGCCGGGATGGAGGTCGGTGCCGGTGCGCTCGTGGGCGTACTCCGTGAGCATGCGCGGGATGAGCGGGACGCCGAGTTTGTAGAGTTCGTGGGCGACGCGCTGGATGGAAATGACCAGGACGCAGGGGTAGGCGAGGATGATTTCCTCGACGCTGCGGGCGGCGGGGTCGCCGTCGTAGGCGGCCTGCACATCAGTCTGACAGATATCGCGGATGGCGGGGAGCTTGAGCAGCAGTTGCTGGGAGAGGTCGGCGGCGTGGCGCCGGGGATCAGGATCGCCGTCGAAACTGAGGGCCTTGGCGATCTCCTCCTCCAGCCGGAAGCAGACATTGCGCAAGCGTTCGGCCGTGATCGCGGGCACATCCTCACGGGCGAGGGGCCGGTGCTCGAAGAAGCCCGGGAAGAGGAGGTGCATGATCTCGGTCGCGAGCCAGTTGATCGACTCATCGGAAGGCAAGTTGCTGCCGTCGATGTGGTTGATGCCGCCCTGGGTCTCGTAGGACTCGAGGAGGGCGCGCTGAATTGCGTCAATCGTCATGAGCGTGGTTAACGGCGTTGGAGGGAGGCGGCGGGAGGAGGTCCAGACGGAATCTAGAAAATAGATTTCGGGGCTTTACAAGGTGAGGAGCATCTTTCTTAGTCCGCCTTCCTCCCTTCAAAACTGCTCAGGTGGTGGAATTGGTAGACACGTACGCTTGAGGGGCGTATGCCGAAAGG
>CBFGUO010000061.1:0-33014 GCA_965652375.1 uncultured Opitutus sp.
CCCTCGATGGCCTGCGTGAATCGATGAACCGCACCTTCACCGCCGCCACCCCCGCCGACGGCGAGGCCGCGGCGGAAGCACCGCCCCCGCCGCGGCGCCCGCGCTGGGACCTTTCCAACCAGCAGGCCGACGCCGAAGCCGCCTACGCCATGATCGTCGAGCGCGCCGAGGAATGGGGCGTCGATCCCGACCGCATCGGCATGATGGGCTTCTCCGCCGGTGCCGGCCTCACGATGCACTGCACGCTCAACTCGCAGACGATGAAGTTGGCCTTCATCGCCCCGATCTACGGCGGCATGGGCCCGGTCGACGTGCCGGAAAACGCCCCGCCCCTGTTCGCCGCCATCGCCGCCGATGATTTTCTCTTCAACGGCGATTTCGGTTTGATCAAGTCGTGGTACGACGCCGGCAAGCCGGTCGAGTTCCACCTCTACCAGGATGGCGGCCACGGCTTCGGCATGGGCTATCCCGGCCACCCGACCTACTGGTGGTTCGAGGTCTTCACCCACTGGCTCGACTCCAATAAATTCCTCGCTCCGCAGCCCACCAGCTGAGGCCCACCCGCTCAACCCTGCAGGGGCGCGGCCCTGATCGCCTCCGGAGTCTTGACGACGCCCGCCCCTGCCCCTCGGCTGCTTGCTTTCCGGCGTCGTCCCCGCGTCGTCGTCCTCATTGACCAAGGCCCCCCGATCCGGTCGCAAAACCTCCGACTGCCCCGCCCCATGCGTCGTCTTGTATTCCTCGTGCTGTTCGCACTCTCCACGCTGCTCGGCGTGGCGGCCGGACCGCCGATCCGAGTGCTCATCGTCGATGGGTTCAGCAACCACGACTGGCGCCTCACCACCGCGCTCATTCGCGGCATGTTGGCAGCGGACGGCCGGTTCGAGGTCGCGGTGAGCACCGCGCCCGGGACGGCCGATGCGCCCGACTGGGAGGCGTGGCGGCCGGACTTCGCCGCCCATGACGTCGTCATCCAAACCTGCAATGACATCGGCGGCGGCCCGACCTGGCCCGCCGCGGTCCGCACCGCCTTCGAGCAGTTCGTGCGCGAAGGCGGCGGCGTGTATGTCTGGCACGGCGGCAACAATGCCTTCCCCGACTGGCCGGCCTACAACGCCATGATCGGCCTCGGCTGGCGACGGTCCGAATTCGGACCGGCCCTCGCCGTGAGCGCCGACGGCAGCCTCATCACCATCCCGGCCGGCGAAGGCCCCGGCACCGGCCACGGCGATCGCGTCGACACCGTCGTGCACCGCCGCGGCGATCACCCCATCCACACCGGCCTGCCGCGCGCCTGGAAAACCCCGGACATCGAAGTCTATCACCACGCCCGCGGTCCTGCCCAGAATCTCGAGGTGCTGTCCTACGGCTACGATCCGGTCACCGACATGAACTGGCCGCTCGAATGGGCTACTCAATTCGGCGACGGCCGCGTCTATACCTCCACCTTCGGCCACGTCTGGCGCGGCGACGTGCAACCCGAACGCATGCGCTGCGCCGGCCTCCAGACCGTCGTTGTCCGCGCCCTGCAATGGCTCGCCCGCCGCCAGGTCGACGCCCAGCTGCCCGCCGATTTTCCCTCCGCCGAACACCTGTCCATTCGCCCCGAAATCCCCCTGCCCCCTGCCTCATCATGACCTCCCGCCGCCCCTTGCTCGCCCTGCTGGTCGCAATCGCACTGACGACACCATTCGCCCTCGCCCAGCAGGCCAACGTCAACCTGGACTGGAATCCCCAAAAGGACACCGAGGGCCTCATCCCCTTCAGCGCCCCGCTCAATTCGCCCGAGGTCCACGACGACGGCACCGTCACCTTCCGCGTCAAGGCGCCCGAGGCGCAATCCGTCGCCCTCAACGGCGCCATCCTCGCCGCCTTCGGCAAAAACTGGGGTGACGTCATGCCGTTCCAAAAAGGCGACGATGGCACCTGGACCCTCACCGTCGGCCCGGTCCGCCCCGACATTTACGCCTACCTCATCCAGATCGACGGCGTACAGGTGGCCGACCCCTCCAACACGCAGGCCGCCTTCACCGGCATGCCGCCCTACAGTCAGCTCATCGTGCATGGCGACGAGCCGGCCTACTATGATGCCCGCCCCGTCCCGCACGGCGCCATCACCCGCCACATCTACCACTCCGACGTGACCGACGGCGAGCGCGACCTCTACGTGTATACGCCGCCTGGATACGACCCGGCGAAAACGTATCCCGTGCTCTACCTCGTCGGCGGCAGCGGCGAACTGCCCCACAACTGGATCCACGACGGTCGCGCCAACTTCATCATGGACAACCTCCTCGCCGAGGGCGCCGCCGAACCGATGCTCATCGTGATCCCCAACAACCAGATGATCCACCGCCGCCACCCCCGGCACGTGGACCTGACCTTCGACCTGTTCGAACGCGAACTGCGCGGACACGTCATCCCGCTGGTTGACGCCGCTTACGCCACCCGGGCCGAGCCGTCCGGCCGCGCCCTCGCCGGCCTCTCCATGGGCGGCCGCCACGCCATGATCGTCGGCCTGCGCTCGCTCGATCTCTTCGCCAACTTCGGCATCCTCAGCGCCGGCGACACCGACGCCGAAACCACTCTCGCAGACTTCCTCACCGATCCCGCCGCCAACGACAAGGTCGACTACCTCTTTGTCGGTCAGGGCAAAATGGAGGCCGAGGGCCGTTTCGGCGCCCGGGTAAAAGGCCTGGTCGACGCCTTCGAAGCCCACGGCATCGAGCACGAGTATTATGTCGGCGGATACACCGCCCACGACTGGGCCACCTGGCGCCACCTCCTCCACGCCCGTTTCCTGCCCGGCCTGTGGCGCGACTGATCCGCTCCTGTTTCACGCCTCCGACGTTCCCCCTTTCGCCCGCCCGCCCCGTTTACCCGTCCGGCGACAACACCACCGTGCCCTGCCGCGCCTCCGTCTCGACCAGCCGATGCGCCTCGGCGGCGCGCTCCAGCGGCAACACCAGGTCGATCACCGGCCGCACCTTCCCCGCCGCGATCAGCTCGACCAGTGCGTCCAGCTCCGCCTGCGTTTCACCCGCAAACGCCACCTGCACCCGCTTGCCCTGTGCTTTGCCCGATTGGCCAAATCCGGCCCGCAACAAGTCGCCCAACCGCGGATTGCCCAGCATCACTCGCCCACCCGGCTTCACCCCCGCCAGACAGGCCGCCAAGGACACTCCCACCGGCATGCTGAAGATCGCGTCAAACCGCGCCCCGCCCACCGCCCACTCCTCCCGGTTGGCATCGATGAACGCATCCGTCCCGGCCGCGCGCACCAGATCCTCCTTCGCGGTGCGATCCACCGCCGTCACCACCGCCCCGCGCGTCTTCGCGATCTGGATCGCCATCAACCCGATGCTTCCGCCCGCCCCGATGATCAACAACTGATCCCCTTCAGCCACCGCTCCCCGCTCGAGAAAATGCAGCGCATTCAATCCCCCGAGCAGACTCGCCGCCCCCGTCGCAAAACTCACCCCATCCGGCAGTCGGGCGAGCGTATAGTTTTCCGGATACACCGCCTCCTCCGCATACGCCCCCATCCGCAGCCGGGCGCAGCCCAGCACCCGTTCGCCCACCCCGAACCGCGTCACGCCCGCTCCGCAGGCCTCGATCTCCCCCGCAAAATACCCGCCCAGCACCCGCCGTCCCGGCCGCGGCCGCCGCACGCCCCACGCCAGCCGCAGCGCCCACACGAACCAGCGGACCGGAAAGCGCATGGCTCGCAATTCGCAATCCCCCTTCGTCGCCTCCACCGCGCGAATCCGCACCCGCACCTCGCCCGCCCGCGGCTCCGGCCGCGGCACCTCCGCCACCCGCAGCACATCCGGCGGGCCATATTGATCGTACACAACGGCTTTCATGAAACCAACGCCCCACGAGCACGCGCTACCTTGCGCCCCATGACAACCCTCGAAGCCCCGCCGCGCACGGTATAACCGTTAGTCTCCGCCAATCACTGACACCCCATGCCCGCGCCATCAGGATTTTTGCTCCTACTCCTCCAAACTTTTCCGCGTTTGGCCTGTCCTTCGTCGCCCCTTTTCCGCGTCCCTTTTCCGAGCCCCCTCCTTCCATGCAACGCCTCCGTTCCCGCCTCGCGCCACTCGCGCTCTGCGCTGCTCCCTTCTTCGTCCAGGCCGCCTCGCTCACCGTCGACCTCTCCGCCCCGGGCAAGGCCATCAGCCCCGACCTCCTCGGCATCTTCTACGAGGATCTCAACTACGCCGCCGATGGCGGCCTCTACGCCGAACTCATCCAGAACCGCTCCTTCGAATACAGCGCCACCGAGCAGGCCTCCTGGACCCACTTCACGGCCTGGCAACTCGAGCAGCGCGGCGGCGCCGAAGGCCACTGGGGATTGGGTGACGCCCGCCCGGTGCACCCGCGCAATCCCCACTACCTCACCCTCGCCGCCACCAAGGTCGCCGACGGCGCCGAGGCCAACACCGGCGTCGGTATCAGCAACGCCGGCTTCGACCAGATTCCCGTCACCGCCGGCGCCGCCTACGAGGCTTCGTTCTTCGCCTACCAGACCTACAACGGCATCATGTGGCGCGGCAACGGCGTCGACCAGTCCACTCCGATGCCCGTCACCGTCCGCCTCGAAGGCGCCGACGGCTCCGTCCTCGCTGAAACCTCGCTCGCCGTCACCGGCCGCGACTGGACCAACTACTCCGCCACCCTCACTCCCGCCCGCAGCGACGATCACGCGAAGCTGGTCCTGCTCATCCACGAGGTCGGCGGCATCGCTCTCGATATGGTGTCGCTCATGCCGCACGACACCTTCAAGGCTCGTCCCAATGGCCTGCGCAAGGATCTCGCCCAAACCATCGCCGACCTGAAACCCAAGTTTGTGCGCTTCCCCGGCGGCTGCCTGGTCCACGGCCCCGGCGTCGACAAATACTACGACTGGAAAAAGACCGTCGGTCCCGTCGAAGGCCGCGAGGCCGCGCGCAACTCCTGGGGCTACCACCAGACTTTCGGCCTCGGCTACTTCGAGTTTTTCCAGTTTTGCGAAGACATCGGCGCCAAGCCCATTCCGGTCGTCACCGCCGGCGTCTGCTGTCAGCACGCCGGGCACAGCCCCGGCCGCGGTCAGGAGGGCCTGCCGCTCGACGAAATGCCCGCCTACATCCAGGACGTGCTCGATCTCATCGAGTGGGCCAATGGTCCCGCCGATTCGCCCTGGGGCGCCGTCCGCGCCGCCGCCGGTCACCCCGAACCCTTTGGCCTTACCTACCTCGGCGTGGGCAACGAGGACGCCATCACCCCGCTCTTCGAGGTCCGTTTCGAGATGATCCGCGACGCCGTCAAGGCCCGCCATCCCGACATCGTCGTGATCGGCACCTCCGGCCCCTTCGCCTCCGGCGAGGACTACGACAACGGCTGGGCCTTCGCCAAGCGCATCCAGGTCGAGATGGTCGACGAACACTATTACGTCCCGCCGCAGTTCTTCTGGGACAACCCGCAGCGCTACGACGCCTACGACCGCAACGGCCCTCAGGTCTACCTCGGCGAATACGCCGCCCATGAACCCGACCGCCGCAACACCCTGCGCAGCGCCCTCGCCGAGGCCGCCGGCCTCATCAGCTACGAACGCAACGCCGATCTTGTGCGCTTTGTCTCCTACGCCCCGCTGCTCGCCCGCCGCGGTCACACGCAGTGGCACCCCGACATGATCTACTTCGACGCCACCGCGGTGTATCCGAGCGCCAACTACTACGTGCAGCAACTCTTCGGTCATCACGGCGGCGACACCTGGCACACCACCTCCCTCACCGGCCTCGCCCCCGACACCAAACTCGTCGCCGGCACCGTCGCCGACTCCGCCACCGGCGACATCATCGTCAAGATCGTCAACGGCGAGCCCACCGCCCAGCCGCTCACGCTCACCCTCACCGGTCTCACCGGCAACCGCCAAGCCACCCGCATCATCCTCACCGCCGAGTCACTCGACGCCGTCAATGTCGATGGCGAGCCCCCGGCCGTCGCCCCCACCACCTCGCCGTTCACCCTCGCTCCGTCCACCTCCCTCGAAGCCCCCGCCCACTCCCTCACCGTCCTCCGTTTCTCCCGTTAGCCCGTCTCCTCCCCCCTTCGTTATTATTCCAGCGCGTAGCCGGTAGGCGAAGCCATCCGTGTCCATCCGTGGTTAAAAACAGCCCTGCCCCTCCTTCCATCCCCATTCGTGTGAATTCGTGTCCATTCGTGGTTAAAACTCTGCCTTTCCGCCCCAGCTCTATGTCCCCTTTCCGGCCCCTCCTCTTCCTCGCCTTCGCGGTTATAGTATATCCGTCGTTTGCCCAGCCCACCTCCTGGACGGCCGACAACGGCAACGGCACCTTCACCAACCCGCTCTTCTACGACGAGTTCTCCGATCCCGACCTGATTCGTGTCGGTGACGACTACTACCTCGCCGGCACCACCATGCACAGCATGCCCGGCCTCGTCGTCCTGCACTCCCGCGACCTGGTCAACTGGCGCTTCCTGAGCTACGCCTTCGACCGCCTCGACCTCGGCCCCGCCTTCAACCTCGACGACGGCAAGGAGGTCTACGGCCAGGGCATCTGGGCTCCATGCCTCCGCCACCACGAAGGCACCTTCTACCTCTTCTCCAATATCAACGGCTACGGCCTGCAGGTTTTCACCGCCACCGATCCCGCCGGCCCCTGGGAACGTCGCCCCTTCGAGGGCGGCATCCACGACCTCTCCGTGCTCTTCGACGACGACGGCCGCATCTTCGCCGTCCACGGCTACGACGAGGTTATCCTCACCGAACTCAAACCCGACCTCAGTGGTGTGATCGAGGGCAGCAGCCGCGTCATCATCCCGCGCGGCAACGCCATGGGCGAGGGTCACCACTTCTACAAGATCGACGGCAAATACTACATCCTCAGCGCCAACTACGCCCCCACCGGCCGCATGCAGTGCGCCCGCGCCGATCAGGTCGACGGTCCTTACGAAACCGTCGTCATCGCCACCAACGAAACCTTCGGCACCCAGCGCGGCTGGCTGCTCGACCCCATCGGCCTCGGCGCCGCCGTTCCCGCCCCCGGCGACACCTTCAAACTCAATCCGCCCGGCGGTCCGCAACTCGGCGCCGTGCCGCTCCACCAGGGCGGCATCGTCCAACTGCCCAACGGTGACTGGTGGGGCTTTTCGATGATGGACTTCCGCTCCGTCGGCCGCACCACCGCCCTCTCGCCCGTCACCTGGCACGACGGCTGGCCCTACTTCGGCCTGCCCGGCAACCTCGGCCGCACACCGCGCACCTGGTTCAAGCCCGATGTATCCGTAGAAGTCCTACCGCACGCCCCCTACGAACGCAGCACGAGCTTCGACACCGCCACGCTCCCGCGCGTCTGGCAGTGGAACCACAACCCCGTCAATTCCGCCTGGTCACTGACCGCCCGGCCCGGCGCACTCCGTCTCCACGCCCAGCCTGCCGACCATTTTCTCTGGGCCAAGAACACCCTCACCCAGCGCGTCATCGGCCCCACCTCCATCGCCACCGCCGAACTCGATGCCAGCGGACTCCAACCCGGCGATCACGCCGGCCTCGGCCTGCTCAACATCCCCTTCGCCACCCTCGGTGTCGTCCGCACCGCCGACGGGTTTGTCCTGCGCGCCTACGAACAGCTCACCGACCAAACCGTCGAGCACCGGCTCGACACCCCGCACGTCTTCCTGCGCGCCACCGGCGATTACGATCATGACTGGGCGCAGTTCAGTTTCAGCACCGATGGCGAAACCTTCACCGACATCGGCGGTCAGCTTCGCCTGCCCTACCAACTGAAAACTTTCCAGGGCACCCGTCTCGCCCTCTTCGCCTTCAACGCGACCGGCGCCGCCGGCGGCCACGCCGACTTCGCCGCCTTCACCGTCACGGAGCCGCACGCCGATCGCTCTGCCAACCTCCCGCTCGGCCAGGTCGTCACCTTCACCAACCTCGCCAATGGATCCGTCGTCTGGGCCAATCCCCACGGCATGCTGCACTCCACCGCGCCCGGCTCGCCCCGCGCCCTGGGCCCCCAGTCGCAGTTCCGCGTCCACGACCGCGGCCAGGGTCGCGTCGCACTTGAGGCGATGGACGGCAGCGGCTTTCTCACCGTCGTCGGCGCCGGCCTCACCGCCGATGTCCGCCCGCAAAAGGAGGAGACCGACGCCAGCCTCTTCCTTTGGCAGGACATGTTGCGCGACCGCCAGCTCATGCTCCTCTCGCTCAAGACCGACCGCCATCTCGGTCTCAACCCCACCACCGGCGAACCCTACAACGCCCTCTCCCCCGGCACCACCCCCGACCGCCTCAACGGCACCGTCCTCACCTGGCAGCCGGTGCTACCGACCGACTGAAACAGTATTCAACCACGGATAGACACGAATGGCTTACTCCTTCGCCAAGGCTTCGGCGCACAAGTCGCCTACAGCTACGCACCGAGATAACCAACTCCGACGCCCTGCCGGAAGCGAAACGGTAGTGGAGCCCATCCGTGTCCATCCGTGGTTAAAAATTATCCTGCCTCTAAGTCACATGCGACTCACCACCCTCGGCTTCCTCGCCTCCCTCACCGCCTCGATCGCGCTCGCCGCCTTGCCCGTCGAGACGCCCATCCACTATTTCCCGCTTCAGTCGGTCCGCCTGCTCGACGGTCCGTTCAAACACGCGCAGGACACCAACACCGGCTACCTGCTCGCCCTCGATCCCGACCGCCTCCTCGCCGGCTTCCGGCTCGAAGCCGGACTCGAACCGCGCGCGGAAAAATACGGCAACTGGGAAAACATCGGCCTCGATGGCCACACCCTCGGCCACTACCTCACCGCCACCGCCCAGATGTGGGCCGCCACCGGCGACGCTGAGATGAAGCGCCGCCTCGACTACTGCATCGCCGAACTCGCCCTCTGCCAGGAAGCCAACGGCAACGGCTACGTCGGCGGCGTGCCCAAATCCGCCGAGGTCTGGGGCCGTGTCGCCGCCGGCGGATTCGACGCCCAGGGCTTCTCCCTCGGCGGCGCCTGGGTGCCCTGGTATAACATGCACAAAACCTACGCCGGCCTGCGCGACGCCTGGCTCCTCACCGGCAACGCCCAGGCCCGCGACATCCTCATCGGTCTCACCGACTGGTGCGCCGATCTCATCGGTCCGCTCTCCGACGAAGACGTCGAGATCATGCTGCGCGCCGAACACGGCGGCATGACCGAAACGCTCGCCGACGTTTACGCCATCACCGGCGACAAAAAATACCTGCACCTCGCCCAGCGCTTCACCCACCGCGCCATCCTCAACGACCTGCTCGCCGGCCAGGACAAGCTCACCGGCAAACACGCCAACACCCAGATCCCGAAGATCATCGGTTTCGCCCGCGTCGCCGAACTCGGCGGCGACCCCGCCTGGGACGATGCCGCCCGCTTCTTCTGGGATACCGTCGTCACCCACCGCAGCGTCGCCTTCGGCGGCAACAGCGTGCGCGAGCACTTCAACGACCCGACTGACTTCTCCGGCATGCTCGAGTCCCGCGAGGGTCCCGAGTCCTGCAACACCTACAACATGCTGCGCCTCAGCGAGGCCCTGTTCCGCCGCGACGGCGCCGCCCGCTACGCCGACTACTACGAACGCGCCCTCTACAACCACATCCTTTCCACCCAGCACCCCGAGCACGGCGGCTTCGTTTATTTCACCCCCATCCGCCCGCGTCACTACCGCGTCTACTCGCAACCCGAGCAGTGCTTCTGGTGCTGCGTCGGCTCCGGCATCGAAAACCACGGCAAATACGGCCAGTTCATCTACGCCACCAACGACGCCGGCGACCTCTGGCTCAACCTCTTCATCGCCTCGCAACTCGACACCGGTTCCGGCCTCACTGTCACCCAGCACACCACCTTCCCCGACGAACCCGCCACCCGCCTCACCCTCGCCCTCGACGCTCCGCGCGCCTTCACCCTGCACCTGCGCCACCCGTCCTGGGTCGCCGCCGATGCGTTCGCCGTCACCGTCAACGGCGAACCGGTCGACCCGCGTTCCACGCCCGGCAGCTACGCCACGCTCTCGCGCACCTGGCGCGACGGCGACACCGTCGAGTTCGCGCTCCCCATGACCACCTCTCTCGAGCGCCTGCCGGACGATTCCGCCTACGCCGCGCTCTTGCACGGTCCCATCCTGCTCGCGGCCAAAACCGGCACCGACGAGATGCCCGGCCTCATCGCCGACGGCTCGCGTATGGGCCACGCCGCCCCCGGCGCCTTCAAGCCGCTCAACGCCGCGCCCATGCTGGTCGGGGATCCCACCGCCATTCCCGCCGCCCTCGCCCCCGTTCCGGGCGAGCCGCTGCACTTCACGGCCGCCGGGCTCATCCGTCCCGACAATTTCGATACGCTCGAGCTCGAGCCTTTCTTCCGGCTCCACGACGCCCGCTACATGATGTATTGGCGGCTCGCCTCGCCGGCCGACTACGACCAGGTCGTCGCCGAACTCGAGGCCGACGAAGCCGCCCGCCTCGCGCTCGACGCCCGCACCGTCGACCTCGTCATGCCCGGCGAGCAGCAGCCCGAGGTGGAGCACAACTTCGCCGACGGCGACTCCTGGCAGGGCCACAGCTTCGGCCGCTCCTACCGCGCCGCCAACGACTGGTTCTCCTACGATCTCAACGCCCGTGGCGAAAAAACCCTCGAGTTGCAGCTCACCCACTGGGGCAACGCCTGGCGCCCCGAGCACCTCGCCGTCGAACTCAACGGCATGCCCCTGGGCGAGATCACGATCCCCGGCAACGAAGGTGAAGCCTTCATCACCAAGACGCTCCCGATCCCCGGCGCCCTCATCGCCGCCGCCGAAGCCGGCCAACTCACGGTCACCTTCCGCCCCGCCCAGGACTCCGAACGCGTCCCCGCCCTCTACGAAGTCCGGCTCGTGAAACCCACCAACTGAATTACGCGTATCGTTCGCGCTCCGTTCGAACGCCACTCGCGCCTCGTGATTGTAGGGCTGCCGCTCGTCGGCAAGCCGCACCTGCCTCCCAGCCCTCCGTCAGTCATGCCGTAGGCAGGGCCAATTCCCCCACCCGCGATTGGCCCCCACGTCCGTCCAGCCTCCGCACCCGCCCCTTTTGTGGCTACGAGCGTGAGCGAGTGGAAAGGCTTCGCCCGCCCGTCAAAGGCCGCCGGCGACGTTCGGTTGCCCCAACGAAAGTTTTTTGTCACCCGTGGAGCCGATTCGGGCACCTGTCTGAACAACCTCCTCGCAGATGCCGCCTTCAGACTCCCCGTCCGCCCTCTCCCTCTCCTCCGATGAATCCCTCGTCGCCGCCTGCCAGAGCGGCCACCGCGGTGCCTTCGCCACCATTGTCGAGCGTTACCAACGCCTGCTCTGCTCCCTGGCTTACTCCGCCACCGGTCGTCTGAGCCAGAGCGAGGATCTCGCCCAGGAAGCCTTCATCGAAGCCTGGCGCCAGCTCCCGAAACTACGCGAACCGGACAAGCTGCGCGCCTGGCTCTGCGGCATCCTGCGCCACAAGATCCACCGCCTCCGTCGCAACGACGGTCGCCAGCCCGTCCACGGCGCCGCGCCGCTCGATGAAATCGGCGAACTCGAGTCCGACGACGAACCCGCCGCCGACCTCGCCGTGCGCGCCGAGGAACAACAACTCCTGTGGAGCACGCTCGAGCGCATTCCGGAGACCTACCGCACGCCGCTCGTGCTGTACTACCGTGAACACCAATCGATCGAACACGTGGCCGTCGCGCTGGAGCTCAGCGAGGACGCCGTGAAACAACGCCTCTCCCGCGGCCGCAAACTGCTGCAGGAGCGCATGCTGAACTTCGTCGAAGGTGCGCTCGCCCGCAGCACACCCGGCAAAGTCTTCACCCTCAGCGTCCTCGCCGCACTCCCGGAGCTCGCCACGCCCGCCCACGCGGCGGTGCTCGGCGCCGGCACCGGCGCTGGAGCCGCCGCCGCCAAGGGCGGCCTCCTGGCAAAGTCGACCGTGCTGGCGGCCCTGCTAGCCTCCAGCTCAGGAATCGTCAGCGCTGCGATGGGCCTGCGCTCCAGCCTCGATCGCGCGCGCACGCCCACGGAACGACGCGCAGTCACCCGCATCACGCTCGTCTTCTGCGGACTCACCTTTGCCCTCCTGGGCGTACTCTACGGCCTGCGCAGCGCAGCGCTGGTTTGGGCGGAACACCGGGTCCTGTTGGCGGTGCTCGCGCAGATCGTAACGCTGGGAGCGACCGTGTTTGTGTTCCACGGCATCTTCCAGGCGATGCGCCAGCAGCGCGAATTGCGCTCGGCGGAACGACAGCGCTTTCCCGAACACTTTGCCGACCCGCGCGACCAGGTCGGCTCGACGGCGGGCGTCTATCGCAGCTCCTGGACCCTGCTCGGGGTGCCCTTGGTGCACATCCGTTTTTCGCTGCCCGACGCCGGCGAAGGACCGGTGGTCGGCTGGATCGCCGGCGGCGACCGCGCCTACGGTCTGCTGCTGGCCTGGGGCGGCGTGGCGATCGCGCCGATCAGCGCCGGCGTCGCCTCAATCGGCCTGCTCACGGTGGGCACCGCGAGCATCGGGGTCATTTCGCTCGGCACCTTTGCCCTCGGCGGACTCGTGCTCGGCTGCGCCACGATCGGCATCAAAGCCCTGGCCTGGCTGTCGGCCCTCGGCTGGCACAGCGCGCAAAGCGGCGGCTTCGCCATCGCCGGTCTCGCCGCTGAAGGCCGCATCGCCCTGGCCGAGCACGCCAACAACGAAGCCGCCCGCGCCATCCTCGCCGACCCCAACCAGGAGCGGACCCTGTTGATCCTCCTCAGCATCATCGCCCTCTTCGCCCTCGCCCCGATCACCTACTACGCCCGCGCCGTCCGCCACCGCTTCGCCCGCCCCCGCTCCCCAAATCCGTAAGTAAGCAAACCAAGGCTGCCCCGCGGGACAGACATTCGCGAAAGCTTCATCCCTCCTTTGGGCGATCCGTCAGTTCTCCGACTGTAGGGGCGTCGCTCGCCGACGCCCGCGAACGTCAAAAAGTCAGCCGCAACCCCAAATCGGACTTCGACCATCCCCGACGACGGAAACCTGCGCATTGGAAGTGCCGTCGGACTGCAGCCACGACGGCCGACCCCGACACTCCGTGCGCGCTGTCGAACCTCCCTGTGGCTGGCACGTGCACTTCGCAGCACTAGCGCCGGATCGAGCGTGCACTCTTCCCGTGGCGGCCCCGGGCCTTGCCTGCGTTTCCCCTCGTAGCGGCCAGCTGGCATGCGGCCTGCCATGAACCCTTCGAATCCTCGCCTCCCACTCTCTTCGTCCGCGCCTTTCGCGACGGAATCCCCCTCGGCGGGAGGCCATCCAAAACCCACTCAAAAAGGAAATCCACCTGATGAAACTCTCAAATCACTCCCGCTCCGCCCTCAAAGGCACCGTCATCGCCGCCTTGCTGCTTCCGCTGACCGCCCTCGCTCAACCCGACCAGCACCGTCCACCCGGCTCTGCCACGTCCGTGGAGCCGAAGCCGGGCCAAAGCCAGAGCAACACCCTCTCCACGCCCACCGATCGGAGTCAGCAGGCGCCCCAATACGGTGTCAGCGTCACTGCGACCGATTCGCCCGGACTCCAGCGCGTGAGCGAGAAGGAACTCAAGCAGCAGCTGACGGCCGATCGTCTCATCGGCAAGAAGGTCAAGGACCGCTCCGGCGAGACCATCGGCAAGGTAAAGGACATCGGCCTCGGTGAGGCCGTCGGTTCCGCGGCGGGCGCCCGCTATTCCGCCACCACCACGCCCGGCCGCAGCACGAGCTCGGCCTCCATCGGTGATGCCCGCACTCGAAGCACCGCCGGCTCCACCCCTTCCGCCAGCACCAGCACCACGACGTCTGCCACCGGCAATACCCATGCCGCCATGGGCGAGGTGAAGGTGTTCATCGAGGTCGACGACGCCGACGCGATCGTCGCGGTCCGCGCCTCCGAACTCCGCTTCGACGAACAGAAGGACGAAGTGACGCTCCAACGCTCGAAGCAGGAGATCACCCAGTTCGCCGAGCGGAAATACGACCGCCCGAGCGAATAAACCAAACCCTTCGCTGCCCAAGGTAGTCACCAATGAATTAGCCAGAAGGCCGGGAGGACATCCCGGCCTTCTTCATTTGTGCCAGCCCCGCTGACCTCAAAACCGACCTTCCCAAGCCCGAAGCCTGAATGAAAAACGCAGGCGGCTCCCGACAGTTGCCTTTCAGGCTAAGCTGCGCTCGGTGCGGGATGGTCAAGCTTTCGATCCTCGATTTGGTGCGGGTGCGGGAGGGCGGCGATGCGCGCATCGCGCTCGATCAGGCACGTGATCTCGCCCGCACGCCGAGGCGTGGGGCTATGAGCGGTTCTGGGTCGCCGAGCATCATAACTTTCCGGGCATCGCCAGCGTCGCCACGTCGGTGGTGATCGGCCACATCGCCGCCGGTTCGCCACGCATTCGGGTCGGCGCCGGTCAATACGGGGCCGCCCTCGCCGGCGAATTGGGCCTGCCCTACGCCTTTGCCCCGCACTTCGCCCCGGCCGAACGCCTTCGACCATTCCCTGCGACTGCGTTCCTATCAACTCATCGCCGATGCGCTGTACGCCCGGCCGATTGATCGCTGAATCTCAGTTGGTCCAGCCCTACTGCTGATCAGATCCGGATCGATGGCAGCACGCGCACGAACGAATCCCGATGCCGCTTCTTCTCCTTTCGGGCCGGCAAACCGCCGAAGCGTCCCCCAAAAATTTTTCGGCAACCCGATGGCGCGTTCTCCGCGATCAACTGTCATGGAGGGATGGGTTCAACGCGAACTGCGCCGGCCTCCACCGGCACCGTTTGCACAAGCCCGCGCGGGAGTTTCCCGCGCCCCGACGGTCCATTCAAGTCGATGCAGGTTTGTCGCCCGGTCGCTCTTCGGTTGCGCGCGTGGTGCGCCGTCACCGCCGCACTGGTCGCTGTTGTTTTTCAATCGGCTGCCTCGGCGGATTCGTCGCTGGTCAATATTTCCACCCGCTCGCCGGTCGCCACTGGAGACTCCCTCCAGGTGGCCGGCTTCGTCATTGAGGGAACCGCCGCCAAAACGGTGCTCATCCGGGGTGCAGGGCCTGCCTTGGCGTCCTACGACGTCGCGCCGTTTCTCGCCGATCCGGTACTGACACTACTTTCCGGGCAGGCGCCGATTGCCACCAATGACGACTGGAGTCGCGATCCCACTGCGGCCGCGCTCATCCGTGCCGCCGCAACTCGCGTGGGAGCGTTCGCCTGGGCTGAGGACAGCCGCGACGCGGCCCTGCTGGTCACGCTGCCGCCGGGGATCTACACCGCGACCGTTTCCGGAAAAGCCGGTGCTTCCGGCGTGGCGCTGGTCGAGATCTACGACGCCGACCTCACGCCTGCCGGGTCGCACTTGGTCAATCTCTCCACCCGCTTCTGGGTGGGCCGGGCAAACGAGGCGCAAATCGCGGGTCTGGTCGTGGCCGGACCGGAACAACGGACGATGCTCATCCGCGGCGCCGGGCCGGCACTGGCCTCGCTCGGAGTAAGCGGTTGCCTGGCCGATCCCGTTCTCTCGCTGCACAACGGTTCGTCGCCGATCGCCATCAACGATGATTGGGACGCCGATCTCGTCACCGGCGCACGGATCAAGGCCGCCGCGCGCCGGGTGGGGGCGTTCGACTGGGCGGAGGGAAGCGGCGATGCGGCGCTGTTGGTCACCCTCGACCCCGGCGTCTACACCGCCACCGTCACCGGCCGCGACGGCGGCACCGGCGTGGCTCTCGTGGAGGTTTACACCGCCGATCCTCCGGTCGACATCCCCGATACGCTGGCGGTGGGCGTGCACAGCGTGCTGGAATACGGGACTCCCTTCGGGCTCGACCCGCACGTGGCGCAACTGCGTTCCATCGGCGTGCAGGTTTCGCGCAACGACTTCCTCTGGGACCAGATCGAGCCGACTCCCGGCCACTACGACTGGACCACGGCCGACGCGATGGTGAATGCACTGCTCGCCGCGGGCATTGAGCCGCTGATGGTTGTCTGGGGTTCTCCCGCGTGGGCCAATGGCAGCAACGATCGCAGCGTGGTGCCGACCGACGAGTCCGCCTTTACCGCTTGGTTGGAAGCCTACCGCAACTTTGTTCGCCGCCTCGCCGCCCGCTACCTGGGGCGAGTGTCGCACTGGGAGCTCTGGAACGAGCCCAATGTCTCCGAATTCTGGAAACCCGTTCCCGATGTCGCGGGCTACGCCCGCTGGGCGGCTGCGATCGAGGCCGAGATTCGCGCGGTCGATCCGGCGGCGCGCGTCGCCTGGGGGTCGTTGACGATTCCGGAAGTCGCCTATGAAAGCCCCGGCCAGATCGCGGGAGCGGATTTTTTGCGCGAGTTGTACGACCGCGGCTGCTCGCCGCAGATCGTGAGCGTGCATCCCTACGCCTACAACAACGAGGCGCCCGAATCCGGCGGGGCCGGCGACGGCATCAATACATTTCGTGATGTCGAAACCATCCGGAAGGTGATGACCGACCACGGCGGGACAACGGGCACTCAGATGTGGATCACCGAGTTCTGCTGGTGGGCGGGAACCGATCCGTACAACCCCTCGCTGTTTCTGACCGAGCAGGAGCAGGCCGACTTTCTGGCCCGCGCGTTGGCGCTCGTGCGGACCTGGCCGTTCGTGACGCGCGCGGTCTGGTTCTGGGACCGGGACCGACCAGGCGCGAAGTGGAATGGCGCCGGCCTGTTGCGCGAGGATGGCAGCATGCGACCGGCGGCGGCGGTGATGAGCGATTTCGCGGCCGGCGGCGGACCCGACCCGTCCTCATTCGCCGCGCCCCCGCCGCCGCGGGTCGTGCGCACCGGCACCAAGTTCGGCCTTCTCTACAGCACACCCGGTTTCGACTGGCTGGGTTCACACTACCGCTTTCCCTTCGTTCAGCGGGCGGTGGCGCGGGACTTCGCCATCATGGCCTCACTCGACGTCGAGACGATCAAGCTCCGTTACCAACCGGCCGACGCATTCGTGTTCACTGAAAACGGGGGCGGGCGCCTGCGCACCGCGGCGCTGGTCGACTACGAACCGACAGCCGACGACCAGATCGCCTTCGTGCCCGCCACCCTGCAGTGGGCAGTCGACTTCGGCATCGAGCCCACGGTGGGATTCATGACCAACGAGCTGTATTGCGTCGGTCCCAACGGCCCCTACTGGCATGCGGGGCCCATGTGGTATGAATACGCGTATCAAAACGGGCCCGGCTACAGGCAGATGGCGCGCGACCTGGCGCAGTGGGAGACGGGCCTCCTCCGCGCGATCGAGTCCTCACCGGCCCACGACTTCATCTACTACATCAACCTCTCCACGGAAATGCCCTTCTCCCATGCCGGCGCTGACGGAACGGCGCTGGCCGACGCGCAGGCGGAAATTCTGACGACCGAGGTTGTGGTACCGCCGGACCAGCGGGCCATGGATGCCTTCACCGGCGTGTACAATCCCTACACCGGTCACTTCCTTGACGACAGCGCGGCCACTCGCCTCGCCCAACTGACGGCGGCGGCCGGCGCGCCGCTCGCTTTCACCGAGGTTCACCCGTATCCGGATTTATACGACGATGAATACCCCGGCTACCCCGCCTATGTGCCCGGGCCGGTCGAACCAAGCCTGGTGCGCGATACGACGGCTGCCTCCATTGAACTGCTGCGCGCGCTGTTTGCCGCCGCCAATCCGCCCGGGGTCACCACTGTGGTTACGGTCGGTGAAGCCGGCGCCTCCTACGTTTATTACGGCACCGAAGCGGGCCAGGCCGACGCATTCGAAGCGCTGTGGCAGGGCTCGCAGGCAGCGCCGGCGTTTTACTACACCTTTGGTCTTTGGGACGTTTACACGCTGGGTGACCCCGTGGGGGTTGATATCGGCCGGCTCGGATTCGGCTTCTCGGCCGATCAGCCCCGCGACATCTTTGGTCGAGTCGTCGAAATGCGCAGCGACCTCGCAGGTGGCGATTTCGAGACAGGAACCAGCGGGTGGATCGCCGGCAGCACGGCCCCCGACGGTGCATCCCTGAGCTGGCATGCTGGAAAACGGGCGGACGCGGCGACCGGCCTGCACTGCCTGCGCCTGACGGTTACACGCCCCGGCCTGGCCTGGCTGCAGTCGCCCGGCTTCGGTCTGCACGGAAGCCGCGCGGCGCTGAGCGGCTACGTGCGCACCAACGCCAGCCAACTCACCGCGGCACTCTACACCTGCGGACCCCACGCAAACTGGAACGCAACGCCGCTGCGCTGCGTCGTGCCGATGGACGCCGCATCGCTGGAAAAAGCGCTGCTCGCCTATCGCTGGGACCATCCCCCGTCGCTGCTGTATTTCGATCCGGCGAATCCTTGGCGATTTTACCAACTGCAGAACCTCATCCCCGGGACGGTGTTTGAACTGCCCGCGAATTCGACCGGTGGCGTCGTCTGTTTTTCCGTATGGGCGCCTCCGGACACCAGCATCACCCATCCGATCCATCTCGATATCGATTCGGTCAGCATCCACGCCTTCTCTCCGCTGGGGCCCGATTTCTGAGCAGGCCTCTCGCCGCGGTTGACCCGACATCCGACGCGATCAGGCAGGCGTCGAACTTGTCCGCGCGACCCACCCGGCGCCGAGAGAGGAGGGGCGCCGCAGACGATGCGGCGTGGGGCGGGCCTCCGGGCGCAAAGTGGGACGTCTTTGCGCGCTCCGATGGGCCGCGACGCTGTCCAACTCCCCATGGACTTTTTACGCATACTCATCGCCATCCTTCTCCCGCCCTTGGGCGTCTTCCTGCAGGTCGGATTCGGCAAACACTTCTGGCTTAACATTCTGCTCACCCTGCTCGGTTACATCCCCGGCATCATTCATGCGGTTTACATCATCGCCACGGTCGGACCGCACAACCGGCGTCCGGTGGCGACCTGAGACCCCGCGCGGCTGGACTCACCGGCCGCCGTCGAACATTTTTTGTAACCCCTGGCGGAACCGAACCCGGTGATTGTCTAACCCGGGTGTGAAGATCGGTCTGCCGTCTCGTCTGCAGGTCGGGCCTTGCACAAGACGCTCTCCTTCCGGGCCGAGCGCAGAGCAGGGCTGCGGCCCGTGGTCGGTTCGACGGATCATCGGCGCCTGTCTCGCCCTTCTCCCGGTTCCGGCAACCTTCGCCCTGGAGTCGCCGCCCGCACCCGCGGTTGCGGTGGTCCATGAGCAGCGCGACGGTCCCGCCTGGTGGGGTATCGCCCACGGGCCTGATGCGTTTGTCGCCGTGGGCGAGCACGGAAACTTGATTCGCTCGGTCGACGGCGCCCGGTGGCAGGCGGTCGATTCCGGCACGACCGACGACCTGATGGCGGTCGTCTTCGGAGCAGGGCGCTTCGTTGCCGTGGGCGACCGGGGTCGCATCATCCGTTCCACCGACGGTTTGGCCTGGGTGCCCGTGCCTCAGTCCGTCACCACGCGCCGGCTCAACGGCATCGCCCTTGCCGGCGATCGTTTTGTCGCTGTCGGCGAAGCCGGTACGATCATCAGTTCCCCGGATGCCGAGTCCTGGACCGTGCACGCGTCGAACGTCACGGGCTGGCTGCGCGGGGTGGCCTATGAACCCGGCACCCCGAACTCGCCGGGTCGGGACGGACTGCAGGGCACCGGCGGACTGCCGGCTCATTGCGTAGTATGCGGAGCCGCTGGCCGGGTGCTCACTTCGGCCGCGGACGGCTCGTTCCAGCCCGACCCCAAACTGGACCAGGCCTGGGCGGATGATTTTGAAGTGGTGCTCGCTTCGAGCGCCGCAGCCACCGCCTTCACCCATGTCGCCGGCATCGGCGGGACCTTGCGAGGGCTCGCCCGCGACTACGGCTGGATCTTTCCCAAATTGCCGGTCACCCACCCGATTCCACCGACCGTTGCCCTCGAGCGTTGGATCCACACCCCGTTGCCCACGCCGGCGCGGATGCGGGCTCTCGTGCAGGCGGCCGACGGTGCGCTTTGGGCGGCCGGTGACGAGGGCGAGATCGTGGCCTGCGCGACCGGTCAGCGTTTTCCCCTGCCCTCCCGGGCCCGGCTCATGTCCGGCCTCGCCGTCGGCAACGGTCTGTATTTTGTTGGTGAATACGCGACCATCGTCCGGATCGGGCCGCCTCCGCTCGACCGGCTGGTCAACCTTTCCGCGCGCGCCTGGATCGGGCCGGGCGAAAACGAGCTGGTCGCCGGCTTCGTGCTCACCGGAACCGGTCGCCGGCGAGTGCTGGTGCGCGGAATCGGCCCTGCGCTGGCACGCCACGGCGTGGCCGACGCGCTGCCCGGCACCCTCCTCAACGTCTACGACGCGCGACAGCAGCCCGTGTGCCTCGGAAATGTCGGCTGGGACTACGGGCTGTTGCCAAACGAGCGCGCCGAGCGGCAGCGCATCATGGCGGAGTGCGGTGCGTTTGCCCTGGAAACCGGGAGCCGCGACTCGGCGCTGATCCTTTCACTTCCTTCGGGATCCTACACGGTTCACGTCTCCTCGACCGATGGCGAACACGGTACCGTGCTCGCCGAGATCTACGACCTGGACCCACCCAACGACATCGCCCGTCCGGTCAACCTCTCCTCCCTCAGCCGCCTGGACAGCCACGAGGCGACCCATATCAACGGCTTCGTACTCGGCGGAACGGGAACCCGGCGGCTGCTGCTGCGGGCCGTTGGTCCCGGCCCGGTGCCGTGGGGCGTGCGTGAGCCGATTGCTTCACCCACCCTTGCCCTGTTTCGCGCCGGTGATATCTCGTCGGCGGCAGTCATCCCCTCCGGCTGGTCGATTCAACCGGGCGCCGAAGACACCCGTGCGGCGGCGGCGCTGACCGGCGCTTTTCCGCTCACCGACGGTTCAGCCGATGCCGCTGCCGTGCTGGCTCTGTCACCCGGCGTCTATTCGGCGGTCGCGCGCAACCTCGACGGGCAGCCCGGCCGCGTGTTGGTTGAAATCTACGAACTGCCGTGAATGTTCCGGCCGCGTCGCCATGCGAACGCTCCACTGGACACAGGGATTCGCCCCTCCCGGTACATCCCCTTCGCGCGCTCCGTTCGATCCTCGCATTTGCGGCGATGTATTGTAAGCCCGTCCGCTCATGAACCCCAAGATCGATTCGTTCCTCGAGGCCGCCGATACGTGGCAGGATGAAATGTCCCGGCTGCGCAAGATTCTGCTGGGATGCGGGCTCTCGGAGGATTTGAAGTGGGGCAAGCCGTGCTACCGTGTCGGCGCCGACGGCGGGAACGTCGCCATCCTCCAGCCCTTCAAGGCCAACGTCGCCCTCATGTTCTTCAAGGGCGCGCTGATGAAAGACCCGAAGGGCATCCTCGAAAGCCCCGGCGCCAGTTCCCAGGCCGCCAAACGAGTGGCGTTCACCTCCCTCGACCAAATCTCGAAATTCGAGCCCGTCCTGATCAGCTACATCGAGGAGGCGATCCGCCTCGAAAAATCCGGATCCAAGGTGGCCTTCAAGAAGCAGCCCGAGCCGGTCCCGCCCGAGTTGACCGCCGCCTTCAAAGCCGATCCGAAGCTCAAGGCAGCCTTCGCCGCTCTCACGCCCGGCCGCCAACGCTCCTACCTGCTCCATTTCAACGGTGCCAAACAATCCGCCACCCGCGTGAACCGTATCGAGAAGTGCGTCGCCTCCATCCTCGCCGGCAAGGGCTTCAACGAACGGTAGAGTCGAGAGCCGACGGAATTCCTCCCGAGCAAATCAAGTTCTCCAATCCGAGCTTAACCACGAATGGACACAAATTGACACGAATAGTCCCGTACCCTTCGTCGACTTCCAAGGTCCTCGTATTCGTGTGGATTCGTGTCCATTCGTGGTTCAAAAAAAATGAAGCAAACGGAGGGGCGGAGGTGGAGTCTCGCTGTGCCATCGTCATATCGTGCTCGCGGGAAGCGGACCGGTCCGGCACCTGAATGGACGTAGGTCCGGTGGGGCCTGCACCTGATTCTCCTATCGTAGAGATCGGAAGGAGGAACCGTTTCCCCCGCAACCGTTCCGTCCGGAGAACGAACCACGATCAATCCGTCCGTCGCGGGACCGGCGCGGCCCGGAAGCCGGCCCCGAAATCCCTCCGCCGGGCGCTCCCCCATCCTTCATGCAGTATCCGTTCCCGGCGGTCTTCGGCACCTCATTTCTCGCTCGCCTGCGCGCGAGGATGACACCGCGTGCTTCAACGCCCTCAGCCGCCACAATCCTTCCGTCAATCGGACGGTGCGTTCTGCTGGCGGCCAGCCTCTGTTACGGCCCTTCCCTCCCGGCGCAGACCAGCGACCGCGCGGATCGCCTGCTCAACCTTTCCTCCCAGGCCTTGGTCGGCACCGGCGAGGCCGCCGTCACCGCCGGATTCGTGGTGGGCGACGGCCCGCCCAAGCCCGTCTTGATTCGCGCAGTCGGCCCGGCCCTCGCCGAGTTCGGGGTGGAGGCGCATGTGGCCGATCCGCAACTGACGCTCTATGACGCCGCCGGCACCGTCGTCGCCACCAACGACAACTGGGCGGCGGCGTCCGCCGCCACCTTTCCCCGCGTGGGCGCCTTCGACCTGCCCACCGGCAGCGCCGACGCCGTCATCGCCGCCACCCTGCCGCCCGGCAGTTACACCGCCCAGATGCGCAGCGCCACCGCCAGCGCCGCCGGCACGGGCCTGATCGAAGTCTACGACGTGAGCGGCGCCGCCCGCCTCACCAATCTTTCCACACGCGCCCTCGTTGCCGCCCACCGCCCGTCGATCGTCTCCGGCATTGTCGTCGCGCCCGAAGGTGGTTCGCGCCGCGTGCTCCTGCGCGCCGTGGGACCCAGCCTGCACGATTATGGGCTCCCCAACGCCCTGTCCGATCCTGCGCTCGCCTTGGTGCACGCCGCCGACGGTCGGCAGATCGCCGCGAGCGACAACTGGACCACCGAAGACCAGGCCGAGGTCCTGCCCGCCGCCTTTGCCCAAAGCGGCGCCTTCCCGCTTGACCCGACGGCCAAGGACGCCGCCGTGCTCGTCGACCTGCCGCCCGGCGCCTACGCCGCCATGGTCAGCGGCGTCGATGGCGCCACGGGGCCCGTTCTCGTGGAAATCTATGACCTGACGCCCGCCGACGGCGTATTCGTCAGCGCCCTCGCCACCGTGCCCTCCACCAACACCGACGTGGGCACCCCGCCCGGCGTGATCACCTTCTCCCGCACCGGTTCCCTCGATCGCGCCCTCACCCTCAACCTGCGCAGCGGCGGCACCGCCCGCAGCGGCACCGACTACGATCCCCTGCCGCCCACCGTCACGATTCCGGCCGGTGCGGCCAGCACGACCCTGGTGGTGCGGGCCCGCCCGGCCGACGGCACCGCGGGCCTGGCGAAGATCGTCAGCGTGACCGTGTTGCCCGGCGAGGGCTACGAACCCGGCCTCGCGACCACCGCCCGGGTGAGCCTGGCCCACCGACCCAGCACGCTCTTTCTCGGCACCCTGCATCCCCTCGATGCCGACAGCGGTTCGACGGCCTACGGCTCGGTGGTTCTCCAGCTGGCGTTCGACGAGCGCAGCGCCCTGGTCAACGCGAGTTTCGCCAACCTCAGCTCCCCCATCACCACCATCTACCTTCGCCTCGGCACCCCCGGCGACAACGGCGCCTATCTCCAGCGTTTTCCGGCCGGCCAGATCGAGAACCTCACCTGGAACTTCGCCGACACCGACGGCTACACGGCGGAGGAACTGGCCCAGGCCTTGAAGGAGGGAAAAGTTTATCTGAGCGTCGAAACCGCCGAACATCCCGGCGGTGAACTTGCCGGCGCTCTGGTACAGGGCAGCGGCGGTTCCACCTTCACCCCGCCGCCGGCCCCGCCCGCGGTGGCCTCCGCTCCCGCCGACGACACCGCTGCCGCGCGTTTCCTCACCCAGGCCACCTTCGGCCCCACGCTCGCCGACATCGCCCGCGTCAAGGAACTCGGCTACCACGGCTGGATCGACGAGCAGATGGCCGCCCCGCCTTCGCACCATCGGGCGCTCACCGTCGCCGAGTTTCTCGCCGTGCCCGACGGCGCAAAGGGCAACGGAACGAGGCCGGGCTGGCAGCATCGCATCTCGGCCTGGTTCAAGATCGCCCTGAACGGACCGGATCAGCTCCGCCAACGCGTCGCCTTCGCCCTCAGCGAAATCCTCGTCATCTCGGACGACGTCGAGTTGCTGTCACAGTGGCAGGAGGGCGTGGCCAACTACTACGACATCCTGTCCGCCCACGCCTTCGGCAACTTTCGCAACCTGCTGCAGGACGTGACGCTGAGCCCGATCATGGGCATCTACCTGAGCCACCTGCGCAACCCCAAGGCCGATCCCGCCACCGGTTCCTCGCCCGATGAGAACTACGCCCGCGAAATCATGCAGCTGTTCACCATCGGTCTCCACGAGCTGCATCCCGACGGCACGCGGCGTCTCGACGCCTTCGGCCGGCCGATTCCCACCTATGACAACGAGGTGATCACCGAGACGGCCCGCGTGCTCACCGGCTGGGCCTTCCATCACGCCAATCCGGCCGATGCCTCGCGGTTCCGCCGCGGCGAGGCGGATTTTCTCAACGCCATGTCGCTGTATCCGGACTTTCACGACGATGGCGCGAAGACCATCGTCACCGGCCGCGTACTGCCGGCCGGCCAGGGCGGCGAAGCCGACCTGCGGCAGCTGCTCGACACACTTTTCACCCATCCCAACACCGGTCCGTTCATCGCCCGTCATCTCATTCAACGCCTCGTCACCAGCAACCCGAGCCCCGCCTTCGTCTACCGGGTGGCGCAGGTTTTTGCCGACAACGGCCGCGGCGAGCGCGGCGACCTCGGCGCCGTGGTGCGGGCCATCCTCACCGACCATGAGGCCCGATCCGAGACCGTCGCCCGCCAGCCGGGGGCCGGCAAGCTGCGCGAACCCCTCCTCCGCCTCACCGCCCTCTTCCGCACCCTCGCGGTGAGCGCACCCGACGGCCGACTGGACGTACCCGAACTCGACACCTGGATCGAGCAGCAGCCGCTCGGCGCGGACAGCGTATTCAATTTCTTCACACCCGATTACGCCCCGCCCGGCCCGCTGGCCGCGGCCGGCCTCGTCGCCCCGGAGTTCCAGATACTCACCGACACCACCGCCATCGCCGGGCCCAATCTTTACTACGCGCACATCTTCCAGCGTCCCAACGATATTCGCATGTCGTTCGACCGCCTGCTGCCTCAGCTCGACGACCCCGACGCGCTCCTCGCCACGCTCAACCTCCTGCTGGCCGGCAATGCCCTGTCGCCGCCGACCCTGGAGCGCCTCCGCCGCGCCTGGGATGATCTCCCCGCCGATCTCTCCACCGACGACCGCCTCGGCTCGCTCGTCTACCTCGTCATGATGGCGCCGGAAGCCGCCGTGCAACGCTGAACCCGCCCGCCTCGCCCCCGACCTCGCCCGCCATGTCCGCTTCGCCTTCCTCCCTCTCCCGTCGCAAATTCATCGGCTCCTGCTGCGCCGCCGTGGGCTCCACCGGGCTGCTCTCCGCTCTCGCCCAGCTGCGCCTCGCCGGGGCGGTCGCCGGAGCCGACAGTGCCGCGACCGGCTACAAGGCCCTCGTCTGCCTCTTTCTCAACGGGGGCAACGATGCCAACAACCTCATCGTGCCCACCGACGCCGCCGGTTACGCGACCTACGCCGCCGCGCGCAACAACCTCGCCCTGTCCCGCGACCAGCTGCTCTCGATCAATCCGCGCACGAACGATGGCCGCAGCTTCGGTCTGCATCCGTCGCTCGGTCCGCTGCGCGACCTCTTCGCCGGCGGTCAGGCCGCTCTCGTGGCCAACGTCGGGACGCTCGTCGTGCCCACCACCCGCGCCCAATACCGCAGTGGCTCCGTGCCGCTGCCCCTGCAACTCTACTCCCACATCGATCAGCAATACCAATGGCAGACCGCCATTCCCGAGCGACGCTCGACCACCGGCTGGGGCGGACGGCTGGCCGACCTCACCAACGCCTTCAATGAGAACCCGGGCGTCTCCATGTCGATCAGCGTGGATGGACAAAACACCTTTCAGGTCGGCCGATCCACCGCCCAGCTGAATGTGCATCGCAATGGCGTGGTGCAACTCAACGGCAGCGGGCGCGCCGCCGGCGCCGTGCGCGTGGGCGCGCTGCGCGACCTGTTGGGCTACGAGCACGACGGACTCATGGAGGCCGCCTTCGGTGCCACCACGCGCAACGCCCTCGATTCCAGCGGTGATCTCGCCGCCGCGCTCGAGTCGGTGCCGGAACCCGCCGGCGCCTTCCCGGCCGGCCGGCTCGGCGATCAACTGCGCATGATCGCCCGGCTGATTTCGATCGCGCCCCAGTTCGGCCTGCGCCGTCAGGTCTTCTTTGCGCGTCTCGGCGGCTGGGATCTCCACGACAGCCAGATGGACGCCCACGCCGCGCTGCTCGGCGAGCTGGGGCAGGCTTTAAAGGCCTTTCATGACGCCACCGCCGCCATGGGCCGGGCCAGTGATGTCACGACCTTCACCGCCTCCGATTTCGGCCGCACCCTCACCACCAACGGCGACGGCTCCGATCACGGCTGGGGCAGCCATCACGTGGTTGTCGGCGGCGCCGTGCAGGGCGGCGACATCTACGGCAGTATGCCGGTCATGGCGGTCGACGGACCCGATGACGCCGGACGGGGCCGCTGGATTCCCACCACCAGCGTCGACGAATATGCCGCCACCCTCGCCCGCTGGTTCGGCGTGAGCGCGACCGACCTCCCCGTCGTGCTGCCCAATATCGAACGCTTCGCCCGACCCGACCTCGGTTTCATGGCATGAGCCCGCGTCCCACCGAACCCACTCGACTCGGCCCGGCAGTGTGGGTGGCGGCCCTCCTGTTCGCCGCCGTGCTGGTATTGCGGATACAACGCGAGCTGCCGGAGGGCGAAGCCACCCCGGCGCCCGCCCCGGCCGCCGGGGCAATGCCCGCGACCGCGCCAGACGGCACCGGCGCCCGGACGACGGTCCCCGCCCCGCCTCCGGTTTTCACCAGCCCCCCCGGGTCCTGGCCACACGATCCACTGGTGGCCGATCTCAATGTCGCCGGAGGCACGATCGCCGACGATCTGGCCGTCATCGCCGGCGTGCTCGACGCGTGGGTGACCAACTTCCCTCACACCGGCAATCCGGTGGGCGACAATGCGGAGATCACGGCCGCTCTCAGCGGACGCAACCGTCTGCAGCTCGCGCTCATCCCAGCCGATCATCCGGCCATCAACGCCGACGGTGAACTCTGCGATCGCCACGGCACCCCGCTCTTTTTTCACCAGATCTCGGGGCACCGCATGGAAATCCGCTCCGCCGGCGCCGATCGCCGCCTCTTCAGTCCGGACGATGTGATGTGGGCGCCCAACGGTCGCAGCGATACCCTGGCCATCGACGCCCGCCACGGCGGGACGCGGCCGGAATAACGCCACCGCTCGCGCCGACCCGGGTTGAGCCGGAAGCGGCGGCGCGATTCGCACTCAGCCCGGCGCCCCCGGGCTGCGTTTCGCGGCGGCAAAACGCCCGACCCGGCTCCCCGCCGCTTGCCTCCCCTGACGTTTCCTCCTGCGGGAAAGCGACTTGACGCTCCACGAGCCCGGCCCACGGCGGGTTGGCATGCGTGAGGCGATGGGAATTCAACACCCTCAGATCAACGAGGACATGCCATATGAAAAATACCAAATCACCCATCCTTCTCGCCGCGATCTCCGCGATCGCTTTCACCGTCACCGCTCCCCTTTCGGCCCAGGATCCCATGCCGGCACCGGATCCCGGCGTGACCCCGGGTATCGAGGAGCCCACCGCCAATCCCAGCGTCGACCTCCCGAGCACCATGCCTGATTCGGCCGGCGTCACCACCAAGGTCAATTACGACGCGTCCGCCGATGTACAGGCCTTGAAGTCCGCCGACTTCGGCAACCGCAGCGACACCCTCACCACCGTCGAGTCCAACGTCGCCACCGCGGCCAGCACCCTCGCCAACATCGAGTCGCAGATCAGCACCCGGTCCGAACCGGATTCCGATGTGCAGGAAGCGCTCGACGAGGCGATGACCGCCAACACCGAAGTTCGCTCGAGCCTGAACGAACTCTATTCGGCCGATCAGAACTCCTTTGCCGATGCGCGCGAGGAGGCCGTGGATGCGCTCCAGCGCTTTGCCGAAGCGACCTCGGCGCTCGATGAAGCCCTCGGCGCCACCAGCTGATCCGCCAGACTGACTGCGTTCATCTCTGCCTGCCGCAAGCTGCGCCGCCATCCCGAGGGGTGGCGGCGTAGTCGTTTTCAGGCGTGACTGCGCTTGCGCAGGTAACTCACCAGACCGATCGCAAAAAGCAGGCCGAGTCCGACCAGACCGACGGTGCCCGCCGTGCCACGGCTGCTCAGCGCCCAAATGCTCGCCACGGTGGCCGCGGCGGTGGCGCCCGCCATGAGTAGGTTGATGACGACCCGCGTCCCGCCGCTCGGCCGCTGATCTCCCAGCGCCCCGCGACTGTTCATGAGCAGCAGAAAGGTGAAATAGGCGATCGGCAGCAGCGTCGTCGCAATGACCGAAGCCGGAATCGCCAACGCGGCGCGCGATGCTCCGGTCCAAATCACCGGAGCGAGAAAGCCGCTGATCGCCGGCATCAGCGTGCCCACCTTGAACACCGCCGGACTCTCGTCGCATTTGAACAAGGCGCCGATGGCGAGGCCGTTCATGAGGATGAGAATGATGATGCTCGACCACGCCATCGCGATCACGCCGACGCCGAAGACGAGGTTGGCCCCGGCCCGGCCCAGCACCGGCTCGAGCGCCGCGGAAAGCTGGCCGGCATCGCGCGAAGCCAGCATCGCGGCCATGCGGCGGTCGGCGGAAGAAAGCGCCTCCCGCGCGGCGGCTTTGCCGTCGGCGTCCAGTCCGGTGAAACCCGCACCGTCTCGCTGAGCCAGAAATCCATCCACCGACGCCGTATAGGCCCGCGCCATCGCCGGGCGCACACTGCCGTCGGCCGCCAGCACGTCATCCGTCTTGGTGTAGAACGCGCTGCCGGCCGCGATCACCAGGCAGCTCGTCGCGATGACGAAGGGGATGAACAGTCCGAGCGAGAGATCGAACATCGAGAGTTCGCGGTGCTTCCGCTTCCAGCCGCGGCGCAGCAGCGTGTAGGGAAGGAGGAAGGTCATGTTGATGCCCACCGCCGTGCCGCCCGCCGCGATGATGATGTCGCGCTGCGAGCTCGAAATGATTTCGCGCCACAGGGCTTCATGCGGCCCCGTCGCCGCTGCCACCTCGGCCAACTGCTGCGTCGGTTCCCGCAGCTGCGAGAGGTGGGGAATGAAGCCGGTGAAGATGGCACCGAGATCGAGCTGCCCGCGGGCGATCAACATGCCCACGACCAGGAAAAACGACACCACCACGACCGCCACCAGCACCTTGAGGAACAGCTCAAAAAGCTTGATGCCGCGGCTGCCCGATTCGTAACCCCACACGATCACCACCGAACAAACCGACAACACCCCGCCGATGATCCACGGTGCGATCGTGCTGTTTGCCCAGCCCGGGGTCAGGTTCTGCAGAAAGGTCGCAGTCGCCAGGGAATACTGCGGCAACGCAAACACGACGTTGGCCACGACGGTGGCGATCGCCCAGGCAATCGCCAGCACCGGCGTGAGGTGGCGGCTGATCGTGTGCATCGGCCGCTCGCCGGTGGACAGCGTGACGTAGGCGATGACCGAGAGCATGGTGATCCCGCACAGCATCGCGAAGGGTTGGATCCACAACAGGTGCGGCCCGGCCACGATGCCGATGAAGAGGGAACCCGCGAGACTGCCGCCGCCCAGGGTGATGGCCCCCTGCAGCCAGCCGGGGCCGGAAAGCTTGGCGTAAGTTGCGAGTTTGCCGAAGAATCCGCGCTGGGCGGCGGATTCGAGCATCGCGTCCTCGGGACGCTCCACGTTGGTGTCGATGGCCATGGCTGGGGTCGGGGCGGTTGGGGTTTGCGGCGGACAGCGCCGCACGGAAAACCGGACACGATTGCGCAGCGACCGTGCGGGGCGAGGGCAAAAGTGCAGTCGCAATGGGTTGGCGGCTCGGACCGTCCGCCCCGTCGCGTTGGCGGACTTCTCCAAATCGAACAAAGCTTGGCGACAAGGCGCGAACCCTTCAGATCACTGTCGCGCCCCGTTCCATGCCGCCGCCCGCCACTCCCGAGGTTCCGTCTTCCTCCCCTGTCGTCGTTCTGCGCCGACGCCATCTTGGCCTCGTCGCGCTCATCGTCGGCCTGCCGTGGGCCGTCGTGCTGCTGGCGGTGTTTCAACTGCGCTCCGCGTTGCCGCCCCGCGAAGCCGCACCGTCGCCGGCGGGGGGGAATGCGGTCGCATCACCGGCTGCGACAGATCTGCCCGCCGTCGTGGCCGGCGACGGACAGCCGGTCCAAATCGGGCCGTGGGGCCAGCTCGAACTCACCCGCGTGATCATCGAACCGCCCGACGACCTCATCACCATCGACGCCCGCCGCGTCGACTCGGTCCTCTGGCATTTTCCCGGCTACGCCGAAAGGGAGGTCGAATCCGTTTTTGCCGCAGCCCCCTTGAGCGACGACCAGCGCGCCCGGTTGAACGACCGCCAAACCTGGCAGCTCCTCCACGACCGCATCACCGTGCGCGTCCCCAAAGCGCTGATACTCGAACTCGATCCCGATTCGCGCCGCCGCATCTACGCCGTGTTGTCGCCCTTCCGCGAAAACTCCGGTCAGTGGGCACCCGCGAGCTTTCGCGCCGAATCGGCCAACGACTGGTTTTCCGGCAGCGGTCTCACCGAGCACACCGTCGGCCTGGTGCAGCCCCTGCTCTACCGCCGCGGCGAATCGCTCCTGTTCTCCGACCTGGAACTGATCGCCGCCGATGTGAAGACGCAACGCCAGCGGCTGCTGCTGCTGCGCACCCTCGCCCGCAGCACCACCCAGTTTGCCCGGCTGCGCATCAACAATGACACCGACATCGCCGCCCTCGCGGAATACTGGTCGCTCGGCCAACGCAACCGCGACATCACACCGCTGCTGAAGTCGATCCCGCGGGATGGCCGGGGGTTCAGCATCGACATCGTCCATCTGCTGCCGCCTGTGGCCCGGCGCCTGCTCTACACCTACGACTCGCCTCCGCCGGCGGGCCAGGAGGCGTTTCGCGACTGCCATTGGACGGCCCTCAATTTTGCCAATCGCGACTTCGATGACCGCT
Source organism: uncultured Opitutus sp. (assembly GCA_965652375.1). Classification (GTDB taxonomy): domain Bacteria; phylum Verrucomicrobiota; class Verrucomicrobiia; order Opitutales; family Opitutaceae; genus Actomonas. The sequence goes on from CBFGUO010000061.1 coordinate 31,237, forward strand.
TCCGCGATCTCGAACTCGTGCGCGATGCCTACCAAAGCAAATACCTCCCGGTGACCGACGAACCGCGGCTCGGCGATGTCTTCCTCTTCGTGACCGAAGGCGAAATCGTACTTCACGCCAGTGTGCACATCGCCGGCGATCTGGTCTTCACCAAGAACGGCGCCTGGGCCGCCGCGCCCTGGATCCTCATGCGCATGCCCGACCTGATCGCCCTCTATCCGTCGGACACCCCGCTCGACATTCGCCACCTGCGCAAGAAGAACGGCGACTGAGCATCGGACCCGGTAGAGACCACGAAGGAATTTCCCCGCGAATCCGGCTTGGGCTCCTTCGCGTCTTTTCGCGCCTTTCGCGGCTGGAAATCCACAACCTGGATTCTAGCCCGCATATTTCACACTGTAGGGCCGCCGCTTGTCGGCGTGCCGCTGGCTGACGGAGGGCGGAGAGGCAGATGCGGCTTGCCGACAAGCGGCAGCCCTACATTGCAACGTGTAGGCGGTTTCCCTTCGAACTGTGAAATATGCGGGCTAGCCCAAATTCACCGGATCCACGTCGAGCACTTGAATCACGTCATCCGGCCAACCGAAGCCCTGGCGCAGGCGGTTCAGGTCGCCGATCACGCGTGTCACGCCGTGGGTGAAATACCAGACCTGAAAACGGTAGTTGTCCTTCACCTTCTCGATCGGTGACGGCGATGGTCCGCGCACTTCGATCCGGTCGCCCAGTTCGGCCTCGACCTTGCGTGCCCACTGCTCCGCGAAGAACTGCAGCTTTTCCGGATTGGGCCCGCGAAAGGAGTGATGGATGAGATGACGATAGGGCGGGTAACGGAAGTCCCGGCGCAGGGTCAGTTCGCCCTCGGCGAAGCCGTCGAAATCCGCCGTGCGCGAAAACTGGATCGCTTCGGCCTGCGGCGTGAAGGTCTGCACCACCACGACCCCGGCGCGGTCGCCGCGGCCAGCCCGACCGGCCACCTGCACCAGCAGCTGGAAGGTGCGCTCCGTGGCCCGGAAATCCGGCATGTGCATGGAGATGTCGGCGTCCACCAGCCCCACCAGTGTGACATTCGGGAAGTCGAGCCCCTTGGCGATCATCTGCGTGCCCACCAGCACGTCGATGCGGCCGGCGCGGAACTCCGAAAGAACCTGCCGGAAGCGGTTCTTCTTCGACATCGTGTCCGTATCCATTCTTTCGATGCGCGCGCGGGGCAGCACCCGCTGCACGGCCTCCTCGACCCGCTGCGTGCCGAGCCCGCGCCAGCGGATCTCGGGTGATTCGCACTTCGGACAGCGCGCCGGCGCCCCCCGCTCGTGCCCGCACAGGTGGCAGCGCAGCGTTTCGTCGGTGCGGTGGTAGGTCATCGAGATGCTGCAGTGCGGGCATTCCTCCACGTGGCCGCAGGAGCGGCAGATCATCGATGACGAGTAACCGCGGCGATTGAGAAAGAGGATCGTTTGCTCGCGCTTTTCGAAGCGGTCCTGCATCTCCCGCACGAGCTTTTGCGAGAGGGTCGTGAGTCCGCGCGAGCGCATGATCTCGATGCGCATGTCGACCACGTCGATGAACGGCAGTTGCCGGTCGTCGATGCGCTGGGTCATGCGCAGGTGTTTGTAGCGTCCGGCCTGGGCGTTGGCGTAGGATTCCAGCGACGGGGTCGCCGAGCCGAGGACGCAGTGGGCGTTGTTGAGCTTGGCCCGCATGACGGCGACATCGCGGCCGTGGTAACGCGGGGTCTCGTCCTGCTTGTAGGCCGGCTCGTGCTCCTCGTCGACGACGAT
>CBFGUO010000062.1:0-31654 GCA_965652375.1 uncultured Opitutus sp.
AAGGTGTTCGAGCGCCTGGATTCAAGATTATAATATTGACCCCTTTTTGCGGCCTTCGAAGAAAACCGCTTGTGCGGACGCGCGCGGATCACCTTAATCATTGGGCATCTATAATATGAAATCCGCACACGAAATACTGTTGGAGGACAAAGTTCTTCGCCTGCATCGTGAAAATGCAGCGCGGACGGAGGGTCGACTTCTAACCGAAGCAAATCTCTCGCTCGTCATTCCTTCAGTTTCAGTGGTGCTTTGGATCGTCCTGTTCGCTACGTTCGCGCTGCCTACTGCGTTGGAAGGCGTAAGCCGGTTCTTCCTTATTGGAGTTCCTCTGTTGATTCTGTCATGCGGGCAGCTCGTATCCACATTGATCCGTCGGGAGCGGGCGTTACGCCATCTGATTCGCTCCCGATGTCCGGAACTTGATTCGAGGTTGCAGCACAAAAAGCCCAAGCAGTCAGTGCAGAAAGGGCCGACAAGCCGGCCTGTCTGACCTCTATCGTTCGACAAATGAAGGTTCGAATGGAAGTTGCGGTGCTGTTGATGCTCGCTGCAATGATGGCGGGTTGCCACTCGATGGCGGACCTGATGCATTCGAAGCACGTTGTCTCGATCGAGCGGCACTATCAGAATGGTTTTCAGCATCGATTGATTACTATCGCGGAGAACGCAAAGCCGACAGTAGAAACGATAAATCGCTTGGTCGCCAAGTCCGGAGGCCGTCTCTCGCATCAGGATTTCGAATCGAAATGGTGGTGGGGGAGTTCGGAGGACAGAATCAAATCTCCCATCTACCTAAATATAGATGTTGTTCGCTATTACCGAAAGATGTCTGCCAGGTTCAGAAGAGGAGATTTCTCCGATGCCAATGGCGTCAAAATGCTGAGTTCCTCCCTGATTTATTCAGCGGTAGTTTCACCGCACGATTCGGTCACGATTGAAGGAACTCGGTTTCCACGCGGATTCACGGTAGACATGAATTTCGCGTGGTCAGAATACTGCGGACCGATCTGCGCACTTTCATTCAAGGTTTCGAGGAAAGTCATATTCGACGAGCAGGGGGAAATCCTTGCGATCTTTGGCGACGAAGAAGAGCGAATCATGTTAATCAGCAGGTCGAATCAATCGCCAGAGACAAGGCCGACAAGTTGGCCTGTACCTGTTTAGACGTCGACCAAGCCCATGAGGCTGATTTCATCGCAGCTGACGTTTCTCTTTAAGAAGGTCGTCCCCATGCTTTGGTTTGGGTTTCTCGGGGTCTTCACCGTCATCGCCTTTTCCTCGATGTGGAGACAGGAGCACCCGGACTTTCTGTTTCTCCTGTTCCCGATAGGCATGGCTGCCTTCGGCTATTTCATTATGCGGTTCTTTATTTTCGACTTGGCGGACGGTGTTTGGGACGACGGCGACGCCCTCCGAGTTCGAAAAGGAAAGACAGAATTCAGAGTCCCTTTCGCGACGATTACTGACGTTAAAAACTCGTTCATGACCAATCCGCCTCGCGTCACAGTTCGTTTCTCCCCTCCCGTCGATGCTTTCACGAAGTTCGTTTTCGTTCCCGAATCAGGCGGATACTTCAGCACACCTGAGATCGTAGCCGAGATCCGAGCGCGGAAGGATGAGGCCAACCCAGAGCGTTTTGGTGGTGCGCAGCGACCCTCATAACGCTGGTTGAACAAGCCCGCCTGAGGCGGACAAGCCCTTGGCGCCGGTGGACGCGGGCGTTCCCGACCGCGGGTTCCGGCCGCCTCGCCGTCAGGGGCCGCTGGCTACTCGCCTGCGGGTGGATCGCGCCGCTGCTGGACGGCGGCGGCGAGGATCTCGCGTAACTGGGCGGTGCGGAACTGCCGCACCAGGTGTTGCAGGGCGCGGCGAAACGCCTGGTCGGCACCGTCGGCCGGTCCGGACTCGATCTGCTTGCCGAGCGCACGCAGGTCGGCGCGGCGGGCGAGGTCCAGCCAGGCTTCCAGCTCGGCAACGGTGGGCAGCGGCAGGGCGAGCAGTTCCGGCAGGTTGCGGGCGAGATCGACGGCGGAATCGGCCGCACTCGCAGGCTTCGGCGGTGAGGCGATGGGCGTGCGGATCCAGTCGAGTTGCAGCAGTTCGCCGATGGCGCCGAGGACGCGGTCCTCTTCGATGGGTTTCGGCACGAACGCGTCGCATCCGGTCTCTTCCCGCCCGGTGCCGAACACGCTGGCGCTGATGGCGAGCAGCCGCGGGCGAGTCGGCGTGTCGCGCAGACGTCGGGCGACCTCGTGGCCCGGCAGGTCGGGCAGGTGCAGGTCGAGGACGATGAGATCGGCGGGCTGATGCGCGTGCGCGGCGAGGGCTTCGGCGCCCGTGGCGGCTTCTTCGAGGTTGAAGTCGAACAGGGCCAGCAGATCGCGCAGGACCGCCCGGTTGGTGGCGATGTCGTCGACGATGAGGATACGTCGGCGCGGGCCGCGATAGCCGGTGATGCGGGTGGCCTCCGTGCGGTCGGCGTCTTCGGCCACGCGCGGCAACTGCAGTTCGAAGTGAAACGCACTGCCGTGTCCGGGGCGGCTGGTAACTTCGATCCGGCCGCCCATGAGCTCGGCCAGCCGCTGGCTGATCGGCAGGCCCAGCCCGCTGCCGAGCGACTCCGTCTCCGCTTCGGGCTCGGCCTTCGCGGCGCGGACCTGTTGGAAGGGATCGAAGATGGTCGCGCAATCCGCCGCGCTGATGCCTGGGCCGGTGTCGGTGACTTCGAACCGCACCCGTTCGTCGACCAGGGTGAGCGCCAGCACCACCTCACCCTGGCGGGTGAATTTCACGGCGTTGGCCAGGAGGTTGATCAGGATTTGGCGCAGTTTGGCTTCGTCGGCCCGGACGCGTGACGGCAGGGCGGAATCGAACTCCAAGCGGAAGGCGAGACCTTTCTGGGTGGCACGGGTTTCGAAGGTGTCGGCGAGCCCGATGGCGAGGCGGCGCAAGGAGCACGGTGCGGGATTCAGGGTCATCTTGTCGGCTTCGATCTTCGACAGATCGAGCACCTCGTTGATCATCTGCAGCAGGTGCTGGCCGTTGCGATCGATGACCTCGAGTTGGTTGTGTCCGCGGGGACTGAGGCCGTCCTCCCGCCTCAGGATTTGGGCGAAGCCGAGGATGGCGTTCAAGGGGGTGCGCAGCTCGTGACTCATGGCGGCGAGGAAGTCGCTCTTGGCGCGGTTGGCGCGCACGGCCTCGCGTTGGGCGGAGATGGCCTCGTCGCGGGCGATCGACAGCTGCTGTTCGCTCGCCCGCAGGGTGGCGGTGCGCTCGGCCACCAGGGTTTCGAGGTGGAGTTCGCGGGCCCGGCTGCGGCGGATCGCCCAGCGGGTGGTGGCGAGGACGAGGCCAGCGGCGACGAGGACGGCGAGCAGGGCGCCCCAGCCCGACAGCCACCAGGGCGGTGCGACGGTGAAGGCGAAGGTGGTCACGGGGCTGAGGAGGCCGTCGGCGTTGCGGGCCTGCAGTTCGAAACGGTAGGCGCCGGCGGGCAGGCGACTGATTTCACGCGAGGCCAGATGCGAGAAGGGCGACCAGTCCTCGTCGCCATCGCTCACCACCCGCGAACGAAACGCGGTGTGCGCGGCGTGCGCGGGATTGAGCGTCGCAAAGGTGAACCCGACCGCGCGATGGTCGTGCGGCAGTTCGGGGTCGGCGACGGCGCCGGCTAGAACGCCCGTGGGGCGGAGCCGTGGCGCCGGCGGTCGCGCCGGGGCCGGCAGGTTGTGCAGGTCGACCCGCAGGAGGCCCTGTTCTCCGCCCACCCACAGGATATCGTCTTCGGGCAGGATGGCATGCACCTCACCGACTGCGGCGACGGCCGCGGGCAGGATGCGCGTCGGTTCGGAGGCGCCGCGCCGCACGCGGCGCAGTTGCCATCCCAGGGGCGCATCGGGCCCCGCGGGGCGCGGCCCCAGCGCGATCCAGGCTTCGTCCGCGCTCAAGGGTTGCATGAGGCCGAGGCGACGCTCGCTGGTCAGGTCGGTCTGCGTGACGGCATCGAGCAGCGGCGGCGGATTGCGGTCGTGGTTGAGGTCGAACACGCCGTGGTCGTTGATCGCCACCGGAGTTTCGCCCCACCACGCCAGGGCGGACGCTGGCGGGAGGGCGGCCCGGGCGGTCGGTGCGTGCACCGGCGCGAGCCGGGAGAAGAAACCGAGCGCGGCGACGCGAAGCGGGGCGAACCTTACCTCCCCGTCATCGCCGGTCTCCAGTGGAGCGGGATCCGGCACGAGGTGCATCAGCTGCGGAACACCCGCGCCATCGAGCATCCACCACCGGGCGGGCGCGACTTCGAGGATGCCGCGGTTCCACGCAAAACCGGGCGGATCAATGGTCGTCCACGCATCGTCGATCCACCGCAGCCGACGGGCCCCCTGAAAGGTTGCGGCGTAGACCAGATCCGGTTCGGACGGCGAGGGGGAGAGGGCGGTCACGCGCCCGGGGCTGGCCGGGATCAGTTCAAAGCGATCTTCCGCGCTCACATACACTCCGTCCACGGTCCCCACGAGCAGACGACCGTGGTGTATGAGGAAAGTGGTGACGCGGTTTCGCGGGCCCGGCACAGGCACGAAACGGGCCTGGCCGGGCTGTGCCCCGGGTTCCAGCCGGTAGATGCCGGCGTCGGTCCCGGCGAGGAGCCGCCCGTTGTGCCGCACCAGCGCATGAACCGCGGGGGAACTCAGGCCGTTGAACCGGTCGAACCGCGTGAGGTTGAGTGGCTGGATCAGGTGAATCAGCGGGGAATCGCTCACCGGGAGCCAAAGGTTGCCGCTGGGTTCGCCGACGATGCGGCCCAGATGGCCGGGGGTGAGTCCGGTGGTTGCGTCCAGCGTGGCGGTGGGAGTGCCGTCGGCCCGGAGCACGTGCGCCGTGTGTTGTTGGTCGACCATGGCCATCGCGCCGCCGGGAAGCGGGAAGGCCCAGTAAATCCGGTCCGACGTCCCTGCGGCGAAGGGACGCTTCGATGTGCTCACCGCGCCATCGGCTTCGACGATGACGATTTCACCGTTATCCAGAATCAGGCGAAGGCGGCGCTCGCCCAATTCGGTCAGCGTGAGTATCTCGCGCTCAATGGGATGGCTGAGCCTCCGGTCGATCTCCCACGTCGCGCCGGTCCAACGGGAGACCTCGAGACCGTCCGTCAGTTTCCAGAGGTGTCGATCGGCCCGCAGCTGGACCGCTGCCTCCGGTGCCTGGTCGAAGGTCCACTCGGTCCAGCGTTCGTCGAGCGAACGCCAAGCGGCGCTGAAGTTTTCGCTGTTGTCCTGGCTGATCACCGCCAGGCCTTCGGCCAAGGGAGTCAATTGGTAGACCTCCGGCCAGATGGGGTTCTGCGGTTCGGCGCGGTTGCGCAGGTGCTTCCAGTGCCAACCGCCCTCGGGAGCGGGTCGAGCGACGGCCATGAAGGTTCGCGCGGACACGAGCAAACCACCGTCGGACTGGACCTGCACCTGATAGACATCCGCCGGTTCGGGCAGCGGGATCCGTTCGACGGTCCGGCTGTCGCAGAGTAGCAACTCGGTCGTGGTGGCGAGCACGACGCGACCGTCGGGGAGTTGGTTCAACATCCGCCCGTCCCGCCGGACCTCTGCGGGCAGCGCCAGGTCGACCACCTGAAACTCCGCGTGGCCCGATTCGGAGGCGGCGGCAGTGGCGGCCATCGCTCCGGCGGTGAATCCCAACAGGGCAAGGGTAAGGGACCGGCGCGGAAACACGATGGGGCCAACTACGGCGGCGGCACACCGGCGGCGCAATCCTGCAACCGGTGAACGGTACATTTGAGGGATGCAGCGGGTGAGGCTTCGTTCTCTTCGACCTTCGGCGAATACCCAGGCCTGTGAGATCACTCTATAGTCGGGGCACTATGAATCGTGCTTTTTCGTGCAGCAGGGATGGACTGAAACTCGTGGCGATCGGTGGCCTGCTGGCGATCCGGGCTGTCGCGCAGACGTCCACGTGGGACGGTGGCACGGGAGCGTGGACGGAAGCGACCAACTGGGCGGACGATCAGGTCCCGGCCGCGTCCGCAACGGCCAACATTTCCGATGGCGGCGTCGCGACCGTTTCCGCGGGCGATTCGGTCGAGGTCGGTTTGGTAAACGTCGGCAACGACTCCGGCAGCAGCGGGGCGTTGACAGTATCCGACGGAGCCTTCGACGCCTCCGTGATCTTGGTCGGCAACGAAGGGTCCGGCACCCTCACGATCGACGGCGGCAGTGTCAGTGTCGGCGGCATCACCGCGGGCTTCTTCACCGGTTCGACCGGCACGGTCAACATCACCGGCGGGGATTTGACCACGACCAATTTTGAAATCGGCAACAACGGCATCGGCACCGTCAACCTCAGTGGGGGCACGGTCACGGTCAACGGCAACTCCTACGTTAACCGGGCGGCTGCGGCCGAGATCGGACCGCAGACCCTGAACATCACGGGCGGCACGTGGGACGCCTACGGCGAGTTTAATATCAGCTATGGCGCCACGGGCACGGTCAACCTCTCCGGCGGCGGGACCCTGAATGTGTGGTCGGAGGTCTTTGACATGGGAGGTGGAGAAGGAGGCGAGGGAGAAGGTGAAGGGGGAGGGGCCTCGTGGGAGCCTGGGGAGATCACGATGGGTTGGTCCGAGGAGGCGGTCAGCACGATGAATCTCGGGGATGGCGGCGAGGGCATCGGCACGCTCAACGCCGGCAGTATCTTCGCGGCTCAAGGCAGCGCGGCCATCGTCTTCAATCATACCGGCACCGCCACCTTCACCCCCGGCCTTTATGCCAGCTTCGACAGCACGTTGACGGTGACCAAGAATGGATCGGGCACCCTCGTTTTCGCCGGCCAAAACTCCGACTACGAGGGGGCGACCTGGGTGAATGCCGGTGCGCTGCTCAACAATGGCACGCTCGATGGCACGGACGTCACGGTGGCCGCCGGGGCGACGTTGGGCGGCAGCGGCTTTTTCGAAGGCGACGTCACCTTGTCGGCCGGTGCGATCCTGGCGCCGGGCGGCACGATTGACGGCGTCGGCACGCTAACCTTTGAACAGGATCTCGTCCTGAACGCGGCCACGATCATCGAGCTTCAGCTCGGCACGCTCAGCGACCTGATCGTCATTGACGACGGGATCCTGACCGGCCCGTCGGCGGGATTTGTGACCCTTAACTTCAGCGACGCGGGTGGATTTGCCGCGGGTGACTACACGCTCTTCGACTACAGCACGGGCACGGTGGTGGACTTGGATCCCGGCGACTTCGTGGTGGGGGACACGATCGAAGGTTACAGTTTCTCCTTCCTGAACGTCGGCAGCACCCTGGTGGCCCGGGCCAGCCTCAGCGCGGTGCCGGAGCCCTCGACCTACGCGGCGCTCGCCGGCGTCGGGGTGCTGGGTCTCGCTGTCTGGCGCCGCCGCCGGTCGGCGAAGATCAACGCGGTGGCCTGACGCGTCCGGAGTGGGGCACAAAAAACCCGCGTCGGGTGGGACGCGGGTCGCTCAGCCGTAGTTGATGTTGGGATACATAACTCACGCGGCGAGGGGATGGCGTTCGGCGCGCTTGGCCAGGGTGTCGGCGTAGGAGCAGGAGGATTTGCCGTAGTCGCCCAGGGCGATGGAGGAGAGGGCGATGCCGGTGGCGGCGGTGGAAACGACAGCGGCGCTGAGACCGAAGGCGAGGGCCACAGGCGCGACGAGCGCGGCGACGAGAAGGAAGGCAGTGGTTTTCATGAGAGTGGAGAGTTTGTGGGTTTTGATGTGGTTCACGCCCATCATCACCCGAGGCCTCCCCGCGAAGTTGCAGAAATCGGGGAAAGTTTTTTGGCGGCGCGAAGTGGACCGCTCGATCCCACTCCCGCTTCAGCTACTCAACGCATCAACGCATTCGCGCGTGCAGCATCACCACGGTCGCGCCCCAGCTGCCGGTGGTTTCGTTGCCGAGGCGGTAGCCGGCGACGAGGTGGGGGAGGCGGTCGAGGAGGGTGTGCACCGTGGTGCGCAGCGTGCCGGTGCCTTTGCCGTGGATGATGCGGACTTCGCGCAGGCCTTTGGCCCGGGCGGCCTCGAGGTAGGCGGGGATCAGTTCACCCAGATCGGCGGGGCGGAAGGTGTGCAGGTCGAGTTCGCCGGTGATGGGCAGCTCGATCGGGTCGCTGTCGGAGTCAGGGGTCATGGCGACAGCGGGGAGGTGGGACTGGCGGTGAAATTGTGCAAACGGCGTCCGGTTCCTCCACTCGCTCACGCTCGCAGCCACGGGGACCACTCGCTCACGCTCGTAGCCACGGGTGCCGCTCGCTCACGTTTGTCGTCACAAACACAAAGTGGATGGTGTTGGGTTCAGCCGGTGGTCTCCGGCTGGCGGGGCGGGGGAGGCGTATCGTCCTCCTCGGGCGGCGCGGGCTCGTTGTAGTGCGGGACGGTTTGCGGGGCCGGGGTGGGCGAGGGGGTGACCGAGGGATCGGTGATCGGCGGATGCTTGCGCGGCGGTGCGACCGGGGGACGCGACCGGCTGTTGGCCGGGGGCGACTCGAGATCGATGGCCCGGCGGATCTCGTCCTCCACCCCGGAGGCGGCGCGCTTGAATTCGCGCACGGCCTTGCCGAGGCCGCGGGCGACCTCGGGCAGCTTCTTGCCGCCGAAGAGCATGAGCGACAGGGCGAAGATGAGGACCATCTCCATGCCGCCGATGCCGTCGAGAAAGGCGAGGGTTGAAGGATAGTTAACCACGGATGAACACGGATTCACACGGATGCTGAGAGGCAGGAAGACGTTTTTCTAACCACGAATGGATACGAATAAACACGAATAAAAACAGCCGGCGAGTTCCCAAAAAGCACCCGTAATATCAGCCGATCGCAACTTCGACGGCAAATCGGCCGGTCGCGCCGGGGGCGACCCAGTGCAGGCCGCGGCCGTGGCCGGGGGCGTTGGGCGGGCCCATCCAGGGTTCCACGCAGTAGTAGGGCGCATCGGGCGCGCCGGTCCAGGTGACGAAGGTGGCGTCCGGGGGAGGCGGGTTGCGCGTGCCGAGCGTAACCGTCACGAGCTCGGAGCCGTCGACCGGGCCGAATCGCACGGTGTTGGCGGCGAGTTCCAGGTGCAGGGTGTCGACCAGTTCCGGTTCCGACAGGCGACAACGGCGCGGGAGGGCGGGCCCGGGAACGAGTCCGCCGATCGCCGACTGTCGTGCCGTGTCGCCGGCGGGCAGGACGATCGCGTAGTCGTCGCGGGTGGCGTGATCGGTCCAGGGCACGGCGAAGTAGAAGTGATGACCCGCGCTCCAGGGGATGCGTTGCTCGTCGAGGTTTTCCAGGGCGAATTCGCAGGTGAAGCGGCGACGGTGAAAGCGGTAGGTCACGCTGAAGGCGTAGCGGAACGGATAGATCAGGGCGTCGGCGTCGCTGGGTTCGAGGACGGCCGTGAAGCCCTTTTCGTCGATATCCGCCAGGCGGAAGGTGCCCTGGCGGGCGATGCCGTGCATGGGCATGGCCCGGCGGGTGCCGGCGGGGTCCTTCCAAAAGTGGATCTCGCCTTCATCGAACACGCGGGCGTTGAAGGGAAAGAGGATGGGATTGCCGCCGCGGATCTTGTGCACCGGGGTCGCCGCGAGGTCGGCCGCGGTGAGTTCGGGCCAGTGGATGATCTCCCGCAGCGAGCCATCGGCGCGTTCGTGGTGCCAGTGCATCAGGCGGGCGCCACGCTCGGGCCAGGCGAGGAAAGTGGAGTCGCCGAGCTGCCAGCGGCGGATGGTGTGACCAAGGTAGGGAACGGACTGCATGGGGCGATGGAAGCGGCGGGAAGCGAAGAGCAAAAATCCGTCCGTGTCACGGAGCGGCTCGAAATTGTCGGCGGCTTTGTAAGGCTGAACTGCGCGCGGATGCTTGCGGTCGTTGTGCAGGTTCCCCAGCTTTGGCGAGTTAGCGATGCTCGCTCCCCGAATTTTCCGTCTCACCCTGTGGCTGGCCCTGCTCGTCGGCGTCGGCGCGGGGACTTTGTTTGCGCAGGATGAAGCGCCTGCGGTGCAGTCGCCGACGCCGGTCGAGGACGAGCTGGCGGCCCCGCCGAAGCTGGCCCCCGCTCCGGCCAAGGTCGTGGTGATCCCGGTGAAGGACCAGATCGCGGAGCCGATACTGTATGTCATCCGCCGCGGCTTGAAGCAGGCGATCGAGATCGAGGCCGACCTGGTGGTGCTCGACATGAAGACGCCGGGCGGAAGCCTGGGCACGACCTTTGAGATCCTCGAGGCGCTGGATCGCTTCGACGGGGCGACGGCGACCTATGTGAACAACGAGGCGATCTCGGCGGGCTCGTTCATTTCGGCGATGACCGATGACATCTATTTTGCGCCGGACGGCGTGATCGGGGCGGCGGCGCCAGTGATGGCGGGCGGCGGTGAAATCGACGAGTCGATGAAGCAGAAGATCGTGAGCTACCTGAAGGCGCGGATCCGCGCGATCTCCGAGGGCCATCCCTATCGCGGCGAAGTGATCTCGGCGATGATCGATGCGAACTACGAACTGAAGATCGGCGACGAGGTGCTGAAGGCGAAGGACGAGTTGTTGTCGCTCACGGCGTCGGAGGCGGCGAAGACCTACGGCGATCCGCCGCAGCCGCTGCTGGCGGCGGGCATTGCGGAGTCGATCGATGCTTTGCTGGCCGAGCGTTTCGCCGGGCAGGCTTACGAAACGATCGTGTTGGAGACGACCTGGTCGGAGGACCTGGCGGCATGGCTGAACGCCATCTCTCCGGTGCTGATGGGGCTGGGCCTGCTGGGTGTTTTCATCGAGTTCAAGACCCCCGGTTTCGGGGTGTTCGGTATCGTGGGCGGGCTGCTGCTGGCAGTCGTGTTTTTCGGGCATTACGTGGCGGGCCTGTCGGGGCACGAGCCGGCGCTGTTCTTCGTGCTGGGCGCGGTGCTCGTGCTGGTGGAGTTGTTGTTCCTGCCCGGCACGCTGGTCTTTGCGCTGATGGGCATCGTGATGATGCTCGGCTCGCTGGTGTGGTCGATGGCCGACCTGTGGCCTGACGAGCCGATCACCTTCTCCAGTGACGTGTTCGTGGAGCCGCTCACCAATCTCCTGCTCTCGCTGGTCGTGACCATCGTGGGCGCGGCACTCGCCTGGCGTTACCTGCCGCACGGTTGGATTTTCAGCCGGCTCGCCATCGGCGGGGCCTCCCCCGTCTCGGCGCAGGGCTCGTTGATGCCGCAGAGCGGCGACGTGGCGACGACGGACGCCCTGATCGGTGCGAAAGGCTTCGCGGCCACCGACCTGTTTCCGAGTGGAAAAGTCGATATCGCTGGCCGGATTTACGAGGCGCGGGTGGCGGTCGGCAACCTGGAGGAAGGCGAACCAGTGGTCGTCGTGAGCCGCAACAGCTTCGGTTTGATCGTGGAAAGGGACGAGGCATGACGGCGGTCGTCTTGTTTTTTGCCATCGGCATCATCCTGCTCGTGGTCGAGGTGATCGCGCCGGGTGGCATTCTGGGCATCTTCGGCGGCATCAGCCTCATCGCGGGCTCGGGGCTGGCGTTTTCGGAGTTCGGCGTCGACGGCGGACTGATCGCCACCGGTGTCGCCACGGTGATCGGGGCGCTGGTGCTGTATTGGGAGTTCGTGCATCTGCCCAAGACCAAGTTCATCCAGAACCTGTCGATGGCGACGACGGTCACGGGTCGGTCGCAACCCAAGCTGGCCGAAGCCGGCGAGATCGTGGGGGCGGAGGGCCGGGCGGTGACGCGGCTGAGCCCCTCGGGCTACGTCATGGTGGGCGGCAAACGCTTCGAGGCCTATTGCCAGCGAGGTCAACTCGAGGAAGGTGCCGGCGTGCGCGTGGTGGGCGTGGATAATTTCAGATTAATCGTAACCCCCATTCCTGAAGCTTCATGAACATCCAATACGTCATCGCGGCCATTGTTGTCGTTGTCATCCTCATCTTTGGCGCCATCGCGCTCAGCCTCATCGGCTCCTGGGTGAAGGCCCTCTTCAACGGCGCGCCGGTTTCCATTTTCAAACTGGTCGGCCTCAAATTTGCCCGCATTCCCTACGGTCTGATCGTCGACGCCCGCATCACGGCGGTGCGCGCAGGCATCGAGCTCTCCGCCGACCAGATCGCCTCGCACTACCAGGCGGGCGGCAACGTCATTCCGACCGTGCAGGCGCTCATCGCCGCCATGAAGGCCGGCATCGAACTCGACTGGGACCGCGCCTGCGCGATCGATCTCGCGACCAAGGGTTCGGGCAAAAGTGTCGTCGAAGCCGTGCGCACCTCGGTCGATCCGAAGGTGATCGACTGCCCCAATCCCGAGGGCGGTCGCAGCACCATCGACGGCGTGGCCAAGGACGGCATCCAGGTGAAGGTTCGCGCCCGCGTGACGGTGCGGACCAACCTCGACCGCTTCGTGGGCGGCGCGAAGGAAGAAACGATCATTGCCCGGGTGGGCGAAGGCATCGTGACCACCATCGGCTCGGCCAACACCTACAAGTTCGTGCTCGAGTCGCCGGACGCCATTTCGAAGGTCGTGCTCAAGCGCGGTCTCGATGTGGGCACTGCCTTTGAGATTCTTTCGATCGATATCGCCGACGTCGACGTGGGCGACAACGTGGGCGCCAAGCTCCAGGAAGCCCAGGCCGAGGCCAACAAGAAGATCGCGCAGGCCCAGGCCGAAATCCGCCGCGCCGCCGCCGTCGCCGTGGAGCAGGAAATGAAGGCCAAGGTCGAGGAGATGCGCGCCAAGGTCGTCGAGGCGCAGGCGCAGGTGCCGCTCGCGATGGCGGAGGCCTTCCGCCAGGGCAACCTGGGCGTGATGGACTATTACAGGATGGAAAACATCCAGGCCGACACCGGCATGCGCAAATCCATCGGCGAACCCGGTGACGACGAAGAAACCACCGACCGTTGATCGTCACCGCTCCCTGATCCGATGGATTGGATTTTAGACAACATACAGCTCATCATCATCGTCGGCTCGTCGATCGCTTGGTGGTTGACGCAGCAGCGGCAGCAGAAAGGTGACGATGAGCCGCCGAAGCCCACGGACCGGCCGGGGCGCGAGCGCATCGACTGGGAGCGGCAGCATTCCGAACACGGCGGCGAAAGTGATGCGGCCCGCCAGGTGCGCGAACGCATGCGGCGGCTGCGTGAGCAGCGCGGCCAGACCACGACGTCGCGCCCGACGCCGACCACGCAGTCGCCGAGCGCGCCGCGGCGGGCGGAGGTGCCGGGCGAGGATTTGCCACCGGTGTTGCGCGAACTGTTCGGGATTCCGGAATCCCGGCGTGAGACCCCGCCGCCGACTCCGCCGCCGGTGCCCCGCGAGAATCGTGCGGAGCAGATGTCCGCCGAGATCCGCGAGCTGGAGGCCAAGCAACGCGAGGCCGAAGCGATGGCGGCGCGGGTGAGAGGGCAGATCGGCGGTCCGCGCAAACGGCGGCGTCGGCCAACGGCCGCGGGCGCTGACATCTTGAGTGATCGCGATTTTCTGGCGACGCTGCGGGA
Organism: uncultured Opitutus sp.; assembly: GCA_965652375.1. Classification (GTDB taxonomy): domain Bacteria; phylum Verrucomicrobiota; class Verrucomicrobiia; order Opitutales; family Opitutaceae; genus Actomonas. The sequence goes on from CBFGUO010000062.1 coordinate 13,486, forward strand.
TCCGGCGAGTGCGCGCCGCGCGATTCTGCTCAAGGAAATCCTGGATCGTCCGGTGGGCCTGCGCTGAGGCGCGGGAAGTTGTCTGCGCCGGATCCAAAAAGATGCCGGCTGAAGACCGGCGCTACGCTATCGGGCTGCATGCTGGCGCCTGCAACGGGCGGGCAAACGGACGAACCTTTATCGCCGGGAGGAAGCGGTGTTGTGGCGTAGCGGTGGCTTCAGCCGCCGGCTCAACGTATTCCCGGATGTCGGTGCGACCGGCACCACGCGGAAGGTGCGGGCTCCCGCTCAGGGAACGCGGACGCGTTGGCGACCGCGGAGGCCCTGCGTTTCTTCGGTGAGATTGTAGCGCGTGCCACCGATCTCGACCTCGACGTTTTCGAGCAGGTTGGCGGTCAGGAGGAGCGTTCCGCTCTTCGGGAAGAGCCGGTATTCACCGCCCGGAATCGGGCCTTGATAGATTTCCTGGTTGGATTGTTCGTCGACAAGTTTGACCACGACGTCGGCGAGCGCGAAGACGGCCACCTGACCGTCACCCGGGGAAGTGACCGGGCGGGCGATCGGGGCGGGATCGCTGACTTCGGCCGTCTCCTCGCCGCCGCTGAAGGCGCGGATGCCGAAGACGACGAGGAGGACGAGCGCAACGACGGCGGTGAGCAGGATGCCGCCCTTGATGATGAGCGCCTTGTCGACGTAGGGGACTGAACTCGGCTTCGGCTTGAAGGTGGCGGGGTTGTCGGAATTGGCGTCGTCGCTGTGATCGAGGTCGCCGTCTTCGCGGCCACTGTCCTTGGAGGACGACACGCTGAGGTCCATGCGGCCGTAGATCTCGCGATTGAGCGACTTGGGCTTCGCGCTGGTGGCGTGGCCGAGGGCGTTGTAGTCGTTGACGACCTTTTCGGGGGGCAGGCCGAGGTAGCCGGCGTAGTTGCGCAGGAAGCCGCGCACGTAGATGTCGGGCAGGTTGATGTCGAACTGGTTGCTCTCGAACTTGTGCAGGTAGTCGCCACGGACCTTGGTGGCCTCGGCGGCCTCGCGAATGGAGATGCCCTTGCGCTTGCGTGCTTCTTCCAGACGTTCGCCGATGTTCTGCATGGGGCTTAGTGAAGGGGTATTAAAGCGAAGTTGCCAACCACGTTCCGAGCGCAGCGACAAAGACAATGCGGGAAAGGTGGGGAATAGGGGGAGGGAGGGAGGGAAAATGTCCGCTTCAGCGGAACCGGATCTTTCTCTTTCGTCTTTCTCTTTATCTTTCTCTGATGACGCAGAGCGTCGCCGGTTTGGTGGGCGGGCGAATTTCGGTCCGCGGGGAGAAAGAGAAAGATAAAGAGGAACGAGAAAGATAGCGCGAAGCGCGGTCTTACAGGCTGTCGAGGTCGACGAGGATTTCGCGCGGGCTGGAGCCGTTTTCGGGGCCGACGATGCCCTTGTCCTCCATGAGGTCCATGATGCGGGCGGCGCGGTTGTAACCGATGCGCAGGCGGCGCTGGATGTTGGAGGTGGAGGCGCGCTTGCTGGACTTGAGCACCTGCAGGGCCTGTTGGAAGAGATCCTCGTCGTCACCGAGGTCGCCGTCGCTCCCGCTGTCGCCACCCTCCTCGTCGGAGCCGGCGCGGTCGATCTGGGCCTGCACGTCCTGGGCATACATGGGCGGGCCGTTGGTCTGCATGAACTCGACGATCTTCATGACCTCTTCGTCAGAGCAGAAGGCGCCCTGGGCGCGCACGAGGCGGGCGGTGCCGGGCGGAGAAAAGAGCATGTCGCCGCGGCCGATGAGATTGTCGGCGCCCTTGGTGTCGAGGATGGTGCGGGAGTCGACCTGGGAGGCGACCTGGAAGGCAATACGCGAAGGAAGGTTGGCCTTGATGACACCGGTGATGACGTTCACGGAGGGGCGCTGAGTGGCGATGATGAGGTGGATGCCGGCGGCGCGGGCGAGCTGGGCGAGGCGGGCGATGGAGGTCTCGATCTCGGCCGGGGCGACCATCATGAGGTCGGCGAGTTCGTCGATGATGGCGACGATGTAGGGCAGGTGATCGGGCAGCTCGATTTCGTCATCGAGGGTGGGGTCGACCCCGGGCAGGCCGGTCTGCGCCTCGGGCGGTTGGTCCGGGAAGTCGGGGGTGGCGTCCTTCTTCTTGCGGTTGTTGTAGCCGACGATGTTGCGGACGTTGCACTTGGCGAACATCTGGTAGCGCTGCTCCATCTCGGCGAGGAGCCACTTGAGGGCGCCGGGGACCTTTTTCGGTTCGGTCACCACCGGGATGAGCATGTGGGGCAAGGTATTGAACACCTTCAGCTCGACCACCTTGGGATCGACCATGATCAGCCGCACGTCGCGGGGACTCTTGGAGTAGAGGATGGAGGCGACGATGGAGTTGATGCAGACCGATTTGCCCGAGCCGGTGGCGCCGGCGATGAGCAGGTGGGGCATCTTGGCGAGGTCGGAGACGAGCGGCTTGCCGGAGACGTCCTTGCCGAGGGCGATGGGCAGTTCGGCACGGTGGCTGTTCCAGTCCTGTGACTCGAGAATCTCGCGCATGCCGACGGGGGTGGGATGCTGGTTGGGCACCTCGACGCCGACGGCGGCCTTGCCGGGAATGGGGGCGAGGATGCGCACGGATTGGGCGCGCATGCCCAGGGCGATGTTCTTGTCGAGGCCGGCGATCTTTTCCACACGGACGCCGGGGGCGGGTTTGACCTCGTAGCGGGTGATGACGGGGCCGACGTGAATTTCGCCGATGGAGACCTTGACGTTGAATTCGTCGAGGATGCGCAGGAGGTTCTCGGCGTTGCGCTGGTGTTCCTCCTCGGTGTTGTCCTCGTGCGGCGTGGCGGGATCGGCGAGGAGCTTGAGGGGCGGGAACTTGTAGTCGCCGTCGGACTTGGGGGTGTTGAGGCCGCGGGCCTTCTTGAGTTCCTCGGGCTTGACGATCTGCAGCTCGAGCTTCCGGCCCTCGGAAGTGGCCGGAACGGTGGCCTCGGCGGCGGTGGAGGGTTTGCCGAGGGTGAGACCGATGACCTTGGGCGGGGTGGGTTTGGGTTCCGGTTCCGGGGGCGGCTCCGTGGTGGCGGCGGGCGCTTCGCGTTTGGCGGGGGCTTTGGCCAAGGGATCGCCTTCGGCAGCGCCGGGTGCGAGCTTGAGCTCCTTGGCGGCGATCTGCTCGCCGGCCTTTTTCGCCTCTTTGCGGGCAGCTTTGTCGGCGGCGATGCGTTCCTTTTCGAGGCGTTTGGCTTCCTCGCGGGCGATCTTCTCGTCTTCCTTCGCGCGGGCCTTGGCCTCCTTGGCGAGGCGTTTTTCCTCGGCCCGCTCAGCGGCGCGTTCGGCGCGGGTGGCGCGCCACTCGTGATAGCTGGCGATGGCGCGTTCGAACTGCGCGGCGATGTCGCGAGTGAAGATGAAGACCAGCGCGACCACGTAGATGGTGGTGAGCAGTGAGGCGGAACCGAAGACGCCGACGCTGCCGGAGAGAAGGTCATCGTAGATCCACTGCCCGAGTACGCCGCCGAGGCGGCCCTGAGGGAAGAACTGGCTGTCGGCGAACGAATCCAGTTTGATCATTGCCGCCACGCCGCACGCCGAACCCAGCGCGAAGATCATCGCGATGAACCGGGTGAAGGCCAGGCGGCGGGCGTTGCGCACCGCGACCCAGAGTGACCAGAAGGAGAAGAAAGGAATGAGCCACGCGCCCAGGCCGAACCACACGAAGCTCACGTGCGCGACGTCGGCACCGATCTTGCCCACCAGGTTCCGATCGGTGGGCGCGGTGTCGTTGGTGTAGAAGAAGCCTTCCTGGGCCGGGTCGTAGTCGAGGTAGGCCACCGTGAGCCAGAGTCCGAGCAGCAGGCAGAGTACGGCCACCATCCAAGCCGGCCGATAGCGCGGCGGCTGGAATCCCGATCTTCGGGTGTTTGGATTTGAGTTCCTGGACTTGGCCATGTCAGTTGAAGCTCCCGCGTCGAACTTTACCGCCGGGCGGCGATTGCGGGGATTTCAGCTCTGCCAGTGGACCGGTCAAATGTAAATACCCCACTGGCCCGTTTTGGATTTATACGCTCTGTTCACATGGAAGAAGTCATTCGCTTTCAACCGCTTTACCAAGACCGCGTCTGGGGTGGTCGGGTTCTCGAATCCGCCCTGGGCCGTACGCTGCCGCGCCAGGGGCCGATTGGCGAGAGTTGGGAGATCGTCGATCGCCCCGAGGCCCAGTCGGTGATCGTCGGTGGTTCGCTCGACGGTCTTAGCCTGCGCGAGGCGATCGCCCGCGAGAGCGCGGCCTTGATGGGGCCGGATTATCCGGCGGACCGACCGTTTCCGATTCTGGTCAAATGGCTCGATTGTCGCGAGCGTCTGAGCCTGCAAGTGCATCCGCCGGCGGAGATCGCGCCGGCCATGGGTGGCGAGCCCAAGACCGAGAACTGGTATATCGCCGAGACCACCGGCGAGGCCGGGCTCATCGTGGGCCTGAAAAACGGGGCGACGCGCGGGGCGTTTGCCGCGGCCTTGGTGGACAACACCCTGGAGTCGTGCGTGCACCGCTTTCCGGTGCAGGCGGGCGATTCGATTCTCGTACGCAGCGGCACGATCCACGCGATCGACGGAGGCAATCTCATCCTCGAAATCCAGCAGAACTCCGACACGACCTACCGGGTGTATGACTGGGGGCGGATGGGACTGGACGGAAAGCCGCGGCAGCTGCACATCGCGGAGTCGCTGGCTTCGATCGACTGGGATTTGTTCGAACCGGCGCCCGTGCGGGCCGCGCGGGAGGAGGCGGTGATCGCCGACAGTGCGGAGTTCCGCATTCGTCGCGTGCCGCTGGCCGCGGGCGGGGGCGTGAGCTTCCCGGCCGGCGAACAACCGCGACTGGTCAGTGTCGTGAACGGAGTGGTGACGGTGAACGACCAGACGGACAACGCATTGAACAAGGGCGACAACGTGCTCCTGCCTTTCGCCGGGGAGTTCACGCTGCAGGCGGCGCAGGACAGCGTCCTGCTCGTCACGGAGAATTTTGCCTGAGCCATGGCCTGCGCCCGGCGATCCTCCACGACACGGCTGCTCGGCAACGAGCGCGAGCGCGGGGGCGCCCTGGGCAAGTTGATCGTCTTTTTGACGGTGCTGGCCGCGTTCTCGACCTTGGGCTGGATGCTGCTGCTGCCTGTCGGCGTGGAACGCGCCCTCGATGGGCGCAACGGTTTTGCGACCACGGTCGAGCACCTGGCCTGCAATCCGTTTTCCGGCCGGTTTTCCGGTGGCGGTCTGCACATCACCAATCCGGCTAACTGGGGCGGCGGCACCTTCGTCGAGATTATCTCGTTTGCCGGGGAGCTCGAGCCGCTTTCCGCGACCCGCGAGGAACTGGTGGTCGATCAGCTCGAGGTCGAAATCGCGCACCTCGTCGTAGTCATTTCCCCGGATGGATCGACCAATGCGCAGGCCTTTGGGGCGGCGTTTGCGCAGGCGGTGCCGGATCCGTCCGCCGGATCGCGGCGCGAGCCTGCGGTCGCCGGCCTGCCGGGTCTGGGTGAGGGGCCCAACCGCCTTCTCGTGCGGCAATTGCACCTTAAGGTGGGCCGCGTCGAGGTGCTGCAGCCGGGTCATCCGCGACTGGCGCACCTGAGCGAACAACTGGATTTTGAAGGCCATTACGAAAACGTGCGCCAGTGGCAGGATCTGCTTTCGGTCGAGCTGGCCACACGCCTGGCCCGGTCGCCGGCGCTCTGGCAGGCCCTGCTCGAGAGTGAGGCCATTCCGGTGGATGCCGCGGACCGTTCCTCCCTCCAGCGACTCCTCCAGCAGGCGGGCGGCGCGCTGAATTCCCTCTTCCGAACACTTGAACAATAGGCGGAGGCGCCGCTTATTGGACGCTTTGCGATGAACGACACTGCGTCCAAGACCGATTCCAACGAGCCCAAAGAGCCCGCCTCTTCCCCTGAGACCACCGGCGCTGCGACTCCGCCGCCGGCCGCCGACCCGTCGTCGGCCGCGACCGCCAACGGCGGTGCCGCGGAGCAGGCCGAGTCCGCCGAACCCACCCTGGAGGATCTCCTCGAAAAGGCCCGCCAGGATGCCGCCGCCTCCCGCGAGGCGCACCTGCGGGCCGTGGCCGATCTCGAGAATTTCCGCCGCCGGACCGCCCGCGAGCGCGACGATCTGCGCGCCTACGCCGCCGCCAGCGTGGTGGAGGAACTCATGCCGGTGCTCGACAATCTCGGTTTCGCCCTGGCCGCCGCCAAGGCGCCCAACGCGGAACTGAAGTCCCTCGCCGACGGCGTCGAGATGGTGGCCAACCAGTTCAAGAGCGCCCTCGGCAACCACGGCCTCAAGGAGGTCAACCCCGCCGGCGAGGCCTTCGACCCGAACCTCCACGAGGCCCTCTCGCAGCAGCCCAGTGACGAGGTCGCCGAAGGCCATGTCCTGCAGGTCATCCGGGTCGGTTACACTCTCAACGGTCGCCTCCTGCGTCCGGCTTCGGTCATCGTGTCCGGCGGTCCGGCTGCGGCGGGCGACAACGCCTCGGCCTAAGCCTTCCCTGTCCCCGCGCATCCATGGCCAAAACCGATTATTACGAGTTGCTCGGCGTTTCCCGCGAAGCGACCGAGGAGGAACTCAAGAAGGCTTACCGCAAGCAGGCGGTGAAATACCACCCGGACAAAAACCCGGGCAACAAGGAAGCCGAGGAGAAGTTCAAGGAAATCTCCCATGCCTACGAGGTCCTCAAGGATCCGCAGAAGCGCGCCGCCTACGATCGTTACGGTCACGCCGCGTTCGAAGGCGGTGGGGCCGGTCCGCGCGGCGGCGGTGGCATGGGCGGTTTCGGCGGCGGCGGTTTCCATGATCCGTTCGATATCTTCCGCGAAGTCTTCGGCGGCGGTGGAGGCGGCGGCGGGGGCGGCATCTTCGACGAGATGTTCGGCGGCGGTGGCGGAGGCGGCGGCGGGGGCCGCGACGGCGCCGACCTGCGCTACGATCTGGAGATCTCGCTCGAGGAAGCGGCCCGCGGCGTGGAAAAGGAGCTGTCCTTCCGCAAGGCCATGGCCTGTGAACGCTGCGACGGTACCGGCGCCGAGCCGGGTTCCAAGCGCGTCACCTGCCCGACCTGCGGCGGCGTGGGCCAGGTGCGACGCAGCGGCGGCATCATCACCTTCCGGCAGACCTGCCCGACCTGCGGCGGCTCCGGCACCAAGATCGAACACGTCTGCGCCCGCTGCCGCGGCGAAGGGCGTGAAGCCAAGACGGCCAAGATCAATGTGAAGATCCCGCCGGGGGTCGACACCGGCTCCCGCCTGCGCTCCGTCGGCAACGGTGAGGCGGGCGTCTCGGGCGGCCAGCCCGGCGACCTCTACATCGTGCTCACGGTGCGGGATCACGAAATCTTCGAGCGCCACGGTCAGGACCTGTTCTGCGAGATTCCGATCAAGTTCACGCTCGCCACGCTCGGCGGCACCATCGAGGTGCCGACCCTGTTCGGAAAAGCCTCGCTCAAGATCCCGGCGGCGACCCAGAGCGGCACCACCTTCCGCCTGCGCGGCAAGGGCATGCCTTCGCTGCGGGGCGGCGCCCAGGGCGACCAGCTCGTGCGCGTGCACGTCGAGGTGCCGAAGAAGCTCAGCGACGAACAGCGCCGTCTGCTGGAGGAGTTCGCCAAGGTCAGCGGCGACGCCGATCAGCCGACCGAGGAAAGCTGGTTCGAGAAGGCAAAGAAATTCTTCTGAGCGTCTCGGATTCCTGAATACGGGAACCTCCCGACAAAACGCCGGCCCCGCGGGGCCGGCGTTGTTGTTTGGATCAACTTACGAAACGAAACGAACCGGATCTTAGAAGGCCCAGGCAACGCCGATCGCGGCGCCCCAGTCGCCGCCCTCGATGTTGCTCACTTCCACGTAGGGGAGGAGCTTGTCGGTGGCGCGGTAGTTGAGGCGCACGCTGCCGTCGAAGACCCCGTCGCTGGCGTCGTCGAACGAGGCGTCGTAGCCGGCGCTGAGCACCGCGGTGAGGCTGGCGCTCAGGTCGAATTCGGCGCCCAGGCGCACGCCCCACATCCAGTCGTCGTCGAGCGGAGCGGGCAGCCAGCCGTAGCCGAGCGAAACGGTGGCGAAACCGCGGGCGGCGGCGAAGTCCTGCCAGGCCGTGGCATTCACCTCCAGGGTGGTGGCGTCGACCGAGGAGTTGGCCTCGACCCAGCCGTAGGTGAGGGCGGCACCGAGATCGAGGTTGGCCGCAACCGGCAGGTTGGCGCTGAGGTTGGTGGCGTAGGCGTTGAGGCCCGAGTTGTTCGGGTTGACGTAGCCGAAGCCGAGTTCGGCGGCGCGCACCCCGCGGAGGCTGGCGTTGGCCGCCGGGCCCGTGCTTTGAGCAAAGGCGGACGAGGTCACCACTGCAGCGGCAACGAACGAACCGAAGAGTTTATAAGGATTCATGGATTATTTTCTGAGTTAGGTTTAGGCCCGAATCGGAGATCCGGGGGGCGTCGGAGGTAGGGCCTTTGCGGCGGCGTTCAATGAAAAAAGTTGATGTCGGTTGAGGAACATTTGTGGGGCGGCGAAGTCGCCCGCCGGGGATTAAGCATTTCGGCAAGCGGTTGGTTTGCAGAAAAATGCGTGCAGATGCGCCCAATCGACCGGCGGCACGGCGCGTTGCGCAAGTCATCGTTCGAGGGGTGGCGATCCTGATTGCCAAGTCGGGCGGCAATACCCGCCTTAGCAGCATGCGAGTAGTAATCCTTGGTTCCGGTCGCGGCTCCAATGCCGAGGCCATTCTGGCGGCCCAGCTGGAGGGGCGGCTCGGTTGCGCGGAGGTGGTGCAGTTGATCGTCGATCAACCGGCGGCCGGCATGCTCGCGCTCGGCGAAAAATACGGGGTGCCGGCTCGCTTTCTCGATCCCGCTCCGTTCAAGACCAAGCTGGAAGGGGCGGGGGAAGACTTGTACATCGAGACGATCTCAGCGCTGCAGCCGGGTCTCATTGTGCTGGCCGGCTTCATGCGGGTGATCAAGCCGCGCTTCATTGCGGCCTTCGCCGGTCGGATCATCAACCTGCATCCGAGCCTGCTGCCCAGCTTTCCGGGCCTTGATGGCATCGGTCAGGCCTGGCGGCGCGGCGTGAAGGTATCCGGCTGCTCGGTACACTACGTGACGGCCGAGGTCGATGGCGGCCCCATCATCGACCAGGAGGCGGTTCGCATCGAGCCGGAGGATACTTTGGAGACGTTTGCCGACAAGATCCATGCGGCGGAGCACCGGCTCCTGCCGGCGGTCATCGCGCGGCTGTCGCTCGCCGACGGCTGACCATTTCGCGTGCTTGCGGAGTCAGGTCCGGCGTCCGCAATGTAAAGGCCATGCCGCACCAAGTTTTCATCGACGGTTCCGAGGGCACCACCGGCCTCCAGATCCACGAGCGCCTCGCCGACCGCGCGGACATCGAACTCATCGCGATCGATCCGGAGCAGCGCAAGGATCCGGCGGCGCGCGCGGAATGCCTCAACGCGGCGGACGTGGCGTTCCTGTGCCTGCCCGACGACGCGTCGCGCGAATCCGTGGCGCTGGTGAACAACCCAAACACGGTGGTGATCGATGCGAGCACGGCGCATCGGGTCGACCCGGATTGGGCCTACGGCCTGCCCGAGTTGGGGCCGGATTTCCGCACCCGCATCACGTCATCGAACCGCATCGCCAACATTGGCTGCCACGCGGGCGCGTTCCTGCTCGGCATCACCCCGCTGGTGAAGGCCGGCCTCGTGCCCGCGGATGCGCGGTTGAGCTGCTTCTCGCTCACCGGCTACAGCGGCGGCGGCAAGAAGATGATCGCGGAATACGAAGCCCGGGATCGCTCCGCCAAGCTCGACAGCCCGCGGCCGTATGCGCTCGGCCTCGCGCACAAGCACCTGCCCGAGATGCGCCAGCATTCCGGCCTACAGCATCCGCCCCTGTTCACGCCCGTGGTCGGGGCTTTTCGGCAGGGACTGGCGGTCACGATCCCGTTGGCGCTGACCGAGCTGCCGGGTGCGCCGACGGCGGCGGTGATCCAGGGCGTGCTCGCCGAGGCTTATGCCGGACAGATCTTTGTGAAGGTCCTGCCGCCGGGCGACCCGGCGGTGCTCGATGGCGGTTTTCTGGATGTACAGGCCTGCAACGGCACCAATCGGGCGGATGTCATGGTTTTTGGTCATGATGAGCAGGCGGTGGTGATCGTGCGTATCGACAATCTCGGCAAAGGCGCCTCGGGTTCGGCCGTGCAGTGCATGAACCTGCGTCTTGGCCTGCCGGAAGCCGCCGGGCTCACGGTCTGAACGCTGGCATGAACGGCAACGGATCGAGCCCCCGGTCGCGGATCCTGATCGTCGAGGACGAGCCCTCGATTGCCGACACGTTGGTCTATGCGCTGCGCACGGAAGGCTTCGATCCGGTCCACTGCCTGACCGGTGGCAGCGGCCTGGCGGAACTCGCGCGCACCGTTCCCAGCCTGGTGCTGCTCGACGTGGGATTGCCCGACATGAGCGGCTTCGAGTGGTGCAAGCAGGTGCGGCGCGAAAGCGAAGTGCCGATCGTTTTCCTCACCGCGCGCAGTGACGAAATCGACCGGATTGTGGGGTTGGAGATCGGGGGGGGGACGACTACGTCACCAAACCGTTCAGTCCCCGCGAGGTGACGGCGCGAGTCCGGGCCGTCTTGCGTCGAGGTCGGCTGCTGGAGCGTCTGGCTTCGCCGCCGGCGACGTCGCTGCGGGCGGGCACGCTCATCGAAATCGATGAGGAGGCCTGCGAAGTGCGGTTCAAGGGCGTGCGCCTGGAACTGACGCGTTACGAATACCGGCTGCTGGTCGTGCTGGCCCGTCGCCCCGGCCGCGTCTACTCGCGCGACGCGTTGATGTCGGCGGTCTGGGAAGATCCCGGAGCAAGCATGGACCGCACGGTCGACGCGCACATCAAAATGCTGCGGGCGAAGTTGCGGGCGATCGACGACACGGATTCGTCCATCGTGACGCATCGCGGCCTCGGTTACTCGTGGTCCCACGGCCACGGCGGTAATGGCGGTGGCAACGGCGACCGCGCTTGAGATGAAGATCCGTACCGCGATTTTTGGCACCTATGCTGTGGCGTCGGCCGTGGGCCTGGCCGTGCTCATGCGTTTCGTGCTGGCCGAAGTGCGGCCGCGCTACGTCTCCTCGCTGGAGCGCACGATGCAGGAATCGGCCGATCTGGTGGCGGCGGCGCTGGCGACGCGGCCCCGGCAGGACTGGCCCGCGACCTTCGATCGCCTGTCGACGGTGCCGACCGGCATGCGGCTGGAGATCGAGGATGCCGGGGGAACGATCCTGTTCGATTCGCGCCCGCAGCTGGCGCAGCAGGTGCAGGAGGAATATTCCAGCAAACGCTTTCGCAGCGCCAAGGATGACGTGAGTTACCTCATCGACCGGCATCGCTACGTCGACGACGGCTGGCTGCGGGTGGCGGCGGCGATCAACGACGACACCGGCAGCCGCGGACAGGTCGTGTTGTCGCGACCGCTTCGCACGGTGAACGCCTTCATTTGGGAGGAGCGCAAGAAACTGGCGGGCGGCGCGGCCCTCGTGGCGCTGGTGATGCTGGGACTCGGCTGGTGGCTGGCCAACAAACTCACCGGCTCGCTCGAACGCCTGGCCGCCTATGCAACGGCGGTGCGCGACGGACGCAAGGCCCGGCCACCGGCCTCCCGGGCGAGCGAGATCGCGGCGGTGGGCGAGGCCTTCGAAGGCATGCGGCGCACCTTGGAGGGCAAGGATTACATCGAGCACTACACGCACAGCCTCGCGCACGAACTGAAAGCGCCGCTGTCGGGGATTCGCGGATCCGCCGAGCTGCTGCAGGAGCAGGCGATGGGTGAAGCCGACCGAAAAAAGTTCCTGGGCAACCTGCGCGCGGAAGCCGATCGCATTCACGGCATCGTCGACCGCATGCTGCGCCTCACCGCCCTCGAAGCCCAGGGCGGGCTGGAGTCCCGCGAGAACATGCGGCTGGCGGATGTAGTGAACGAGGTGGTACGCACCCTCGAGCCCGACGCGCAGTTGCGATCGGTGACCCTGCTGGCCGATCCCGGCGAAGCGGGCGAACTGATGGTGAGCGGCGAGCGATTCCTTATCGTGCAGGCAGTCACCAACCTGGTTCAGAATGCCATCGGGTTCAGTCCGGCGGGCTCGACGGTGACGATCGGCCTGCGCCGGAGCGGTGCGGCCGCGGTGGGTGTGGAGGTGTGCGACGAAGGCCCGGACGTGCCCGACTTCGCCCGGGAGAAGGTATTCGACCGCTTCTACTCGCTGCCGCGTCCGGACGGGGGCCGGAAGAGCACGGGCCTCGACCTGAGTTTTGTTCGCGAAATAGCTCACCTGCACGGCGGGGAGGCCGGCCTGGAAAACCGTTCTCCGGTCGGCGCCCGGGCCTGGCTGCAGCTCCCGCTGGCGACCGAAACGTAGGATCGTCCAACGGCGGTTTGTTCGTATTACGAACAGGTGTGGGGCGGCGCGATTTCCGGGAGATTTCATCTTCGTTTCACGTTCGCTTCTCATGCGAGTGGCAGACTGGCGGGGATGAATACGCCTGTGCCCCCTCCGTTGCCCGAGACCCGGACCCAGTCGGCTGCTGCGCCGACGGCCCGTCCTTTGCACCACCGCATTGCGGTCAAACTGCTTGCCATGGCAGCTGTGATCGTGGGGTTGCAGGTGCCCCCGTGGCTGATCGATTCGAAACGTGAGGAGCGGGCCGCCCGCAATGCGTCGGCCGTCGGCGAAATCACGGCGGCGTGGGGTGGTTCTCAACGGTTGGTGGGGGCGCTGTTGAGCGTGCCGGCGCGCCGGACCGACGGTGCGGGGGACGTGTTCTGGCTGCGGGTGGCGCCGGATGAGCTGGCGGTAACCGGCGAACTCGAACCGCGCGAATTGCGGCGCGGCATCTTCGGCTACCTGTATTTTGTGCTGCGCCTGGAAGACCTTTCGCTGGTGTCGGGCACGGCGCTGCTGTTCGTGCTACTCGGCGCCGTGATGTATGCGACGCGGCACCTGCACTTTGACGAGACCGCAAGCTTGGCCGAGTTGGGAGAGGCCCGTGCCTCACGATCATGAAGACCTGCCGACTGCCGCGTCTGCGCTGTGCGATGCTGGGTTTGTTGCCGGTGAGTCTGCGATCACGGCCGGCGGGTTTTGGCGATTGTCAAGCCGCCGGCCTGTGGCTGAGTAGCGCGCATGAGTCTGTGGGAAATCAAAGTGCCGCTGGCGGTGGAGCAGGTCGATGCGACCGACGACGTGTTGCTGGGTCTGGGTGACGAACGTTGGAGCATCATGCACGACGTGTTGATCCCGGCGGCCTGGATCGTCGGGGTTTTTGAAAATCGGGTCGAGGCCGAAGCCGCCTGGAGCGTGCTGGCGGAGCAGGTCGACGGAGCGGGCGAACCGGTGTGTCGGGAGATGCCGGACGAGGCGTGGCGCGACAGTTACAAGGCGCACTTCAAGCCCTGGCGCTGCGGCCGGCTGCACTGGGTGCCGGTGTGGGAGCGGGAAAGCTATCCGGTGCCGGAGGGCGAGGTGGCGATCTGGCTCGATCCCGGCATGGCTTTTGGGACCGGCAATCACGAGACGACGCGACTGTGTTGCGAGCGGCTGGTGGAGTGGGCGAAGACGGCGAATCCGGAGGCGAGGGTGATCGACGCGGGTTGTGGGTCGGGCATTCTGGCCATTTCGGCGGCGAGGTTGGGTTTTCGAAAGGTGCGCGGCTTCGACAACGATCCGGAGGCGGTGCGGGTGAGTCGGGAGAACGCGGAGCTCAACGAGCTGTCCCCGGTGATCACCTTTTACGAAGGCGACCTCATGACCGGTTTTTCGGGCGAACCCGGAGACCTGGTGATGGCGAACATTCTTGGGCACGTGCTGATGCAGTTCGTGCCGGAGTTGGTGAGCGCGGTGGCTCCGGGCGGTTTGTTGGTGCTGAGTGGCATACTCGCGCCGGAGGTGGAGCAGGTGCGGCGGGCCTTCACCGCGGCCGTCCCTCACTGGCACACGGAGGTCCGCGTGCTGGGCGAATGGGCCGATGTGGCCCTGTGGCGGCGGTGAGGGGATTGACCAACCGCAATCGGCGTCCGTTGTCTTCGTTCGATCATGGCACTGGAACTCCGACCGACTTGTGAGCACTGCAACCGGGCGCTGCCGCCGGAGGCGGTGGAGGCGATGATCTGCAGCTTTGAATGCACCTTCTGCGCCGATTGTGTGGAGCGGGTGCTGGACAATGTTTGTCCGAACTGTGGCGGTGGGTTTGCGCCGCGGCCCGTAAGGCCCGGGTGCAACTGGAAGGGTGACAACGACATCGCCCATCACCCGCCCAGTCGCGTGGTGAAGCACCGGCCGGTGGATCCCGCGGCGCACCATGTATTTGCCGAAAAGATACGGTTGATTCCGCCGGAGCATCGCTGAGTCGCCCCTCTGATTTTCAGACGGCGGGCGCAACCCGGGCCGGGATTAATTGCGGGAATCGCGGATGCGCTGGCCTTCGTGGGGTGGCGTCGGATCCGCGGAGCGCGGACTCAAGGGCGGAGCGCCGCGGTGGCGGCAGTGCGCATGGCTTCGACGGGGACCGGGGCGCCGGTCCAGAGCTCCAGGGAGCGGGCGCCCTGATGGATGAGCATGGACAGGCCGTTGGCGCAGGGCAGGCCGAGCTCGACCGCGCGGGCCAGGAGGCCGGTCCGCGCGGGGTTGTAGATCATGTCGTAGACGCCGGCGGGGCGGGGAAGTCGGTCCAGGTCGATCGGCAACGGATCGTCGGCGTGGAGGCCGGCACTGGTGGCGTTGATCACCAGGGCATTTGCCGGCAGCTCGGCGGGCGGTTCGGCCGGAGCGAAGCCCGCCAACGGCGTTTTGCCGGCAAGGGGAGCGAGCGCGGCGAGCAGGGCGTCGCGGTTGGCGGCGGTGCGGTTGGCGATGTGCAGGGACGCGCAGCCGCGGGCGAGGCATTCGACGGCGGCGCCGCGGGCGGCACCACCTGCACCGAGCAGGATGACCGGCGTGCCGGAAAGTTGGATACCGAGGGTTTCGGCCACGGCGGTGGCCAGGCCGTGGCCGTCGGTGTTGAAGCCGTGCCAGCCGTCGGGGGTGCGGCGCAGGGTATTGACGGCGCCGATGGGACGGGCGGTTTCGTCGACGTGGCTGATGGTGTCGAAGGCAAGGACCTTGTGCGGCACGGTGAGGTTGAGTCCGTGGAAGCCGGCGGCGTGCAGGCGGTCGAGCGCGGTCGGCAGTTCGGCGGGTGGTACGTCGAAGCGAAAATAGCGCCAGGTTCGGTAGGTCGGCTCGGCGTCCGCCATGGCCGCCAGTGCGGCGTTGTGCATCGGCGGGCTGATGGAGTGCTTGATGGGATGGCCGAGCACGGCGAGGGCGGTGCCGGGGAAGGACCAGGTGTCGAGATCGGCGAGGGTAAGGACGGGCTCCATCGAACGCGGAGTGCGGCGCGGCGGGCGCCGGATGTCAAATCCGCGGACGGCTGGGGCGTAGTGCCGGACTTCAGCCGGCATTCATCCGGGATGCGCCGAGCCGGCGGCTGAAGCCGCCGCTACAGGGCGGGGCTGCGCACTCCTCGACTTACGTCGAGGAGTGCTTGGAGTAGGTGACTTCGAAGTCGTTGACGAAGCTGTCGAAGAGGGCGGCGTGATCGGGATCGCCGCGGGCTTCGAAGTGGTTGGCGAGGTTGCGGCAGCTGCGGCAGAGCACCTCGCGGATGGGGGTGGGGGCGAGATCGGCCAGGGTGGGGGCCATGTCATGGGCGCGCAGGAAGACAAAGATCTCCTCGGGAGTGCGGAAGAGGCCGCGGTCGAAGGCGTCGATGAAAAAGGGGGCGCCGTCGGTGAAGCACGCGATCATGAAGTGGCCCGGCAGCCCGACCGGCTCGAGTTCGATACCGAGGCGGCCGGCGACCAGCAGGTAGAGGATGCACAGCGAGATGGGAATGCCGCGGCGGCGATCGAGAACCTGGTCGAGGAAGCTGTTGTCGGGATCGGTGTAGTGCTCGACGTTGCCGCGGTATTCGAGTTCATGATACAGAACACGATTGATGACGCGGCATTTCTCGCGGGTCGAGGACGGCTCGATGATGAGTTCGCGGCAGCGGGCGGCGATGCGGTCGAGTTCGCTGCAGCAGGCGCCCACATCGAGGCGGGGGCGGATGGTGCGGGCGAGCAGGAGGGCGCCGGTTTCGAGTTCGTAGTTGAGCGAGCGAATGAATTCGCGGAATTCACCGACCGGATCGGTGAAGTTGAGCTCATCGAGGTAGGCGCGGGCGTGCCAGGCGAGGTGTCGGTTGGTGCCGTCAGCGATCTCGCGGAGGAAATCGCGGGCGACGAGCCCGAGCTCACTGAAGCGACGACTCAAGCCGCGGTGCACGCCCTCGCTGGGATCGTCGAGCAGCGCGCGCAGGGCGGCTTTCTCCGTGGAATTGAGGGTTGGGTTGGCCACGGACCCTCAGACAATCGTGGCGGCAGATTGTGGCAAGAAAATGGGGCGAATGCGTGAAAGGGAAAGGGAGGGAGGGAATGAAAGTGAAAGGGAGTGAGTGAAAGTGAAAGGGAGTGAGTGAAAGTGAAAGTGAAAGTGAAAGGGAGTGAGGGGGAGGGGCGGTGGGCGATCCTCTCTTCCCTTTCACTCCCCGTTTCCCCTTTCACTCACTCCCTTTTCCCTCCGCGCGGTTCGGGGGGGCGCTTCAGCGCTCCCCGAACAGCGCGGTGCCGATGCGGACCTGGGTGCTGCCGGCGGTGATGGCGGCGGCGAGATCGCCGCTCATGCCCATGGAGAGCTCCGGCAACGACACGCCGAAGCGGTCGGCGAGGTCATCACGGAGGGTGCGGAGATTGGCAAAGGTGCGTTCGGCGACGGCGGGATCGGCGGAGAGGGGGGCAATGGTCATGAATCCCTCGACCTGCAGGTGGGCGCAACCGAGCGCGGATTCGAGTAAGGCGGGGGCGTCGGCGAGATCGGCGCCGAATTTTGCGGGGTCGTTACCGGCGTTGATCTGTAGCAGAACGGCGAGGGTGCGGCCGAGTTCTCCGGCGGCGCGATCCAGGCGGTGGAGCAGCTTGGGCGAGTCGACGCTTTGCACCCGGTCGAAGTGGGCGGCGGCGAGCCGGGCCTTGTTGGACTGGAGGTGGCCGATGAGTTCCCAGCGAAGCGGTGCAACCCCGGGCGGAAGATCAACTTGCGGGATCTTTTCGACGGCTTCCTGCACCCGGTTTTCGCCGACTGCGCGCAGGCCAAACCGGGCGGAATAGGCCGGGGCCCAAGGGCCGTGGGTCTTGGTCACGGCAAGCAGTTCGACCTCGGCCGGTTCGCGTCCGGCGGCGACGCAGGCGGTGGCGATTTGTGCCCTCACGGCTTCAGCTCGGCTAACGAAAGTCTCGAAGGTCGGGATCATGCAGGTCTATTAATGGGTTGCGCGTCGATAAGCAGCATTTATAGATCCCTTCAATCTTTCGCTACCGATGCAAATTGAGAACTTCAAGGTCTTCGCAGATTTGGTGGAAACGAAGAGTTTTTCGAAATCCGCCAAAATCAACGGCATCACCCAATCCGCGGTGAGCCAGCAGGCGCGGGCGATGGAAAAGCACTTCAAGACGCTGCTCATCGACCGCAGCCAGAAACAGTTTCAGCTGACCCGCGAGGGCCAGGCCGTCTACGAGACCTCCAAGGAGTTGCTCCACAGCTACGACAAACTGCTCTCGGAGTTGCAGGAGATGAAGAAGGTGATCAGCGGCACGATTCGCATCGCCACGATCTACTCGATCGGCCTCCACGAGCTGCCGCCCTACATCAAGCGGTTTCTGCATGACTTTCCGTCGGTGAATGTGCGGGTGGAGTATCGCCGCTCGAATCTGGTGTATGAGGACATCCTGCACAACTCGGTCGATTTCGGGCTGGTGGCCTTCCCCTTGAAGCACCGGCAGATCGAGGCGGTGCCGTTCCGCGACGATCATCTCGTGCTCATCACGCATCCGGACCATCCGCTGGCCAAGCGGGGCGAGTTGGTGGAGTTGGGTGAGTTGGCGGGGCTGAAATTCATCGGCTTCGATCCGGATATCCCGACGCGCAAGGCGGTCGACCAGATTTTCCGCGACAACAAGATCGAGATGGAGCCGGTGATGGAGTTCGACAACATCGAGACGGTGAA
>CBFGUO010000063.1:0-31156 GCA_965652375.1 uncultured Opitutus sp.
GCCAAGAGCCAGTTCCTCGCCAGCATGAGCCACGAGCTGCGCACGCCCCTCAACGGCATCCTCGGCTACACCCAGATCCTCCGGCGCGATCCCGCCCTCGGTCCGCCGCAACAACACGGCGTGAGCGTCATCCATGAATCCGCCGAGCACCTCCTCGGCCTCATCAACGACGTGCTCGATCTCTCGAAGGTCGAGGCCGGCCGGCTCGAGCTGCACCCCGATTCCTGCGACCTGCGCGCCCTGCTCGGCAGCGTCGCCGACTTGCTGGCGCCGCGCGCCCGGGCCCACGGCCTCGCCTTCACGACGGACTTCGCGCCCGACCTGCCGCCGCGGGTCGTCGTCGACGCCGCGCGTCTGCGCCAGGTCCTGCTCAACCTCGTGGGCAATGCGCTCAAATTCACCACCGAGGGCGGCATCATCCTGCGCGCCGAACCGAACGCTCGGCACGATCCCGCCGATCACGTCCCCGTGCACTTCAGCGTGCGCGACACCGGTTGCGGGCTCACCCCCGCCGAACAGGCGCGCCTCTTCGAGCCCTTCGTGCAAACCGCCGCCGGCGCCCGCCAGGCCGAAGGCACCGGTCTCGGCCTCGTGATCAGCCAGCGCCTCGTCACCGCGATGGGCGGCCGCCTCGAAGTCGAAAGCACACCCGGACAAGGCAGCTGTTTCCAATTCACCCTCAGTCTCGCGCCCGGCACCGAGACCACCGCGCCCTTCCCCGTGGCGTCACAAATCAGCGGATACGCCGGTCGCCGGCGCCGCGTCCTGGTGGCCGACGATCACCGCGGCAACCGCGACGTCCTCCGCGACCTGCTGGAACCGCTCGGCTTCATCGTCGATTCCGTTGCCACCGGCGAAGCCGCCCTGGAGGCGGCGGCCGCCACGCCGCCCGACCTCGTGCTCATGGACCTGCGCATGCCCGGCATGGGTGGTCTCGCCGCGATTACCCGCCTGCGCGAACAGCATCCCGGCGGCGCCCTGCGCATCGTGGCGGTCACGGCCAGCGCCTTCGACTTCGATCGCACCGAGGCCCTGGCTCACGGTTGCGACGACTTCCTGCCCAAGCCGGTGCGCGCCGAGGCGCTCTTCGACCTAACCGGCCGCCTGCTCGAGCTCGACTGGGAACACGCGCCGACGGCCACGCCCGCCACCACCACGCCCTTCACCGACCTCGCCGCTCCGCCACCGGCCGCCGAGGTCGCCGCGCTGCACCAGCTCGCGCTCTCCGGCGATATCGTGGCCCTGCGCGCCCGCGCCGAAGCCCTCGCCGCCGCCGATCCCGCACAGGCCGCCTTTGCCCGTGCCGTGCTCGAACTCGCCGCCGGCTTCAAACTGAAGGCCCTGCGCAAGTTGCTCGAATCCCTGCCACCCGAAGCCCCCTGACTCCGATGGCCGCCACCATCCTCATTGTCGACGACACGCCGGCCAACCTGAACGTCCTGCTGCAATGCCTCGGCGACGCCGGTCACCGCGTGCTGGTGGCCGAGGACGGCGAGGAGGCACTCGAACTCCTGGCCCGTGCCGCCCCCGATCTCGTGCTGCTCGACGTCATGATGCCCGGCATCGACGGCTTCGAAACCTGCCGCCGCCTCAAGGCCGATCCCGCCCACGCCGACCTGCCGGTCATCTTTATGACGGCCCTCAGCGAAACCGAGCAGAAGCTCCAGGGATTCGCCGCCGGCGCGGTCGACTACATCACCAAACCGATCCAGCACGAGGAGGCGCTGGCCCGCGTGTCGACCCACCTCGAACTGCGCCGCCTGCAACGTCGCCTCACCGACGAGCTCGCATTGAAGCAGCGCTTCATGCGCATCGCTTCGCACGACCTGCGCAATCCGCTCTGCCTTTCCACCTTCGCGCTCGCCGTGGCCCGCCGCCAGGCGACCGATCCGCAGCGCGTGCGCCTGCAGCTGGATGCCATCGAGGAATCGCTGGCGCAGATGCGCTCCATCATCGACACCTTCCTCGACCTCGCCCCCGCCTCGACCGAGGGCGCCGTCGATCTGTCGGTGCTGGCCGACGCGGTCGTGCGCCAGCATCAAGTGGCCGCCGAAGCCAAACAGCAGACGCTCAGCTTTGCCGCGCCCGTCGAATCGGCACCCGCCGCGCGCGGCTCCAGCAGCCTGCTGTTTCCGGTCCTGGCCAATCTCGTCAGCAACGCGCTCAAATTTACGCCGACCGGCGGAACCGTCACCGTAAGTCTGCAAGCCCGCCCCCAATCCCTGCGCCTCACCGTCGCCGACACCGGCCCCGGCATACCGGCGGCCGAGCGTGACCGGCTGTTTCAGGAAAATGCCCGCCTCTCGCCGCGCCCCACCGGCGGCGAAGCCAGCCACGGTTACGGGCTCTCCATCGTGCGCCAACTGGTCGAGCAACTCGGCGGCACCGTCGGCGCCGATTTTCCCGCCAGCGGCGGCAGCCACTTCTGGTGCGAGCTGCCGAAGGCGTAGGGTCGGCTTCAGCCGACCCTGAGGTACACCATCAGGCTTGGCAGCGCCGATTCGGCCGGTCACTTTCCCGCGCCACTGCCCAACCCATCGATGTCCGTGCTGTCCGCCACCTTCCGTTCCCGCCGTTGGATCTGGATCCTGTTGGGCGGCTGCCTGGGCTTTCTGCTCGGTGGCACGCTGCTCCTGCTGCCGCCCGTGCAAAACTGGTTGTTGCGCAAGCTCGTGGCCAGCCAGCCGGGCTGGAAACTTGAAGCCGAACACATTGGCATCAATCCCCTCGGCCTGGAAGCACGCGGACTAGAATTCACCATGCCCGGCCTGCGCGCCACGACCGCGCCCGTCAGCGTGCGCATCGCGCCCAGCCGTTTCCTGCGCCGGGAGCTGCACATCGAACAGGCCGATGTGCGGCGCCTGGAACTCGAAATCACGCCGGCCGAGATGGAATCGAGCGACCTGCCCTTCCTCGGCGTGCTCGGCGAACTGGCCGCCGCCGTGCCGCTGCGCTGGTCACTCGCCCAGGCGCGGGTGGAAAGCCGCGTCGACCTGCGCGACGCCGGCCAGACGCTGGTTTCCGGCGACCTCACCCTCGACGGCGGTGGGGTCGATCCCGACCGGCCGGGCGATTTCAGCTACACCCTCGCCGCCGCGTCCTTTCTGCTGCCGCCCGGTGAGGAGAATCGTATCCACAGCACGGGCACGCTGCGCCTGCAGCAGGATGCCGCCCAGGTGCTCCATCGCATCGAACTCGACGGTGACCTGCGGCTGCCGGCCTATGGTCCGCTGGAGCTGCCCGCCGGGCGCCTGCACCTCGTCATCGCCGCCACGCCGACCGGCGAGACCTACACGATCGAGGTCACCCTGGGCGACGGTACCCGATTCACCTATGACGGGGTCTTCGACCGCATCGGTCAGGGCCTGACCGGAAGTGCGCGCCTGGAATCGGATGGCACGGCCCTCGCCGGACTCGCCCCCGCCGATGCCGCACTGCCGACTACCCGGATTGAAGCCACGGCGGAGGTCGATCTCGACGTGGCCAGCGGTGCCGGCTCGACCGATTTCACCGTCGATATCGAGGCGCGCGACTGGGCCCAGCTTCTTCCCGAACTCGCGCAACTGCCCGCGCTGATCGCGCGCCTCGAAGGCACTGCCGACTTGGCGGCCGACGGCACCCTGCGTCTCATGCGCGGCGACGCGACCGTCGCGGACACCGCGGGCGTGCCGCGCGTGATCGCCCGAACGGCCGGTCCACTTTCGCTCGATACACTGCCGGCGGAAACGCCGCTCGGCGATCTGCAGGTGTCGGCGCTGCCGCTCACCTGGTTCGGCGGCTGGACCGCGCCGGACGCCACTCTCACCGCCGGTCAGCTCGCGGCGCATTGGCGGCTGGCGACCGATGAACAGGGGCGGATCAACGTCACCCCGGTTGCGCCCCTGACGATCGACGACCTGCGGGCAACGGTCGACGGTCTGCCGTCGCTACCGGCGGCCTGGCTGCAGGCCGACCTGCACGCCACCATCGATCCCGTCGCAATGGCGGCCGAAACCCGTGCCGATCTGCGCCTGCGCGCGCCGGATCTTTGGGCCAATCTCACCCGTTGGCGCGTCGAGGCCCATCACACCGCCGATACGACCACCGTCGATCGCTCGAGCCTGGAAATCGCGCCGGCGGATCAGCCACCCGCACTCGAACTCACCCTGCTCGCTCCGGTCATGATCGATCATGCCACCGCGTCTGCCTCCTTTGCCGACGCCGACACGGCACGACTCACGGTGCGCGACTTCGACCTCGATTGGCTCACGCCCTGGCTGCCGGAGGGGACGACCGTCGCCGGCCGCTGGGAAGCCGGCGAAAGCCTCCTGCGCGTCGCAGCCGATGGATCGGCGGTTGAACTCTTGACCCCCGTCGCCTGGCATCTGCCGCAGCTCGCGATCGCCGTGAGTGGCCAGCGTCGTGAACTCGAGCTGAAACTCGCGCCTGCCGGCCGATTCAACGCCGACTCCGTCGCCGGGCAGCTGCGTATCGATACTTTGGTGACAGACGCCGGCGAGTCCCTTCACGGCGAAGTGGGCGGGTCATGGACCGACGCCACCGCCCAGCTCGACCTGAGCGCCGATCTCAACGCCACCGTGCCCGTGCCCGCCGAGTTTTCCGCGGCAGCAGAAACGGTGAGCGTCCGGATCGGCCTGCACGCGGCCACGCTCCAGGAGAACATTCAGCACATCGACCGGCTCGAGCTGGCGGTGCATTCGCCGGACCGCGAGTGGTTCGACCTGCACGCGCCCGAAGGCCTGCTCGTGGCGCGCAAGCCCGACGGTGAATTCCTTTTCGGCGCGCAGACGGCCCTGGAGCTGCGCCTTGCGACCCTGTCGCTCGATTGGCTGCGGCCGTGGCTGCCGCCGGAGACGACGATCGAGGGTCAACTCGCGGCGGGCGACTATCTGCTCTTTCTCGAACCGCAGAAATTCATGCTGCGCGCCCGCTCGCCCGTGCAGGTGAGCGACCTGCGCATCGCCGGACCGGGCCTGCCGGCCTTGGAGAAGCTTTCCGCACGCACCCACCTCTCGCTCGACGGCGCGCTGTATCACCACTTCGGCGCGGAGTTTCAGCTCGGCTTCGAGGGCAGGATCCACGCCACCGGCGGTCGCCTGGAACGGGACGGCAAGACGGTGGGCGAGTTCGATCTCGGCCTTGGCTTCATGGGCAACCAGGCCACGGCGCTGGCGCGCTCGCTTTCGACCCAGGGCTACGTGGAGCTCGCCCCGCTGGCCGACCTGGGGGTGCCCGAGCAGGGGTTGGTGAACTTTCGGGTGCATGGCGACCTGCTGGGCGACAGCCCGCTCGATGCCTGGGTGCGCCTCGACGAACTGCCGAGCGGCGCGCCCCCGGTGGAACTCACCGCACACGGCAAAGTGGAAAGCGATCGCCCGGTGATGACCGGGGATTTTGCCGTGCGCGTGCTCGGCCAGCGCCCGAGCGACCTCGCTTTCGCCGCCGAGCTTTCGCTGGAAGACGGACTGCTGCATTTCGACTCCGCGTTGAACAGCCGTTACTTCAATGTCGACGACGCGTTGGCGGTAGCTGCGGTGTGGCCGAGATCCGCACCCGCGGGCGCCACGCCTACGCGAGCCGAGGCCGAAGCGGTGGCCGAGACGGTGGCCCCGGATGATGGGGATACGGCGCTGGTCGGTCCGTTCTGGTCGGCGCTGCGCGGCGAGTTCGCGCTCGATCTTGCCGAAGTGGTGAGCGCGCCCTACACGGTGCGCGGACTCGGGGGCCGGATGGAGCTGGGCGAACGTTCCATCACCCTGGACGACCTGCGCGGGGAAATGTTCGCGGGACGCTGGTCGGGCGAGTTCACACTCGATTTCGACGCCGCACGCATGGAGGCGCCGTATGTCGGCCAAGGTCGCTTCGGTATCCACCAGTTCGAGACGGCACGGGCGGTGCAGACGGTGTTTCCCAACGAGTTCGGCTCCTTGGATGCGCGCATCGACCTGGCGGCCGAGCTGCGCAGTCACGGCACCGATCTCTTTGATCTGCTTGATCACTCGGAGGCGTCGTTCTCCGTCGAAGGCCGCGACGGGTTGCTGCGGCTCACGCATCCCGATGCCCGCACGGCCTCGACCCTGCTGGTGCTGGGCGGCGCGATTTCCTTTTCGCCGGAATTGCGGGCGCTCGGTCGCCTGCTGCGCAAGTTTGCCGAGATGCCGGTCGACGATCTGCGCGTGCGCGGCGAACGCCGGGCCGACGGCAGTCTGCATCTGAACGAAGTGTTGATCGATTCCGCCCAGCTGCGGCTGCAGGGCCGCGGCGTGGTGCCGGCCGATGACGAGGTCCCACTGATGGGCCGGCCGCTGCAGGTGGCCATGGACCTCGCCGCCCGCGATGAGATGGCGGTGATTCTCGGCCGGATGAAGCTGTTGGAAAAGAAGCCGGGGGCCGACGGATTTCAGCGCATGACCACGCCGCTGGAACTGGGCGGTGAGGTGGGCAAACCGGATCCGAGTCCGCTCTATGATCTGTTTGCACGGGCGGTCTCCGGCTCGCGGGGCACCTGGGGGCTCATCATGCGCAAGGTGCAGAAGGAAGTGGAGAAACAGCGCGCCAAGGAAGCGCGGGAGGCGAAATCATGAGGCGCATTTTGACCGTGGTCTGCCTGCTGTTGTCGGGCCTGGTGGAATTGCCGGCGGCGGAGACGCTCGTGCTGGTCGGCACGGTGACGAACACCACACACGACGTAAGCGCGCCCCTGCAGTTCGAGCTCGAATGGGGTGAAGACGACGCGGAGGGCGTGACCGGCTTCATGACGGTGGAGGCACCGCTGACCGCGGGCCGCTGGCCGGTGACGGGCCGGCGGCGCGGCGCCTGGGTGGAGCTGCACGCCGAGCAGATCGAAGGCACGCGCACGATCCTGCGCGGCGTGCTGGACGACCAGGGTCGGCTGGTGGGCACCTTCCATTTCGGCGGCGGGGGCTACATGGTGCAGTTCGGCCGCTTCCAGGCGAAGGTGGTGGCGGAGCGGCCGAAAAAGTAGCGGCGGCATCAACCGACCCTGTAGCGGACCTGGTGGATGGAACAGGGCCGGCTGAAGCCGGCCCTACGGGTGGCGTCTTGACCCGTTCGGTTGAATCGCAGTTGGCTGCGGGCGTGATCGCCGCTGCTGAACTGACCGTGCTCGACGAACCTGCCTGGCAGGCGCGGCGGCGTGCGCACGAGGCGCGGGTCGATGCGCTGGTGGGCGGGCATCGCGAACGGGCCGCACGGGGCGAAAAACATCCGGTGGAGGATTTCCTGTTCAACTACTACTCCTTCCGCCCGGCGTGGCTGCGGCGGTGGCATCCGGGCCCAGGTGTCGTGCTGGCGGGCGAGGCGGCGCGTGAGTATCTGCGCTGGCCGGAGTATCGGGAATGGGGTGACGGATCGGGGGTGCGGCTGGTACCGGAGGCGTTGCCGGAAAAGCGGCGGGCGTTCGTCGGCTGGTTGAAAGGTTTTCTCGACGCGACGGCGACACGCCCGGCGTTCTTCGGCTGCTTCGGCTGGCACGAGTGGGCGATGGTTTACCGGCAGTCGGCGGAGGAGGTGCGGCACAACGCGCACCCGTTGCGTTTCCCGCCAGAGGAACTGGCGCGCATCGTTGAGAACGGCCCGGGCTGCTGCACGCACTTTGACGCGTTCCGGTTTTTCACGGCGCCGGCGCGGCCGCTCAACCGGCATCAGCCGACCCGGGAGACGACGATCGCGCTGGATCAACGCGGCTGCCTGCACGCGAACATGGATCTCTACAAGTGGGCCTACAAGTTGGCGCCGTTCACGCCGGCGGACCTGGTGGCCGACTGCTTCGAGCTGGCGCGGGACGTCCGCGAAGTGGATATGCGGGCGAGTCCGTATGACCTGCGCCACCTGGGCTACGAACCGATCGCAATCGAGACAGCGGCGGGCCGGACGGAGTATGAGCGTCGCCAGCGCGAATTCAGCGCGCGGGGTGAGCCGTTGCGAGCGCGGCTCATCGCGGTGTGCGCGACGGTTGTTGCTGCTTGAGCCGTAGTGCCGGCTTCAGCCGGCATTTGGGGGCGGACCGGCCGGTCAGGGTGGGACAGAGTCGGCTGAAGCCGACCCTACGGGTGGCGGGTGCGGCGGCGGCGCCAGAGGTAGGCTGCGAAGGCGGCGCCCATGAACATCGCGCCGTAAGTGCTCGGCTCGGGGACGGTGATCTCGTTGGCGCCGTAGTCGTAGGTGAGCCAGATGGTCTGGTCGGCGCTGAAGCCGCTGAAAGTGATCTGGGCGGTGGTGGCGTTGCGCTCGTCGAGGGTGGCGCCGGAGAAGTTCGTCGCCGTCCACAGGTCGTAGAAGCTGGCCCAGCTGGTGGCGAGGATCGTGCCGCCGAGGTCGATCTCGAGGGTGCCGATGTTGAGGGTCGCGACGTTGACGCCAGCAAAGTCGATGACCGAGTCGCCGGTGACACGCAGGGTGTCGACGTTGAAGGTGGTGCCGTTGTTGACGAGATTGAGCGTGGTGTTGTCGGCCAGCTCGAGGGTGCCGCCGTAGGTGAAGTTGCCGGCGATATTGAGGGTGCTGTTGGCGGTGAGTTCGATGGTGCCGGTGGAGCCGGCGCCGTTGGCGGCGCCGATGGTGCCGCCGTTGAGGGTAAGGATGCCATCAACATCGAGGACGCCGGTGAAGGCGCCGGTGGGGTTGCCGCTGGAGAGGCTGCCGCCGATCTTGTCGATGGTGAGGTCGCCGCCGGACGCGATGGTGAGCGTGCCCGAGCCGGTGAGGTCGTCGATGACGTCGGTGTAGGAGCCGACGTTGAAGGTGCCGGCGGCGCCGAGGTGGACGTCCATCGTGTCGGCGAGGATGTTGGAGGCGCCGAGGGCGAAGGTGCCGGCGTTGACGTTGGCGGTGGCGTAGGTGTTGGTGTTGGTGACGGTGAGGGTGCCGGCGCCGTTCTTCTCGAGCGTATTGAAAGTATTGATACCGTTCAACGTGGTGGTGCCGATGGAATCGACGGTGAGGGTGCGGCCGGAGCCGGTGATGCCGCCGTTGATGACGAGCGCGGCGGAGGCATCGGTCTGGATCTCGGCGTTGGCGGTGAGGGAGACGTTGCCGCCCCAGGAATTGGTGGTGCCGGTGAGGGCGCGCAGGGCACCGGTGCCGTCGGCGTTGTGGCCGGTGCCGGCGAGGCTGAGGCTTTCGGCGCCGATGGTGACGTGGTCGAGCTGGAGCTGCGCGCCGGAGAGGACCTGCGTGCCGCCGGCGGTGGCGCCGAGGCCGGAGTTGTTGTCGACGCGCACGATGCCGTCGGAGATTTGGGCGGTGCCGGTGAAGGAATTGGCGCCGGAGAGGATGAGGGTGCCGTCGCCGGTCTTGTCGAAGCCGCCGTTGGAGAGGACGGCGTTGATGTCGAGGGTGGAGCCGGCGTCGACGACGATGGATTTGGCGGTGTCGTTGTTCATGCCGAGCCGGCCGTCGATGGTGGAGGTGGTGGCGTTGGCGGCGGTGAGGACACCGATGAGGTCGAGGCGGTCGCCGGTGCCGGAGTTGTTCTTCGCCTCAATGGTGCCGCCATTCATCGTGACGTTGTTGACGATTTCCTTGTAGCCCTGGAGGTCCCAGTAGCCGTCGGCGTTGATGATGATGTTGGATGAATCGGAAATGAGGTTGTTGGACAGCCCGGAGCCGCTCTCCAGTTCGCCCTGTTGGAAGCGGGCGGAGCCGGCGGCGCCGGTGCCGTCGCCGACGGTGATGTTGCCCAGGATGCCGAGGTTTTCGTTGTTGAAGGTGTCGAGGATGAGGGTCCCGTCCTGGATGAAGAAGTCGGCGGTGGAGCCGTCGTTGAAGCCGTTCTTCACCGTGAGGGTGCCGGAGCCGGTCTTGTAGACGTCACCGGTGCCGGTGAGGGTTTCGCGCAGGAAGATGTTGCCGCCGGTGGTGGCGAAGGTGAGGTCGTTGGCGCCCATGGCGATCGTGCCCTGGACGGGCCAGGCGGGGTTGGCGGGGTTGCCGATCTGGAGGGTGCCGCCGGTGGAGCCGATGGTGGTGGCGCCGTTGAGGGTAATGTTGGAAACCAGCGTGTTGGTACCGGAGGTGTTGAGCAGCGCGCCATTGCCGCCGTTGCCGGTGCCGGCGAGATTGATCATCGTCTCGGTGTCTGAATACAGGTTGTTCTGTAGTTCGAGGGTGCCGCCGTTCTGCACCGTGGTGGTGCCGCCGGTGCCGAGGGCGTTGTCGGCGGTGGCGACGAGGGTGGTGCCGTTGGAGACGATGATGTCGCCGGAGAAGGTGTTGTTGCCGGAAAGGGTGAGTTGGCCGCCGGCGACGTTGACACCGCCGGTGCCGGAGATGGTGCCGGTGTAGGCGTTGGCGCCTGACTGGTTGCGCAAGGTGCCGCTGTTGGCGAGGGCCTCGCCGGTGATGGTGATGTTGTTCTGCAGTTGGAGCGTGGCGCCCGAGGCGACGGTGGTGCCGGAAGCGGACGTGCCAAGAGCGTTGTCGTGGGCCGCGATGAGGGTGCCGCCGGAAACGGTGGTGGCGCCGGTGTAGGTGTTGTTGCCCGAGACGGTGAGGGTGCCGGATTCGTCCTTGGTGAGACCGCCGGCGCCGGTGCCGATGGTGCCGGTGAGGACGGTGTTGGCGGTGCCGCCGACGGTGAGGGTGTGTCCGCTGCCGGTGACGGGCGCGCTGATCGTGAGGGTGCCGGTGTTGGTCTCGACGCGGGCATCGGAGCCGAGGACGACGGAGCCGGAGAGGGTGTTGCTGCCGGCGAAATTCTGGAGGGCGCCGTTGCCGCCGGTGCCGGTGCCGTTGAGGGTGACGGTGTTGTCGAGGTTGAGTCCGCCCTGTACCTGCAGGTTGCCGCCGGCGGAGACGTTGATGGCGCCCGAGCCGACCGCTTCACTGGTGGAGAGGTTGAGGGTGCCGGACTGTACGTTGGTGGTGCCGATGAAGCCGGTGTTGTCCTTGGTGACGTAGACGTTGCTGAGGCCGGAGACGTTGAGGGCGGAAGAGGCACCGCCGGTGAGGTTGCCGGTGAGGGTGGAGTTGGTGACCGAGCCGGCGCTGAGGGTGAGGGAGCCGGTGCTGCCGAGGGCAACGGTGCTGGCAGCGGCGGTGTCGAGACGGTTGAGGGTCTCGGCGTTGCCGGCGAGGTCGAGGGTGCCGGTGCCGGTGAGCGTGACGGTGGCGGTATCGGCGATCTGGTTGCTCTGCTGGAGGCTGACGGTGCCGCTGTTGACGGTGAGGCCGCCGGTGCCGATGGCGGTCGTGCCGGCCGTTTTGTTGAGGTTGAGGGTGGCGCCGGAGGAGACGGTGGTGACGCCGGTGTAGGTGTTGGCGTTGGCGCCGGTGTAGTTGACGGTGCCGGACTCGACCGTGACGGCGCCGGTGCCGGTGGTGATGCGGGCGGCGTTGATGGTGCCGGGGCCGGCGAAGGTGGTGGCGGTGTTGGTGCCGGTGAGGTTGCCGGTCAGGCTGAGGGTGGTGCCGGTATCGGCGGTGATGCGGGTGGCGGCGGTCTCGGTGAGAGTGCCGGAGAGGGTGTTCGCGCCGGCCACGTTGCGCAGGGCGCCGCCGCCGGCGACGCCGGTGCCGGCGAGCTGGATCGTGTTGGTGGTGGTGCCGGAGTTGGAGAGTTCGAGCGCACCGCCGTCGGCGACATGGGCAGTGCCGGTGCCGAGGGCCGAGCTGTGCTGGATCTGCAGAATGCCGGTGTTGATGTAGGTGCCACCTGAATACGTGTTGGCGTCACCGCTGAGAATGAGTTTGCCGGCGCCGGTGCCGTCGCGGATGAGGGAGCGGGCAGTGGCGTCGTAGTTCACGACATCGGCGCTGATGACGAGGTCGCCGGCGCCGGTGATGTCGACGACAGTGTTGCCGCGCAGCCGCAGGTCGTCGAAGGCGAGGGTCTGGGTGGTGGCGCTCTTCTGCTGGATGTAGGGAACGGTGCCCTGGAGGGTGAGGTCGCGGTTGGTGCTGAAGACGTTGTAGGACGAGCTGGCGTTTTCGCCGAAGATGAGGCCGCCGATGGTGCGGTTGGCGTTGAGAGACACGCTGGTGCGGCCGAGGCCGGCGTCGTCGAAGAGGGCGATCTCGGAGGACGAGTTGGGCACGTTGGCCGGGGTCCAGTTGCTGCTCGTGTCCCAATTGGCGCTGGAGGAGCCGTCCCATTCGCGGATGGTGACGGTCGCGGACGTGAGCAGGTAGCCGGTGCCGGAGCCGTCGTAGGTGGTGGTGCCGCCGTCATAGGTGGCGACGCCGTAGCCGGAGAGGTAGATGGTGCTGACGTCCTGACTGTTGACGGTGGTGGCAAGCTGGTCGGTGCCATTCTCCCAGTTGTTGATCACGAGCACCCCGCTGGAGGGGGCGGTGTAGGTGTCGAAGAGGAAAGTGTTGGCGCCGCCGGGGGTGCCGAAGTTGATCGAGGCGCCGTCACCGCCGGTGAGGTTGTCGACGCGCTCGGAGAAGCCGTTGAGGTTGAGGGAGGCGCCGGCGCCGAAGACGAGGTCGGTGGCGTTGTGCAGGCGGTTGCTGGCGCCGAGGGTAAGGGTGCCCTCGCTGATGGTGGTGGTGCCGGTGTAGGTGCTGGCGCCGGAGAGCACGAGGGTGCCGTCGCCGGTTTTGGTGAGGTTGCCGGCGCCGGTGCCGCCGTTGGCGATCACGCCCGTGATGGTACTGGTGCCGGTGACGTCGGCGGTGAGGGTGCGGGCGGTGTTGTCGTTGGAGAGATTGACGTTGCCGAGGGTGGCGTCGGTGAGGCCAAGGGTGTAACTGCCGCCCGACTGGGTGAGCGTGCCGGTGGTGCGGAATCCGTCGAAGGTGGCGCTGTTGGCGAGGGTGACGGTGTTGGCGACGGTCGAGGCGTTGGTGGAACCGAGGGTGCCGCCGTTGACGGTGACGGTGCCAGTGCCGAGGGCGGTGGCGGAATCGGCGTTGAGGCGGCCGTTGTTGAGAGCGGTGCCGCCGGAATAGGTGCTGGCGCCGGAGAGAGTGAGGGTGCCGGGGTCGTTCTTGATGACGTTGCCGGCGCCCGAGATGGCGCCGCTGGCGGTGATGGTGCCGCCGGAGCCATCGAAGGTGACGGTGTGGCCGTTGGTGGCGATGTTGCCGCCGAGGTTGAGGGTGCCGCTGTTGGAGTTGCGGACGTAGATGGAGTTATCGAGGGCGAGGGCGGAGTTGATGGTGTGGTTGCCCGAACCGTGCGTCTGGGTGGCCGCGATACCGGAGAAGCCGGCGACGCCGCCGTTGTCGAAGGTGAGGGTGTTGTTGTTGAGGGTGTAGTCGAACGGCGCGTCGAACGTGATGGAGCGGACGGAGCGGTTGGCGGCGGTGTCGATCGTCTGCGCCGTGGCGACGTGGGTGTTGTCGAAGAGGATGTCCTCGCCGTTGCCGGGGGTCACGGTGGGATCCCAGTTGTTGTTGGCCGCCCAGGAGCTGGTGCCGAGGCTGTTGGACCAAAGGCTGGCGCCGATGGTGGAGGCCGCGATGTTGCGGATCTCGTGGTAGTTGTTGAGTCCGCCGGTGCCGGAGGTGAAGCCGAGCTTGAGCGTCTCGGGACGCTCGTAGGCGGAGAGGTCCATCTGCAGGATGGTCTGCGGCGAGGTGCCGCCCTGCTGCAGTGTGACCGTGAGCTGGTTGGTGGCGTTGAGGAGAATCTGGACCTGATTGACGACGGAAGGACGGGTGCCGACGCCGGGCGTGTCGATGGAGGTCGGGAGCGTGCCGCTGCCGCCGAGGTAGGCGTAATTGGAGGCTTCGGAACCGCGGACCGCGATGGAATCGGGGGTGAAGCCGATGCCGCCCACGCGCCCCTCGGTGGCATTGGAGAAGTTGCCGTATTCGTCGATGGCGACGCCGATGTAGCCACCGGCGAGACCGGCGTGGTCGTCGGCGCCGGTGCCGGATTTCTGGGCGTAGCCGAGGGAACCGCCGTTGGCGCCGACGCTGAAGCTCGTGCTGCCGTCGAAGAGGAAGAAGGTGATGCCGTCGGCGCCGTTGCCGCCCCAGGTGGCGTATTCGAAAGCCGCATACACGGTGGCGCCGGCGGAAGCAAAGGCGGTGTCGTAGTAGGCGCTGGTGGCCTGGTTGCCGCCGTTGGAGGTGAGGCGCAGCCAACCATCGCCGGCGGTATCGATGCCTTCCGCGGCGGTGAGCACCGGCGTGTAACCCGTGCCGGCGAAAACCCAGCCGCTGGCGGTCGTGCCGGTGAAGCTCTCGGTCAACACCTGTCCGTCGAGATGCCCTCCGACCGCCAAGACCATGGCGGACAAGGACAAGAAGCGGCGGCACGAGGCAGAAACCATGAGATATGAATAAGGATTTCACCCTACCTATCTCAATCGAATTATTAGGTGTAAATATACCTATTACCGGCCCGCCTTGGCTCCAGCCGTTCAGCCCCCCAAATAACTCATTTCCGCTTTCGGGCGAAGTTCTCCGCGGGCAACGAACTCCGCGCGCTCATCCGAATAGCGGTCGCGCCTCCCGCCCCAAACGCGTTGAAGATAAGCAACTAAACGATCGTGATCCGCACCGGAGCGCAGGCAACCGAGCACGTCCCAGCCCAGGGCGGTGAACAGGCAGGTGTAGAGTTTGCCGTCGGCGGAGAGCCGGGCGCGGTGGCAATCCTGGCAGAACGGCTCGGTGATGGAGGCGATGATACCGATCTCGCCCCGCCCATCGGCATAGCGATATCGACGGGCAACTTCGCCACGGTAGGCCGGCCCGGCGGGCTCGAGCGGCCAGCGGGCGTGCAGACGGTCGACGATGTCGCGGGCGGAGACGACCTGAGTGCCGGACCAATGGTTGGTGTTGCCGACATCCATGAACTCGATGAAGCGCAGGGTGAGCGCCCGCTCGCGAAAATAGGCGGCCAGGGCCTCAATCTCGTCGTCGTTGACGCCGCGTTGCACGACCATGTTGATCTTGACGGCGAAGCCGGCGGCGACCGCGGCATCGATGGCGGCCAGCACGCGCCGCGAGTCGAGACCCTGTCCGTTCATGCGACCGGCGATGTCGTCGCGGAGGGAATCGACGGAGACGTTGACGCGGTCGAGTCCGGCCGCGCGCAGGGCGGGGATACGTTTCTCGAGCAGCCAGCCGTTCGTGGTGAGGGCGACGTCGGGCACGCCGAGTTCGTGCTTCAGCCGGGAAATGAGAGCGGGCAAATCGGCGCGAAGGAGCGGCTCGCCTCCGGTCAGTCGGATTTTGTTCACTCCCAGCACCACAAAGGCCCGGGCGATGCGCACGATCTCGTCGGCCGACATCAACTGGGGATCACGGAGAAAGGGATAACCCGGGCCGAACACCTCCTTCGGCATGCAATAGGGACAACGAAAGTTGCAGCGATCGGTAACCGAGATGCGCAGGTCGCGCACCGGGCGGCCGTGGGAGTCCTGGATCGTTGCGGAGGCGGCGGGCATAAAGGAGCACACCAAGACGGCATTTGCGCGGGACACAACCCCGGCCTCGCATCCGCAGGGTTGCACCGCCCTCGCGCGCCGGTCTTGTTGGAGGCGACTCCGCCCCCATGTTGCCGACGCCTGCCGAAGCCGCCCGGATCATCGCCGACCACCTCCCTCGCCTGCCCGGCGAGGACTGTCCGTTGAGCGCCGCTCACGGGCGAATCCTGCGCCGCGCCGTCGCGGCCGATCGACCCTTGCCGCCGTTTGATCGCATCACGATGGACGGGTTTGCGGTGCGCAGCGCGGACCTGGCGGATGCGACCACCGAGCGGGAGCTGGACTGCGCGGGATTTCAGGGCGCCGGGATGGTGCCGCAGACGATCGCCGCGGCCGGGCTGGCGATCGAGGTGGCGACGGGCGCGGTGCTGCCGCACGGAGCGGATGCGGTGGTGCCGTATGAGGAGGCCGAGCGCGAGGGCAACCGGGTTCGGATCGCCGCCGGGATAGCCTGCCGGGCCGGGCAGAACGTGCACGCGCGCGGGAGTGATTTCGCGGCCGGGACGGCGTTGATTGCCCCGGGAACGATATTGACCGGCCGGGAAATCGCAGTGGCTGCGACGGTGGGCGCGGCGCAGCTGCGGGTGGCGGTGCGCCCCACGATCGCGGTGCTGGCAAGCGGCGATGAATTGGTGGAAGTGAACACGCCGAACGTGGGGGCGCAGCAAATCCGGCGCTCCAACGATCATGCGCTGCGGGCGGCCCTGCTGCAGAGCGGGCTGGCGGCGCGTGTGGAGCGTTTTCACGTGCGCGATCATCGACCGGAGATCGACGCGACGCTGCGCCGCGTATTGGCGGAGTTCGATGTGGTGCTGCTCACGGGCGGAGTTTCAAAGGGCAAACTGGACTACATCCCGACTGCACTCGGCGCGCTCGGGATCACGGCGCATGTGCATGGGGTGGCGCAGCGCCCCGGCAAGCCCATGTGGTTTGGGACGAGTCCGCGCCAGACGCCGGTGTTCGCACTGCCGGGCAACCCGGTCTCGACCTACACCTGCCTGCATCGCTACGTGCTCCCGGCGCTGCGCCGGATGATGGGCGCCGCGGCGCCGTCTGCGCCGCCGAAGGTGCAGCTGGCGGAGGCGTTTCGCTTCCCGAAGCCGCTGGCCTTTCTGCTGCCGGTGCAGGTGCGGCATGCCGAGGACGGATTGGTCGCGGCGCACCCGGCGCCCTTCAACACCTCGGGCGATCTTGGTGGATTGCTCGGCACCGACGGCTTCATTGAGCTGCCGGCCGATCGCGCCGACTTTGCGGCCGGGGAAGCGTATCATTTCTGGCGCTGGACCTGAACGGCGCGGCGGATAGGCTGCGCCCATGCTCTCGCATTTGGACGAACAGAACCGACCCCGCATGGTGGATGTGGGCGCCAAATCCCCCACCCTGCGCACGGCGCACGCGATCAGCGTCGTGCGCCTGCCGGCCCCACTGGCCGCGCTCATTCGCGACAAGGAGATCGCCGGCAAGAAAGGCCCCGTGTTTCAAACCGCCAGCCTGGCCGGGGTAATGGGAGCGAAGCGCACCAGCGATCTGATCCCGTTGTGCCACCCGCTGCCGCTGGACAACTGCCAGATCGAGCTGCACCCGCGCCCGGCGCAATCCGACGGCTCGGTCGAGGTGGAGATCCACTGCCGGGTCTCCACGACGGCCAAGACCGGGGTGGAAATGGAGGCGCTCACCGGCGCGAGCGTCGCCGCTCTGACGCTTTATGACATGGGCAAGGCGGTGAGCCACGACATCGTGATCGGTGAGACGCGCCTGCTCGCCAAGACCGGCGGCAAGGCCGACTATCAAGCGCCGGGCGCGGCGGCGGCGGAGCCCACTCCGGAATACTGAAGCGGGTCCGGCATGAAGACCATCACCGTGCGCTACTTCGCCATCCTGCGCGAGCAGCGAGGCGTATCCGAAGAAACGTTACAAACGGCCGCCCCGGACGCCGCGACGCTCTACGGCGAGCTGGCGGCGCAACACGGCTTCACCCTGCCCGTCGACCGTCTCCGCGCCGCGATCAACGGCGACTTTGCTCTTTGGCCCGCCCCGCTGAACGACGGCGACGAAGTGGTCTTCATCCCCCCGGTGGCGGGCGGGTGAGCTAATTTCAGCTGGTGTTCCCGTATCAGGGGCTTGCCTGATGCCGCGTCCTGTGCCCGCATGGCGTTTTATTGCTATGTATCTTCTACGCCTCGGACTCGTCTGGCTGGCCACTATGACGATCTTGAGCGCGGCTGACTCGCCGCCCGAGATCATTAATCAAAGCGCAAGCCGGACCCTCACCGAGGGTGAATCGGCGACGCTTTCCATCGAAGCCACCGGCACCGCGCCGCTGACCTACGCGTGGTATCGCGACGGCGAACTCATCGCCGACGAAAACGGCTCCACTTTGGCTCTTTCACCGGTCGAGCTGGGCGACATCGGCCTATATACAACCACGGTAAGCAACACCGCGGGCACCGAAACGAGCAGCGGCATTCTGATCGATGTGCTGGCAGGAACCCCACCCACCGTGTCGATCGAAAGCTCCCTCTACACCAGGAACTACGGCGATGATATCTACATTTACCTGAACACCACCGGCTCCCAGCCACTCACCTACCAATGGTACAAGGACGGCGCCCCCATCGCCAACGCAACTTCGGGCAGCTACAGTATCTACGACGCCGATGTCGAGGACATCGGCCACTACCATGTCGTGGTGACGAACAATCTCGGTAGTGCAACCTCCGCCTCGACCGAAGTACGGCTCAACCCACCGATCGCGCCGAGCTTCACCAGCCAGCCCAGGAGCGTCGTTGTTCGTGAAGGCAATAGCACGAACTTCAGCTTCAACTACCGCGGAACGGCCCCGATCTCGTTCGCCCTGCTGCGCGACGGCACGGTTGTGAGCACCTCCACCACATCCTACGACCTCCGACTCGGATCCGCCCGGATCAGCGACGAGGGCTACTATCGGATCAGACTCAGCAATTCCTGGGGCGAAGCGTACAGCGATCCATTCCGCATACTGGTCGACGCCCGCTCCGAGGCCTTCACCGTCTCGATCTCCGGCCCCACGCAACCCGTAACGGCCGGCGAGGGATTCAGCCTCAATACGAACGTCGATGGCACCGGTCCGTTTGTATATCAATGGCTGTTGAACGGCGCCCCCATTTCCACCGCGACCAGCTCCTACTTTTCAGCCACTGCCAGTGCGGCTACCGCCGGAGCCTACAGCCTGCGCGTGACCTCGGCGGCCGGCACGGTTCTTTCCAACGAGGTCGTGGTTCCAGTCGCCGGCAGCACGACCCTGACCGTCACTCGCCAACCCGCCAGCATGGTCTATGTCCCCGGCCAGTACTCCTATCTCAGCGTCTCGACCTACGGCACCGGTCCCTTGACCTACCGTTGGTTTCGCGACGGTGAGCTGCTCTCGGGCTTCACCGACTCGTCCCTGCCCCTCCGCAATCTTTCCGAAAGCAGCCAGGCGGGCTCGTTCACCGTCGAGATCTCCAACGGCACAACCACCGTCACCTCGGAACCGGCCGTGGTCACGCTCGCGGAGAAATTCGCCCCCGTCATCACCTCGCACCCCTCCGACCTGCATATCGGCCGCAGTTACGGCTACGCTCTGTCGGTCTCCGCCACCGCCCTTCCCAGCCCCTCCTACCAGTGGTATCGCAACGGCACCCCCATCGAGGGCGCCACCTCCAACAACTACTATCTTGATTCCAACGCCGCCGCGACCGGGGACTACCACGTCGTGGTTACCAATTCCGAAGGCTCGGCCACCTCGGAAACCGCGACAGTCACGAAGGATTCCGCCACCGGCGACTCGGGCTGGTATCTCGCCAATCACCCCCAGCACTTTGCTCTGCTGCCGGGCGAAAGCCAAAATCTCTACGTCCAGGCCTACAACACCAACGGAGTCAGCCTTACCTACCAGTGGTACCGGGATGGCGAACCCATTCCCGGCGCCACCAGCTCGAGCCTCTACATCACCGCCGAACCCGCCCACGCCGGCACCTATCACGCCACCCTCTCCGACGGTAGCCGCACCGAAACCACCGATTCATCCCAAGTCTGGATCGGACTGCGCCGCGACCAGCCACTCGTCACGGCTTCCAGCGGCAGCATGACCCGGGCCGACAACGACTACGTGTCCTTCTTCATCAACTTGCGGGGCGGGATTCAACCCGATCGCGTCACCTGGCGATTCAACGGCGTGATCCTCCCCCAATACGGCAATCGATCGTTTGATTTTTACGCTTCGGCGGACAAGGCCGGGACGTACACGGCGGAAGTCGAATACGGCGACGAAGTGGTCAGCATTCCCCCGATCAACCTGGACCACTTCGCCAGCGCGCCACCGCAGGATTTCGTCATTACCCGGCACCCCCGAAGTGTGCTGGTCACCACCGGGGGCGGCGTCGTAATGCAAGTTGATACCAGCCCTGCGGCGAGCCGCTATCAATGGAGCAAGGACGGGGAACCCATTCCGCTCTCCAACTCCAGCCAGCTCACTCTCTCCAACATCTCGGCCGATCTAGCCGGCACCTACCGAGTCGAAGTCACCCGCGGCGACGAAACCCTCACCAGCAACGGGGCCACCGTTACGCTCCGACCGTCGACCGTTCCGGTGATTATCCAACAGCCGGTGGACACCCAGCTCACGCCCAACAACTACTCCTCGTCGCTGTATGTGCAGGTTCAGGGCTCACCCGCGCCCTCGATTCAGTGGTACCGCGATGGCCAGCCGATCGCCGGAGCGACAGGTGAAAGCCTCTCTCTTTACTCCACCACCCCCGCCGGGGACTATCACGCCGTCGTCACCAATGCCTTCGGTTCCGTCACCAGTGACGTCGCTCACTTCAGCCACATCGGGATCCAATCGCCGCCCACCGTCACCCTCCAGCCTGAAAGCCAAACCGTGCCGGCAGGCAGCTTCGTTCGCTTCAGCGTGACCGCGACCGGCAACGATCCCCTGAGCTATCAATGGCTCCACGACGGCCAGGAGATTCCGGGCGCCCAAGCCTCCTCGCTCACCCTCAACGCGGCCACCACCGAAGACGCCGGCCGCTACCACGTGCGCGTAAGCGACAACCACGGCATCACCACCTCCGAAGGCGCCTCCCTGGTCATCGGAAACCCGCCGCTCCCGGAAATCCTGACCCACCCCACGGCCCGCACGGTCGATCCGGGCGCCACCACGGTATTCAACGTCACCATCCGGAGCGATTCGCCGGTGAACTACCAGTGGCAGCGCAACGGCGTCGATCTCTTCGGACAGACCGGTTCGAGCCTTACGCTGACCGGTGTGAACGCCGGGCACGTCGGCCTCTACCAGGTAGTCGTTTCCAATACCGGCGGATCCGTCACCAGCCAAGGGGCGCGGCTCGACCTCGCGCCCAGCGGCTCACCTGCATTTGCGCGTCACCATATCGTCGGCAACGGCTACACCGCCGGCGACACCGTCACCGTGTTCGTAAAAATCACCTACAGCGGCAGCCTGAGCGCTCTCGGCTATCAAGTGCTTTTGCCCGCCGGCTGGAGCTTCGTCGACGACAGCCTCGACGCGACGACGACCGCTCCGACGAGTGGGGATACCGACTTGCTCGAATGGAGCTGGAGCAACGTGCCCTCCAGCATGGTCGAGTTCAGTTTCACGCTCCAGGTGCCCGAAGACGCCACCACCACCGCAGAAATCTCGGCCATGGTCGAATCCCGGGCGGCTGGCGCGATGTATCAAGCCCTCGCCACCCCTGATCCACTTATCATCGACCCGGCCGCTGCCCGACACACGGCCGACACCGATCAGGACGGCCGCATCGGTCTGAGCGAGCTTCTGCGGGTCATTGAAATCTATAATACGCGTTACGGCTCCACCCGAACCGGACGCTATGATCGCACGAACGCGACGGCCGACGGCGTCGCCCCGGACGCCAGCCAGCCGGGCACAGTTGCGACCTCCCTCACCCGCTTCCACATGGCCGATACGGACCGCAACGGCATGTTGTCGCTTACCGAACTCCTCCGCGTCATCGAGCTCTACAACACCCGCAGCGGCACCACCCGCACCGGCGCCTACCACCCCGCCGCCGGCACCGCCGACGGCTTCGCCCCGGGCAGCGGCGAGTAGACAAGATCGACGGCATGGGTCAGGGTATATCCCACCCATGCCGTTCAAGATCAACGAACAGCCTCTCGATCCTGCCGTCCTCGCCTCCACCCTCGATCATCCGCGGGCGGGGGCCATCGCGGTGTTCGAGGGGCGGGTGCGCAATCACAACGAGGGGCAGCCCGTCGACTCGCTCGAATACGAGGCCTTTGCCGAACTCGCCGAACGCGAGGGTGATCGCGTGCTGGCCGAGGCCCGCGAGCGTTTCGACCTGCTCGCCGTCGAGGCCGTGCACCGCGTCGGTCATCTGCAGATCGGCGAGATTGCGGTATGGGTGGGAGTGGCGGCCGCCCATCGCGGACCCGCCTTCGATGCCTGCCGCTTCATCATCGATGAACTCAAGGCGCGCGTGCCGATCTGGAAAAAGGAACACTACTCCACCGGCTCGACCGCCTGGATCAACTGCGCTACCCGGGGCGACTTCGCCGACACGACCCCACCGGCCTGATTCCCGAGCCGCGGCATCCCCCGTCCCGGCCGCCCGGATGAAAGCCCTCATTTTTGGTCGGGCGCGGGTAGTATGAATTTTTTTTCTAAACCCGGGCCGCGGTGCGCCGAAATCGGCCGGTCTATGCCCACGCATAAATCCCTCCTTCGCACCTTCAGTTTGATTCTCGGCTTCGCGGCCTGCGCTCTCTGCGCGACCGCGGGCGACCCGGTTGTCCACACCCAGGTCGACGAGAATCCGCAGCCCATGCGCACCCCGCCGCCGGTCTATCCGCAGGACATGAAGGCGCAGGGCGTCAGCGGGATGGTCGTGCTCGACATCGTTATCGACGACAAGGGCAACGTGACCCAGGCCGAGGTGGTGAAGTCCACTGCCGATGCGTTCAACGCGCCGTCGGTCGAAGCCGTCAGCAAGTGGGTCTTCAAACCCGCGCGCAAGGACGGCAGCGCCGTGTGGGTGCGTTTGCGCCTGCCGGTCAAATTCTCCTGAGGGCCGGACGGATCCCCGGCCGGCCACGGTCGCCGCTCAACCCGACCGCGCCGGCAGGGGCGCACTCACCTCGAGCCGGATTGACTCGAGGTTTTCGCGCACGAGTTCACCCATGCAGGTGCAGCTCAGGTAGGCGTCGCGCTTGAAGTAGTCGGCCAGCCCCTCGCGCAGCTGCTTCACGTGCTCGTCCGGCGCGATGCGGTCACTCATCATCGCCGCCAGCAATTCGCCCAGCTTCGCCTCGGTGATGGCCGCCCGGTGCAGGATGGCGACGTGCTCCTCGCGCTGATACTGCTGCGCCGTCTCCACCCGCAGGTGCTTCATGCAGAACATCGCCAGCTCCCGGTTCTCCTTGAAGAACTGCGGCCGGTAAAAATTCATGCGGCCTTCATAGCTTTGCTGGTCGAAATCCATCGCGCGGATACGCAGTTGGAAGTTCTCGAAATCCGGGATGATGACCACAACCCAGTTGTAGGCGCGCATGTCGCCGAGCAGGCGCACGAAGCAGCGCTCGTTGAACTTCACGAGTTCCTTCGCGACCCGCACCGGCTTGAGGTCGCGGCCTTCGAGCCATTTGCGGGTAAACACATCGCCCGGCACGCCGGCCACGTGCTCCTCCACCAGCGTGCCGCCGCTGGTGAAGTAGTTCATGCGGTTGGGCGACAGCAGGTGCTCCAACTCCAGCCCGTAAACACGCGAGGCGTCACCCCGCTTGATGTAGAAGTAGTCGGCGTTGTCGTTGTAGGCATTGACGATGCGGATGCGAAAGGGCGCCGAGTTGCCGAATGAACAGTAGTCGATGCGATCGACGTAAAGATGCTGCATGACCGACATGTCGCCATCGGTGCGCAGCAGCGCATACACGCGTTTGAGGTCTTCGTGCAGCGGGCCCATCTCCAGCCGGCTGTAGATCACGCTATCCCACAGGGTCGGCTCGCCCCGATTGTCGGGCAGGGGACAGGATTCTTCGAAGGCCCGCAGGCGCTCGTAACTCACCGGCAGCTTCCGCTCGCGCCGGTAGTGCCGCAGGTAGTCCCGCAGGCGATCCGAGATGGGAAAGCTCGGCTTCTTCAATTGCGGACGCTCGTCGTGCGACATGTCGTGACGATGGTTTCGTGGCCCCGACGGCGCAATGTCCGAACGGATCCGCAAATATTTGGTCAAAGTATTCCGCGGCGCCGCATTCCGCTGTCCCCCTGAGGGAAAATCCCCTAGTAGTTACACCATGTTGATGCTGGCCATGACAACGCTCGAAAAGCTGCAGGCGGTGCCTGACCGCTTTTGGATCAACGCGGGGTTGGTCGTGATCGGCGGTGCGCTGACTTTCATCCTGGTGCGGCACGCCGCCCAGATGAACAAATACGTGCTCTCGCTGCTGGTCTTTCTCTTCGTCAGCACGGTCGGCTTCCAGTGGATTTACGAACGCAACGAGCCCCGTGTGCTCACCCCCGTCGTGGAGATCTTGGCCCAGTTTCTGCCCACCAAGGGCCACTACGCCGCCAGCCGTTGAGCCCCTCCATCGGCCCGGCTCATCGTTTCGATGAAGCCACTCGTTGCTTGCGCGTTTTAACAATCGCAGTGCGGATTTCGCGATAGCCACACCCGTCGAAATGTTGCACGTTGGCGGACTGCGTATGCCCAAAGAACACTCCGACATCGGACTCATCGGTCTAGCCGTCATGGGTCAGAATCTCGCCCTCAACATCGCCGACCACGGCTTCCAGATCTCCGTCTACAACCGGACGACCGAGAAGACCGACAAGTTTGTCGCCGAAAACCCCGACACCCCGGGCGGTCTCGTCGGCACCCCGACGCTCGAGACCTTCGTGCAGTCGCTGGCCAAGCCACGCAAGATCGTCATCCTCGTGCAGGCCGGCAAGGCGACCGACGCGGTGATCGACGGGCTCATCCCGCTGCTCGACCAGGACGACATCATCATCGACGGCGGCAACGCGCTGTGGACCGACACCATCCGCCGCGAGAAGGATCTCAAGGCCAAGGGCCTGCGCTTCATCGGCTCCGGCGTGTCCGGCGGTGAAGAAGGCGCGCGCTTCGGCCCGTCCCTCATGCCCGGCGGCGACAAGGCCGCGTTCAAGGAGCTCGCACCGATCTGGAAAGCCATCGCGGCCAAGGTCGACAAGAAGACCGGCAAGCCCCTCGGTGGCGCCGCGCCCGGCAAGCCCGTCAAGGGCGGTGTGCCCTGCACCGCCTACATCGGCGAGAACGGTGCCGGCCACTATGTGAAGATGGTCCACAACGGCATCGAGTATGGCGACATGCAGATGATCTGTGAGGCCTACGACCTCATGAAGGGCCTGCTCGGCCTCAAGGCCTCGGAGATGGGCGAGATCTTCGCCGAGTGGAATCGCGGCAACCTCGACTCCTTCCTCATCGAGATCACCGCCGACATTCTTCAGCAGAAGGACCCCGCCTCCCGGAAGGCGTTCGTCGACGTCGTGCTCGACACCGCCGGCCAGAAGGGCACCGGCAAGTGGACCAGCGTCAACGCCCTCGACATGGGCGTCGCCGCGCCGACCATTGCGGAGTCCGTCTTCTCCCGCTGCCTCTCCGCCATCAAGGAAGAGCGCGTCGCCGCCTCCAAGAAGCTCAAGGGGCCCAAGTCCAAGTACAAGGGCTCCAAGAAGGCCCTCATCGAGGCCATCCGCGACGCCCTCTACTGCTCCAAGATCTGTTCCTACGCCCAGGGCTTCCAGCTCATGCGGCAGGCGCAGCAGGAGTTTGGCTGGAAGCTCAACTTCGGCGAGATCGCCCAGATCTGGCGCGGCGGCTGCATCATCCGCGCCGGCTTCCTCCAGCGCATCACCGAGGCCTTCGGCCGCGACAAGAAGCTGGCGAACCTGCTGCTCGATCCCTACTTCAACAAGACCATCCAGGCGGCCCAGGAAAACTGGCGCAAGGTGGTCGCGCTCGCGGCCACCCACGGTATCCCAGCACCGACCTTCAGCTCGGCCCTGGCCTACTACGACGGCTACCGCAGCGCCCGGCTCCCGGCCAACCTGCTCCAGGCCCAGCGCGACTATTTCGGCGCCCACACCTACGAGCGCGTCGACCAGCCCCGAGGCAAGTTCTACCACGTCGACTGGCCGGAGAAAAACCGTCCCCAGCTCGAAGCCTGAGCCTCGGCCGCGCCGTTCCTCATCGATTCACATTTGCCCGAGCCGCGCTCTTCACCGAGCGCGGCTTTTTCATGTCAGCGCGCGGCCCCCATCAGCCGGCGCCGAGCAGGATTTCGAGCGTGCGTTTATCGAGTGCTTCATCGGGTCGATAGGCCGCCGCCAACGCCTCCCGATCAAATTCGCGACCGCGCAACTCCTGAACGCGATCGGACGAATACGGACGAAGCACGGTCTCCCCGTCGCCCGAGGGACGCAGGAGCTCGCGGATGCGTTCGTCCTCATTCCACTCGCGGGCCCGCTGTTTCAGAACCAGGTAATTGCGCATGCAGCCGCGGGCAAACTCCCGGACTCCCGCGTAGTCCGCCGTCCGATACGCATGCGCATCGAAGTGACGGGGACCTTCGTAGCCGACGTCTTCGAGGAACTTCACCACCCAGAATGCGTCCCGCGGGTTGGCCGAAGCGAACCGCAGGTCCAGGTCGAACCGGCTGGGGATTTGGTCGTTGAGATCGATGTGAAACAGTTTGCCGGCGTCCCAGGCTTGAGCGACGGCGCGCAGGGCGTTGAGCCCCGCCATCTGCTCGTGGGCGATCTCCGGGTTGACGCCGACCATCTCCGGGTGGTCCAGGGTGGCAATGAAGCCGAGATAAGCGCCCGTGGTCGGCATGTAGAGGTGAGCCCGCGGCTCGTTCGGCTTGGCTTCGAGCGCAAACCGGTAGTCGTAGCCCTGCTCCCGGGAATACGCACACAGGAAATTGATTGCATCGCGCAGTCGGGCGATGGCGACCGCGCGATCGTGACCTGCGTCGGTCTCCACGCCCTCGCGACCGCCCCAGAAGGCAAAGATCTTCGCCCCGAGCTCCGCG
Source organism: uncultured Opitutus sp. (assembly GCA_965652375.1). Classification (GTDB taxonomy): domain Bacteria; phylum Verrucomicrobiota; class Verrucomicrobiia; order Opitutales; family Opitutaceae; genus Actomonas. The sequence continues at coordinate 26,493 of CBFGUO010000063.1, forward strand.
CCGATGTCGAGCGCGCCCAGCGCCTTCTGCAGCGCAAAAGCCCGCACCGCGGCGTGCCGCGAGGTGAAGGCTCCGCCGCGAAAGGCCGGATCGGCGAAATGGTGAGGATCGGCTGAAAAGTGAGGCGGCAGGTTTGAACGCAACTTGCCGGCTTGTTGCCGCCCAGGCCATGGGGCGTGCCTCGCACATCACGGTGGGGAGCCACGCGGACCGCACCTGAGTCAAAGCGAGGCAGCTGCGAATTGACCGGATGATCAGAACCGCCCGTCACCCCATCGCCGCGGACCGCTACGATGCCTATAATCGGGAGAACCGCCCGGTTACCCCCGACGCCGAACGTTCGATGAAACTCCTCCGCAAACCTTCCCGCAGTCGCTCTCGCCCCGACCGCGCGGCCGGCGGTTGCTGCGCCGCCTGCCCATGACTCGCGCAGGCGAACGTAAAGGCGACGGGCCCAAGCTGTCCTTTTCCCACGCCGCCGCCTACGCGGGCATCACGAGTGCGATCGTTTCCCTGTTCGTCCTCGCCTGGGTGCTGCGGACGATCCTGCTGCTGTTGTTCGGAGCCGTTGTCGCGGCGGTCATCATCCGCCTCGTCGCGCAACCGCTGGCCCGCCGCTTTCATCTCGGGGAGCGATGGGCAGTGGCGCTGGCCGTGATCGCCCTGCTGGTTCTGGTCGGCGGCTGCTTCTGGCTGTTCGGCTACCGGATCGCCGAGGCACTGCGCGGGCTCGTGGACGATTTGCCGGAAGCGGTGAACGAGGTCCGCAACTGGCTCAAGGGCACGGCCGTGGGCGGGTCGCTGCTCGACCAGCTCGCCCGGCCTGGCGGAGTTTGTGCCGGTCATCGGTCCGATCGTGGCGGCGATCCCCGGAGTTTTGGTGGCCTTCACGGCGACGCCGCAGACGGCGGCCTACGCGGCCGGGGTCTACCTTGTCGTACAGCAAATCGAGGGGAACGTGATCCTGCCGCTGGCGGAGCGCTGGGCGGTCGCGCTGCCGGCGGCCGTGGGCTTGTTTGCGATTGCGGCCTTCGGCTCGTTGTTCGGCTTCCTGGGTGTGTTGTTCGCGGGTCCACTCGCAGTCGTGGTCATGCGCCTGGTGAATCACCTCTACGTCCGGGAGGGACTGGAAGGCGGTCCGCACCGCGAGGCCGGTGAATCATGAAAATCGAACTCGATTTTCTTTCGACGATGCCGCTGGCGGGAATCACCTCACTGGGTGGAGAGCAGGTCGTTTCGCGCGGGCGAATGACTGCTTCGAAAAAAGAGCACGCCCTTTTCCAGCTCGCACGGGTCCAAGCCCTTTGCCCACTGCCCTCCGCTCGCTGCCCATGTCCCTTTCCCGCCAAGTTGATCGCTGCCTCATCATTCCCGACGTCCACCAGGATCTCGCCTGGCTGGACCGGATTCTGGCGCAGGAAACGGAGGCCGATCTCTACGTCTTTCTCGGGGATTACTTCGATCCGCACGGCCCCGCCAAGCTCTGCGCCGGCGTGACCGACACCTGCCGGCGCCTCGACGAACTGCGCGAACAGCTCGGCTCCCGCGCCCTCTTTCTGCTCGGCAACCACGACATTCAGTATTTGGAGGCGCGTCCGGTTTGCCTGGGCCGGCGCGTGCCGCGCCATCTGCAATACCACTGTGGGAGCGCCTTCAAGTACTCCGCCGCCGCCAAGATTGCGAAGCGGCTGTCCGCCGAGTTTTGGCGGGAAACCCGCCTGTTCATCCAGGTCAACGGCTGGTTGCTCAGCCATGCGGGCGTGCACCGCCAGTTCTGGCCGGAGTGTCCGACGATCGCCGAGTCGTTGACGGCTTTGGATGAAGCCTGCCAGGGCGCGCTCGAACTCATTGCCCATCGCTCGAGCCCCCTGCTCCACGCCGGCTTCGTGCGCGGTGGCGAACAGCCCTGCGGCGGCATCACCTGGCAGGATTGGAATGAAGAGTTTCTCGATGACCTGCCCTGCGCCCAGATTGTCGGTCACACCTCGAGTTCCGACGGCGCGCGCCAGCTGGGACGATCATGGTGCCTCGACGGCGGCCAGACCTGTTATGGCTGCATGGAAGGAACGCAGCTGCACGTGCGTCAGGCGTGAGAGCGCACGGGGTCACCAGCTACGGCCGAAGCTGAGACGGAGCCCGGTCTGCTCCTCCTCGCCGCCGGTGTAGAAGTCGACCGAGCCGCGCACCTGCCAACCGTCGTCCAGATCACCGTCCACGCCCAAACTGGCGTACAGGAGGCTGTCGGAGGCGTTGGGCACCGTGCCCTGGCCCAGGTCGAATCCGTTGATCGCCTGCACGGGCAGCACGGCGGCATCGGAGGACAATTCGGCAAACCACGCCACGGCGAGGTAGGGCTTCCAGGCGCCGCTCGCGGTGGTGATTTTCACGCCCACGGCGGCGTTGCTCTCGCCCGTGGAGAAATCGCCCACGATACGGCGGTCGGGGGCGCCCCCCTGCTCGGTGAAGCCGTCGGCTTCGGAATCCACCCACACGATACCGGCAAAGGGAACGAGGAGGACGGAGTCGGTCACCGCCCAGTCATAGGCCACGCGAGCGTAGCCGAAGGTGTCCTTGCCATCGAAATCGGCGGTCGAGGTGCCGACGTCGCTGTTGCGCACGCCATCGTAGTTGGTTTCGGCAAAACCGAGGGCGGCCTCGAAGGTTACCGCCCCCGACTTGCCCAGCACCCAGAGGCGACCGGAAACCCCCTCGGTGTCGACGGAACCCGTGGTGGGAATGGGCGCAGGGGAATTGATTTCCTCATAGTCGCTGCTGGCATCGGTCATGCCGACCGTCGCCCCGATGGACCAAGTGGCGGTTCCCCAGCCGGCGACGAGCGCATATTGCTGCGCGTCGGTCTTGCGCTGGAGGCGATCGCTCTCCGGGTCGACGTCCCGGCTGACGAAGTCGCCCTCGAGACTCACGCTCCAGCCGGCGCGGGGGGAGCGGAAGTCGGTGAGGTCGGCGTGGCGGGAGGAAAGCCGCTGCTCGAGACCGGCGGCGTAGCCGTTGAGGCTGTCGAAATTGTCGATTTGGGCGCGCAGGGCGCTCCCGAAAGCGAGGCCGGCGAGGCCGACCGCAAGGAGTTGCACGGAACGAAAGGTCTTCATGAAGAACGAGGAGGAATATCCGGTGGGAGTGGCGTCGGGTCGGGAGGGAAAAACGTTCGAACGGAGGTGAAGGCCAGCGCGCCAACCGATAGCGTGAATCCGGATCGGTTCAATCAGAGAAGCTGGCGGCGGTCAGGCGGTTGGCCGGATCGATCACTCCAGCGTCGCCTTGAGCCGGAAGAAGACGCGTTCGTTTCCAGCGGTCGGGTAAGTGGCGCGCCACTGCACGCGGCCATCGGTCGTGCCGAGGTTTTCCATCGTCACCCCATTGGCGCTCCAGCTCTGCAGGTCCGTGGACACCTCGACCGCGAAGGAGACGCCGACGACCGAGCTCGGGTGGCTGAAGGTGAAGGCATACACGCTGCCGTCGGCTGCCAGGGCGGTGGGCAGCACGGTGTTGGTCTTGGCCGGCAGGCCGAAGGCGTATTTCAGCAGGTTGTTGATGCCGTCGGCGGCCGCGACGGCCTGGGGACCGCTGATGTTGGCATCGGCGAGCTCACCCTCGGTGAAGTTTTGTGCGCGCCAGTAGTTGAAGTCCTCGACCTCGGTCACGGCGTTGCCGCCGTAAAGCACCTCACCGGAGGCGGCGACGGCGAGCGCCCGGATGTCGCCGGTCCCGGGAGCGGGGGCTTGGATGAGCGTCGCTCCGCCGCCGGTCGTGTAACCCACCCGCGTCAGGTCGACGCCACCGGCCACCCAGCCGGCGGTCGACGAATAGACCACGACATTGAGGTTTTCGGAAACGAGGCCGGAGTTGGAATCGAGCGCAAAGCTGGCACCGCCGTCGGCCGAGATCAGTAGCGTGCCGGCTTCGCCCACGGCCAGCACGTTGCCCGCGCCATCGGCGGCGACATCGGTGAGCGGGGAGGCGCCGACGGGGGCAGTCACGCTGCTCCAGCTGCTGCCGTTGGTTGAAGTGAGGATGCGGGCGGTGAAGATACCGTCGGTGCCCACGGCCGTCCAGCGACCGGTACTGCTGTCGAAGGTGACGCCCGTGAGCTGGCCGGAAAGAGTGGGCACGGTGGCCGCAAGCCAGGACTGGCCGCTGTTGGTGGAGTAAAAGATGGCGAGGTTGGAGTTGAGTCCGCCGACCGCCACCCACGTGGCGCCGTTGGCGACGGCGTCGCGCAGTTCGCCGACCAGGCCGGTGGGAGTGTGAACGTTGGCCCAGGCGGCGCCGCCATCGGTCGAGCGGGCGATATAGCCGTTGTTGCCCACGGCAATGACCGTGTCGCCGCTGGCCGCGACATTAAGCAGGGTATCGAGCTTCGTGAACGAGACCGAGCTGAAACTGGTTCCGCCGTCGGTCGAGCGCACGAGGTTGCCCGACGGATCGGCGATACCGACAAGACCGGAGGTGGCCCGGGTCAGGGCCGAAAGATCGGTTTCAACGATTTGCGCGTGAAGCCCCGTTGCTGCGCCAAACGAAAGCCCCACCGCTCCTGAGATCGCTTTTACGTAAGTCAGAGCTCTCATGATTGGATGACGATGTAGATGTTGATGTTGGCCGAGGGAGGTCTGCGGTAGACGTCGATGGAGCCGTTGATGGTGGCC
>CBFGUO010000064.1:0-28206 GCA_965652375.1 uncultured Opitutus sp.
CTTCCACCCCCCCACCTGCCCCCGCCCCTTTCATGCCTACCCTATCGACCAAAGCCACCGCTCAAAACACCTACGACGCCATCGTCGTCGGCTCCGGCATCGCCGGCGGCTGGGCCGCCAAGGAACTGACCGAACGCGGCCTCAACACCCTCCTCCTCGAGCGCGGCCGCGACGTGCCCCACGGCGACTACCCGACCGCCTTCGCCGAGCCTTGGGAACTCGACAACCGCGACGAGATCACGCCCGCCATCCGCGCCCGCCAGCCCAAACAGAGCCGCACCAACTACACGACCCGCCCCTCCTCCGCCCACTGGTTCGTCGACGATCTGGAACACCCCTACTCCGAAACCAAACGCTTCGACTGGATGCGCGGCTACCACGTCGGCGGTCGCTCCCTCAACTGGGGCCGCCAGTCCTACCGCTGGAGCGATCTCGACTTCGAAGCCAACGCGCGCGACGGCTTCGGCACCGACTGGCCCATCCGCTACGCCGATCTCGCGCCGTGGTACGATCATGTGGAATCCTTTGCCGGCATCTCCGGCTCCCGCGAGGGCCTGCCCCACCTGCCCGACGGCCAGTTTCTCCCTCCCATGGAACTGCGCTGCGTCGAACAGCACGCCGCCGCCAAGGTCGCCACCGCCTTCCCCGAACGCCGCATCATCATCGGCCGCGTCGCCAACCTCACCCAGCCGCACAACGGCCGCGCCAACTGCCAATACCGCAACCGCTGCATCCGCGGCTGCCCCTACGGCGCCTACTTCTCCTCCAACAGCGCCACCCTGCCCGCCGCCTACGCCACCGGCCGCCTCACCCTGCGCCCCCACTCGATCGTCGCCGAACTCCTGCACGACGCCGACGCCGGCCGCGCCACCGGCGTGCGTATCATCGACGCCACTACGCACGAATCGATCGACTACCACGCCCGCGTCATCTTCCTCTGTGCCTCGGCCATCGGCTCGACCTTCATTCTCATGAACTCGGAGTCGGACCGCTTCCCCGACGGCTTCGGCAACGACTCCGGCGAACTCGGCCACAACCTCATGGATCACCACTTCCAGGTCGGCGCCACCGGGGTCTTCGACGGCTTCCACGACCGCTACTACCGCGGCCGCCGTCCCAACGGCATCTACGTCCCCCGCTTCCGCAACCTCGGCGACAAGGCCACCCAGCGGAAGGACTACCTGCGCGGCTTCGGCTACCAGGGCGGCGCCTCCCGGCAGAACTGGGCCCGCGGCATCGCCGAACTCCACCGCGTCGGCGCCGACCTCAAGGCCGACCTCGTCGCCCCCGGCCCCTGGCGCATGGGCATGGGCGCCTGGGGCGAGCACCTGCCCTACCACGAGAACAAAATGACGCTCGACTCCGCGCACCCCGATCCGTGGGGCCTGCCCACGATCAACTTCGACTGCGAGTTCAAGGAAAACGAAAAGGCCATGCGCCAGGACGCCCGGGCCGCCGCCGAGGAGATGCTCGAGGCCGCCGGCTTCAGCAACATCTCCAGCTGGGACGATCCGAACAATTCACCCGGTCTCTGTATCCACGAAATGGGCACCGCCCGCATGGGCCGCGATCCGAAGACCAGCGTGCTCAACGCCCACAACCAGGTGCACGCCGCGCCCAACGTCTTCGTGACCGACGGCGCCTGCATGGCCTCGTCGTCCTGCGTCAACCCCAGCCTCACCTACATGGCACTCACCGCCCGCGCCGCCGCCCACGCCGTCGACGAACTCAACCGCCAGAACCTCTGACCCCGCCCTTCAGCCTTTCCGCTTTTCAGTTTTTCAGCGTTTCCCAAAAAAATGACCCGTCGCGAAGCCATTCAACGCACCGCCGCCCTGCTCGGGCTGAGCCTTTCCCCTTCCACGCTCACCACCGCCCTGGCCCAGGCCGCCACCGCCACCGCCGCCGCTTCCGGTGCGCCGGCGGCCGGACCACAGCATCTCACGCCGGCCCGCCACGCTCTCGCCACTGCGATGGCCGAGACGCTCCTGCCGCGCACCGACACCCCCGGCGCCTCCGACGTCGGCGTGCCCGCGTTCATCGACACCTGCTACGGACGCTTCATGACCGCCGAAGAGCGCGAGCGCCTCACCTCGGGTCTCGACGCCTTTGCGGAAGCCTGTCGCGCCGCGCACGGCCGGCCCTTCACCGACCTCGCGCCGGAGACCCGGACGGGATTCCTCAGCGACACCGGCCGCGACGCCACGGGCGCCACCCGCGCCTTCCTCCGCCAGTTCCGCGAACTCGCGCTGCTCGCCTACTACACTTCGGAGGAGGTCAGCAAAACCGTGCTGCTCTACGACCCCGTCCCCGGCCGCCTCGACGCCGACCTCCCCCTGGCCGAAACCGGCGGCAAGGCCTGGGCGGAATAACCTCGTATTCGGAGACGCCCTACATCTCTTCAACCGTGAGGCCCCGCGGGGCCAGCCGGCGCGTCCCCGCGAGGCCAACAGCGCTCCCTTGCGGGTTCCCCCTTGGGGGGCTGCCGCTCGGCGGCATGCCGCCCCTGCCTCTGCGATTGCGACCGGCGAGCGGCAACCCGGCAGCGTGGCTTGCCATCCCCAGCCCGCCGACGCCCACCAGCACCGTCGCCAGGATCGCGGCAATGACGATCCGCGTGTCGCCCGTCGCGGTCCACAACCCGGCGAGTGCAAGGGGTGCCGCCGCTTTCGCAAGCACCGCAGGCGCGGCCAGGATGCCATTCAACTCGGCGTATCGATCACGTCCGATCAGCTCGGCGATCGCGGTTCCGCGCAGAATCGTCGTCACGCCGTTCGCCGCACCATAAAGCGCGGCAAAGAGCGCCAGCCAACCGAAGCGGGGCGGAGCCAACAGCAGGATGAACATCGCCGCCACGAGTGTCGCCATCGCCCAGCGTCCGACGCTCAGGGTGGCAAACCGCCCCTGGCGGCGCGCCAGCAGCAGGCGCCCCGTCACCTGCGCCGGACCCATGATGGCAACGACCCCAAGCAGGGTCGCGCTGTCCACCTGCAAGGCCTGCAGCATCGGCACGAAATGAAAGATCAAGCCGGTGAACGCCGCGGCATGAGCCGTGAACCACACGGCGAGGCCGATGAAACGAGGATCGGAAATGTCGCGCCAAACCGCGGCACGCCACACCGGCCGGCGCCCCGCCGCCGGCGTCGCCGCCGGGGTCGCCGCCGGGGTCGCCGCCGGGGTCGCCGATTCACGCACCATCCCCGGCACGCCCCAGGCATGCAAGGGCACGCCCAGCACGAGGTGGAACAGGCCGAGCGCCACCAACGCCGCCCGCCAGCCGAGATGCTCCACCGCGATCTGCGCCAGCGGGATGAACACCGTGCTGGCCAGCCCCCCCACCAGAGTGATCAGCGTGATGCCTTGGCGATAATGCGGCCCAAACGCATCGGTCACCACCGCAAAGGCCGGTTCGTACAACAGGCCGGCCATCGCCGCTCCCAACATCACCCAGGCCGCGAGGTATGCGGCGGGCTGCGGCCACAGGCCCATTCCCATCAGCGCGAGGCTGCCCGCGGCAGCGGCAACCGTCATGAGCCCGCGTGCGCCGCGGCGCTGGATCCAGCGACCGACCGGCACGGCCAGGACACCCCAGGTCAACAATCCCAGCGAAAGCCCGGCGTTGAGAAAGGTGCGTGACCAGCCGGTTGCCAGCTCCATCGGACCCACGATCACCGTAAAGGCGTAATACAGCGCCCCCCAGGCTACAATCTGACCGGCCGCGAGCCGCCACGCCAAGGCCCAGGGCAGGCGAACTTCGCGGCCCCGGGTCGAAACCAAGGACAACGGGGCGTTCATTCACAGCACGCTCCCGCCGGCGCGACTGCCGGCTGCCGGGCGCCGGAACCGCAGCCACAGCCGGGTTCCCCGGCCGCCTTGGCGGTTTCATCCTTTTTGCAGCAGGCACTGGCATCGGATTCCGGCGCGCCGCCGCAACAGCCTTCGTCCCCCGCGGCTTCGTCGTCTCCTGCGTGGCCGCGAGTGAGCGAGCAGACGCCGGTTTCCGGCAACACGAGTTCGACCCGATTCGCCGCCTCCAGATCCCCAGCCAAGGCGGCGGCGATCGAGCGCACCTGCTCATAACCGGTGCGCATCAGGAAGGTCGGGGCGCGGCCGTAGCTTTTCATGCCGGCCAGGTAGAACCCGCTTTCCGGATGCGCCAGTTCGGCGTGACCATGCGGACGAACCGTGCCGCAGGAGTGAAGGTTCGGATCAATCAGCGGCGCCAGCGCCGGCGTGGTCCCCACGATCGGATCGAGCCCGAGCTGGAGTTCCGTCAGCGCGGAAAAGTCCGGCCGAAAACCACTCGCCACGATGATCTCGTCCACCGGACCCGCCGTTCGCTCGCCTGCACGGACGTGGATTCCGTCGGCACGCTGCTCCACGGCATCCGTCCGAAACGAAGTCAGCAGCGACAGCCGGCCGGCCGCGAGCAGGCGGCGCACCGTGAGACCCAGGGCGCCCCGCTCCACCAGCTTGTCGCGTTCACCTCCGCCGAACACGCTTTCGGCGCGGTCGCGACGGATTACCCAGGTCACCGCGGTCGCCGGATCCTGATCCATCAGTTTCACCAGGTCGACGAGTACGTTGAAGGCGGAGTGCCCGCTGCCGGCCACGAGCACGCGACGACCCGCATAACGCGCCCGCTCCTTCCCGAGCACATCGGGGATTCCGTAACGGATCACCGCCGCCAGAGCGCGCTCCCCGCGGGCGGGCAGGCCTTCGGCCCCGAGAGGATTGGGCGATTGCCAGGTTCCGCTGGTGTCGATCACCGCGCGGGCGAGAATCTCCTCTTCACCCGAGGGGACCAGGTAACGCACCCGAAAGGGTGCCGCCGGGCGACCGGCGTCGGACTTCATCCTGTCGCGGCCCTGGCGGGAGACCCCGACCACCCGCGCCCGCAATTTCAGGCGGGACGCCAGCGCGGCGGTGCGCCCGAGCGGCTCGAGATAACGCGTCACGATGTCACCACCGGTTGGATACTCGGCCGCGGGTGGCGGCTCCCAACCCTCGGCGCGCAGAAGGCGGGCGGCGGCCGCATCGATGTTGTATTCCCAGGGTGAGAAAAGCCGCACGTGCGCCCAGTCGCGGAGCGAGTTGCCGACGGCTTCCCCGGCCTCGAGGATCAGGAATTCGAGGCCCCGCTCCCGCAGATGAGCGGCGGCGGCGAGGCCGACGGGGCCGGCGCCGATGATGGCGACCGGGAGGGCTGCCGGAGGGACAAAGGAAGGAGAAGTCGGGTGAGGGGAGGACTGCATCGGAAGGTAGGGATTCACCGTTGCTGACGGAGTTGTCCGCCAAAGGACGCAGGATTTCTGCGCATTTTCCTTCCGATCAAAAAATCGCGCCTCCACCGGACCGCTCCCGCCGGGGGGCGATCGGCGACTCGGTCGGCACCGTCAGCCACCCCCGCGCGCTATCCAGGCGGCTCAAGCCAGCGGAGGCCGGGGCGCAGGCGGAGGACGCAGTCGTCGGCGCGACGATGGCGGAAGCCGTCGATGGCGATGTTCAGGATCGTGTCGAACAGTCGCGGCGTCTCGCTGAGCAGGGCAAAATTGTCGAAATACGAGGTCGAGTTTCCGCGCACGAAAAGGTGGTGAAAGGTGTCGAAACTGCCATCCACCACATGCGCGCGCGGCACGCCGTCGACCGCGAGATAAAGCGTGCGGGTGTCCCGGTCCCAACTCAGCTCGATGCGCGCCATGAGAGGATCGAGCGGGTTGTGGCCCGAGCGCACGGGCTCGGTAAGGGCCACGCCCTTGTCCGCCCATCGCACCTCGGACTCCAGGTCGAACTTGCGGATCGTCACCACCCCCGTGCCCCGCAGGGCGGAATCCCACAGGACCCCGTAGCCCTTGGTGCGCGTCCGGTCGAACACGCCCACCCACAGGCTGCGCTCGCGGGCGCTGTGGGCGGCATCGAAGGCGAGGGTCCAGTCATCCTGCACCGGCGCCTCGAGGGCGGATTGTTGCCGGGACGAAAGCGACGCGGTTCGATCCGCAACCGGAGCGATGTAGGTCATCAGCAATCCGTTGTTGAGCCGGAAACGGGTGCCACCGGGGTAAACCTCCAGCGCGGCGCCCGATCCGTCGACATGCGCCCAGGCCAGCGCCGGGCGAGCCGCCCCCAGCAATTCGTGGGTGAGCCGGTTGGCGCGGAAGGCAATGTCGTCGAAGTAGGCGGTTTCATTGCCCCGCACGTACACCCGACTCAACTCGCCCACCACCGGATCCGGCACCAGGACCTGCGTGAGCGGGATGTCGTTCACCAACACCGCGAGCGCGCGGGAGCCGGCATCATAGTGCAGGGTAAAGGCCGCCAGCGTGCCGTCGTTGACCGGATGGCCCGAAGGAAGGCCGGCGGAGATTGGCTCGCCCGCCGTGCGCCAGCCCACTTCCGAATCCAAGTCGAACCGCAGCAGCGTCACGCGCCCTTCCGGCCCGGCGATGGCCGCAGAATCCCACTTCACCGCCAGGCCTTGCGTGCCGTCGGCATTGAACGCCCCGACCCACAGACCGCGCTGTTCGGTGCTGAGCGCGGCCTTGAAGGACAGGGTCCAACTCCCCTCCACCGGCCGGCCGAGTTCGCTGCGAATGAGGCCGTTGTCGAGCCGCATGTAGGGAGGATCCTGGGCGGCAATCTCCTGGCTGGTGGAACGGCTCGGCCCCTCGCCCTCGACCGCCGTCCACTCGGAACGCACCTCCCGCATGTCGTCGAAAACCATCTGCTCATCGCTGCCGCATACCGCCAGTCCGCTCATCAGCGTCAGCACGCCGGCAACGGCCCGGCGCCCGGCGAATCTATTTCCGGATGGGGACAGGATCCGCTTCCGCTCGAACTGGCACCATCGGGAGCGGAGAACGAGCAGGGCGGAGCAAACGGAGCAAACAAAGGAACGAGGTTTCATGGCAGGGCGGAGCGATGGCTCGGCGGCGGACACCGTGGCAAAACGCAAGGGTTCGTCGGCGCGGGGTTTACGGGAGGAGATGAACGAGGCCCGGGGACCGCGGACGTTCGCGTCCCGTCGGGCATCGTGATCATAACGGATCCAGCCGGGGTCCGCCATCGGGCGCCACCTCGACCCGGCCACCCGGCACCTCTCCCCGGACACGGCGGCGCGAAAGTCGGGGAGGTGCCCGCGAGCGCCCATTTCACCCTATTTGCCGTCCCCGGCTTGCATGCGCGCTCAGTTCCGCAAGGTTTTCCGTTCTGACCTCCTTTCCCGTGCGGCCCCTCCCCCTGCTCCGACGGCCCCTTGTTCCGCAACTTCGGCCCGTTTTTGCACCCCGCGTTCCTTCCTCCGGATGGATCTTGCCTGCTGACGTACGGCCGCCGGAAGGAGGGCCGGACCTATGACGCAATGCAGCGCCCCCTGGCTGACGGGCGGTGGCAAAGTGGGAGCCCGGATCCGGAGCTTCGACTGGACGCGGACCTCGCTCGGCCCCATGGACGCGTGGCCGGTGTGCCTGCGCACCGCCGTGTCCATCGCGGTAAACTCGCCCTCTCCCACGGTCCTGTGGTGGGGAGCGGATTTCGTGGAGATTCACAACGATGCCTGGGTCTCCCTCCTGGGCGCCGCCCAGGCCGAGCGCAGCTTCGGGCGGCCGATCCGCGGCGACGGAAACTCAAGCTGGCCGGTCCTCGGCGAGCAGTTGGTCGCCACGTTTCAGTCCGGCGTCCCCGGCCAGGCCACCGCCCAGCCAATTCCCCGGGCCGCGCACCAGCCTCCGCTCGCGGGGTCGGCTTCGCTAAGCCCGGTGCTCGATGAGCACGGCGACAGTGCCGGGATCTTCTGCACCGTCTCCGTCGACCGACCCGCTGCGAACGAAGCGCCGTCGACCGCGTTCGGATCGCATCAGGAGCAGCTTCGCCAGGTGATCGATGCCGTGCCCGCCCTGCTCTCCTACGTGAACCGCGACCTGCGCTACGAGATGTGCAATCGTGCCTACACGGACTGGTTCGGCCTCAATTCCGAGGAGATCGTCGGCTGGCGCGTGCAGGATGTGCTGGGCGCGGAAGCCTGGCAACAGGTCCGCCCCCACCTGGAGGCGGCTCTCCAGGGCGAGCCGCGGGAATTCGAGATGGAGGCGCCGTTCGGCCGCGGCGACGTTCGTTGTATCCATGCCGTATATACACCCCACCGGAGCGAGGACGGCAGCGTCGTCGGAGTGGTTGCGCACATCTCCGACATCTCCGCCCGCAAACACGCCGAACGGGAGCTGCGGGAAAGCCAGGCTCTCGTACGAGACGTGATCAATGGCGCCCCGATCATTCTCTGGGTGACCGATACCGACGGCCGCTGCGTCCACATCAACCAGCAGTGGTTCGAATTCACCGGCGAGACCGTGGAAAGCGGTGCCGGCTTCGGGTGGCTGGAGGCCGTGCATCCGGACGACCGGACCGCGGCGGAGGAAAAGTTCCTGGCCGCCAACGCCGCCCAACAGCCCTTCCGGTTGGAATACCGCCTGCGCCGTCACGATGGCGTCTACCGCTGGGTAATCGACACGGCCACCCCGCGCTGGTCACCCGATGGAACCTTTCTCGGCTTCATCGGCTCGGTGCTCGATATCCAGGAACATCGCGAATCCGAGGACGCCCTGCGCACCAGCCGCGAGCGCTTCGACCTCGTGAAGGACGGCGCGCAAGTCGGATTCTGGTTCTGCGATCTGCCCTTCGATGAGTTGATTTGGGATAGTCGCGTGAAGGAACACTTCTGGCTGCCGCCTGACGCTCCGGTGCCAGTCAGTACGTTCTACGAACGGTTGCATCCCGACGATCTCGAGCGCACCCGCGCCGCCATCCATCGATCGATCGACGAAAAAACCCGTTACGACATCGAGTACCGCACCGTTGACCCCGGAACCTCACGCTTTCGCTGGATCCGCGCCATCGGCCGCACCTTTTACAACGACGCCGGCAAGCCGATCCGCTTCGATGGCGTCACGCTCGACATCACTGAACGCAAGCAGGTCGAGGACGAGTTGCGCGAGGCCAAGGAAGCCACCGAACGAGCCTCCCGCGCCAAGGATGAGTTTCTCGCCCAACTCTCCCACGAATTGCGCACACCCTTGACGCCCGTGCTGATGTCCGCGGCTGCACTGCGCGAGGACGCGAGCCTGCCCCCGGCCCTCCGCAAACAGCTCGACATGATCGAGCGCAACGTGGCGCTCGAGGCCCGCCTCATCGACGACCTGCTCGACCTCACCCGCATCACCCGGGGGAAACTCGCCCTGCGCGGTGAGATCTGCGACGTACATGCCCTGCTGCACCTGGTGGTCGAAATCATCGAGGACGAAACCCGCGAAAAGGGCATCCACCTTTCGCTCGATCTGACCGCCCAACGCCACCACCTCCACGGCGACAACGCCCGCCTGCAACAGGTGTTCTGGAACCTGCTGCGCAACGCCGCCAAGTTCACCCCGGAAAACGGCCACATCCACCTGCGCACCCGCGACGTCACACGCCGGTCCGGCGACACCGAGACGGCGCACCTCATGATCGCCGTCGAGGACGACGGCATCGGCTTCAACCCCGACGCCGCCGAACGACTCTTCCAGCCCTTTGAACAGGATGTGCTGCCGCACGATCCGCGCTTTCCCGGGCTCGGTCTGGGCCTCGCCATCGCCCGCGCCATCGTCGACCTGCACGGCGGCTACATCTGCGCCCACAGCGGCGGCCGCAACCAGGGCGCGGTCTTCACGGTCGAACTGCCCGGCGCCCGCCGCACCTCCCGCCGCCGCGCCGCGTCGCCCGAGCCCGCCGCGACCCGGCCGCCCCGCCTCCCCGCCCTCCGCCTGCTCCTGGTCGAGGATCATAAATCCACCCTCAAGGTTCTCTCGCACCTGCTGCGGCGCGACGGTCACGACGTCACCGCGACCAGCACCGTGGCGACCGCCTTGGAGGCCGCCGCCAGCGGCCGCTTCGATCTGGTCATGTCCGATCTCGGCCTGCCGGACGGCACCGGCCTCGGGCTCATGAAACAGCTGCGCCGCCAGCACGGCCTGCGCGGCATCGCTCTCAGCGGCTACGGCATGGACGAGGATCTGCGCCGCTCCCGCGACGCCGGCTTCGTCGCCCACCTCATCAAGCCGGTGGACCTCAAGGAGCTTCGGCGCGTCCTGCAGCAGCTCGCGCCGCGCCCTTCCTGAAGGACCCGATCGCTGCCGGGCGGCGCATGATCAACCGTTGCGGATGTTCACCGCTTCGCAAACGGCATCCGCGTCCTTCGCATCGTCCTTGCCTGAATGCGCCGCGTCGAAATCCCCGCGCAGCGCCTTGAGCGCGTAGCGCTCGCGCTCGATCTCCCGCTGGGTGCGGATGCCGAGCCGGCGCAACACCGGCATCGGCGGGCACCAGCCCTGCACCGCGTGCTGCATCAGAAATCCCAATACGCCGGCACTCAACAGCAGCCATCCCCGCCCCCGCGTCGCGGCCAGCACCACCCCGGTGAGGGCGAGGCCGGAGGCATTGGCTTCCAACACCCGTTCGATGTCCCATTCGCGGTCGAGTTCGCGCAGTCGTTCATCGATCACGTCGCGCGACTGGCCGGCATACAGGCGGACCTGTCGGGCGGTCCGACGATCGATCTCGGATTGGGCGGACTCCCGGGTGTAGCGGCGCACCCGATCGCCCGTGACGGGGGACTTGGTCGAACTCGGCATGATCACAAATTAACCCCGACGGTCCCCGCGCACCATGGGGCGGTTTCCGCTTCCCGGCCCCCGATCTGCCACCACGGCGTGTCAATTCCCGCCGTCCTTGCCCGGACCCGCGCCACCGGGCGGGAACCCAAGCCTCCCCCGACCCGTCTCACCCCTGCAGCCAGTGCGCCCCCCCCGCCCCTGCTCCCGCCTCCTCTCTCTGATGGTTTGTCCCCGCTGCCCCACCCTGTTTCGCCTCGTCGGTTCGCTGCTCGCGATCACGGTCGGCACCCGCGTCACGTCTGGGCAGTCGCTTACCCGGACTGAGGCCACCATCACCCTCGACGACAGCGCCTACGACTACGCGCTGGAGAACGCCTTCCCGGAACTCTCCTTCGACCAGCCCCTCGCCATCGTCAGCGCCCCGGGTGAAACCGACCGTCTCTTCGTCGTCGAAAAGACCGGTCGCATCCAGCGGGTCACCGGACTCGGCACCGGTTCGCCCACCAAGACGGTCTTCCTCGACCTCAGCGGCCAACTCAACAGCGCCGGCGGCGAACAGGGCCTGCTCGCCCTCGCCTTTCACCCCCAGTACGCGACCAACCGCCACCTGTATGTCTGGTTGACCACCGCCACGACCACCGCCGCCGGCAGCGGCCGCCACAATCGCCTCGCCCGCTTCACCGCCGCCAGCGACGGCAACTCGGCCGACGCAGCCACGCAGGTGCCGCTCATCAGCCAGTATGACCAGGCCAGCAACCACAACGGCGGCGAACTGATGTTCGGCCCCGACGGCTACCTCTACGTTTCACTCGGCGACGAGGGCGGGGCCAACGACCAGTTCAACAACAGTCAGCGAATCGACCGCGACTTCTTCGCCGGCCTGCTGCGCCTCGATGTCGACCAGCGCGCCGGCTCGCTCCCGCCCAACCCGCATCCCGCCGTGCACGCCGGCACCTACGCCGTGCCGCCCGACAACCCCTGGGTCGGCGCCACCACCTTCAACGGCGCGACGGTCGATCCCGCCGACGTGCGCACGGAGTTTTGGGCCGTCGGCCTGCGCAACCCCTGGCGCTTCGCCTTCGATTCGGCCACCGGCAGGCTCTGGCTCGCCGATGTCGGTCAGGGCGCCCGCGAGGAGATCAATGTCGTCACCGCCGGCGGCAACTACGGCTGGGCCTACCGCGAAGGGACACTGACCGGTCCCGACGGCAACCCGCCGACCGGCGCCTCCCTCACGCCGCCCGTCTGGGAGTATCCGCGCTCCCAGGGCATTTCGGTCACCGGCGGCGTACTGTATCGAGGCTCTCGATACCCGGCGCTCGCGGGGCGCTACGTTTTCGCCGACTTCGGCAGCGGCCGGCTGTGGAGCCTCCAGCCCGATGGCGCCAACCCGGTCGCCGCCGACGCGGTCGAGTTGCTCACCACCGACAGCGGCATCGCCTCCTTCGGGCTCGATCCCGCCACCGGTGATATCCTGGTCGCCGACCTCGAGGACGGCCGCATCAAACGCCTTGTTGCCACGCCGTCGTCGGGCGGTGGCCCGCCGGCGACACTCGCCGAGACCGGCGTGTTCGCCGACCTCGCTACCCTCACGCCCGCGGCCGGTGTGGTGCCCTACGCGCCCAACGTCGCCTTCTGGTCCGACCATGCGACCAAACGCCGCTGGTTCGCCCTCACCGACGATCAGGCGAAGTTCGGCTGGTCGCCCACCGGCAACTGGAGCCATCCCGCGGGCGCCGTCTGGATCAAGCACTTCGACCTCGAACTCGAGCGCGGCAATCCCGCCAGCGCCCGCCGCATCGAAACCCGCCTCCTGGTCAAAACCGACTCCGGCGGCTACGGCCTCACCTACCGCTGGAACGACGCGCAAACGGCCGCCACGCTCGTGCCCGACGACGGCGCCGAAGCGGAGTTCAGCATCACCGACGACGGTGCCACGCGCACCCAGACCTGGCGCTTCCCCAGCCGCGCCGAGTGCATGCTCTGCCACACCGACGCCGGCGGCTTCGCCCTGAGTTTCAACACCCGACAACTCAACCGGCCCCGCCCCGCGCCGCACGAGACGACGCACCAACTCCTCGCGCTCGCCCAGGCCGGCTACATCGACACCACCGACCTCCCCGACCCGGCGACCTTGCCCGCCCTCGCCGCAGCGGACGAGGCGGATGCCCCCTTGAACGACCGCGCCCGCGCCTACCTCGAGGTCAACTGCGCCCAATGCCACCAACCCGGCGCCACCGCTCCCGGCGGCTGGGACACCCGCGCCGCCACGCCGCTCGATCAGACCGGCTTGGTCAACGGCGAAGTCAATGACGACGGCGGCAACGCCGCCCGCCGCCTGCTCGTGCCCGGCCATCCCGAACTCTCCCGCATCCTGCACGCCATGGCGGCGAGCGAAGGCGCGCAACGCATGCCGCCGGTCGCCACCCGCGAGCGCGATCGCGCCGGCGAGGCTCTCGTCACGGAGTGGATCACCTCGCTCGCACCCGCTCCCGCCGCCCCGGACGCCCGTCTGGTCAATCTCGCCACCCGCGCCGTCGCCGGCTCCGGCGGCGACACGCTCATCAAGGGTTTCGTCATCGGCGGCGACGCCTCGGTCCCCGGCCCCCTGCGCATCCTGGTGCGGGCCGCTGGCCCGGCACTGGCCGGATTCGACGTCACGCAGCCGCTGCCCGACCCGGAACTCACGCTCTACCAATCCGGCGAAACCCTCGCGACCAACCGCGGCTGGAGCACCGCGGGCAACGCCGCCGCGATTCGGGAGGCGGCGCAGCTGACCGGTGCGTTTCCGTTCCCCGACGGCAGCGCCGACAGCGCCCTGCTGGTCACGCTCGAGCCGGGCCACTACAGCGCCCACGCCACCAGCCCCTCCGGCGCGGACGGCATCGCCCTGATTGAAGTCTACGACGCCCGCACCTCGACGACGGGGCTGCGCTTGATCAACACTTCGGTTCGCGCCCGCGTCGGCAGCGGCGAAGCGATCCTCGTTCCCGGTCTCGTCATCGACGGCGGCGACTCCCGCACGGTGCTCATCCGCGCCATCGGTCCGGGGCTGGCGGCTTACGATATTCCGGACCGGCTCGCCTCGCCGGTGCTGCGCCTCCTTTCCGGACAGGAACAGGTGGCCGCCAACACCGCGTGGAACACCGCGAGCAATGCCGAAGACATTCGTGCCACCAGCGACCGCGTGGGTGCCTTCGCCCTGGAGGAAGGCAGCGCCGACAGCGTGCTGCTCCTCACGCTCGCGGCCGGGGTCTACACCGTGCAGGTCTCCGGTGCGAACAACACCGAAGGCGTCGCCCTCCTCGAAGTCTACGACGTCCCGCCCCCCTGACCCCGCAGGTCCCGCCCCCTGGTATCCCACCTTGGTAGCCCGGCGCGGGAGCGCAGGGGCCCAAGCAGGGCTACCGAACAGCCCGCCCAAATCGGGATTCAGGCATTGCGAACATTCCGCAGGACACCTTGGAGACACGACACCTTTACCCGCTCCCGCGGCGACACCAGGCCGGGACGTCGGCCCGCCTCACGGCTGACGCACGGTGATCACCGAGGCACGTCCCACATTCTCCAGACGGTGAGCCGTGATGCGGCCGTCGGGCCAGCGAACCTCGAGCGTGGTGGGTGATGCCCCGGGAGCCAGGCCGAAGTGCAGAACCGGCGTGGACTGGCTTTGGTAACCACCTCCGGCCGCAATCTCGCGGACCTGCTGCCGATCCGTCGTATCCGAAAACCGGACACGCGCGCCGATCGCCGTGGGATTCCCCGCCGGGCCCGCCAACCGCACGCCCAGCATCCGGTGGCCCGCACGTCCGGTGTTGGCGAAAAACAGGTTCGGCTCGTCACGCCGCGTGACCAGCAGATCGGGCCAGCCGTCACCATCGGCGTCGAGCAGCGCCAAACCGCGCGCGTCGCCGGTCACCTCGAAGCCCGTCCCCTTCGCCGTACGCACGGTGAAGTTGCCCGCGCCGTCTCCGGCCAGCATCACCCCCAGCCCGCCGCCAAAGTGGCCTTCCTCGGGGCGGGGATTGTGGTCGTTCTGCACCGCCGCGAGATCGGCGTTCCCGTCGCCATCAAGGTCGCCCGCCACAAGTCCGTGAATCGGCGCCAGCTGCGCCCAACGCGGCAACGGCACGAAACGAAAGTCGCCGGTCGCGGTGCTCAGGAAGATGCCGCTGGCAAATTGCGTCGCCTCGAACCGCTGCGCGTCCTCCAACTCCGCCGCGGGAACAATCGCATCGAGAGTCGCGTCGGCAAACTCCGCCGCCGAGCGCACCTCGCGCAGCAATCGGGGCAGCGTTCGTCCCAGCATGCTCCGCCCCCGCAGCGGCACGAGGCGTCCACCGTCGCGGGTCGCCTCGATGAGGTGGGCCCGCGCTTCGCCCAAAAATCGTCCACGGAAAAGGATAGCCGGACGCACGGGCGCGGACGAGTAACTCGTGTTCAGGCCCAGGTTGCCCGCCACATAGTCCAGCCGTCCGTCGCTATTGAAATCGGCCGCCGCCAGACTGTTCCACCACCCCGCGCCCGCCGCCGCGAAACCGAGGCGCTTCGTCGCGTCCGCAAAGCCGCGCCCCTCCGCATTGCGCCAGCAGCTCACCGGCCCCCAGTGCGGCGCCAACAGCAGGTCGATCCACCCATCGCCATCTGCATCGGTCGCGAGCGCCGCCTGCAGCAGTCCGGCTCGCGCGAGATCCGGCGCCCACTCGCCCGTGACATCGGCGAAGCGGCCGTCACCGAGGTTGCGCCACAGCGCACTGCGCGGCAGCTCGGGATAACGCCCGGGCACCAGGCGACCGCCGACGAAAACGTCGAGCCGGCCATCCCGATCGAAATCGGCCGCCACCACCGGACCGGCACTCGTGCGCAACCCGGGCAGGTTGCCCGCGGGCGCCGGGGTGAGACCGCCGTCCTGGTTCAGCCAAAGCCGCGCCTGCCAACCGGCGTCGTCGGCCGGCAACGCCGCTCCACCATGCACGAGCAGCAGATCCAAATCCCCATCAACGTCCGCATCGAACAACAGCGGCGCAGCGTGCGCCGTCTCTTCGCCCGCGGACAAGTTCACCGTCTCGAAGCGGCGCGAGTCCGCGCCAAAGGCCAGTCGCGCCGGCGCCGCCCCGGTTCCGGCCATCACCACATCATCGCGCCGGTCGCCATTGAGGTCGCCAATCGCGAGGCCCGGCCCCAACCCGTGCTGACGCACCGGCAGGAGCGGTTGGACGGAGAATTCATCGACGGGCTGCTCGGGCTGGACCATCGCGAGCCCCACGGCCGCCGAAACCTCGACGAACTGCGTGACGACCGTTGCGTCCCTTTCGCCTGCCGCCGCTCCACCATCCGCGGACTCCGTGATCGTATAGCGCCGGCCGACCGCCACGTTGTTCAGGGTCTGCACGATTCCGCTCGGCCAGTGCACCGTCAGACGCGCCACCCGCGCCGCGTCGCCGAGACCGAAGTGAGCGACCGGCTCGCTCGACGACAGGTAGCCCCGCGCCGGCTGGAGTTCCCGCACCTGTCGTGACCCGTCTGTCATGACGATCTCGATACGCGCGCCGATACCGAAGCGGTTGGACCGCACGCCGCGCAACGCGACCGCGAGCGCGCGACCGGTGGCGACGTCGTTGCGGGCCAGGGTGACGTTGCCTTCATAGTCTGCCCAGACGAGATCAAGGTCGCCGTCACCGTCGAAGTCACCGGTGGCCGCGCCGAAGCTTACGCCACGCTGGTCGAGTCCCCAGGCGGAACCGACCGGCGTGAAGCGAAGATCGCCGTCGTTGCGGAAAGCCAGGTTGGGTTCATCGAGGCGCGGAGCACCCCGCACGATGCGGCGGGCCTCCGCGGGCGGACGGCCGGCGAGGCGGGCCATGAGACCGAGATCGAAGAACTCCCGCACCATGCCGTTGGTAACGTGCAGGTCGACGCGACCATCCTGGTCGAAATCCTCGAATCGCAGCGACCAGGTCCAGTCGGTCGCGGCGAGGCCGGCCAGCCAGGCGCCCTCGGCAAAGCGGCCGGTGCCGGTGTTGAGGAAAAGCGCGTTGCGCATGTATTGCGGTGCGGCGTGACGATCGGTCGGATCGACCTGATGCGCGCGGGCGTCGATCATGGAGCGCTGGTCGCGCTCGCGGGTGGTGGGCAGCATGTCGCCCGCCAGCAGATCAATCAGGCCGTCGTTGTTCACGTCGGCGGCATCGGCGCCCATGCCGAACCGCGGCATCTGCGGCACCGCGTGGCTGATGACATCCGCAAAGGTCCCGTCGCCTTGATTGCGCCACAATTGATCCGGCCAGCCAAAGTCGTTGGTCGCGTAGAGATCGGGCCAGCCGTCCTGATCGTAATCCCACCAGATGGCGGCGTGGGTCTGTGCCGCACCGCCGAGGCCCGCGGCAGCCGTGACTTCCGTGAAGGTGCCATCGCCGCGATTGCGCAGCAGGCGGTCGGGCTGGCCGTCGGGACGGGCACCGTGGTCGAGCAGGTTGGTGGCCACGTAGAGATCGAGCCAGCCATCACGATCGTAGTCGGCGAACGCAGCCATGCCGGACGCGTCGACAAGATCGAGCCCGCGCGCGGCGGCCTCCTCGGTGAAGGTGCCGTCACCACCATTGTGATACAACAGGTTGGGCGCGCCCTGGCGGGTGACGAAAAGGTCGAGCCAGCCGTCGTTGTCGACGTCGGCCCAGACGGCACCGGCATGCCACGCCTCGGTGGAACCGGCCACGCCGGCCGCCGCAGACACATCCGCGAAGCGCCAGTTGCCGAGGTTGCGAAAGAGGTGATCGGGGTCCGTTTTGCCGACCACGAACAGATCGGGGCGTCCGTCATTGTCGTAGTCGCCGACCGCCACGCCGGTGCCGATCGCCCCGTAGGCAAACTCCTCGAAGCGCGCCCCCCACATTGCCGGATCGGCATAGGCGTTGGCCGCGACCACGCCGGACTCCGCCGCGTCGACGATCTCGAAACGACCGGAAGCACCGCCGGACGCGGAAGCGAATGGCTCGGAGAGCACTTCTCCCGCGTAACCGAGCGACCCGAGTAATTGAGGCCATGTCACTCCGCCAACCAGCAGACTCAATCCCAGGGTGAGGCATGCGGGTTTCTTGGCCACGCCTGCAGACGAAGGGACGCGAATTTCATTGTCCAGACCTTCGTTGGACCGGCCCGTCGCTCCCGGTGCCCATGCCCGCGTGGCCGAATCCGGAATCAGGGGATCGTGTCGAACGACAGCCGCGTGCGGTATTCGGGCCGCACCACCGGTTCGTCGATACGCAACAGGGGGGCATGCTCATTCGCCACCGCTTCCTGCACATCGGCGGGCAGATCGCGAAGGAACGGCGCGTCGGGGAGGAGTGGATGAAAAACGAAGACCAGGTCCTCGGATCTCAGCCGTTGCGCGAACTTCCGCAGGCCCAGCTCCCACGGTTGGCCCGAATAGAAATGGTCGGCCACCAATTCTCCGCCGATGAACACTTCAACGCGGTCGCCGACGTAGGGCACCTGCAACCATAAGTCCGGCGTCGCGCGACGGTCGGCCGAGACGGAAGCCACGAGCCGCCGCGCCCCCACCCGGCGCATCGAAACGGGCGGCTCCACCTCGTCGAACCTCACGCGCCGGGATGACATGCCACCGGGCGCCGGGGGTCGGAGTTCGAGCGTGCCCGCTGTCGCGCGCATCTCCGCGGCGGCGCCTTCAGGATAGATCTTCAGGTCGATCGAGGGTTGTCCGACACGCCGAAGCTCGAGTCCGGCCACCGCGGGAAACCCATCGGCGTCGGAAAAAACGAGACGGCGCGTATCGGCATGGGCCAGGGTGAGGGCGAGATCCCGCGGAATGACCAGGAGATGCCGATCACCGCTCCGGAACCGGAACGGTCGATTCGCCTCACCGGTGACGACCGTGACCCCGGCGTCCGCCTTCACCGCGCCGCCGTCGTCGGTGACAAACGCGTGCTCGCCCGTGAAGACCAGTTCGGGCGCCATGCCTTCGATGGTCGTGAAGACCGTGTGCGTTTCGTGGCCGCGATGCAGCACCGTCAGCGGTTGGACCGTGGCGGTGCGCAGGATCAGGCCGTCGAGGTCGAGGTTGAACGGCAGCACTCCGCTCGCATCGTGGCGCAACGTGAAGGTACCGTCATGGGGAAACGTGAAGGGCGGCGTCCCGTCGCCCGGTCGCAACTCCAGCCGCAGGTCGGAGAGGTCACGGTTTTCGACGTGATCCTGGAAGTTGTGCAGAAAGACGAATCCGCTGCTCCCATCCGTGCGCACCGCCCAGCGCAGGATGTCGACATCCTCCGGTGTGATGGCGGCGTTGGTCTCCGGCAGGAGCGGCGGCATGGGCGCCAGACGGTCGCCCCAGTTTGCCAGCAGCAGGTGCAGCAGTTTCAGCTCGCGGTGATGCGCGCGCATCTCGCCGAACTCCCCGATCGGCGCCTGGTAGTCGTAGTTGATGCGCGGCAAGCCCCCCGACTGCTCATTGAAGAAGTGGCCGGCGAAGACGGGATTCGATCCACCGTGATACATGTAGTAGCCGATGCCGTTGGCCCCGCTGCCCAGTGTGCGCACGATGAGCGGGGCCAGGCTCGCCGGAGGAACGGTGGTGCGGCGACGGTAGGTCAGCGATATCCCCGCCCCCAGCTCCGCCGGGATCGAGGGGTAAAGATCGGTGTCGTAGCTGACCGGCGGATAATCGGGGTGGACGCGGATGTCCTTGAACAGGTAAAAGGGGGACGGCGTCGGCGGGGCCCAGAACGGATAGGCGTAACCCGCGGTGACCGGGACTCTGCCCTGCGTCACGATGGACGCGTTGCCCCAGCCCGTCGCCGTGTAGAGCGGCACGTCGATGCCGTGCGTGCGCGCGATGTGCTTCAACATGGCCATGTGGTCGCGGCCTTCGTCGGCGAACTTGTTTTCCGGGCCGCCCGCCGTGATCTGGATGTGGGTGACGTCGATGTCGCGATCGGCCACCGTCAGCTCCCGCGGGGCGCCGGGATAGGTCCACTCCCAGGGCGCGGCGCTGTGCTGGTATTCATTTTCCAACTGCACCCCGACGACCGGTCCGCCTTCCTTGAACAGCAGCCCGGTCAACTGACGGGCGATCTGGCCGTAGAGGCGGTCGGCGTAAAACAGGTAACCGGGATCATTGGAACGGATCTCCACCGGTCGGCCGTAGATCCAGTCCGGGATGCCGCCGTTGCGCACCTCCCCGTGACAGAACGGCCCCAAGCGCACGATCACGCGCACTTCATGGGCACCGCACAGTTCCACGAACCGCCGCAGGTTGAGGTCGCCGGTCCAGTCGAACACGCCTTCGGTTCGCTCGTTCATGCTCCAGAACACGTAGGTCGCGATCACGTTGATGCCGCCCGCCTTCATCTTGCGAATCGCCTCGTCCCAATACTCCGCCGGATAACGGGAGAAGTGAATCTCGCCCACAACGGGAATCCACGGGCGACCGTTGAGTTCGATGAACTGATTGTTCACCGCCACTCGCTCTCCCGTGACACTGTCGCCGCCCAGCTCCAGGTGGCCGCGCTTCACCGGCGGTCGCGGGGCGCCGAGGTCGATCGTGTGAATGCGCTGCGCCAGCGTCACCGGAGCGGCCAACAGCACGGGCCATAACACGATCACTGCGATTGTTTTCATCGAAATATCCAAAGGATTCCGCAAAGAATATCAGGTCGAAGGCGGTCAGGCTCATGGCTGGACGGAGGCGGCTTCGGCGGCGATCAACGCCGTCACGGTTTCCAGGTCGACGCTTTGCGGCGGGGCAAAGGCTTCGCTGTCCGCGTAGTTCAGCAGACTGGTCCGCAGCTGTCGCCGCACCGGATCGAGTTCGCCGGAGAGATCGACACTCGTCACCAACAGTCGGCCCGGTCCGACCCGCGCCTCCCACACCAGGCCGAGTTTGCGGTTGGTCACCCAGTCGTCGATCACCTGCACGATCGGCCGCAGCGGCTGGGGCAGGTCGTCCAGGATCATGGCACCGGCGTGGCTCATCACATACCACCACTGCCAGTCGCTGTGGAACGCCGTGGGGAAATCCGCCAGGGCAGGATGCTCCGGGTCACACAGGATGCCGAGCGTGTGCGGCGCCTGGCCATTGGTCCACGCCGTGTTCCAGAAGATGCTGGAGAACCCGATCGCGACCGGACCGCGCCGCGGGTCCGGCGCGACGCGATCGGGCGGGATCGTGAGCAACACCTTTCCGCCGGCGGCGAGCCGTTCACGGGCTGCCACATGCAAGTCATCGACCACCAGCACGTCGTGCCGCGCGGCCGGCGTCGTAGTCCCTTTCGGCGGATAGACCCACACGCCCCAGTCGTTCACCGCCACGCCGACGGCGGTCGGCACGCTCACCTCCAGACGGTAGCGCGCGGGAGCGGCCAGGCCGTGCAGGGGAAATTCGAGGTGGCCGAGAGGGTTGGCCGCCCCGATCGCGACGTCGGTGGCGGGAAATTCGCCTTCGGCCGCGACTGCACCGCCTTCGTCGAGCAACCGCCACGCAGCCCGCACCGCCGGCAGCGGCGCCGCGCCGTAATGCGCCACCTCGACATCGGCCACGAGGGATTCGTCGATCGTGAACACGCGCCGGTCGAGCCGCGCGAGCGGCACGGTGGCGTCACAGAAGCGTCGATACTCCGCGGGCGTGATGTAACCCTTCTCCTCCCAGAACGCGTCCAGCACGCCGACCAGCGCCGTGCCCTGTCCGGAAAAATCGCTCAGGTCCAGCAACTGGAATCCGCCCATCGCCGGCGTGCGCAGGGCCGACTCGATGTCCTCCTTGTAGCAGAGCGCCTGCAGTTTGCCGGAGGCGCTGACGAAGTCGGACGCCAGATCGGCCATGCCGTGGGCCGCCAGCGATTCCTGAAAGATCTCGAAGTTTCGCGGCTTCAGGTAGCCGGTGTATTTCTCCATTTCGGCGAAGTTGGGATACACGCACCACTGGCCGATCTCGTGGCTCACGACCGGCACGGCCCTGGCGTTGATAAAGTCGCGATAGTCGCTGCGGGTTTCCGGCGGCCGCGCGTTGATGCGCGACTTGAGCCCTTCCTCCCAGTGCTGAATGCGGGGCTCGGAGCGGATGTGAAAATCATTTTGCGGCACCTCCGGCCAGCCCGCACCGGCCGTATAGAGTCGCCGCGGATCCCCGGCGCGCCGCCGCTCCACCCAGGCATCGAGCCAGGTCTCGTGGTGTTCGCCGGCTGGTTCGTTGCCGGCGGCCATGAGCACGAAGGACGGATGATTGCCGTAGGCGCGAAGAATGCGCTCCGTTTCCGCCTCGGTCCAGGCATCGACCGGATTGCCGTCACCCACCGTCGCGCCCTGGTTGGGCCAGGAGGCCGCCTCGGGTTGCAGGTAGAGTCCCATCTCGTCCGCCGCGGTGAAGGCCGCCGCGGGCGGGCACCACGAGTGAAAACGCACATGGTTGAGTCCATGCGATCGGATGATGCCGAAGATGCGCCGCCACTCGTCCACCGCGAGCGGCGGGTGCCCGGTTTTCGGATACACCGCGCAGTCGAGCGTCCCGCGCAGGAAGAGCTTGCGGCCGTTGATCGTGAGCTGGTTGCCGTCGCGGCCGATCTCGCGCAGGCCGAAGGCGATGGTCTGCGCGTGTGTCGTATCCGCGGTGACCACCTTTACCGCCAGCTGATGCACGACCGGGCTGAACTCGTCCCAACGCGCCAAGTCCGGGCTCAAGGGCAGCTCGGCTTCGAACGACTGCGACGTGCCGTCCATCGCGAACTCGAGTTCCACCGTGGACGGTGTCCCTTCGACCCCGAGGCTTACCTCACCGGTGACCGGCGCGCCGGTCAGGTTGCGCAGCGTGCCACGCACCGACGCGCGGCCCGCAACGAGGTTCGGATGAATCTGCACGTCCTCCGCCCACACCGGCGCGTCGGCCCGCAGCTCGATGGCGCCCACGATGCCGTTCCAGTTGCCCTGGGTGTGGTCGGAGATGGAGTGCGAGTTCACGCCGAGATCGACGATGACGGTGTTGTCCACGCGAATGGTGAGCACGCGCCGACCGGTCTTCCCGGCGACGCCCAGTTCGTAAACATGCGGCACGGACAAGGCGTCGTTGCTGCCCAGCAGCTCGTCATCGAGCCAAACCGTGGTTCGCCAGTGCGGTCGTTCCAGATGCAGCGTGATGCGGCGACCGGCCCACTCCGCCGGGATCTCGACCTCGCGCTGATACCAGGCGGCGCCGGCGAAATAGGTTTCCGGCTGCAACCAGAACGGCACCTTGAGGTTGTCCGGTTGGCGATAGCGCGCGTAGTCCGGCGCAGTGAACCAGGAGGGATCAAAGATGCTGCCCACCCACGGTGTATCAACGGTAATGGGATCGCCGATACCCTGGCCCGGCAGCGAACCGGGCAGCTCAACGACGTCCTCCAGCGGTCGCGCGAACCAGCGTTGGTCGACGCCGACATCGGCGCGGTCGAGTTGCAGCCGCCATGAACCGGCGAGGGAAAGCGAATCGGCGGAGCCGCGGGCATAGGTGGTCATGATCAAACAGGTCAAAAGCAGGAAGAACGGGTGGAAGTGAGCTGGAGCGAAAAAGCCGGCCTTCCCCCTGTAGGGCTGCCGCTTGTCGGCATGCCGCTGGCTGACGACGGACTGAGAGGCAGGTACGGCAGGCCGCCGCGCGGCAGCCCTACATTGCACGGCGTCGACGGTTTCCATTTGGAGTGTGAAATATCCGGGCTAATCGATCGAGTCGCGCAGGTCGGCCGCGACCGCGTTGCTGGGATCCTCCTTCAGCAGGGCGTCCAACAGCGCCTTCGCCCGCTTCCGTTGACCGAGTCCGAGTCGGGCCTGGGCTTCGAGCAGACGCGCCGTGAAGTGCTGCCGCCGATCGAGATCCTCATCGAACAACAGCATGGTCGGCAGCGAGGTCGCGAAGTAGTCGATCTCGGCCGGGGTCGCGGCGAGTTCGTGGGCGTGGGCCAGAAGCGCCTGATGGATCGCGCGCGCTTCGGCGCGTTGGCCCAGCCGGTCCAGGGACTGCGCAGTGAAATGCGTCGTTTCCGAGAAATTGCGCACGCTCATGCCTTGGAAATCGCCTTTGAAGTTGGCCGCCGCCCGCCAGTGCGCCTCCGCTCCGACCCGATCGCCGACCGCCGCGTGGGCTTCGCCGAGCCACCACCACACCTCACTCGGATTCAGCAGCGGATGCCGCGCCTCGCCGAGGTTGGGCGGAAGCTCCAGGGCCGCGGCAAACTGCTCGCGCGCAATCTCGCCGTCACCCCGAGCCAGAGCCGCCCGGCCCAGCAACAGGCGGGCTCGCACGTATTCGCGCGACACAAGACCTTCTCCGCCCTCCCAGGGTTGGAACTGCCGCGAGACGAGCAGCTCCAACGCGTCCGCGGGGTGACCGGTCAGGTTGAGCAGGGCGGCGTATTCCACGGCCAGATCGTCGCGCTGTTCGACGCAGTGGCGCACTTTGCCCAGAGCTCGCAAACGCGTGCGAGGAGCGACGCCGAGTCGTTTCCACAACTGGTCGCGCTCATAGTGCAGTCGCGCCTCGTCCGGCGACGCCTTGATCGCGTGTTCGTAGGCCCGGCGGGCGCGCGCCGGATCTCGGCGCACGTTGAAATAGGCGATGCCCAGGCAACGCCACGTGACCGCGTCGCCGGGATCGATTCGGGTCGCATGCTCCCAGTGTCCGATCGCTTCCTCGTGACGACGTCGATCATAGAGCCAAAAACCGAGCAAAGCGTGCGCCCGAGCGTCATTCGGGTCGGCCGCGACCGCCGACTGCAGCACCACCTGCTCCTCCAGCCGCGCCGGAAAGCACCGCTCGGCCTGGGCGCGGCGAGCGGCGGCGCGAAACCGCGCGGCGCGCGCGGGTTGACCGGCTTGCTCGCTCAGCCACGCCTGCGTGTAGGCAACGAGCGGTTCGGTGCCGCCGATCGGATCCGGTGTCGCCGTGCGCAACACCGCCTGCGCCTCGTCCCATCGCCCGGCGCGCGCGAAGTCGTGCGCCACATCGAGCCGCAGTTGATTGTCGTCGGCAATGCGCCCGTGCCGCATCCACGTGGCCCAGGCGTCCTGTGGATCGCGTTGCAGCACCGCGTCGAGCGCCGCGTGGCAACCCGACGTGTTTCCGCCAGCACGGAGGACGATGGCCTGCAGGCAACGGACCCGCAGATGGTCGTCGTCGAGGCGACGCGCGTGCGCCAGGTGGTCCTCGGCCTCGGCCCAGCGTCCGCAACCGATCGCAATCTCCGCCTGGGCCAGGTGCGCCGCACCCGCCCAGGCCTGGTTCCAGGTCGCCTTGGCGAAGGCGGCCTGCGCCTCGTCGAGGCGATCCAGGTGCCGCAGGCAGCGGCCGAGCTGATAATGCGCTTCACCGTCCGCCGGATTTGGGTTGCGCGAAGTCAGGCGCGCGATGCTCGCCCGCAGATGCGACTCGGCCGCGGCGAATTCGCCGCGTCGCAACCGCCAGCGGCCCAGGGCGAGATTGCAGCGACTGTCGCCCGGGTCGCGCCGCAGGGCTTCGCACCAGTAGCGGGTCGGACAGCGGGTGGCATGCCGATACTGTTCGAGGTGTTGGCCGATTACGAACAACTCGTCCGCACTCGCCACCGCCTCCGGCGCGGGCGGCGCGACGGCCGGCGCCGGCGGTTCCGTCGCGCGGGACTCCGGCGGACGGAAGCGAACGATCTCCGCGCCATCCTGATCGCGCAGCACCAATTGCAGGCCGGCCCGCCGGCAACCGCGCGGCAGCGCAAACGAAAGGATCGCGGCACGGCCGGGGGCGAGGTCGATCGCCTTGCGTGCAACCACGCGACCATCGGCCCCCAGAACCTGCACCTTCGCAGCAGGAAGCGACCGGTTGACGGAGACGCGTGCTTCGACGTCGCCGCGAGCCGGCACGCGCAGGTCAACGGCAGCGTCGGCGTTGGCCTCTCGCGGCACGCCGATGTCGTGAATGGCATACCAGAACTGGCTCCACTGCCTGGTTTCGCCGGGTTGCAGGTAGGAGAAGTCGGGCTGGTTGTCCGTGAACACGCCCGCCATCAACTCGATGTAAGGCGGATTAGCGCCGTCGGCGCGCGGATCGGTGAGGTTGCGGTCCCACGCGTATCCAAATTCCTGATTCCCCCAGGTCCATTGCTTCTTGCCCGGGGCGATGTGATGGTCGGCCACATGCACGAGTCCCACGCCCGCGCGATGGTCGTAGGCGCCGCAGAAGTCGCCGGTCGAGCCGATGCACATGTAGGACGTCGGCACCGGGATGTTGGCATACCAGGAGAGATCGTTGGGCGCGGGGATCGAACCGTCTGCGGCGCGCGGCGGATAGTAGTGCGCCGGCCGTTCGGCGTCGGGCACGCCGTCCCGTGCCCGGGCGCCGTAGTCGACCCCGTAGTAGTGACCCGAGCACAAGGGAAACGAACTCATGGCCCGCTTCGCATGGTCGGCTACGCAGCTCACGTCGGGCGGAAAGAAGGACTGCAGCTGTTCGTGGGCCTCGATGCCGGCGTTGGCCCACCACAGGAAGGTCTGCACATCGTCGGTGCGGTTATAGACCCGCACCCGCAGCTCCAACCGGGCGACCCCCGGCCGCAGGCATACGCCGTGCATGCCCTTCATGCGTGCGAGGGGATCGTGCTCGGAGAGCCACACCGTCGCCGAACCGTCGTCGCTCTCCTCTACCGAGACCGTGGCGGGCATCGCGGTCGACGGCCGATGATGCTGCGGCCAGTTGAACTCGATGCCACCGCTCACCCAGGGACCGGCGAGACCGACGAGGGCGGGTTTGATCGTGGGCTGATGGTAGATGAGGTCATGATCGCGCACCTTGTCCACGACGCGATGGATCCGACCGCCGAGCTCCGGCAGAATCATCACCCGCAGAAACTCGTTCTCGATGAACACCGCCCGCCACTCGCGCGGTCGCGGTTCGACGGCGATGCGGTCGATGACCGGCAGCGGATAAACCCGCCCGCTCGACCCTTGGTAAACCCGCTTTTCCAGGAACTGCGGATAACGATCGGGCGTCGCCGGCAGATAGGTCGGCAGTTCGATGGTCTCGTGGGTAACGCGAACGGGAGTGGTCATGGGGTTGCCACGATCATACAGCACCCGTTGGCGACCGACAATGGACAGGACTCTGAATAACCTGCACGATCTTTCACTATGAAAAGAACTACGCGACGACGTCCGGAAGGTTTTTCCGGGGAAACCCTGTTGATCGTGCCGGAGCCCGAGCAACGGATGATGGCGGGACATTCGCTGCTCGCCGGTCTGCATGTCACCCACGCCGGGTTTTTTCCGCGGGTGCCCGGTCACTTCGTGCGACGTGACCGGGGTTGCCCGCAACATGTATTGATCGTGTGCCTACGCGGCAACGGCTGGGTCGAGGCGGGCGGACGGCGGCATCACCTCGCGCGCGGCGACCTGGTGGGATTGCGGGCGGACCATGCTCACCTTTACGGCGCTTCCGAGGATGATCCGTGGTCGATCGCCTGGGTGCACTTTGCCGGCACCGAAGCCGACGCCTGGCTGGAACTCGCGCTCGGCCGCCGCGCGCCTTTGGTCACCTGTCACACGCCGGCGGAGCGGCTCGATTCGCTCGGCATCGATCGGGTGCATGCGGTGCTCAAGGCGGGCTACGGCTTGCCAGAATTGCTCGAGACCGCGGCCGCGTTGCGCAGTTGCCTGGTGACGATATCGCGGCGGCGGGCGCAGAACAGCGCGGCGCTGTCGGCCCAGGAACGGGTGCACGCTTCAATCGTCCGCCTACGCCAGGACTGGGCGCAGCCGCATCGCGTGACGGAACTGGCCGCCGCGGCGGGCTTGGGCGTCACCCACTACACGGCGATCTTCCGCCGCCAGACCGGGTTTGCGCCGATCGACTTCCTGTTGCGCCAACGCATCCAGCACGGCGCCGGTTTTCTGGCGACCACGTCGACCCCGATCGCCGAGATCGCGACCGCCTGCGGATTCAGCGACCCCTATTACTTCAGCCGCTGCTTCACCCGCATCACGGGCACCTCCCCCCGCCGCTACCGCCAAACGCACCGGCCAGCCATGCCCACCCCACCCTCCCCCGGGTAACGCCGAACAGCCGTCGCGGTTCCGTGCCGCTTCATCGTCAAAGTGGCCGCCCGGGCCCTTCTTCGACGAGCGAATGTTCGATCAGCGCATCCTCCCAGAGAACCGCGCGGTTCGACTCAAGGTAGTACCGAAGAACCCGTTGGGCGGTCAGGCTGGCCACCGTGCCGTTTCGAATCGCAGCACACAGCAGGTCCGAATGCTCCGCGCTCATCTTCGCAATCCGCTCGATGACACCTGTATTCAAGATTATCGCATTGACCCCATTTCTGGCCCCCCCAGAGAACCGCGCGGTTCGACTCAAGGTAGTACCGAAGAACCCGTTGGGCGGTCAGGCTGGCCACCGTGCCGTTTCGAATCGCAGCACACAGCAGGTCCGAATGCTCCGCGCTCATCTTCGCAATCCGCTCGATGACACCTGTATTCAAGATTATCGCATTGACCCCATTTCTGGCCCTCGCTCAAGAGCGGCCTGCAGGCCGCGTTGTGGATGCTCGGCGGCGTGCCGCGG
>CBFGUO010000065.1:0-27174 GCA_965652375.1 uncultured Opitutus sp.
CCACTCACTCCCTTTCCCTTCCACTCACTCCCTTTCCCTTTCACTGCGAAGCCCCCCCTACTCCGGCATCACAAACATCGCGTCCTCCAGCGGTGGATTCGCCTCCATCCAGTTCAAATGGGTTTCGCTCACCTGCTCCTCTCCGGCCCACACCACGATCTTGTGCGGCAGGATCACGCCCTGCACCGGCCGGAAGTCGCCGTAAAAGGTCTGGGTTTCACTCCTTGATCCGTCCGGTCGCAACTGCACCCGATCCTGGCGCACGATGAAATAAGTGTCGGCCGCGATGTACAGCACGCTCTGATCACGGGCACTGCGCGTCGCGATCAACTTGACCACCGGCCGCGCACCCACCTCGTCCTCGCCCGCGTAGTCCAACACATAACCCCGCTCCTCCGACCGGATCAACGGATCATCGAACTCGGCCTCCACCTTGAAGGCCTCGGCCAGCGGCGGCGGCATCAGCCTCGCCTTGCCGTCCTCGCCCGCCTGCAGCCACGGTTCGCCTTCCCCGTTCCAGCCCTGGATCATCAACAGGCCCTGCGACTCCACTTCGATGCGCACCGCCCGGGGCCGCCGCGCCCACAGTTGTACGTCCATTTCCTGGCCGCCCACCCGGCTTTCACCCGCCGCGCGCAGCGCCGACAAGCGATTCAGTCGGTCGACCCCGCCGATGGCCTCGACGTGGATCCGGGCAATGTCCTTCGCCACCGCGTTGTCCGTCTGCGCCGTCGCCCCCGGCACGACCACCCCCAGCAAAAGAAAGCTCAAGCGCATCCACAACGACATGCCCCATCCCAAGCGCAGCCCTTCCCCGGCACAAGCCTGTTGCCCCGTGCTGCGATTTCCCCTGCCTTGCTGCGCACTCATGCTGCGCATCCTTTCCGATCTGCACCTGCGCGACGCCTCCTGCCGCATCCGCCGCATCGAAGACCTCGCGCCCCTGCTCGAAGGCGTCGACGAGCTGTGGCTCAACGGCGACACCTGCGACAGCCAATCCGGCATGACCACCGCCACGCTGGAGGAGATCCGCGCCTTCTTCCGCGCCCGCGTTCCGCGCGTGCGCTTCATCACCGGCAACCACGACCCCGACATCTCGAGCGAGCACGAAGCCTTCGCCGCCGCAGGGCGTCTCTGGGCCACGCACGGGGACGTATTTCTCGACAGCATCGTTCCCTGGAGCCGGGTGCGCCCCGAACTCGAACAACGCCTTCACGCCCGCCTCGCGGCCGATTCCAGCCTCGACTTCTCCACCTTCGAGGGCCGCGTCACCGCCATGCGCCGGGCCTGCCTGGGCTTCAGCCGCGAATGTGATCCCGAGCGCGACGATCCGCTCCACCGCCTCCGCCGCCTGTTCACCGAGTTTTTCCCGCCCCGCCAGCCCCTGGCCATGCTGCACACCTGGTGGACCTTTCCGGCCCGCGTCGCCGCCGCCGCCACCCGCTGGCGCCCCACTGCGCGCATCGTGGTCACCGGCCACGTGCATTTCCCCCGCACCTGGCGCCACCGCGGAACCACCATCATCAACACCGGCGCCTTCGCCGGCCCGCTCGGCTGCCGCGCCGTCGATGTGCACGCCGATCACCTGGCGGTGCGCGCGATCCAACTGCGGGACGACGCCTGGCATGCCGGTCGCACGCTCTCGACGATTGCACTGGCCAGCGCCTGAGCCCAGCGCCTATCGAGTCTGCCATGAGCAGCATGTTCGATTTCGGCTGGTGGAACCGCGACCCCGAGGAGGGCAAGTACGAGGTCAAGGCCTCCTTCCACGGCGGCCGTCTGTCCTTCCGCCGCCACCAGGGGCACCATACGCTCTGGGAAGACCACACGCCCAGCGAGGCCGACTACGACCGCCTGCTCATGGAGGCGCAGAAACGCGTGCCCCGCCGGCTCATCTCGCCCAAGCAGATGAAGGAGCTCGAGGACCTCGTCGCCCGCGAACGCAACCAACGCCGCTAATTCTACTTTGTTGGATTCCGTGAGCTGGAACCACGCCTCTCAGCTTTTCAGCGTTTCAGTTTTTCAGCCTTTCAGTTTTTCAAAACTCAGTCGCCACCAAATGTGCCGGAACGCCGGCGCAAAGGCTTCCGGCGACTGCGCGATCGCCCGACTCACCTCGCTCGGTGCCATCCATCGCCCCGCTTCGATTTCCGCCGGATGCAGCACAAAGGGCCCTTCGTGCTCCAGCCGATAGACCCAGACAAATTCCCACCCCGTCGCCGCACAGGCTTCTTCGTAGATCCAGCGCCGCGGCGGCTCCATCCCCACCACCCCGATCTCCTCCGCCAGCTCCCGCACCGCCGCCACATCATAATCTTCCCCGGCATCCAGGTGCCCCGAACACGACGAATCCCAGCGGCCCGGCGCCATGTCCTTGGCCATCGAGCGTTTCTGCAAAAACACCTGTCCCGCCGCATTGAACACCAGCACGTGCACCGCCCGGTGCCACAAACCGCGCGCATGCACCTCCGCCCGCGTCGCCTGGCCGATCACTTCGTCCGCCGCGTTCACCACGTCAAATACCTCATCCGCGCGCTGGGCCTTTACATCGTCACTCATGTGTGACCCCTTCGATGCCCAAAAACGTCCGCTCTGCCATGCCCAAAATCGATGTAAACCAAGTCGCCGAGATCCTCAAACGCAACGAACTCGACCCGGCTGTGCTCAAACAAATCGTTTCCGAGATGAACGCCGTGCTGGAGCAGGAAGCCGGCGAGGAAAAGCCGCCGCCCGTCAAAAAGCAGTGGTGCATCCTCATCTCCGATCCCGAGGGCAAACTCCCCGAAGGCGAGGATTTCGCCGGCTGGGTCGTGCAGATTCCCGAAGGCGAAAGCCCCGCCTCCACCCAGGAACGCATCTATCGCGCGGCCTACGATTTCAACGCCACCAAACGCGGCCGCCTGCTCCCCGCCACCACGGTCGGCGAGGCCCTCGAAAACGTCGCCGCCAAACACTTCAAGGAAGCCAGCCTCTGGGTGAAGACCAAGGAACCCGTCCTCATGCTGCGCACCAACAACAAGATTCCCACCGAAACGACCGACAAGGACGCCCGCCGCGGCCGCACCGGCTGACCGGTCTTCCCTTTCAACGCTGCAACGTTTACGAGTCTTTCGCGTCTCTTCGCGCCCTTGGCGGCTGGATATCTCCGACCTGCATCGTTTCGGTCCGAAGCCTACTCCCCCAGTCCCTCGAACTGGCGCACCGTGAAGCCGCGGGCTTCGAGCGCCGCCGCCAGCGCCGCCGTGTCCAGCCGGGCGCCCACCTTGATGCCGTGCTGCGCGAAACCACCGCGCTTCAGCTCGAGCGCAAACTGCACGTCGTCCCGCCGCGACTTCACCGGCGTCTCATCAAAGGGATGCAGCGGATACACCTCCCGCAGCACCCCGTCGCTCGTGAAAAAGCCAAGGTCCAGCGGCGTCGGCGTGTTGCGCATCCAGAAACTCAGCGGCTGCGCCGAGCGATAGACAAACAGCATGCCCTGATCGTCACGCAGGTCCCGCCGCCCCATCAGCCCGCGCTCCATCTCCGCACTGCGCACCGCCACCTGCATGTCGATCACCGCGCCGCCGACCTTGATCGCAAACCAGTCCTCCGCCGTCTTCGGCACCGTCGCCGCCTCGTCCTTCCCGCCGCAGCCCGTGAGCCACAGCAGCCCCGCCAGGGCCATGAGCGCGCTCCACCTGATCGAAACCGGATTTGCGTTTTTCATCACCGCCGTGGCTAATCACTGCTCGCATCAAAATCAACCTCCCACCCTTTGCCTGCCGTGCCCGCCAAGTCCGCCCTGCTCTTTTTCGACGACACCCAACGCAGCCTCGACCTTCGCTACTTCTGCGGCTTCGAGGTTCATGATCCCTTCATCGCCCTCCAGGTGGGCCGCCAACGCTACGGGGTGCTCAACGCCCTCGAGTTCGGCCGCGCGCTCAAGGAGTCGACCCTTCACCACATTGTTCCGCTTGAGGAACTGACCGAGGAAGCCCGCCAGGCCGGCGTCGCCCAACCCGCTCCCGCCGACCACATCGCCGCTCTCGCCCGCCGGCTCAAGCTCAAGGCCTTCGACGTGCCCGAGGATTTTCCCTCCGTCCTGCTCGTCAAACTCGGCCAACTGGGCTTCGACCTGCACGTCATCGACGGCCCCGTCTTTCCCCAGCGGGAAATCAAAAGCGACCAGGAGGCCAAATGGATCCGCGAGGGCAACCGCTGCGCCGCCGCCGGTTTCGCCGCCGCCGAAGCCCTCCTGCGTGCCGCCGAGATCAAGGGCCGCCGCCTCGTCTTCAACGGCCGGACCCTCACCAGCGAGATCGTGCGCACCGCCATCCAGACGGCCTGCATCGAGGCCGGCGGCTTCCCGGCCGACGCCATCGTGGCCGGCGGCGACCAGGGCTGCGACCCGCACTGCCGCGGCTCCGGTCCGCTGCGCCCGCACGAGTTGATCGTCGTCGATATCTTCCCGCGCATGTTCAAGTCCGGCTACTGGGGCGACATGACCCGCACCTTCCTGCGCGGCACGCCCACCGACGCCCAGGCCAAACTCGTCGCCGCCGTCGCGAAAGCCCAGCAGGCCGCCCTCAAAGCGGTGAAGGCGGGGGTCTACGCCGATGCCGTGCACGCCGAATCCAACCGCGTCTTCGACGAACTCGGCTACAAAACGGAACGCACGCCGCACGGCGCCATCGGCTTCTTCCACGGGACCGGCCACGGCCTCGGTCTCGCCATCCACGAAGCCCCGCGCCTCGGCTCCGTCCACCGCAAACTCAAAAAGGGCACCGTCGTCACGATCGAACCCGGCCTCTACTACCCCGGCATCGGCGGCTGCCGCATCGAAGACGTGGTGCAGGTCACCGCCGGCAAACCCAAGGTCCTCTCCAAGTATCCCTACGACTGGGTCTTCTGAGCCGTTATCTTGCAGCAGAGTTTAACCACGAATGGACACGTCTACGAACGCGGTGAGTGGTCTGACATGGCTTCGGCTACCGCCTACGCACTGAAGCGAGAGGAGGATGAACCTAAAATCTACCCCGGTATGAGTGGTTCTCCGCCGAACGGTAGTGAGGCCTATTCGTGTCCATTCGTGGTTAAAAAAACAAACCAGTCAGCACTGCCTCACCGCCTCCTGTACGAGTAAACACACGGCAACCGTTGGTTGGCGCAAGATTGCGAAATTTTGAACCGTTCAGCACGAATTTCTCGGTTCAAAGATTCTACCTCCGCCCGATCCAGCCGCGGCGCCAGAAGAACCACGCCAGCCCGCCCGAGATCATTAGGCACGCCCCCCAGAACATCCCGTATCCATGCACCCATGACAGCTCCGGGATGTGCTCGAAGTTCATGCCGTAGACCCCCGCCACGAAGGTGATGGGGATGAAGAACGAGGCCATGATCGTGAGCACCTTCATGATCTCGTTCATGCGGTTGGACACCGCCGACATGTAGAGGTCGTTCAGGCTGCCGACCTGCTCCCGGTGCATCTCCACGATCTCCATGATCTGCAGGGCGTGGTCGTAGACGTCCCGCAGGAAGGTGCGCACCTCCGGATCGATCAGCGTCGTCTCCGAGCGCTGCAGCTCGTTGGCCACTTCCCGCAGCGGCCAGATCACCCGGCGCAAAACCGCCAGTTCCCGCCGCACGTCGTGGACCGACCGCTGCACCGCCGGGCCCGGATCGTCCAGCACCTCGTCCTCCAGCTGCTCCAACCGCAGGCCGTAACTCTCCAGGATCGGATAAAAATGATCCACCACCGCATCGAGCAGCGCATAGAACAGGTAGGCCGTATTCAACGTGCGGAGACGGCCGTTGGCCCGCTTCAGGCGCTCGCGGATCGGCCCCCACACGTCGCCGGGAATCTCCTGGAAGGTG
Source organism: uncultured Opitutus sp. (assembly GCA_965652375.1). GTDB lineage: Bacteria > Verrucomicrobiota > Verrucomicrobiia > Opitutales > Opitutaceae > Actomonas. Next base: position 5,857 of record CBFGUO010000065.1, read on the forward strand.
ATCACCGTGCGCTCGTACAGCAGCATGCTCACCTGCTCCTGCTTCAGCGCCTCCCCTTCCAGCCGCATCATGCGCACGACCGCGAAGACATGGCTGTCGTGAAACTCCACCTTGGGCCGTTGCGAGGTCCGTAGCACGTCCTCCGCCGTGAGGGTGTGGAACTTGTATTTCTTGCGCAGCTGATTGACCACGTAGGGGTGCAGGCCGTCCACGTTGACCCAGCGCGCCTTCGACCAGTCGGGCCGCTTCGAGGCGTGGAACTCGTCCGCCGTGCCCTGGTGCCACTCGATGCGCTCCTCGTTGTAGTCGACCCAATACACCCGCACCGCCGCCGGATCCGGCGGCTCGTCGATGCCCGCCATGTATTCGATGCCCGGGGACGCTCCCGGCGAGGCCTTGGGCGCGGTTTGGCTGGCGAAGGGATTCGTCGCACTGAGGTTCGAGATCAGCCAGCGGCCGAGGCGGCCGACACCTTTGAGGGGATTAACCGTGCGTTTGGAAGGGGCATCGTCGGGCACGGGCGCAGGGAAAACGCAAACCCCGCGCAAATCAACCCCGGCTGCAGTCCCGCCCACGCCAGCGTAGCCCGCTGCGGGAGCAGCGGGACCTGCCGGGGCGCACAGCCGTCCCCGTCCCTGCGCTCCCGCGCCGGGCTACCGGTACCTCCGCGTCCCCCGGGCCCATTCCGGGACTTGTGCCGCACCTCACCCTGCCTTCAGCTCCCGGCATGCCCGAACTCGCCGAGGTCGAATTCTACCGCAAACGCTGGCACCTGGCCGGCGTAGGCCAGCGCGTGTCCCGGGTGCGGGTCCACGCCGGCAAAAAGACCTTCCGCGACGCGCCCGCCCGCCCCCTCCAACACGCCCTCACCGGCGCGCGTCTCGTCGACTCCACCGCCGCCGCCAAACAGATGGTGTTCCGTTTCGACAACGAGGCCTGGCTCGGCATCCACCTCGGCATGAGCGGCGAACTCACCACTGCCGCCCTCGGCGCGCCCGCCGGCAAACACGATCACCTCATTCTCGATCTCGAAACCGTTTCGCTCGTCTTCACCGACCCGCGTATGTTCGGCGGCGTGCGCTTCCACCGCGGCCCCGCTGCGCCCGACTGGTGGACCCGCATCGCGCCGCCACTGCTCTCGCGCGCTTTCACGCCCGCCGCCCTCGCCGACTTCCTGCACCGCCGCGCCCGCGCGCCCCTCAAGGCCGTGCTGCTCATGCAGGAACGCTTCCCCGGCATCGGCAACTGGATGGCCGATGAAATCCTTTGGCGCGCCGCCCTCCATCCCGCCCAACCCGCCGGCTCGCTCACCGACGCCGAGATCAAAACCCTTCACCGCGAGATCCGCACCGTCTGCCGCGACGCCCTGAAGTCCATTGCCGGCAAAGGCGATCACCTGCCCCCCGACCTCAACGTCGGCATTCCCGAGTCCTGGCTCTTCCACCACCGCTGGCGCGATGGCGGCACCTGCCCGCGCTCCGGCGTGCCCCTCGCCCGCGCCGACATCGGCGGCCGCACCACCTGCTGGTCGCCCGCCCGCCAAGTCCTTCGTGACCGATGAGCCACCCGCCGAAACAACGTCTCGACGAACTCCTCGTCGCCCGCGCCCTCGCCGATTCCCGCGCCCAGGCCAAGGCCCTCATCATGACCGGCCGCGTGCGCCACGGCACCGAACGCCTCGACAAACCCGGCAAGACCTATCCGGCCGACATCGAACTCGCAATCGATCAACCCCCGCGCTTCGTCAGCCGCGGCGGCGAAAAACTCCGGGGCTTCCTCGACCGCTTTCCCGTCGATTTTGCCGGCGCCCAGGTGCTCGATGTCGGCGCCTCCACCGGCGGCTTCACCGACTGCGCCCTCCAGGCCGGCGCCGCCGCGGTCGTCTGCGTCGATGTCGGCCGCGCCCAGCTGCACGCCAAACTGCGCGGCGATCCCCGCGTCACCAATCTCGAGAAACTCAACGCCCGCCACCTCACCGCCGCCGATCTGCCGCGCAGTGAATACGACGCCATCGTGATGGACCTGTCCTTCATCTCCCTGCGCCAGGTGCTGCCCGCCGTATGGCCCCTGCTGCGCGTCGGTGGTGCCCTCATCGCCCTGGTCAAACCGCAGTTCGAGGCCGGCAAGGCCGAGGTCGACAAGGGCCGCGGCATCATCACCGACCCCCGGTTGCAGCAACAGGTGCTGACCACCATCACCGCCTTCGCCCTGGCCGAACTGCCCGGCGCCTCGCTCATCGGCACCGTCGATTCCCCCATCCAAGGGACCGACGGCAACCGGGAGTTTCTGCTCGGACTGCACAAGCAATCGGTTCAGTAATCGCCCTGCCCATGACGCCACTCCGCCACCTCGCCTTTGTCATCAACGCCCAAAAGGACGGCGCCGTGGCGATTGCGGAAGATCTGATCGCCATCGCTCGTGAGGCCGGCGCCACGGTGAAACAGACGTCCGACTTTCCCATCGCCGACGACTACCTGGACGGCTGCGACGCCTGCTGCGTCATCGGCGGCGACGGCACCCTGCTCGGCGTCGCCAAGGCCGCCGCCCTCTCCGGGGTTCCCATCCTCGGCGTCAATCGCGGCAGCCTCGGCTTTCTCACCACCTTCTCCGCCGAAGAGGCGCGCCAACACCTGGCCGAGATTCTTGCCGGTGACTATACCCTCGCCGAGCGCGCGCTGCTCGATTGCTCCTCCGCCCCCGGCCAGCACGACCTCGCGCTCAACGACGTGCTCATCAAGGACGAGAACCACTCGCGCCTCGTCGACCTCACCGTCTTCGCCGACGAGGAGTTCGTCACCACCTTCACCTGCGACGGCCTTATCTTTTCCACCCCCACCGGCTCCACCGCCTACAACCTTTCCGCCGGCGGTCCGCTCATCCACCCCGACGCCGAGGCCGTCGTGCTCACCCCCATCTGCCCGCACACCCTCAGCAACCGCTCGATCATCTTCCGCCCCGATGTGCGCCTGCGCATCACGCCGCGCGATCCCGCCGCCTGCGTGCTCGTCGCCGTGGACGGCCAGCGCAACATCCGCATCTGCGCCGGCAGCCCCGTTCACATCACGGTGTCACCGAAGCGTCTGCGCCTCATCCACCGACCGGCTTACGACCACTTCGCCGTCGTGCGCACGAAACTAAAGTGGTCCGGCGGTGTCACCAACGGGAGCTGACCGCCGGCCCGTGCCGCCGCGCGTTCCGGCGGTCGGCCCGTCCACCATGCCCCGCCCCGTCTCCCGCCTCGTCTTCGGCTGTATCGCCTTCCTCGCCACGCTGACGCCGCACCTGCGCGGCGTCACCGCCACGATCGATCTCGGCACCACACACCAGGTCATCCGCGGTTTCGGCGGCGCCACGGTTTACCGCCCGACCGAGCCCCTCGCCGACACCGATCTCGATCTGCTCTTCGGCACGGATCCCGGCCAGATCGGTTTCTCCCTCCTGCGTATCCGGGTCGCCACCGACCCGGCGTGGCGCGAACTCGAACTGGCCAACGCCCGGGGCGCGCGCGCCCGCGGTGCCAAGGTTATCGCCACGCCCTGGTCGCCGCCCGCAGAGTGGAAATCCAACCAGGACCTCGTCGGCGGCCGCCTGTTGCCGGAACACTACGGCGCCTATGCCGCCTACCTCGACGACTTCGCCGCCTGGATGGAAGACCACGATGCGCCGCTCTATGCCATCTCCGTCCAGAACGAACCCGACATCGAGGTCACCTACGAATCCTGCGACTGGACCCCGGAGGAAATGCTCGCCTTCTGCCGCGACCACGCGGGCGTGATCGACACCACGCGCCTCATCGCCCCGGAGTCGTTTCAGTTTCGCCGCAACCTCTCCGATCCGCTGCTCGCCGATCCCGCCGCGCTGGCCAACGTCGACATCATCGGCGGCCACATCTACGGCGGCGGCCTCGCCGACTACCCGGCCGCGCGCGCCGCCGGCAAGGAGGTGTGGATGACCGAATACCTCGACCTCCTCTACGACTGGCCCAACGCGCTCAAAACCGCCCGCGAGATTCATCAGTGCCTCGTCGACGCCAACTTCAGCGCCTACCTCTGGTGGTATTTGAAACGCTACTACGGCCCCCTCGGCGAGGACAGCGTCGTCACCCGGCGAGGCTACGTCATGTCGCAGTTCGCCCGCTTCATTCGCCCCGGCTATGTGCGGGTCGAGGCCACCGCCACCCCCGCAACCAACGTCTACGTTTCCGCCTTCAAACACGACCGGCTCGTGATCGTGGCCGTCAACACCGGCGCCACTGCCATCGCGCAGTCCTTCGCCCTCACTCCGGGCGCGGTCGCGACCGTCACGCCGTGGACCACGACCGCGACCCTCAGCGCCGAGGAAGGCAGCGCGATCACCGTCGCCCACGGCACCTTCACCGCCACCCTGCCCGCCTCCAGCGTCACCACCTTCGTCGGCGACCTCGTGCTGCCCCCGCCGACCCTCGTGCGTGAACCCCGCGGCCACATCCTCGCCTACGGCGCTTCGGTGGTGTTCGAGGTCGAAGCGGTCGGCGAGGCCTTGTCGTATCAGTGGTTCCATGACGGCACGCCCCTCCCCGGCGCCACCGCGGACCGTCTCGTCCTGTCGTCACCGCCGCTCACCGCCAACGGCGACTACACCGTGCGCGTGAGCAACTCCGGCGGCAGCGTGACGAGCGCACCGGCCACGCTGCTCCAGGTTCCGGGGGTGATTCCCGGCCATCTCGTCAACCTTTCCACCCGCGCCACCACCGGTGTCGACGGCGAGCTGCTCACCGGCGGCTTCGTCATCACCGGCTTCGAGCCCAAGACGGTGCTGGTGCGCGCCGCGGGTCCGGTCTTGCGCGACGATTTCGGCCTCACCGCCGCCCTCGCCGAACCCCGCCTCGTCGTCCACAATCAACAGACCCGCGAGATCATCGCCACCGGTACCGGCTGGGACGCTGCCCTGGCCGACACCTTCGCTGAGCTCGGGGCGTTCGCCTGGCCTGCCGGCAGTCGCGACGCAGCCCTGCAGCTCACGCTTGCGCCCGGCGTCTACACCGCACAGATCGCCAGCGCCACGAGCGGCGACGCCGACGGCATCGCCCTGCTCGAGATCTATGATGCCCACCCGGCGGAGATCTCACCGCAGCTCTCCAATTTGTCCACGCGTTCACTCGTGCGCACCGACAATGAAGCCCAGATCGGCGGCTTCGTCATCGGCGGCAACACCTCGCTCACCGTGCTGCTGCGCGCCGCCGGCCCTGCGCTGCTCACCCGCTTCGGCCTTGCCGAAGCCATCAGCGATCCCGTGATCGAACTCTACGACCAGATTACCGGGGAGCGGCTTGCCTCCTCGTCCGCCTGGGATCTGGATCTGCGCCCGATCTTTACGCAGACCGGCGCCTTTCCGTGGTCGCCGGAAAGCAAGGACGCGGCACTCCTTCTCAGCCTGCCGCCCGGTCCCTATTCGCTGGTCGTACGCAACCGATCCGGCGCCCCGGGTCTCGCTCTCCTGGAGGTCTATACCCTGCCGCCCTAGCCCGGATCCATGCAGCGTTTCGGTCAGGTTCACCTCCTCCACGCCAGCAGCCGCGGCAGGATCGGCGTGAGTCCTTTGTAGGCCGCCACCGCCGGCGGCATCGTCGCCAACGCCCGCTGCAGGCCGGTCCAGGCCGCGGGATCCGCCCGCACCTCGGCGAGTGGATGCAGCGCGATCCGAATCCCAAAAAGCACCGCACCACTCTCCGGCAGCGCCGTCAGGATCTGGTGCTCGACGCGCAGCCACACCTGCTCCGGCGGGGTGTCCTCCCGCAGCCGCGGCCGCGGGAGCGCTGGGTGCAGGTTGCGCTCCGCGCTCGCCGCCAGCCCCCAGTTGGTCCGCACCGCACCGGCCCCCGGTTTCAAGCGTGCCAGAAACCGGTCGATCGCCGGACCAATGGCGGCATTCAGTCCGGGCACCACGCCGTGCGTCTCCGCCAGCGTCAGGCCCGCCTTCTCCGGCAACGACCAAGTGCTCGGAAACACCACCGCCCCCGCCTGCACCCGAAACACGCCCACCGCGTCGCGCCGCAGCAGCACCACATCCGGTTCACAGGCCGCCCCCCAGGCCGCGGCGTTCGGCGCCGCCACCACTCCGCTCAGGGCCGCCGCTTCCCGCCACGCCGGCTCCGCCTCCGCCCCATCAACCAGAAACAGCTCCGGTCGGTCCGTCAGCCAGCGCCGACGCTCCGCCAGCACCTCGGCGGCCACCGCCGAGGGCGCAAAAAACGCCCGCGGATCGCCGCGCTTCAGCGTCAGCCGAAAACCGTAGTCCTCGTCCGGAAGCAGCGCGGCGAGCGGCGGCGTATTCATGGTCTCACGACAAGCTGCGTGCAGGCCCCGCGGTCGAGGTAGCGACGCGCGAAGGCGGCGAGCGACCTGGCCGTCACCGCCCGGATGCGTTCCTCGAAGAACTGCTGGTCATCGAGCGGGTGGCCGTAAAGTTCGTTGAGCGCGACGTGCATCGCCTTGGATCCGTTGGACTGCAGACCCATGCGGCGCGCCGCGCACAAGCGGGTCTGGCAGCGCTGCAACTCCGCCCTGGTCACGCGACCCCGGGCCATCCGCGCGATCTCGGCCTCGATCTCCGCCAGCACCTCCGTCTCCTTGCCCGGCGCGGTGCCGGCGAAGAAATAAAACATGCCGTGGTCGAGTCCGATCACGCGCGTCGAACGCACGTAGTAGGCCAGCCCTTTCTCCTCGCGCACCCGTTCGAACAGCCGCGAGGACATGCCGCTGAACAACTCGTCCGCCACCTCGGCGACATGGAAGTCCTCCGACCGCACCCCCGGACCGCGATAGCCCTGGAAGACCACCGCCTGCTGGCGCGGCTGCGTTTCCACGAAGTCGCCCCGCTCCGCGGGCGCGTCGAACAAGGGCGCAGCCACTTCCAGCGCGGCCGCCCGAAAGCGCCGCAACAGACCGCGCAGCTTTGGCGCCAACCGACGCGGCTCAAAATCACCCGCGACCGACAGAACGACATTGGGCGCCACCATGAGGCGCCGATGCAGCGCCTTGAGATCGGCAGGCTTGAGGGCCCGCAGGTCCTCGACTTCGCCATGCGCCTCGATCGCCAGCGGATGGCCGCCGAAGAATTTTTTGCGCAACAAGCGTCGGCCGATCGTCACGATGTCATCGGCGTCCTGCTGCAGCTCGGCCACCTGCGCGTCGCGCTCGATGGTGAAGGACTCGCGGGTGAAGGCCGGTTTCAACGCCGCCTCGGCGAGCAGGTCGAGGGCGAGATCGATGTCGCCCGGCAATACTTCGAGCGAAAGGCCGAAGGTGTTGTTGCCGAAGACCGGCGAGAGCGAGCCGCCGACCGATTCGATGGCCGAGGCGACCTGCTCGGCGGAGCGTTTGGCGGTGTCGCGCGCGAGCAGGGTCGACATGAGCGCCGTGGCGCCGCGTTTGCCGCTCTGCTCGAAGACCGGCCCGCCCAGCGCAAGCAGGCGCAGGTGCAGGTTGGGCAGGCGCGCATCGGGCTGCATGAGCAGGCGCGCGCGGTTGGACAGCTGTTCGCGCAGCACCCCGTCCGCGCCCGCCGCCCCGGTGGACGACGAGGCGGGGCCGGACTCCGCCGCTGCGGTCGGCCGCGGCGTGAGCGACACCGTCGTGGGGTGGCCCTCGAGGAGGTAGCGCGCGAGCACTGCCTTGAGCCGCGCCGGGGTGACCGACTTGAGCCGCTCGAAGTAACCCTGCGTGAACAGTACGTCGCCGGCGATGACCTCCGCCACCCCCAGCCGCGACGCCTGGCCCGCGACGGTTTTGCGGCCGTTGATCTCGCCCACCACGAGCTGGCGGACGGCCTTGCGCACCTGGGCGGCGGTGAAACCGCGGCGATGCACGCGCTGGAGTTCGCGCTCGAGCGCGGCAAAGGCCCGATCGCGCTGCGCGGGATCACACACGAGGTTCACGTAGAAAATGCCCTGCTGCGAGGGATTCCAACTCGTGGCATCGATCGCGTGCACCAGGCGGGCCTTTTCGCGCAGCGCCTGCCACAGGATCGAGCTGTCGCCGTGACCCAGCACCAGGGCCAGCACGTCGAGCGCGGCGGCATCGGGATGCGTGAGGCCGGGGATCGTCCACGCCATGGCCCCGCGCACGATCTCGACCTTGTCCTCCACGTGCTGCGTGCGCCGCGCCAGCGCCGGCGGTTCGGCCGGCAGAAACACCGGCGCCAGCCGGCGCCGCGGCGCCGCGCCGAAATGCTGCTCCACCGCCGCCTCCACCGCCGCGCGGTCAAAGCCGCCCGTCACGACCACGACCATGTTGTTGGGCACGTAGCGCTCCTGATAGTAACGCAGGAGCGCATCGCGCTCGACGGCCTCAAAAACATCCCGATGACCGATGATCGGCTGCCGATACGGATGCTCGCGGAACACGCTCTCGAAGAGCGCCTGCCACAGCCGGTGATCGGGGTCGTCGAGCCCCATGTCGATCTCCCGCAGGATGACCTGTTTCTCGCGCTCCACCTCGTCGGCCGGCAAGGTGGAATGCAGCACGGCGTCGCCCAGAATATCGACGGCGACCGGCGCATGCTCGGCGGGGATGTCGATGTAATAGACCGTACGCTCGAAGGACGTGTAGGCGTTGATGTAGCCGCCGTGCGCCTGCACCTCGCGGGAAATCTCCCGCCCCTCGCGGCGCGTCGTGCCCTTGAAGAGCAGGTGCTCGAGATAGTGCGACAAGCCCGCCCCGAGCTGGTCGGCCTCGTGGATGCTGCCGGTCTTCACCCACACCTGCACCGAGGCCACCGGGATGCCCGGATCGGGTTTCAATATGAGCGTGAGACCGTTCGGCAGGACGCGACGAATCGGCGGGTCGGACCACAGGGCGCGGAGAAGTTTGAAGTCGTTGGCGGCAGACATGGGCGATCGCACTGAGCAAGCATCCCGCCCCGGGAGCAACCGCGAAGCTCCGCTTTCCGGTGAACGCGGGCGTCTCCGACCGCGTCGTTCCATCTGCCTCTCGGCCTCTGGTACAGCCGCCTGCCCTCTTACGCAAACGGCCAAGGATGTCCGTTCTCCATCCGTCCGCCGCAACCGGGCGCCGGCTAGCGGCGCCCCTACACCCTGTAGGGGTCGCGCTCGCCGCGACCCGCCCTCTGCCTCTCGGTATCCGTGTCTATCTGTGCAATCTGTGGTTAGAAAAACACGCGGTTGAATAGCCGCAAACGTAGCGCGCAGCGCGAAGATGGTGCGACCGAAGGCTCGCGCCCCGAAGGGGTGATTGAGGTGGGTGCCCTTCGGGCGACCGAAAGAGCAAAGGCGCAGAAAATCTCAACTGCAGGCGGACAGTTGCGTGCGTCTATAGACGCGTGGGCGGGTTCCGGTGACCGGACCCGCCGTGTTTTTACAGGAGGGCGCAGAGGGAGCAGAGAAACACTTTCGGCGCACAGTCTCCCTCTCTGCTGCCTCCGCGTCCTCCTGTAATAAGTTCCTCCGCTGCCCCCACCGCAGCCCGTCCAACGCAAACGCCGTCGCGGACGTCGGCGTCCACCCTGCTGCCTTTCCGGTGGACGTGGGCCGCGCCCCAGGCGGGTAAACCTCCGAACCGCGTCGTTCCACCTGCCTCTCGGCCTCTGGTACAGCCGCCCGCCCTCTAACGCAAACGGACAAGGATGTCCGTTCTCCACCACGCCACCCCAGCCATGGAGAACGGACGTCATCGTCCGTTTGCCCGGCCCCGCCAACGCCCAACCGGCGGGGTCACCCACTACGACGCCAGCCGCCGCTTCGGCAGAAACGGTGCGTCGAAGGCCTCGTCGAAGGTGTAGACCTCGGAGAAGTCCTCCCGCTTGTCCTGGTCCGTTTTGCTGAAGACATTGTACTCGATCAGATTGAACACGATGTCGCCAAAATGACCGCAGCGCGACACCCCCCACTCGGACAGGACCGTGCGGGCCAGCGGACCATACTGGTCGAGCGCGTAGGCGCGCAGCCCCATCAGCAGCTCAACGCCGGTCACGTGCAGCGACCGCCCCGCCCGCCGCGAGTCGCTCTTCTTGAGTTCCTTGACCGTAAAATCGAGGCCCTGCCGCACAAAATTGTAGGCTTGTTTCTGAAATCGGGTGTCTTCTTTGCAAATAAGTGACACCACTTCACTGAAATCGAGGTCTTGCATGGTTGGCGCTTCGGTGACGGTAGCGTGTCGCGACCTGTCGCAGGTGCAATCCCCCATCTCGAATGAGCGCTACCTTCATTTGCTATTCATAAACGTAAATTAAATGTAAAGCCGACCTAGCTGTTTACATTTTGCGTTACCTAACTGTAACTGTCTGACAAAAACCCGGCCAATTCCATGATTGCCTCGACTCAAACCAATCACCCTCTCCCTGGGAAAACCGACGAATCGCCCACTGCCGCTGCGCTGCAAGTGGCTTGCAACCGCTTGAAAAGCGCGGGGTTGCGCATCACCCAGCCTCGCATCGCGATCCTCGAAGCGCTGATCAAGCGCTCCCTCCCGGCCTCCATCGAGCAGCTTCACGCCGAGCTCTCCCACACCGCCTGCGACCTCGTCACGGTCTACCGCTGCCTCGCCGCCTTTGAGGAACTCGGCCTCGTTCGCCGCTGCTTTTTCCACAACGGGACCAGCCTCTACCAGATCGCGCTCGACGACTCGCCGTCCTACCACGTGGTCGACAAGGCCTCCAACTCCGTCGCCGAGCTCGACCCGGATCTCGCCATCGAACTCCGCGATGCGATGCAGGAGATCGAGAAGAAGCTCATCGCCCGCGGTTTCACCAACGTCTCCCACATGGTCGAGTTTTTCGCCCGCGCCCCCAAGCACCCGATCGATCGCGTGCAAAGCGGCAGCCTGATGGCGGAAATCCGCTAAAACCGGCGCCCGCCTTCCTTCCCTTTTTCTCGCACCGCCGCCTTCGGGTTGCGGTGCTTTTTTTTACACCCGTGAAGCTATCGCCAGCGAACCGCGACGCCCCAGCAGGCTCCCCGGTTCCGTCCTCCCGCCCGCGCTCCGCTGCGATCCGCTGAGCCTTCTTCGTTCCGATGGTGCCGGCGTCCCGCCCCTTGCGAGTTCCGACCGTTATTCCGCCTTGCGTCCGCGCTCCAGGTACGCCGCCAGCTCGGAGACCGTCATGAACTCGCAACCTTGGCGCCGCAGCTCGGCCAGGATTGCCGGCATCTGCGCCAGGGTCTCCGGCCGCCACTCGTGGAAAATGATCAGCGAACCGTCGCGCACGTCCGTCGTGGCGTTGCTGAAAATCTGCGCCGCATCGAGCGACTGATTCCAATCGTGCGACCACACCTGGTGGCTGAAACCGAAGTCGCGGATCCCTGCCTCCCGCCACAACGCTTCCTGCCGCGGATCAGCCTCGGTGAAGGGCCGCCAATACCAGCGCGGCGCCACCCCCGTGAGCTCCGTCAGCGCGGCCTGCGCCCCGACGATTTCGTGATGCAGCGTATCGTCGTCGACCTGCTGCGGATGCAGGTGCTCGAAGGAGTGGTTCGCCACCTCGTGGCCCGCCGCCAGCGCCGCCTTGGCCAGGTCCGGATACTTCTTCACCTCGCGCGCCACATAGGCCCACGTCACTTTTACGTCCTCCCGGGCAAAGAGTTCGCGGAAGGCATCCGCCTGCGCCGGCACCGGGCCGTCATCGAAGATCAATGCAACATGTTTGGTCGGGGTTTCGTCGGCCATGATCCGAAGGGGGAGTAACATCAGCAGCAGGACCATCAGGCGCCGCGCGCCACACAGGAGGTTTCGCATCGCCCGCCACTTCAGCCCGGGGCGGCCCGCGCGTCAATCCGCGCCTGGTCTATTCGTATACTCACGCCACCGCTTGCACCGGCCTCCCACCCGACGCACCGTCCGTGCCCATGCGTTACCCCCACGCCCGCCGTCTGGCCGCTGCCTTGCTGCTGCACGTCCTCACGTTCCTGCCCGCCCGCGCCGTTTTGCAGTCCGGCGAGGTGCATGTCTGGACCCTGCAGGAGATCCAACTCGAGGCGACCGGCACCTACGCCAATCCCTACACCGACGTCACCTGCTGGATCGACCTGCGCGGCCCCGACTTCGCGCAACGCGTTCACGGCTTCTGGGACGGCGACAACACCTTCCGCGTGCGCTTCGTCGCCACCGCGCCCGGCGAGTGGACCTGGACCACCGGCTCCAACCAACCCGCCGACGCCGGCCTCAACTCCGGTCGCGGCAACCTGCGCGCCGTCGCCTGGACCGACGCGGAACTCGCCGCCAATCCCAACCGCCGCGGCTTCCTCCGCGCCACCCCCAACGGCCGCGCCCTCCAATACGCCGACGGCACCCCCTTCTTCTGGCTGGGCGACACCTGGCTCGCCGCCTCCACCTGGCGCCTGCCCTACCGCGGCGTCCCCGCCGCGCCCGACTACGTGCCCGGCCCGGGCATCTCCTTCGAGGAGGCCGTCGCCTGGCGCAAACGCCAGGGCTTCAACTCCGTTTCCTTCATCGCCGCCTTTCCCAACTGGGCGGCCGATCATCGCGGCGCCACCTACGCCAACGCCGACGGCGTCTACCTGCGCAATGCCTGGGAAAAGTTCGGCCACTGGGCCGCCCGCGGCGAGATCAGCACCGCCGACGGCGCCATCACCACCGGCAAGGACATGCACGACGAGGCCGGCCACCGCCCCTTTCCCATCCTGCCCGACCGCGAGGGCCTGGCCGATTTCGATCGCATCAACCCCGCCTACTTCCGCTCGCTCGATCGCAAAATGCAGCACCTCGCGCAGGAGGGCTTCGTGCCCTTCCTCGAAACCATCCGCCGCGACAACGCCCCGTCCTGGAAGGCCTACTTCGACTTCAACGCATCCTACGCCCGCTTCGTGCAGTATCTGATTTCCCGATACGGCGCCTGGAACCTTGTCTTCAGCGGCATCCACCTCGACTGGATCCCGGCCGACTACAGCCTCACCGAACAGGAATTCAACGCCGCCCTCACCCACCACCATCGTCAATACGGTCCGCTGCCCTTCGGCCAACCCTACACCGCCCTCATCGACAGCACCACCTACCGCCGCTTCGGCCATGGCGACGAAGCGCCCTGGCTCACCATGCACACCGTCGGCAACAAGCCGCGCAACCACGCCATCTACGCCTTCATCGAGGAAATCTTCCGGCTGCCCGATCCCTACCCGGTCGCCAACCTCGAGCCCTACTACACCGGCTGGAACCACTCCATCAACCGCCCCGGCGGCGAGACCCCCGTCCCCGGCTCCGCCCGCGACAGCTACTTTGCCCGCGCCCAGATGTACGGCTCGGTCCTCTCCGGCGGCCTCGCCGGCCACGTGCACGGCACCGGCGCCTACGACCTCACCACCACCGGCGAACCCGAGGGCTGGCGTCCCTACATCTGGACCGCCCTGCGCTACCGCTCCGGCGAGCAGATGCAGCACCTGCGCGATTTCATTCTCTCGATCGGCCCCGCCTACCGCGACCTGCAGCTCGCCAATGACTCCCTCGCCCCGCGCACCGCCCCCGGCGCCATCGCCGACGGCCTCGATGGCTGGTCCTTCGCCATGCGCACGCCCGACGCCGCCCACACCCTGCTCTATTTCGAAAACGGCGCCGTTCCCGCCACCCTCTCCGGCCTGCCCGCCCGTGCCGACTTCACCTGGCAATGGTTCAACCCCCGCACCGGCACCTGGCTGCCCGCCGAGACCTTGCGCTCCTCCGCCGACGGCACGCTCACCTCCCCGCCCTTTCCCATCGACTCCGCCTCCCCCATGACCGACTGGGCCGCCCGCCTCGACCGGACCGACGGCTGAACAGTCACCACACCTCGTTCATCGCCTCTCTTTCCCGGATCGCGCACCGCTGTTCACCTTACTCCACGTCTGTCCTCCCTGTTCTGTTTCCCGTCTTTTTGTTCCCAGCAGTGCGAAGGCGGTAGCCGAAGCCATCCGTGTCCATCCGTGGTTAAAAAACTCCTCTGCCCCTCCGCCGTCCTGTTTGCCATCACCGTTGCCGTGCCCGCCGAGGCCGACGACCAGCATCGCACCTGGTCCGACTACGGCGGCGGCCACGACCAGTCGAAGTTCACCACGCTCGACCAGATCACGCCGGCCAATGTCGCCGGGCTCGAGATCGCGTGGATGTATCCCACCGGCGACGAACGCTCCTATCAGTTCAACCCCGTCATCGCCCACGGCGTGATGTACGTGCTGGCCAAGGAAAACTCCCTCGTCGCCCTCGACCTCGACACCGGCAGGGAAATCTGGATACACGCCCACCTCAACGGCATCCAGCGCCGCGGCATCAGCTACTGGGAGAGCGACGACGGCTCCGATCGCCGCCTGCTCTTCACCCTCAACAACACCCTGCAGGCCATCGACGCCCGCACCGGCAAATCCATCCTGAGCTTCGGCGACAACGGCATGGTGGACCTGCGCCAAAACCTGCTCCGCGATCCCGCCACCATCCATCGCGCCACGTCCAGCACCCCCGGCCGCGTCTTCGAAAACCTCATCATCCTCGGCTCCTCGCCGGGCGAGGGCTACTTCTCCGGCCCGGGCCACGTGCGCGCCTACGATGTGCGCACCGGCGAATTCGTCTGGCGCTTCAACACCATCCCGCAACCCGGCGACTACGGCTACGACACCTGGCCCTCCGAGGCCTATCGTTACGTCGGCGGCGCCAATGTTTGGGGCGAGATGTCCGTCGACGCCGAACGCGGCATCGTCTTCCTCCCGCTCGGCTCGCCCACCTACGACTTCTACGGCGCCGACCGCCACGGCGCCAACCTCTTCGGCAACTGCCTCGTCGCCCTCGATGCCCGCACCGGCCGTCGGCTCTGGCACTTCCAGACGGTGCACCACGACCTTTGGGACTACGACCTCGTGTCGGCTCCCCAACTCATCACCGTCGAACGCGACGGTCGCCGTATCGACGCCGTCGCCGCCGCCTCCAAGCAGGGTTTTCTCTTCGTCTTCGACCGCGAAACCGGCGAGCCCGTCTTCCCCATCGAGGAACGCCCCTTCCCGGCCTCTGATGTACCGGGCGAGGAAGCCTGGCCCACCCAACCCGTCCCCGCCCTGCCGCCTTACGCCCGACAGATCATGACCGAGGACGACATCACCCCCATCCTCATCACCGACGCCGAGCGCGCCCACTGGCGCGAACGCATCGCGCGCGCCCGCAAGGGACTCTACGTGCCGCCCGCCCTCGACGAGGTCGTTTCCCTGCCCGGCGCCGTGGGCGGCGTCAACTGGGGCAACTCCGCCGCGCACCCCGAGGAGGGAATCGTCTACCTGCTCAACCAGGACTTCCCGTCCTTCTACAAACTCGCCGAACGCGAACCCCTTCGCCAACGCAACCGCCAGCCCGGCAACGACGCCGAAAAAGCCGCCGCCAAGGCCCGCGGCGAGCTGCTCTACGCCGCCACCTGCGCCGCCTGCCACGGTCCCGAACGCGCCGGCAACGATGTCGGCCCCTCCCTGCTCGCCGTCGGCTCCCAGATCGGCCGCGGCCAGGTCGCCCGCGCCATCCTATACGGCACCGGCCGCATGCCGCCGCTGCCCCACTTCACCGAAGAGCAGATCGACGATGTCTACACCTTCCTCGATGACGGCGTTTCGCCCTACGCCTCCCTCTTCGGCGGCGGTAAACCCGAGTCGCTGCCCGAGGGTCCCGTTGTCGCCTCCGGCGGCGCCCCCCTGCCCGACGACGAGGCCTTCGCCGGCGGCTTCTCCTCCGGCCGCCGCGAAAACGATTATCCCCCCGATGTCGACGCGCCGCCCACCCGCTACTACACCGACTACGGTCTCGGCCACCCCTACCTCATCACCCCGCCGTGGTCGACCATCCTCGCCTACGATCTCAACCAGGGCACCATCAAATGGCGCCAGCCCCTCGGACAGGATCGCGACGCCGAGGCCGCCGGTCTGACCGGCACCGGCGTGCCCCGCGGCTCGCAACGCATGGGCATGATCGTCACCGCCACCGGACTCGTCTTCGCCACCGCCAAGGACGGCCACGTCTACGCCTTCGCCGCCGACACCGGCGAGGTCCTCTGGAAAGGCGCCCTCCCCATGGGCGCCGAGGGCCTGCCCGCCATGTACGAACACCAGGGCCGCCAATACCTGGTCGTCAGCGCCAGCACCCCCCTCACCTGGGGCCTCGAATCCCGCGAAAGCGGCATCGGCTCCCCCGAACCCAAGGGCCGGGGCGGCTACGTCGCCTTCGCCCTGCCGGAAATCAAACCGTAAGGTCCAACCGCAGGTGACAAGCAGTCCCCTGCTCCCTTTCCCTCACTCCCTTTCACTGCGGCGCAGCCGCCCTCCCCCCCCGCCCCCCCGAAATGAACCGCCGCCACTTCCTCTTTTCCTCCGGCCTCGCCCTCACTGTCGGCCTCACCTCCCGCACCTTCGGCGCCACGCCCCACCGCGCCCATCGCGACCGCCTCGCCATGGGCACGGTCATCTTCCGCCATCGCTTCGCCCAAACTCGTTCCGACAGACTCCCTAACCCCGGTTCACCTCTCACGCTCCTCGACGTCCCGGCCTACTACCGGGACCGCTTCGATCTCAACCAGGTTGAGTTCTGGAGCTATCACTTCGAGTCCCTCGAACCGGCCTACCTCGCCGACCTGCGCGCCGCGCTCGACGACGCCGGCTCCCGGCTCATCAACATTCAGATCGACACCGACTACAATCTCGCCGCCGCCGATCCCGCTCGCCGCTCCGCCTCCATCGCCGAGGTCAAACGCTGGATCGATGCCGCCGTCCCCCTTGGCGCGCCCAGCGTCCGCGCCAACCCCGGCAATGGCCCGGTCGAAAACGCCATCGCCTCCCTCCGCGAGATCAACACCTACGCCCGGCAGCGGGGCATCGTCCTCCTCAACGAAAACCACTTCGGCATCGAGATGGACCCCGAAGTCCACCTCCGTATCCGCAAGGAGGCCGGCCCACAAAACCTCTATACCCTTCCCGACTTCGGCAACTACAGCGACGAATCCCGGTTCGCCGCCCTCGCCAAGATTCTCCCCTACGCCTACCTCGTCTCCGCCAAGGCCGTGCGTTTCGACGCCGACGGCAATCACCAGCCGTACGACTTCGATCGTTGTGTGCAGATGGCCGAAGCCGCCGGCTTCAAGGGCATCTATTCCGTCGAACAATGGGACCGGACCGATCACGACATGGACTACGAAAAGGTCGCCGACTGGCTGCTCGAACACGTCAGCGCCAACCTCCGCCGGGCCTGAGCCGTCCTCACCGTTTCTGCGTCAGTACCATCGCCGCCAGCACCACCACGCCGCCCACCATCATCTCCGGGGTGAGCCGTTCCCCGTCGAGGAACAGCAGCGCCTCGAACACACCCGCCAAGGGAATCAGGAAACGATAGGTGGCCAGGTCGGGCGCCGGGAACAGCGTGGAGAGGTGATTCCACAACGCAAAGGCCGCCGCCGACACAAACGCCAGCCACGCCGTCCAGGCCCACACATAGGCGTCGAACCACGCCAGCCCGCCACTGGCGATCGCCGGCCAACCCAAGCCCGTGAGCACCACGCCGCCCAGAAACAACGAGAAGCCCGTGCCCGCCCGCGCCCCCATCGTGCGCTTGACCCGCTGGAAGGTCAGCAGCCCCAGCGCACCAAACAGGTTGGCCGCCAGGATGAGCACCCCGCCCAGCCGCGGACTCCCTGCCGTCACGCCCGGCGCGTACACCGCCAGCGTCACGCCGGCCGCCCCCGCCGCCAGCACCAGCCACTGCCGCAGCGTCAATCGCGGCGTGCCGAGAAACGGCGGCGCCAGCAACACCCACCAGAAGCTTCCGCTCGACACCAGCAGCGCCGCCAGCGCCCCGCTCGACAGGCTCAGGCCGAGATAAAAACACACATACTGTCCCACGGTCTGCGTCGCCGCCATGATGAGGATGAGGTGCCGCGGCGTCTCCGCCCACTGCTTGAGCGGCGCGCGCGAGATCACCAGCAGACCCAGTCCCGCCGCCATGAAGCGCACGCCCGCAAACAGCGACCGCGCCCCAAAGTCGGCCTCCACGCCCTGCGCCGCCCAGTGGGCGAACACCAACTTGATCCCCGGAAAGGCCGAGCCCCAGAGCAGCGCGCACACCGCCACCCACAGCAGCAGCTTCCCCCGCGACCGCCGCGGCTCGTTGCCATACTCAGGATCCATCACCGAAACCATCGCCCACTCCACACACAACTCCCAGCCCCGCGCGAGCCCGAAGCCACGCGTCAACGCCATCGGGGACGCCGGCGTCCACCCCGCTGCCTTTCCGGTGGACCGCCGCGGTCGCGGGCCAGGCGTGGGCCCCCGGACCGCGTCGTTCCACCTGCCTCGCGGTATCCGTGCATTCCGTGCAATCCGTGGTTAGAAACCGCCCTGCCCCTCGGCCCCCCTCCAACGCCAACGGACAAGGATGTCCGTTCTCCACCCGTCCGCCGCCCACGTCCGCCGAAACCTCAGCCCTGGAGAACGGACGTCCCCGTCCGTTTGCCCTGCCCCTCGACCGCAACGTAGCTCCCTATTGTGGCACAGACATTCCTGTCTGTGAACCCTGCCTCTCGGCTCCCGCCGCTTCCGATCCCGTGGTCACGGGACTGGGCTCCACCCCGCCGACTTTTCTTGTCCGCCATAGCTTAAGCGAAGGAGGAAGACCCTTGCACGCCTGGGGCGTGTTTAGACTTTTAGACCTTTAGACTTTCAGACCAACCTCCCCCCCGCCCCTTCGACGTGCCCACCCGTATCCTCGGTCTCTCCGCCTTCTACCACGACTCCGCCGCCGCCCTGCTCATCGACGGCGAGATCGTTGCGGCCGCCCAGGAGGAACGCTTCACCCGCAAAAAACACGACGCCGGCTTTCCCCAGCACGCCATCGAATACTGCCTGCGCGAGGCCGGTCTCACCGCCGCCGATCTCGATCACGTCGCCTTCTACGAAAAACCTTTCCTGCGCTTCGAACGCCTGCTCGAAACCTACCTCGCCGTCGCCCCCGCCGGCTTCCCGTCCTTCCTCAAGGCCATCCCCACCTGGATTCATCAGAAACTCCAGCTGCCGCGGATCATGAACCGCGGCCTCGGCGGCCTTTACCGGCGCCCCTACGTCTTCACCGAACACCACGAAGCCCACGCCGCCAGCGCCTACTTTCCCTCCCCCTTCGACGAGGCCGCCATCCTCACCCTCGACGGGGTCGGCGAATGGGCCACCGCCAGCCTCGGCCACGGCGAGGGCCACCGCCTCACCCTTTCCCACGAGCTGCACTTTCCCCACTCGCTCGGCCTCCTGTATTCAGCTTTTACTTACTTCTGCGGCTTCCGCGTCAACTCCGGCGAATACAAACTCATGGGCCTCGCCCCCTACGGCGAGCCGCGCTTCGCCGACACCCTTCGCGACCACCTGCTCGACCTGCGCGACGACGGCTCCTTCCGGCTCGACCAGAGCTACTTCAACTACTGCCAGGGCCTCACCATGACCGCGGAGAAATTCGCGCGCCTGTTCGGCGGACCGCCCCGCCGCCCCGAGGCCCCGCTCACCGCCCGCGAGTTCGATCTCGCCGCCTCCGTCCAGGTCGTGACCGAGGAGATCGTCCTGCGCATGGCCACCCACCTGCACGCCCTCACCGGGTCCAAAAACCTCTGCCTCGCCGGCGGCGTCGCCCTCAACTGCGTCGCCAACGGACGCCTGCTGCGCGAATCCCCCTTCGAACGCCTCTGGATCCAGCCCGCCGCCGGCGACGCCGGCGGCGCCCTCGGCGCCGCCCTCTTCACCTGGCACCAACTGCTGGAAAAACCGCGCACGCCCGTCCGCACCGATACCCAGCGGGGCTCGCTGCTCGGCCCCGCCATCACGACCGCGCAGGTCGCCGACCTCATCGCCCGCCGCCACGCCGTCGCCGAGCATTTCGAGGACGAAGCCCACCTGCTCGACCGCGTCGCCGCCCTGCTCGACGCCGGCCAGGTGGTGGGCTGGGTGCAGGGACGAATGGAGTTCGGTCCGCGCGCCCTCGGCAGCCGTTCCATCCTCGGTGACCCGCGTGATCCCCGCATGCAGAGCACCATGAACCTGAAGATCAAGTTCCGGGAATCCTTCCGCCCCTTCGCCCCCATCGTCACCCGCGAAGCCGCCGCCGATTTCTTCGATCTGCGCCCCGAGGACGAAAGCCCCTACATGCTCATCGTCGCGCCGATCCGAGAGAAGCATCGTGTCAGCAACATCAGCGACCCGCGCGCGGGTGTCGACCGTGTGCACGAGGTCCGCAGCAACCTGCCCGCCGTCACCCACGTCGACCACTCCGCGCGCATCCAGACCGTGGATACGGAACGCCATCCCCGCCTCCACCGCCTGCTCACCGCCTTTGCCGCCCGCACCGGCTGCCCCGTGCTCATCAACACCAGCTTCAACATCCGCGGCGAGCCCATCGTCTGCACCGCCGACGACGCCTACCGCTGCTTCATGGCCACCGGCATGGACGCCCTCGTCATCAACGACCACCTCTTCCTCAAGTCCGCCCAACCCGAGCCCCCCGCCGACGACCGCACCGCCTACCTCGCCCGCTTCGGCCAGGACTGAAACTGCTTTTTCACCGAAGCCAACGAAGAGAACAAAGCCCCCCATCCGACCTCCCCTCCTCCAACCGTTAGACCTTCATGTCCGCCGTCCATGTCCGCCGTCCTTGTCCGCCGTCCTTGTCCGCCGTAGCCTTGGCGAAGGAGGAAGCCTTGGCGAAGGAGGAAGCCTCGGCGAAGGAGGATAGACTTTAAGACTTTAAGACCTTCAGACCTTTGGACCTTTAGACCTTCAGACTTTAAGACCGCGGCGCCGAAGCGCCGCCCCCCCCAATGTCGCTCATCAAGATCAATCGCCACCCCTCGCCCCGGGATCTTCGGGTTTTCGCGACGCTCGCCTTCGTCTTCCTCAGCGCCTTGGCCTACTTCACCCAATTCCGAGGGCAGGACACGACCGCGGCGCTGCTTTTCATCCTGGCAAGCCTGAGTATCATTCTGGGCGTCATCGCACCTCGCGCCCTGCGGCTGCCCTATCTCACCGCCGTCCATCTCACTTTCCCCCTCGGCTTCGTCCTGTCGCACCTCATCCTTGCCCTCGTGTATTTCGGCGTCATGACCCCCATCGGCCTGCTCATGCGCCCCCTCGGTCGCGACCCCCTGCAACGCCGCTTCGACCCCGCCCGCCCCACCTACTGGATCCCCAAAACCACTCCCCGCCCCCCCACCTCCTATCTCAAGCAACACTGACAAGGCTTCACAGAAGGCATAGAAATCATCTCATCCTCTTGCGACTTTTGCGCCTTTTTGCGGAGATCGGAAGAGCGTCGTGTAGGGAAAGAGTGTTGGTGGGGGGGGGGGGGG
>CBFGUO010000066.1:0-27052 GCA_965652375.1 uncultured Opitutus sp.
TTCGCCCGCACCACCGCCGCGCTGTGGTGCACCATCATGTCGAGCGTCACCGGCACCGTCCCCGTGAGACCGAGCACCGTGTTGCCCACCGAATCACCCACCAGGATGATGTCCACGCCGGCCGCGCCCGCATAGTGCGCCATCACGGCATCGTAAGCCGTGACCGCGACGATCGGCTCACCGCCCTTTCGGCGACGCAAGGTGTGCGGAGTGGGTTTTTCCGAAGCCATCGACGCGGAGCCAACGCAAGCGCGCCGCCGTCGCAACTCCCAACTCATCCGCACCCTTTGGCTAAATTCGCGTGAATCGTACCCGCGAGCCGGTTTTCCGCTTGAGATGCTCACCCAAAATCCGAAACGGTTCTTATCCCGATGCGCGCCCTCAAGCACCTCTTTCGTCGACCGCCCGTCCGTCTCGGACTCATCGACGAATCCCGTGCCCGCCGCAGCCCCGTTCGCAACGCCGGTTTCGTGAGTTTCTTCAACGGCTCCGACTGCACGTCGCGCCATCGCTACACCGACGCCCACGACGCCCGCCTCAAGCGTCAGAAGTTCGCCAAGACCCTCGCGCTCATCATCGTCACCGCCTTGTGCACCTGGTTCGTGATGGAGAGTGCACAGGCGATCTCGACCTTCTGAGTCAGCGCCAGCGCCCCGTAGCCGCGTCGGAGCACAGCCCCCTAGCCGCGTTGGAGCAAAGCGACAACGTGGCCCCCGCAGCCTCGCGACCCCGCGGCCCCGCCTACGCAATTAGACGTATCGTGCTTGTCCGTCGCCTCCGCTAATCTGGGCGCATGCACCGCGCCCCTTTCCCGCTTCACCTGCTCGCCGTCGGTACGATGGCGCTTTCCCCGCTCCCGCTCCTCGCCGCGGAGAGCGCCGACCCCACCGCCGCTTCCGTTTCCGCCGTCGCCGACTCGAGTCCGGCCGCCGTTTCCGCCACCGCCACCGAGATCGCCTACTGGAAACAACTCCAGGAGGAAATCGCCGCCCTCCGCGCCGCCAACAGCAACGTGCAGGAGAAGATGTTGCTCCTCGCCCCGCTCAACCAGCTCAACGACATCATGGCCCGCGTCGAAGGCTTCCTCGACGCCCGCGACGCCGACCCGGTCGACGACCTCGACGAAGACCTCGCCGCCTATCGCGAACAACTCATGGCCATGCTCGACACCGCCCTCAACCCGCTGCGCGCCGCCGCCCGCTTCCAGGAGCAGTTGAACACCATCAACTTTCAGGCCCGCGCCGAGGAGATGACCCGCTACCTCGGCCTCATCCGCCTCGTCGACGACTACAAATACACCCTCGCCGATCTCCACGAGAAGATCAGCACCCGCGTCGTCGCCAGCGGCGGTCCCCGCATCCTCTTTTTCCAAAACCTCAACCTCGGCGACGAGGCCTTCCTCAACGGCGCCAAGCTTTCCCCGCTCGAGCGCGACCAGCGCTTCGTCGACGAATCCCGCGCGCTCGATCCCGCCTTCGCCACCATCGCCGAAGGCAAGTTCCTCGCCTGGCGCCGCGACGGTCGCATCGACCAGGAACTCGAGGCCAAGCACACCCAGATCCTCGAAGCCCTTTCCGGCCTCGGCGAGCAGCTCCGCGACCTGCCGCCCGCCGAACTCCAGTCCTACCTCGACAACCCGCCGCCACCCGACGCCGACCCCACCGAGACCGCCATCCTCCACGCCGCCATCCGGCTCGAACAACTCCGCCGCGACCGTCCCTCCGCCCACGCCCTGCGCATTCTCGACTGGAAGTCCGCCTTCGCTCGCTGGCTCGGCCAGGCGCAGACCGACTCCAGCCTCGTCGACTACTGCCGCGATGTCGCCGTCGCCTTCGACCAAACACGCTACGCCTTCAGCGCCGACGGCGCCACCGTCCAGGTGCGCGACCTCACCAACGATACCGTGCTCGTTCAACACACTTTCTCTGGCGCCGTCCGCGGCCTCACCTACGACGCCGATCACCAGCTCATGGTCTTCACCACCACCGGCCTCTTCCAGTGGGACGATTCCGCCGGCGCCGAGCCCACCCTGCGCAACGAAAGCTCCAGCCCCAGCACCTCCGGTCGCATCGCCGCCGCCGCCGATCGCCCCCGCCACTTCTACGCCTGGGCCAACCTGCCCGAAATCGCCGACGCCGGCCGCTCCTCCACGCTGCGCGCCGCCGGCTCCAGCTCGATCTCCGCCCTCGCCCTTTCCCGCGACGGCCTGCGCGTCGCCATCGGCTACACCGGCGAGAACAACCTCGGCGGTGAGGACGACACCACGAACGGCGTCGCCGTGCTCAACCTGCCCGCCGACATGCAGGACGGCAGCATCACCGCCGAATATTGCCTGCCGCCCTACATCGAAGCCGTCACCGCCGTGGCCTTCAACGCCGACGCCTCCCGCCTCGCCATGGCCACCGTCGCCAACGGCCGCGGCACCATTTCCGTGTTTGATCCGACCGTCGGCACCTCGTCCCGCACCATCCTCACCCTCGACGACCAGCCCTACGCCTTTATCAGCTTCCTCGAGTCCGGCGACACCCCGCGCGTGCTCGCCGCCTCCCGCACCGGACTCGTCCGCGCCTGGGACCTCGCCACGGGCGAACTCATCGCCCGCGGCACCGTGCCGGTCGGCCCCCAGGGCGTCGCCTACGGCCTCGCCGGCGAGGACCTGATCGCCGTCGCCCTCGGCACCGAGACCATCACCCGCCAGCCCCTCGCGGACTTCACCGCCGACACGCCCGAGCTCGCCGCCGACCGCGCCCTCCGCCCCCTCATCACCAAGCTCGAAGAACTCATCGCTCTGGACGGGGAGGAAGAGATCGCCCTGGGACGCAGTTTGCTGACCGAAGACGGCGAGGCCCTCGATCGCCTCGGCCGTCGGCGCACCGTCATCACCATCGTCGGAAACGCCGGTGCCGACCGCATCGAGCAGCTCAAGAAAGCCAAGGACTGGACCGCCGGCGCCCAGCTGGGCCGCGAACTCATTGCCGAGGGTTTCGGCACCCGTTCCGTCTACTACGAAACCATCTCCTGCGTGCGCGCCCTGCACCTCAATCCCGAGGCCACCCGCCTCACCGAGGAAGGTCTTCAACTCTTCCCCACCAGCGGCGACATGCGCTACCAATACCATTACCAGCGCATGCTCAACTTCACCGCCGAAAACCGCGGCGACGACGCCCACCGCGAAATCGACGAGATCGACAACATTCACCCCGACACCCGCCCGCACCGCAGCCTGCGCCGCTGGGTCTTCGACGACATCGGCGCACGCGCCCTCGAGGCCAAGCGCGAAGCCGACGCCCTCCAGGCCTACCTGCGCTCGATGGACTACTGCGAAAGCCAGGAGGAACAGATTCCCTACCTCGAGACCATCTTCTCCCTGGCCTACAACACCAGCAACTGGCAGCTCACCGTCAACGTGGCCAACGCCCTGCTCAATCTGAAGCCGGACAAGAAGAACGACCAGAACTTCATGGCATGCGCGCGCTACGCCTACTCCCAGACGCCGGCCGGCCGCTGATCCTCGCCTCCGCCCTCCTCGCCGGACTGACCCCGGCCCGTGAGCTGCGCGCCCAGCGCGAGATGCAGACCACCGCCGGTCCGGTCACGCTGCGTGCCTTCGACGAAGCCTGGTCGGCCGGCTTCGCCGAGATGCAACGCTTCGCCTACGCCCGCGCCCTGCCGCATTTCGACACCGCCGTCAGCACCGCCGTCAGCGATACCGACCGCTACCTCGCCCACACCGAGCGAGCCCGCGCGCGTTCGCGGCTGGGGCAGCACGCCGGCGCCCGCGCCGATCTCGACGCCGCCAGCGCCCTGCCCGCAGCCGCCGCCCGCCGCTACACCCACGCCCGCCTCGCCCTCGAGGTCACCCGCAACCAGGGCGACCTCGTCGCCGCGTCCGCCGCCTTCCGTGACCTGCGCGCCGCCGCGCCCGACACGCGCGACGACCGGATCGCGGTTTTCCTCGAGGAAGCCGCCCTCAAGCGCGCCTGGGGCGACCTCTCCGGCGCCCTTTCCAGCTACGACGACGTCGCCTCGCTCGTGGCCGAGCTGCCCGACCTCGCCGCGATCGCCGCATTTCATCGCGACCGCGCCCTCTGCCGCATCGGTCTCCGCGACAGTGAGGCCGCCCGTCGCCTCGCCCGCGACGCCCTCTCCACCGACCTCCGCCGCGCCGGCACCAGCCGCCGCCGCCCCACCGCCGACTGGGTGCGCCTCGGCGATCTCGGTGTCGCCCAAAGCCTGCTCGTCGCCGCCGAAGCCGACCGCGTCGCCGGCCAGGCCACCACCGCCCGCGAGTCCTTCCAGCTCGCCCTGCAACTCGCCCGCAAACTCGGCGCTCCGCGCGAAACCGCCCGCGCCCACTTCGGCCTCGTGCGCCTGCACCTCGCCGCCGGCGAGATCCTCGAAGCCCGCCTGCAACTCGTCGCCGCCATGCTGCTCACCCAGGAAGGCGCCCAACCCGACCTGCATATGGAAACGCTCGCCCTCGTCGGCGAGTGCTGCCTGCGGGAGGACGACCCCGCCGGCGCGATCGGCCCGCTCTCGCTCGGGATCGAATCGGTCGAGCAGCTTCGCCTCACCGCCCCGCCCGAAGACCGCCGCCGCCTGCTCGCCCTCCAGGCCGATCACTACCGCTGGCTGCTCGAAGCCTACCTGCGCACCGGCCAACCCTGGGAGGCGCTCGCCGCCAGCGAAGGCCTCAAGGCCCGCACGGTTCGCGACGCCCTCGGTGCCTCCGCCGACGCCGCCGAAACGCTCGACGACCGCGTCGCCCGCCTCCGTCAGTTCCAGCAGCGCCTGCCCGCCGGTCTCGCCGTGGTTTCCTACGCCAATGCCGATTGGAGCCGCAGCGATCCGGTGGCCTTCATCCTCACCTCCGACGAGTTGCAGGTCATTCGCCTCCCGCTCAACGCCCTCGGCGAGGTCGCCGACCTGCTCGACCGCGAAGCCGTGCTCGCCGCCCAGGCCGAGGATGTCGACGCCAGCCGTTACGATATCGGCAACGAACCCACCCTCGCCGGCCTCGTCGCCTATTTCCGCGCCCAGATCTACTGCGACCACGCCGAAATGAACGCGCGCTATCCGGCCCTCATCAAAGCCTCCCGCGTCCTGCACTACCTGCTCGTCCGCCCGCTGGTGCCCGCCCTCACCGGCTACCATCGCCTGCTCATTTCCCCCAGCGGGCTGCTGGCCTACGTGCCCTTCGACACCTTGCGCGACCTGGAAAACGTTCCCCTGCTCGACCGCCACGCCCTCTCCCTCACGCCGTCGCTGCTCACCACGCTCGCCCTGGCCCAACGGCCCGCCGCGGCCTTCGAACGCAACTTCCTCGGCTTCGGCGGTGCCGTGTATGATCCATCCCAATACGGGACCGACATGGCCCAGGCGGCCGGCCTCAAGAGCCAGCTCGCCGCCGTTACCGGCGCCCGCGCCGCCCAGCTCGCCGGTAACCGCAGCCCCTACGCCGGCTGGGCCCGCGGCCCCGCCACGAACCTCGCCGGCACCCAGGCCGAAGTGGAGCTGTTGCGCGATCTCCTGCCCAACGCCGATGTCGTCATTGGCCGCAACGTCTCCGAGCCCCACATCCGCGACCTCGCCGCCCGCGGCGAACTGCGCCGCAACCGCGTGCTGCACTTCGCCGTGCACGGCTCGGCCGTCCCCGTCCTGCCCGAGCTTTCCTGCATCCTCCTTTCCTGGGAGGGCGAAATCACCCCCGCCATGCCCGCCGAACGCGACGGCCGCCTGCAGATCACCGAATTCGAACAACTCCCGCTGCGCGCCGAACTCGTCACCTTCTCCGCCTGCGAAACCGGCCTCGGCGCCATCGTCGCCGGTGAAGGCGTGGTGGGCCTCACCGGTTCCCTGCTCAAGGCCGGGGCCGACAACGTGCTCGCCTCCCTCTGGCCCGTTTCCGACTACAGCACGGTCTACTTCATGCGCCGCTACTACGAGCTGCACCTCATCGACGGCGTGCCCAGCGATCTCGCCATCGCCCAGGTCAAACGCGACATGCAGGCCAACAAACTCCCCGGCTACACCCACCCCCAGTTCTGGGCCCCCTTCAACCTCTACGGCGGCCGCGAACTCCTCGCCCCGCTCCCCTGACCTGCAGCACGGACGGTCACGAAATACGTCCCCCCTTCCGGCCGCCCCCGCAACGGGCCACCCAATGCCTCACAAAGGCCCGCCTCCTCGCGCGGTCGCACCCGGCATGCGACGATCCCCGTCGATCTACGCAAGTAGACGTATGGGCCGGCCGCCCGGTTCTGCGTTAAACTCGAGTACATGACTCGTCATTCACGCCAGATTGTCGCGGTCGCGGCCGCCGTCCTTGCTGCGCAATGCCCGGCCGCGTTGCCATTCGGTCAGTGGACCGACCGCACGCATCAGCCCGAACACGGCCCCGCCGCTGGGCTCTTCGTTCAGTCCGACCTGAGCACGTTCACCGTTCATGACCCCGCCACATTGGCACCCCGGTTCGTGGTCCGCGACGGTCACCAGCCCGCCGGTTTCACGCCCGACGGTCGCCAGCTGCTCATGCATCGCTTCGGCGGCAGCTTTGCGCTGCTCGATCTCGAGACCGGCCGCGCCCGCCCGGTCACGCCGCCCGGCATCGCCGCCACCGAGACCTTCATCAACGCCAACGGCAACACGCTGCTCACCCTCACGGCCGACCCCGACATCGCCACCACGTCGCGGCTCGTGGTGCAGCGCTTCGATCTCTCGACCCCCGCCGCCCAACCCGGCACCGATCTCGCCGCCATCGAACCCATCGCTCTGCCGCTCCTCGAGCTGCACCGCACCCTGCCCGGTCGCCAGCCCAACACCGCCCTGCTCGTTCTGCGCGACCTCGAGCTCACCGGCGACCCCTACGACCCGCGCCGCTGGGGCGACTACCAGTTCGTGGAACTCGACCTCGACTCCGGTCGCACCTCACACCTCTCGGTCCTCACGCCACCCACGGCCGACCTCTTTTTCCAAGACGCCCTCAACTGGACCTCGCCCACCCGCGAGCTGCTGCACGTGGCCAACTATCCCGATTTCGCCTACACGCTGATCGATCCCTACGCCGGCAACGTTACCCGCGTCCTCCAGGTGCCCGGCGTGCAGTTCAACACCGACGATCCCGACGTGGTCACCGCCATCCGCACCGTCGAAAAGGACGGCGTCACCCAGCTCTTCCGCGACTACCTCGAACCCGGCACCCTCCGCACCCTCCGCAACGTGCCGATCTCCTCCGCCGAGGACTTTCCCGAAATCCCCGCTCCCGTCCTGCCCGAGGGTTACACCCTCATCACCCCGCCCGGTCCGCAAGCCATCGCTCAGCGCGAGGCCGACGCCGGCTCCCTCATCCGCCTCGACACCACCACCGGCGAGGTCACCACGACCTACGACGGCGCGGCCAACACCCTCTACCGCTTCTCCGACATCGCCTTCCACCCGACGCGCCCGGAGTTCTTCGCCAACGACTACAACGGCAACGTCACCTTCTTCCGCTTCACCGCCTCCGGCCTGAAGGCCCAACGCCGCGGCTCCAGCGCCACCAGCCTCCTCTACACCCCGGACGGCGAATCCATCCTCGCGACCGAGGCCTTCGAGGGCCCCATCCGCTCCATCCCCGTCGCCACCGTGCCCTACGACGCCGACGCCACCTACGACTATCCCCAGCTCAACAATACCCTGCCCGAATACGACGCCGGCTTCACCGTCTCGCCCGCCGGCACCTGGTTCATCGCCCAAACCTCCACCCTCTCCACCCTCTACCACTTCGGCGACACCGCCATCGCCGCCGAGCTCTTCTACAGCCCGCGGGACCAACCCGACTTCTACGCCTTCTCCAGCGACGAAACCCTGCTCGCCCGCCTCACCCGCCGGATCGGATACAACGAGGACACCGGCGAGGAGGACAACTTCGCCGAGCTCAACCTGCTCGACGTCGCCCAACTCCCCACCGAGGGCGGCGTCTGGTCGGCCGAGCGGTGGTCCCGCCCTCTCGACCACGGCGCCTACGCCCTCGCCGCCGTGCAACCCTCCGGTGAGATCGTCCTCCTTAACCAACAGGACGCCACTCTCGAGTCCTACACCGACGCCGGGTCCGCCCCGCGCCGCGTGCCCCTCGGCGGCGTCACGCCCGACGACTTCGACCCCTGGCAGGCTCGCACCTGGTTCGACGCCTCCACCCAACGCCTTTTCTTCCGCCTGCGCGCGTCCCTCGGAGTCGTCGATCTCGATGCGGCCGCGCCCACCGTCACCACCTTCCCGCTCGAGGCCGACGTCGACCGTTTCCACCGCCTCGGCGACGGTCGCCACCTCGTCGTCGAACTCAGCAACGGCGCCCTCGTCTTCGTCGACGCCACCGCTCCGACCGTCGCGATCAGCGCCACCCTCGAGTTCTACAACCTTGGCGACGACTACCTGCTGCGCACGCCCGCCGGCCGCTTCGACGCCACCCCGGCCCTCCAGCACACCGGCTCGCTGCTCAACGGCTACGTGCCCGTGCCCCTCGCCCAGATCTTCAATCAGGCCTACGACCCTGAACTCTTCACCCGCCTCTTCAGCGGCCTGCCCACCGAGGTCGCCCCGCTGGCCGACGTGGTGCGTCCGCCCACCGTGACCCTCGACGCCGGCTGGATCTCCGCCCTGCGCTACAAGCTCCGCCTCGGCGCCGAAAGCACCGTACAGGACATCGCCGAACTGCGTCTCTACCAAAACGACAAACTCATCCACACCACGCCGCCGTCCTGGGCCCGCGGCGCCGGCATCGACCTCGAGGTCGAACTCCTCATCGAACCGCAGAACACCTTCCGCCTCGTCGCCGTCACGACGGAGGGCCTCGAATCGCTCCCGGCCGAACTCGTGCTCACCCCGCCCGCGGCCGAGCTGCGCCGCGCCGCCGCCGCCCAACGCCCCGCCGAGCTCCACCTGCTCGTGGTCGGCGTCAACGAGTATCGCAATCCCGAATACAACCTCAACTTCGCCGTGCCCGACGCCTCCGGCATCCGCGCCAAACTCGAGACCGTCAACGCGCCGCTTTTCGCCACGATCAACACCCATTTTCTCGCCGACGCCGAGGCCACCCACGACGGCATCCTCGCCGCCTTCGCCGCCGTCAAGACCGCCGCCCAACCCCACGACGCCTTCCTGTTCTACTTCGCCGGCCACGGCGTGATGTCCAAGACCG
The DNA here is from genome assembly GCA_965652375.1 of uncultured Opitutus sp. Lineage (GTDB taxonomy): Bacteria > Verrucomicrobiota > Verrucomicrobiia > Opitutales > Opitutaceae > Actomonas. The sequence goes on from CBFGUO010000066.1 coordinate 9,176, forward strand.
ACGGCAGGTTCTACCTCATCCCGCACGACGTCACCCGCATCTACGGCGAGAGCCAGAGCCTCTCCGCCAACGGCCTCTCCGCCGACACCCTGCGCGAACTCTCCGCCGGCATCGCCGCCCAGAAGCAGCTCTTCATCCTCGACGCCTGCAACTCCGGCGGTGCCCTCCAGGCCTTTGCCCAGCGCGGCGCCTCGCAGGAAAAGGCCCTCGCCCAACTCGCCCGCGCCACCGGCACCCACTGGATCGCCGCCTCCTCGGCCAACCAGTTTGCCACCGAGTTCGCCGAACTCGGCCACGGCGCCTTCACCCACACCCTGCTCCAGGCGCTCGACGGCCGCGCCGACACCGGCGACAAGCGCATCACGATCAACGAACTCAAGGCCTACCTCGAAGCCGAGTTGCCCACCGTCACCCAGCGCTACAAGGGCGCCCCGCAATACCCGTCCTCCTACGGCTACGGCCAGGACTTCCCCGTCGCCCTGCTACCATGATGCCACGTTTCCTGCCTCCGCTCGTCGTCCTGTTCGCCACCGTCACCTCGGCCCAATACGAGGACCTGCTCAAACAGGCCGATCCCACGCCGCCGCCCGCGCCGGACTCCCCCGCGGCCGTCATCCCGCCGCCCGCCGCTCCGCTCCTGCCCCGGCTGTTGCCACCGGTCCTGCACAAGGATCGGATCACGCACCTCGATCAGTCGTCCGACGGCCGTTACCTCCTCACCGCCGACGCGCAGGTGCTGCGCATCTGGGACGTTGCCCACCGCGCCGCCATCGCCGAGTTCAACGCCCGGCCCGGCGCGTCCATCGCCTTCGCCTGCTTCACCCACCTTCCGCGCCAGGTGCTCATCGTCCACGACGGCAACCTGACCACGCACGACGATTTCGATTTCACCACGCCCGTCTACCGCACCTACGTCGACCGCAACGCCGAGTTCGCCTACCACCGTGACTCGAACCAGTTGGTCAGCGTCCGGCTCGATCCCCAGGGCCTCGCCTTCCTGATCGGTTGCTTCTCACCGGTCGAGGGTCAACGCGGCCGACAGTTTCGCATCCCGCTCATTCAAGCCTACGGGGCCGACGCCAAACTCGGCCGCCCCTTCGGCCAGAATCTGCTCATCGATGCCGACGCCCGCACCGCCTCCTTCCGGCTCGCACTGAACCTCCCGATGGCCGTCATCGATCTCGCGAGCGAATCGCTCCTCACGACGATCTCGCCGGACCTCAAACCCCACGGCATGCTGCCCAGCGGCGAGATCCTCACCCAGCACTTCGACGGCAAGGTCAACCGCTTCACCGCGCTCGATCCAAGCACGGGCGCCACGCGGCCGCTCGCCACCGTCAACTATGCCGCGACGCTCTACCCGGTGCTGCCTCGCCGCGCGGGCGATCCGCTGCTGTTCACCGCTTCGCCCGACCTCTTTATCCACGACCTCGCGAGTGGCACCACCTCCGCCAACTTTCGCCTGCCCGACCGGCGCAGCGACGTCGCGATCACCCTCATCGATGGCCCGCGGCGCGGGCCGCTGGTCGCCCAGTCCAAATCCTCCGGGACCAACTCCGAGGTGAGCGCCACCTACCTGGAACGCTTCGATGTCGCCGCCGGCGTCTCCCGCGGCGCCTGGTCCCTCGACACTTTCTCGCCCAACGCCGTGTATCCACGATCCGACGACCTCGAGTTCCTCGTGCGCCGCGGTCAGGACCTGCGCCGCGTGCGCTTCACCGAGGCCGGCCTCGAGGTCACCCCGCTCGATCTCCCCGCCGCCCAGACCTACAACCTCGCGGCCTACCTCGATCCGACCGACGCGGACTGGCGCCTCGTCGGCCGCGGCAAACCCCAGCTCGCCACGCTCGGCGCCACCGAATCGAACCCGCTCGCCTTCACCTCCCGCACCATCGGCCGCGACGGCATCAAGGTCGCCGAACCCAATGTCTGGTCCACCTTCATCCGCACGCTCAATCACGCGCGCAGTCGCGACGGTCGCGTGCTCGCGCTTCACCATGGCGACGCCGTGCAGGTCATCGACACCACCACCGGCGACAGCCTGGCCGTCTTCACCCATCGCGGCGCCGACACCTACTACGAGGCCGACCAACCGCCCGGCCTCGCGCTGTCGCCCGATGGCAAGTCCGTCGTCTTCGCCTACACCAAAGGCCAGGACGTCAGCGTCCACTGCCACGATGTCGCCACCGGCGAGGAACGTTGGACCACCGAACACGCCGTCCGCGACTTCCACTTCAACGCCGACGGTTCGCTCCTCTTCGGTCGCTCGACGCTCAGTGCCTACAGTTGGGCCGTGCTCTACGCCGAGACGGGCGAACGCGCTTCCAGTTTCACCGACTATTCCGGCCTCACCGGTCTCGCCGTCTACAATCCCGCCGGCACCTTGCTCGCCGTCGCCACCCCGCAAAACGCCGGCCAAACCACCGTGAGCGTCTACAACCTGCCCGAGGGCGAGCGCGTCGGCGTAACCCGACTCGCCGCCCCCGTGAGTTCCTTCGGCTTCGTCGGCTCCGATCGTTTTCTCCTCGTCAACTCCACCCGCGACGAAGCGATCCGCCTGATCAACACCCGCGAGTCCACCGTCGTTGCCGAGATGTATCTGTTCGATTCGCCGCAGAAGTGGCTCGTGCGCCACCCCGCCACCGGCCTCTTCAGCTCCGAAACGTCCCTGCAAACGGACCTGCGCTTCGCCCTCGGCGAACAGATTTCGCCGCTCGAATCCTACTTCGACGAGTTCTACCGCCCGCGCCTGCTCGGTTCCCTCATCCAGGGACTCACTCCGCGCCCCACCGTCCCTTTGTCCGATCTCACCCAGGCCCCGAAACTCACGCTCTCGATCGACGGCCCGTCGACCCGCGGCCTCTCGGTCGAGGACGAGTTCGAGACCCATGAGATCGCCACGCCCGAGGTCACGCTCCGACTCGACGCGACCTGCGAGGGTTCGCCCATCGCCGACCTCCGCATCTACCACAACGGCAAACTCGTCGCCGGCGCCACCCGCGGCCTGCTGGTCGAGGACGACGAGGATGCCCCGCCCGCCGAGACCTTCACCAAAACCGCCGCCCACACCTTCATGCTCACTCCCGGGAAAAACCGCTTCCGCGCCGTCGCCCTCAACGCCCAGGGCACCGAGTCCGCGCCCGACGAACTCATCGTCTACTCCGACGCCACGCCGCCCGAGGACGAGACCGCCGGCATCGCGCTGCATGTGGTCACCGTCGGCATCGATGCGTATCGAAATCCCACCTACAACCTCAACTACGCCGTCGCCGACGCCCGCGCCGTCGAGGCCACCCTGCGCGACCGCCTCGGTCACCTTTTCACCCGCGCCCACCACTACGCCCTCTACGACGCGCAGGCCACCCGCGAGAACATCCTCGCCACCCTCGATACCGTGCAACGCGAGGCCGGGCCGCGCGACGTGTTCGTGTTCTATTACGCCGGTCACGGCGTCATGTCCGACGGCGACGACGATCCGGAGTTCTACCTCGCGCCGCACGAGATCACCCAGCTCTACGGCGAGCGCCGCATCCTGCGCCAACTCGGCATCCCCGGCCGCGACCTGCTCGGCTACTCGCGCGACATTGCCGCGCAGAAACAGCTCTGGGTGCTCGACGCCTGCCAGTCCGCCGGCGCCCTCAAGAATGTCGCCGTGCGCGGCGCGGTCGAGGAGCGCGCCATCGCCCAGCTCGCCCGCTCCACCGGCACGCACTGGCTCACCTCGACCGGCTCGACGCAGTTCGCCACCGAGTTCGCCGCCCTCGGCCACGGCGCCTTCACCAGCGTCCTGCTCGACGGGCTGCGGGGTGCCGCCGACGCCGGTGATGGCATCGTCTCGGTCAATGAGATCAAGGCCTACGTCGAGGCCAAGGTCCCCGAGGTCACCGCCGCCGCCAAGGGCGAGGCCCAATACCCCGTCACCTACGGCTACGGCCAGGATTTCCCGCTCACGCTCGTCACGCCATGAAACTCCGTTGCCTCGGCCTCTTCCTCCTCGCCTTCTCCCGTCTCGTCGCCCAACCCGCCCCACCCGGCGACGATGCCTACGCCCCGCCGCTGGACGAGCTTCCCGGCACCGGGCTGGAATTCGACGAGGCCGCGTATCGAGCCGTTCCCTACAAGGCGCCCGTGACCGCCGAGACCTACGCCAATCTCCCGCCCTCCGCCTCCCTCGAACAGTTCACGCCCACCCCCGGCGACCAGGGGCCCTACTCGACCTGCACCGCCTTCGCCGTCGCCTACCACGCCCGCACCATCCTCCACGGCATCGAAAAGGGCATCACCTCCCGCTCCACCCTCGACGCCGCCGTGTTCTCGCCGAGTTTCGTCTACGAGCAGATCAAGGGCGCCGATGCCGCGCCCGACTGCAAGTCCGGTTCCAGCATCGTGCACGCGCTCGAGCTGCTGCGCACCACCGGCGTCCCGCCCAACCGTTACGTGCCCTACCGCTGCGGCGCCGCCATCGATGATACGGCCATCCTCAAGGCCACCGAGTTCCCCATCGTCGACTACCAGGTCCTCTTCGCCGCCAACCTGCCCGAGGACGATCCGTTCAAACTCCTCGCCATCAAGAAGGCCCTGGCCGAGGGCAGCCCCGTGCTCATCGGCTTCATCGTGCAGCAGAGTTTCTACCGCTCGGGCGAAGTCTGGCGACAGCGCGATACCGATGCCGGCGCCACCGGCCAGCACGGCAAACACGCCATGGTCGTGGTCGGCTACGACGATCAGCGCTACGGCGGGGCGTTTCGCGTGCTCAACAGCTGGGGCACGAAGTGGGGCGACCGCGGTTTTGTTTGGATCCCCTACGCCGACTTCAACCGCAACGTCTTCATGGCCATGCAGGCCTACGGCAAACGCCCGGAACGCAAACCCTACGGCATCACGCCCGACAACCCCGTCGGCACCCTGCCGCCGCTGCTCGCCGGCGAGATGACTTTCCAGGAACGCGACGGCACGGCCATGCCCGGCATGCTGCTCCCGCCCCTCGCCGAAGGCGAAGCGCAAACCCGATACCGCGGCTACCGCCTCGCCCGTGCCTACCCCTCCGGCACCCGCTTTCGCTTCTTCGTGCAGACCTCCACCCAGGCCTACCTCTACGCCTTCGCCACCGACCTCACCGGCGCGATCACCCAGATCCTGCCCTTCGCCGACAACATGTCCCCGCTGGTCGGGCCCGACTCCGTCATCGCCTTTCCCTCCGAGCGCAAAGTGGTGCGCATGGACACCACCCCCGGCACCGACTACCTGCTCCTCCTCTACTCCGAGGAAAAACTCGATCTGCCCGAACTCATCGCCGCCATGAACGCCAACGAGGGCACGCTTTCCCTCAAGGTCCACCAGGCCCTCGGCAGCCGCCTTGTGGAGGACCGCTTCATCCGTCGCTATCCCGACCGCATCGGCTTCACCCTCACCGAAAAGACCCGCGGCACCGTCGTCCCCCTCATGGTCGAGATCGTCCACGACTGACCCGCGGAGCCACGTCCAGGCCGGATCCATGCAGCCGGAGGCGTAGCCACCACGGGCTGCAACGATGGGGTGCGGATCGCCTTTTCCCTCCTCCCTCAACCTCAATCCGGTGAAGCCGTTGGTTCCCGCTCCACCGGTTCGGGTTACAGGCACCATAGCTGCGGGCGCGCGAATCCATCGGCGGTTGGGTCGCACGATTCCGGCCGCTTAGGCTCGCGCCGATGAAGAACACCCTTTTCGTCGGCGCATGCCTGAATCCACCCCGCCCCGCCTGCTCACGCGCATCCTCGGCACGGTCGAACGCGTCGGCAACGCCCTGCCCGAACCCGCCACCCTCTTCGCCCTGCTCGCGATCTTTACCCTGATCGCCTCCGCCATCGCCGAAGGCGTCGGTCTCTCCGTCGCCCACCCCGCCACCGGTGACACGATCTCCGCCGTGAGCCTGCTCAACCTCGCGGGCTTCCAGAAGATCGTGAAGGAAACGGTTCACGTCTTCGTCAACTTTCATCCCCTCGGCGTCGTCATCGTCTGCCTGCTCGGCATCGCCGTCGCTGAAAAGGCCGGTCTCATCGGCGCCGCCGTGCGCGCCCTCGTGCTCACCACGCCGCGCACCTGGGTCACGCCCATCGTCGTCTTCGCCGGCGTCATGTCCAACCTCGGCGCCGACGTCGGCTACGTGCTGCTCATTCCGCTGGCCGCCACCATCTTTCACGCCGTCGGCCGTCATCCCCTCGCCGGTCTCGCCGCGGGTTTCGCCGGCGTTTCCGGCGGCTTTTCGGCCAATCTTCTCATCAGCGCGATCGACGTCATCCTCGCCGGCCTTTCCACCGAAGCCGCCCGCCTGCTCAATCCCGACTACACCGTCACCGGCCTGGCCAACTACTACTTCCTCTTCATTTCGACCTTTGTCGTCGTCGCCGCCGGCACCTGGGTAACCCACCGCATCGTCGAGCCCCGTCTCGGCACCTACTCCGGCGCGGTCAAACCCGAGACCCTCACGCCGCTCTCCGCCGCCGAGAAACGTGGCCTGCTCTACACCGCCGTCTTCGCCCTCGTCGCGGTGGCCACCTTCGTTGTCGGCATCGTCCCGGAGAACGGCTTCCTGCGCAACCCCGCCTATCCGGACCTCATGATGCGTGCGCTGCCCTTCAGCTATCTCGTGCCCTTCCTCTTCGTGCTCGGGTTCGGCAGCGGCCTGGCCTACGGCTTCGGCGCCAAGACCATCAAATCCGACCGTGACATCGTCGGCGCCATGAACGACGCCATGGGCACCCTCGGCGCCTACCTCGTGCTCGCCTTCTTTGCCGCCCAGTTCATCGCCTATTTCAACTGGACCAACCTCGGCCTCATCTTCGCCGTCAAAGGCGCCGGCGCCCTGCGCGCCCTCGGGCTCGACGACTGGCCGATTCCCATGATGATCGGCCTCGTGATCCTCGCCGCCATCATCAACATGCTGGTCGGCAGCGCCTCGGCCAAGTGGGCCCTCATCGCGCCCATCTTTGTGCCCATGTTCATGCTGCTGGGCTTCTCGCCGGAACTCGTGCAGGCCGCCTACCGCGTGGGCGACAGCGTGACCAATGTGATCACCCCGCTCATGGCCTACTTCCCCCTCATCATCACCTTTGCCCGTAAATACGACGACGGCATGGGCATGGGCACCATCATTGCGACGATGTTACCCTACTCCTTCGCTTTCATGCTGGCCTGGACTCTACTCCTCATCATCTGGATGCTCACCGGCCTGCCCCTCGGCCCCAGCGCGCCGCTTTACCTTTAAGTCGTATCCATTCAGAAGAAATGAATCACGAAACACACCTAGAACACGAAATCCGAAATTGAGGGAAACCCATCCCGTCAGTTCGCGCCCCCCCGAACGGTGCCTGGGTACGACTTTCCATCGAGGGGCCCATCTCCGTGACCTTTCGTGTGTTTTGTGTGTTTCGTGGTTTCCCAACTGAATTTTCACGGCTACGCCCACTTCCTTCAACGTCTCCCCGACCTCACACCATGTTCCTCTCCTCCCGCAACCCCTTCCTCTGCCTGGCCCTCCTGGGGGCCCTGTTCATCGCCGGCTGCAAAGTCGGTCCGGTCGAACTCTCCGGTCTCGTCGTCCATGCCGATGGTGTTCGCGCCTTCGAGTCCCGCGGCGCCAGCACCGAGATCACGGTCACCATGCGCTGCCACAACGAAACGATCCGCCCGATCGGCATCCGCAGCATGGACCTCACGTTGACGCTCAACGGCATCCCGCTCGGCACCACCCGCACCGAGAAGCCGCTCGCGACCCAGGCCCTCAGCAGCAACACCCTCGACGTCGTATTCACGCTATCCGACTCCGGTGCCGCCACCCGTCTGAAAGAGGCGCTGCGCACGGGCGCGATCAACTACGAACTCAAGTCCCGCCTCACCGTCTTCTCCGCCGACAACGAAATGCGCAGCACCTCGACCACGACCGGCTCCATCCAGGTCAACCCCCACGTCCTCAACCTCGACGACTGACGCGACCCCGCGCCATTAACCCAACCCAAAAAACCGAAACCGCGTGTTTCGGTTTTTTTGTGGCCCCCTCCGGACGGAAGCACCGCATCATCACCAGGCGATCACCACAAAAAATGACCTGGCGAAACGATTTCTCGGACCGCCATTCAACCCGAAACAGTCGGCCCAACGCCATTCGTTGAAAGATTCCGCCCCCTGAAACCGTTTCATCAGTGATGGCCCGTCCCGTGAACGCCCCTCTCACCTTTAGACTGCCGATCGACCTGCAAAAGCGTCGCCACGTTGGCCACGAAATTATTCGTTCTGAATTTAGTTCACCATGTCTAACGCCAAATCCTACCCCTTATCCTTGGAGATAAGCGGCCCCACTGCCCTCTGGACGCGCGCAGATACCGGTTCCTCGCCAACCAGCTCCGTCGTTCCTCCCTTTAGTGCCGTAAAAGGTATCTTCGAGTCAGTCCTCCGCTGGAAATCGGTCAACATCCGGCCGACCAAGGTGGAAATTTGCCGCCCCACCCAATTTCACCGCTATGTGACTAACTACGGTGGGCCTCTCCGAGCTAGTGACGCGATGAACAAGGGAGCCTCTTTTCAGTGCTACGCGGTGGTGCTCGTGAACGTGTGTTACCGGCTCTACGCGAACGCGGAGTTTGCAGGGCATCACAGCTCAACCACATCGCCTCCGCATGCGTTTCAGGAAGCGTTCAAACGCGCGCTCGACCGCGGCTCTTGGTTCACGGTCCCAACCTTGGGTCTTAGAGATTTTGCGCCCGACTATGTTGGTCCGTTTCGCCCTCAAACTTCGGTCTGCGAAACCGAAAACCACAACATCCCGACGCTGCTCCGGATGGTTTTCGACAAGCCTCAGTCCGGCAGGGTCAAGCCCACCTTCAGCCGCAACCTTAAGGTCGAGAAAGGGGTTCTGTTCTATGCTTAACGAACTCTCCCTTCTCGTTGACGCGATTGACCGCATGGGGGCCAAGCCCACGTCGCGTCATCCCCGCATAAATCCTATGGGGAAGAATAAAGACGCCCTCGTCATTTGCCTGAATTCGACAGGCGTCCCATCTGCCCTGGAAACCATGCCCGGCGCAGATGCCGGTGAGTTATTTCGAGTGGAACATGGGGCTGCGGGGTCAAGTTTCCCCGGATTCAATCTCCCTGCTCCACTTCGAACTCTTCAAAACGTTTCCGAAGAAGAATTGGCCCCCTTGGTTGAACGCTTCTTGAAGGCCAACAAGGAGAAGGCCGCAGACTGGAACACTATCCTCGCGGCGATCAAAGCACTCTACAACGTTTCCGCCCCCTGCACGATCACCCCACGTCAGGAAAAGCAGTTTCAACTCTCGTGCCACGTCCTAGTTACGGAGCTAGCTGAACAACTGAGGGCGCCATCCCCAAAACTGATCAATCTCCGAAACCTCATTACAGTTGTCCAAAACGCCAAGCCTACGCTGGCCGATTTCGCAAATCACGTCGCCCAACTCCTCGTCACCGAAAACTCCGGTCTTACTCGCTCCGACCTGCCCCTTGTCAGCTCATTACTGTTCGGAGCGCTTGATTGGAAAAAACGCACCGCGGCCATCGGGTCATCAACATACTGGGCCGGGAAAGAGAAACAGGACAAAAACGCCAATCAGCCAGTGTATCTGGACCTTGCCGCACCAGATACCCAAGCACCGCGCATCGCCCATCGCAGCACCAGCAAACTGTTGAACGAGGCCTTGATTCAAGCTGATGCCCATGTGGAGCAGACTGTCACATCGGTGGAAAACTCTGCGAGCCACGACTCCTCATCAGGAATTGATGCCTTCTCGGGCGAAGTCACCAAACTCCAAGACAAGTATCCAAGCCCCAAAATCGCCGAACTTGGCAACTTGATGCTTTTCTCGGTGAACAGCAAAGAAGTGGGAGCCCTCCGTCGTTACGGGCTGGGAGGTTCTGCTACCTTCCCTGCTTCTGCCGCTCTTGTTCAGCGTATGAATGACGGCCTGCTCTTCCTCGCCAGCGAGGATCGGCGCGGCAAATCCTGCCGCGCGATTCCCGGGGTCCAAAACGGTAAACGCGATCTCTTGGTCGTCTATCTGGAAAACGATTCCGAGACCGGCGAATCCAACGCCACCGCCAACGACGATCCTGACTATGCCGAAATGTTCGGAGGGGAAACAAACGAGTTCTCCGATCCGGACTTCGTGGCCAAGGCCCAGAACGCGCTATCCCTCTTCGATGGGAAAATCCAAGAAAACCCCGACCTCCGACTCCGGCTCATCGCTTTCGCTTCGATCGACAAAGGCCGCAAGCAAGCCAGCTTTAATCGCGTCCTGAAAGTAACCGACGTCATGTCTGCCTGTAAGGATTGGGAGGCGGGGTTGGATGACTTTCTCCCAATCACGATCGGGTCGTGGGACAAAGCCACTAAAACCACGCTTCATCACACGCCCCGTGTGCCCACCCCGCTCGATCTCGCTTCGACCATCAACCGCGTTTGGAGCAGCGATCCCAAACTGGGCTACTCCTACAATAGTCATCGTGCCTTCACGACGACCGACGCTTACGACGTGTTCGTTTCCGACAACCCCCACGTCACAAACGAAAAGGCGAAACTCGCCCTCTCCCTCTTGGTTGCCCGCATGTCCCCTGTGCTCACCACCTTGGGCGCCATCAAGACGACCCGCAAATGGTCGGACCTGAGCGACACCGTCCGACTGCAATCCCTCAAGACCGTCGCCCTTCTCAATATCCTTCTGCGCAAAATTGACCGCTCCCAACTGACTCGATCCTTCGCCATGAAAGAACCTCTCTACCAACTCGGGCAGATGCTTGCCCTCGCCGACTCGCTGCACCAGCAATACTGCAAACACGTCCGAGATGGACAAATGCCGAGTCAGCTCATCGGCAACGCCGTGTTCAGCACCGCGTTGGAGCAACCCGTCTTTGCACTCGCCCGACTAAGCGAACGCATTGTGCCCTACCAAGCTTGGGCAAAAACTTTCACCCCGAGTGACCCCAACACAAAGTCGGGATGGGAAAAGGTACTTCTAGGGAAGCTGCGCGAGTGCAGTTCACGATTCGTCGAAGAAGTGAATGGCACCCTGCACATTCGCACCGACGAATTCCCCGACCGCATGAGCGACGCACACAAAGCCAAGCTCCTTCTCGGCTACCTCGCCGACACCTACGAACCCAAAGAAACGGCCTAAGACTTATCATCCCATCTTCTCCAACGCCTGCATTCAATCGCATCCGAATCATGAATACCGAAAAAAACCTCGTCCCCCGCATCACCGGGCTCCTTCTTTTGGAAGTTCGCAAATCCAACCCCAACGGTGACCCCGAACGCGAGAGTTCCCCTCGTCAACGTCCAGACGGTAAAGGCGAAATTTCCCCCGTTTCAGTGAAGCGCAAACTGCGTGACCTAGTTTTGGATAAGGAAAGCGTCGTTTGGCAGGAGCTGGCGCAACAACTTTCGCTTGCCCCGGATGCGTTCCAAATTCTCGAAAGCCGGGGCCGCAATCGCGACGAAATCAAAGAGAAGATGAAGCCAACGGATGGTAAACTAGGCCAAGCCTTCATCGACGCTTACTGGGATGGTCGTCTCTTCGGGAACACCTTTCTCGAAGAAGGCGGAAGCGACAGCATCCGCTCTGGTGTCGCCCACTTTGGAGTCGGTGTTTCACTTGCTCCCATCGACATCGAATTTTCCACTTGGACCAATAAGTCCGGCGTCGAAACCGGCAAGGACCGCGGCATGGCCCCCATGGCTTTTCGGGTTGTGAAACATGGCGTTTATGCGGTGCCGTTCTTCGTAAACCCCAACTTGGCCCACAAAACGGGATGCACAAAACAAGACGTCGATCTGATGCTCAATTTAATCAAATATGCCTATTCAAATACGCGATCCGTCGTGCGCACCATGGTCGACGTTCTCCACGTCCACACCTTTACCCACCTCAACCGTGCTGGCTCGGTGTCCGACTTCGCCCTCATTGACGCCCTGACGCCCAAAAAACTGAGCGATCCCGACAAACCCTCCGAGTCCATTGCCGATTACGGTTCCCTTCCGCAATGGGAAGCCATCAAGGATCAACCAGTGCGGCCTGGTGCGTCGAAGACCTTCGAGCAGTGCGTAAGCTACATTGACTACGCACCTTGACCTAATCTGGTGGCCACTGTGCACGATCAAACAGAACCGTTGGCGCACAGTGCGCGTGACGGAGCCGCGACGCAAACCTACCGCGACCACGTCGCGGAGGTTTGCCGTTTGGCGATCCTGTTTGCGCGCGAAGCCGCTACGTTCTCGCCCAAGCATCAAGCGGCGTTTCTAGCCGCCATTGAGGCCGCCGCGATCTATCACGACCTCGGCAAGCTTGACGAAATCTTCCAAGAAATCCTCCGGCATAATCGAAAGAACAATGTTGGCTTTAATCATTGCGACGCCGGCACCGCCCATCTGCTAAAGCTTCGGCTCATGGAAGCCGCGTTGCTGTGCTACTCCCATCACGTTGGCCTCCCCAGTTTCTCGAAAGAGAGGGCCAAAGACGTAAATGGTCAGAATCTTACGCTGAGAGACACGGGGCCCTTGGTTTTGAAAAAGACCAATGCGTGGGAATGGACCGAAACACAGCTAGCGGGCTATTTGCAGCGTCACCACGCAATCTTCCCGCAGACGCAGCCGCCAAAAAACCGTCCTCTTCGCAACGTCGCCCGGCGACTCGCACTATCCTGTCTCGTCGATGGAGACCACAGCGACACCGCGCGGCACTACGGGAAGGAAAAGCTTTCCACCGGACTGCCTCTGAAGGCGACAGAACGCCTTGCCGCACTGGACAACTACGTTGAGAAACTCCGTCCTGCGAAAGAACCGACGGATCGACGAGAGCTCGAGCGCCTTCGCCTCCGCCAGGAAATTTACCGGGCCTGTCGTGAACGCACACTGGCAGAAGGAGAACACATCGTTTCCTGCGACAGTCCGGTCGGCACCGGTAAAACGACTGCCGTAATGGCGCATTTGCTGCGCACTGCGGCCGAGCGGAAACTCCGCCGTATCTTCGTTGTTCTCCCTTTCACCAACATCATCGACCAGTCGGTTGACGTTTATCGGCGTGCACTGGTCTTACCTGGTGAGGACCCCGAGTCGGTGGTCGCCGCCCACCACCACAAGGTCGAATTTTCCGGCGAAAACTGGAGCGAACTCCGCGTGCTCACTCAACGATGGGAAGCTCCTATTGTCGTGACGACCGCAGTGCAGTTTTTCGAAACGCTCGCCGCCAAGGATACGTCGCCCCTGCGAAAATTCCACCAAGTGCCGGGTTCCGCCATCTTCGTTGATGAAACCCATGCGGCCATGCCAGCCCCGCTTTGGCCCCAAATGTGGCGTTGGCTGAACGAGCTGTGCGACGACTGGAACTGCCACTTGGTTTTAGCGTCCGGCTCGCTTGCTCAGTTTTGGACGCTCGATGAGTTCGTGCCGGCGGAGGAACAGCGCACCGTCCCCCGACTGGTGCCCGCGGATCTTGCCCGCCCGGCATTCGATTACGAATGCAACCGCGTCCGCATTGGGACACTATCCAACCGTGTCTCACTATCAGACTTGGCGGATGCCGTCCTGTCGGCCCCTGGGCCGCGTCTCGTGATTTTCAACACCATCCAATCCGCCGCTTCATTCGCACGCTACCTCCGCGTCAATCGTGAACAGGGTTTTAACGTGGAGCATATTTCAACGGCACTATGTCCCGCCGACCGGGCCATCACGTTGGCGCGCGTCAGACAAAACTTAAGTTCGAACCACAAAAACTGGGTGCTGGTCGCCACCAGTTGTGTCGAAGCTGGTGTTGATTTTTCGTTCCGCACCGGCTTCCGAGAGAGAAGCAGCTTCACCAGCCTCTTGCAGATACTTGGGCGCGTCAGCCGTGGCAGCGAATATGCCGATTCGGTCGTATGGGACTTTCAGCACGATGAGTCCGGAGCGCTCAACATCCATCCCCAGTTCAAGACTTCTAAAAAAATCGTCGCACAACTTTTTGAAAAGCATGGCCACAACCTTAGCCCGGATCACTGCACGGAAGCACTTCAAGCCGAACTGAACCAAGGTACCGGCGAGACTGAAATACGAGCGGACAAGATTCGCGAAACCGAAAAGGCTTCCGACTTTCCAGAGGTCGCTAAACTCTGCCGCCTCATAACGGCCGACACCCAAACGATTGTTGTCTGCCCGAAACTGATCACTCGCTTCAAGACAGGTGCCTCGAAACATTTCCCCACGTCTCGCGAGCTGATGAATCACAGCATTCAGATCTGGCGGACGAAACTGAAAGAACTCCCGCTAACCGAGCCACTTGGTTTTGGAGACGATTTGCTCGGGCTCCAAGACGGCTGTTACGACTCCTTCCTCGGTTACATGTACGGCTACCTCCCAATACTGGACAGTCGATCAACCGGCCTCCTTTTTTAAGCCCATGTCCACCAAATGCACCCTCGCCTTTGGCAAAGGCTTTCACCTGTTTGAGGAGGGTTTCGACCAGCGCCACAACGTCTGGCTCGATCTCGACGGCTGCGCCTTCGAGGCCACCCCGCACGGCATCCGCCTCGAAATCCCCTTGGCGATTTGGGAGGTGATCCGTCAGCACACTCCCGCCCGTTTCGACCTCGCTCCGCTCACGGATGCGCAACTCCTCGCCGAAGCGGAAAAACGTGTCGATGCCCACCGCGCCGAATATCGCGCCACCCTCGCCGAGCAACGCGCCGCTCGCATAGCAAGCAAGGGAAACCAACGACGCAAAACCGTCACTCCCTTCTTTTATCGCGACGCCCGCCTCCCACGAAAAGAACACCTCGCGGGCACCCTCGCCAAGCTCCGCGCTGAACGCAGCGCCCAGCGCAAACTCCAACGCGACATCGCCCGGCTCTCCGTTCGCCCCAAAACTTAATCCCGCCGCTTCCCCGCGTGGAACCCCTGCCCCTCAGCGCCCTGAACGACCACCTCTACTGCGAGCGACGCGCCCACCTGAAGTTCGTGGACGGCCTGCGCGGCACCAACGAGCACACTCTCATCGGCGACCTCGCCCACGCCGCGGTCGATTCCCCCGGCTACGAACACCGCGCCGGATGGGAACTGCTCCGCGCCCTGCCGCTTTTCTCCGACACGCTCGCCCTCTCCGGCAAAGCCGACCTCGTCGAGGTTCATCGCGATCCCGCCTCCCGCCGCATCGTCGAGGCCCGTCCCGTCGAATACAAAAAGGGACCCGCCCGGCGCTGGATCAACGACCACGTCCAACTCTGCGCCCAGGCCCTTTGCCTCGAGGAAATGCTCGGCCTCACCATCCCCGCGGGCCTCGTCTTCCACGCCGCCTCCGCCAAGCGCACGGAGGTTGTATTCGACGCGTCCCTACGCGCCACCACCCTGTCCACCCTCGACGCCCTGCGGGCCAATCTTGCCCGCCCCCACGCTCCACCCGCCGTCCTCAAACCTCAATGCGACGGCTGCTCCCTGCACGGCATCTGCCTCCCCGAAGCCGCTTCACGCCCCGCGCCGTCCGACCTCTTCGAGCCACGGGCCTACCGGTAATCCTCCTTCGCCATGGCCCAGACCCTGCAAAACGTCCTCTACCTACTCACCCCGGGACTCTCCCTGCGCCGCGATGGGCTGGCGCTGCGCGTCGAGCACGAGAAGCAACTCAAGCTCTCCCTGCCCGTGCATAATCTGGAATCGGTGTTTGTCTTTGGCGCCGACATCTATGTCTCCCCCTCCGCCATGCGCCTGTGCTGGGAACACGGTGCCAGCGTCTGCTACTTCACCGACTGGGGCCGCTTGGAAGCCCGCGTCGAAGGTGTCCCCCAGGGCTCGATGGTGCTGCGCCGCGCCCAACACACCGCCGCCAGCAACCCCACCCGCAGCGCCGAAATCGCGCGCAGCTTCGTCGCCGGAAAACTCCATAACACCCGCTGGCTGCTCGCCCGCAGCGCCCGTGACGCCGCTAACGAGGAGGACCGCGACATCCTGCGCACCGCCACCGACGCCCACGCCCATCTCCTGCGCGAACTCGGCAATGCTCCGGCGGATACCAATGTGATCCGCGGCATCGAGGGCCGCGCCGCCGCCCTCCATTTCGAGGCCTTCCCGCGCCACCTGCGCCCGGCCTTGCGGTCCTCGTTTCCCTTCGATGGCCGCAATCGGCGCCCGCCGCGCGATGCGATCAACGCCACCCTCTCGTTCCTCTACGCCCTGCTCCGCCACGACTGCGTGGCAGCACTCACGGCCGTCGGCCTCGATCCATTCGTCGGTTTTTTGCACGCCGACCGCCCTGGTCGCGAATCACTCGCCCTCGACCTGATGGAGGAGTTTCGCCCCTGGGTCGAACGCCTCGCTCTTACCCAAATCAATCGGGGCGAATTGAAGGCGAGCCACTTCAACGCACATGATGGCGGCGCCGTCGACCTCACCGAACCGGGCCGCAAACAGCTCGTATCCGCCTATCAGCAACGCAAACTCGAGACCGCCACCCATCCCTTGTTTCAGGAAAAAGTGCGTCACGGCCAACTCGTGTTCATTCAAGCCCGACTGCTCGCGCGCTCCCTGCGTTCCGACGTCGACTACACCCCACACCTGTTCAGCTGAGGAAATCTCATGTTTCTCGTCATCACCTACGATGTCAGCACGCGTGACGAAAAAGCCGGCTCCCGCCGACTGCGCCGGGTCGCCAAAGCCTGCACCTCCTACGGCGTGCGGGTGCAAAAATCGGTCTTCGAAATGCAGCTCGGTCAAAAGGAGTGGGTTGAACTCAAAGCGCGCTTGCTCGACGAGATCGACGCGAGCCAAGACTCCCTGCGCGTTTACCATCTGGAAAACGCCGCACCGGGAAAAATCGAGCATTTCGGCGTGAAGACGCCGGTCAATGTCGTGGAAGACACGCTGGCGCTGTAGGTAGGCGCCGCGCTCCGGTGCGAACCCAGCGCCTCGCCCGGTTCTGCACCCCTTCGCAATCCTCGCAAGCCGTTGAAACCAGACGGCTTCAGCTTCACCGCTTCGAATGCGCGCGCCGATACCTTTCTGTTCTTTGACAGTTTCGCAAAATCCAACCACAAGCCCTTTCTGCCCAACCACCAAAGTCGGGCGGAGTCGCCTCGCTCACCCGAGCGAGGCGCGGATTGAAACCACGCCCTCACGCAGTGATGCTTTTCCAGCCGAGTCGCCTCGCTCACCCGAGCGAGGCGCGGATTGAAACCGATCTGGAGCCTGCCAGAGGCATTTTGTCGGGCGTCGCCTCGCTCACCCGAGCGAGGCGCGGATTGAAACACATCCGGACGCTCACCGGTCAGGCCGTGGTGAACGTCGCCTCGCTCACCCGAGCGAGGCGCGGATTGAAACGAGCTGAATTAGGATTTGCTGCTTTCTCATCGTGTCGCCTCGCTCACCCGAGCGAGGCGCGGATTGAAACGTCCTGGATATGGAAGGAGATGTCGTGGAGGGCGTCGCCTCGCTCACCCGAGCGAGGCGCGGATTGAAACACTGCGAGCACGTCGACCTCGACAGGTGCCTTTACGTCGCCTCGCTCACCCGAGCGAGGCGCGGATTGAAACACGAAGAGATTGCTCAAGTCTTCCCGGAGCTGCGTCGCCTCGCTCACCCGAGCGAGGCGCGGATTGAAACACCAAAATGGCAACCTTCGCGAAGTCGTGAGCCCGTCGCCTCGCTCACCCGAGCGAGGCGCGGATTGAAACTTATCTGCCGCAACGAGTGCGTTAGACTGGGTTCGGGTCGCCTCGCTCACCCGAGCGAGGCGCGGATTGAAACTACGAACCGGCGCGCGCCGCTGCGGATGATGCCAGGTCGCCTCGCTCACCCGAGCGAGGCGCGGATTGAAACCCCGATATAGACATCGAAGGCCGTCCCGTCTGGGTCGCCTCGCTCACCCG
>CBFGUO010000067.1:0-26161 GCA_965652375.1 uncultured Opitutus sp.
GGTCGAGCCGCATTTCCCGGCCGCGCAGACCCCTCCAGAGATTTTAGGACCTCCCATAAGCCGGCGGCCTCAGACCGCGCGTTCCGCGATGAAGCCGCGGATGGCATCGGCCGTGGCGGCCACCGGGTGCTTCGCGATCGGACGTTCCTTCAGCGCCTCCAGCGAGGGATGCGTCGGATCGACGCCGATGGCGGCGCGGATCGTGTCGGGGAACTTCGCCGGATGCGCCGTCGCCAGCACCACGCTGAGGCGGTCGCGATCGAGGTCGGCAAAGCCGCAGGCGGTGTGCGGGTCGGCGACGTAACCATAACGATCATACACCGACTTGATGATGGCGGGGATGTCGGCATCCGTGCAGCGCGAGGCACTGAAGGTGTCGGCATCAAAGTTCTCGAAGCGGTAGGATCCCGTCGTCCTGAAGGTGTGCATGATCTCGCGCACGCGGGCCGGATCACGGCCGACGGCAAAGTAGAGGAAGCGCTCGAAGTTGGAGGCCACCTGAATGTCCATCGACGGCGCCAGACTCGGCGCCACGCGATCAATCTGATAGTCGCCGGTGGTGAAGAGGCGGTAGAGGATGTCGTTCTGGTTGGTGGCGACCTTGAAGCCGCGGATCGGCACGCCCATTTTCTGGAGCATCCAGCCGGCGAGCACGTTGCCGAAGTTGCCGGTGGGCACCACGAACTCGGCGTCGTCGCGGCGAGCGGCCGGCAGCCGCAGCCAGGCCGAAAGGTAATACACGCACTGGGCCAGCACGCGCGCGAGATTGATCGAGTTGACCGCCGAGAGTCGATGCGCGGTGCGGAAGGCCTGGTCGGCGAAGATTTCCTTCAACGCGGTCTGCGCGTCGTCGAAGGAGCCTTCGATGGCCAGCGCGAAGACATTGTCCGCGCCGGTGCAGGTCATCTGCCGCTCCTGCAGCGGTGCGACGCGGCCGTCGGGATAGAGGATGAAGATGGCGGTGCCGGGTTTACCGAGCAGGCCGTGAATGGCGGCGGCGCCGGTGTCGCCGGAAGTGGCGCCGAGCACGTTGATCGACTGCTGCCGCGCGGCGCACTGGTGTTCGTAGAGGTTGCCCAGCAGTTGCAGCGCGAAGTCCTTGAAGGCGAGCGTCGGGCCGTGGAAGAGCTCGAGCACCTGCAGGTTGTCGTCGAGCGGAACCAGCGGCGCGATCTCCGGGTGCGAAAAGGCCGTGTAGGATTTCTCCACGATCGCGGCAAAAGTCGCCTCATCGATGTCGGTCGCGAAGCGCCGGAAGAAGGCCGCGCACAGCGCCGGGTAATCGAGGCCGGCGAAGCGCTGCAGCTCGTCGCTCGAAAACTGCGGAAGCGTTTCCGGCAGGAACAGGCCGCCGTCGGGTGCGAGCCCGGTGGCGACCGCATCACTGAAGCCGAGCGCCGGCGTCTCGCCGCGGGTGGAGATGAATTTCATGCAAGGAGGGAATTCAAAGGTCCGCTGGGTCGATGCGGGAGATCAGGACGGTTTTCTCCGCATGATCCACCCAGTAGGAAATTGCAAAGCGCCCGCGGATCAGATGCCCGACCGATCGGCCATCCGCATCGACTCGTTCGTAGTCCGGAACCATGAAGGGATTTTTGGCCAACGCGGCGCATTCCACCACGATCTGGCGTTGTTCCGTGCGTCGCGCGTCGAGCAGAAACTCCAAGGCCTTCTCGTGGACGACCAGAGAGTACTCTTCCTTTTTCTTCACAGCCCAAGCCTGCGACGAGCCTCCGCGAGCGAGATGCCTTTTCCGGCCGCCAGTTCACGATTCCGCTTCGCCGTCTCTTTGCGCCATTGAGGATCATCGGTCCGGAGTTGCAGCAGATACAACTGAACCTCCCGGCGTTGCCGCGCATTGAGCTTGGCAAGTTCTCGTTTGATTTCCTCGACGCTCATGGCTGCAAGGTAACGGGACGAGGCCGGGGGTCAATCGCGAGCGGCCACGCAGCGTTTAGTCCGCGTCGAGCCCGAACACCGTGTGGACGATGCGGGCGGCTTCGTCGGCGCGGTCGAGATCGATGACGACCGAGATCTTGATCTCCGAGGTGGTGATGAGGTCGATATTGATGTCGGAGTCGGCCAGACCCTTGAAGAGATCGGCCGCGACGCCGGAGTGGGTTTTCATGCCCACGCCCACGACGGAAAGCTTGGCGATGTTTTCGTGCACGGCCACGTGGCCGCCGCCGACGTCGTCGAGCACGGGCTCGAGCGCCTTCTGCGCCTTGACCGTGTCGCCCTGCGGGACCGTGAAGGTGAGATTGGCGATGCCGTTGCGACCAACGTTCTGCACGATCATGTCCACCACGATGTTGGCGTCGGCCAGAGCGCGGAAAACCTTCGCCGCGGACCCCGGTTTGTCGAGGATGTTGCTGACGATGATCTTGGCCTGGTCCTTGTCGACCGCGACACCACGAACGACGACTTTTTCCATGTGGGGGACTTCTGCTTTCACTACGGTTCCTCGGTTGAAGTTGAAGGATGAACGGACTTCGAAAACAACGCCGTGCTTTTCGGCAAACTCGACGGAGCGGGACTGCATGACTTTGGAGCCGGAGGAGGCCAGTTCCAGCATTTCGTCATAGGAGATTTCGTCGATCTTGCGGGCCTTGGTCACGATGCGCGGGTCGGCGGTGTACACCCCGTCGACGTCGGTGTAGATTTCGCATTTGTCGGCCTTGACCGCCGCGGCGAGCGCGATGGCGCTGAGGTCGGAGCCGCCGCGGCCGAGCGTGGTGATGTGGCCGTCCTCGTTGATGCCCTGGAAGCCGGCGACGATGACGACCTTGCCGGCGTTGAGCTGCTCTTCGACGGCGGCGGCGTTGATGGTGGTGATGCGGGCCTTGGTGTGGGCGCGGTCGGTGAGGATGCCGGCCTGGGCGCCGGTGAAGGACACCGCTTCGACCCCCTGGCCGTGCAGGGCCATGGCGGTGAGGGCGATCGTCTCCTGCTCGCCGATGGCGAGCAGCATGTCCATCTCGCGCTCGCTCGGTTCGGCGCAGAGCATTTTGGCGCGGGCCAGCAGTTCGTTGGTCACCCCGGCGCGGGCCGACACGACGACCACGACCTGGTTGCCGCGGGCGGCCGTGAGCTTGATGCGCTCGGCGACCTTCTTGATTCGTTCGACGTCACCCACGGAGGTGCCGCCGTATTTTTGCACAATGCGAGACATGGGAGGAGAAAGGATCAGTCGTCGAACGAGGCGATGCGCAGCAGCAGCGGCTTGTCGAGCACGGCGGAGAGCTGGCCGAGGTTCTTCACCGCGGCGCGGATCGCCTTTTCGTTGCTGCGGTGGGTGGTGAGAATGAGGGAGGCGGCGCCGGCCTTGGCGCCGGGACGCTGGCGCACGCTGGCGATGCTCACCTTGTACTTGGCGGTGACGCCGGAAATCTTGGCCAGCACGCCGGGCGTATCGGCCACTTCCATACGCAGGTAGTAGGCGCCTTCGATGCGCTCGGGCGGGCACAACGGCCGCTTCTGCTCGACCGGTTCCGGCAGCGGCGCGTTGCCGCGCAGCAGGAGCGCGATGGCATCGACGATGTCGCTGATGACGGCGCTGGCGGTGGCGTCCTGACCGGCGCCGCGGCCAATGTAGACGGTCTCGCCGACCACGTCGCCGGCGACGGAGATGCCGTTGTAGACCTCGTTGACGTTGGCGAGCACCTTGGTGCGCGGCAGGAGGGTCGGCGCAACGCTCACCGCGAGTTCATCGGACTCCAGGTCGCGGGTGATGACGGCGAGCAGTTTGATGGCGTAGCCCGCTTCGGCGGCGAACTGGATATCGGCCTGGCTGATCTGGGTGATGCCCTCGATCACCATGGCCTTGGTGGGCACCCAGGTGCCGTGGGCCAGGTAGGCGAGAATGGAGGCCTTGTGGGCGGTGTCCCAACCCTCGACGTCGAGCGACTCGTCGGCCTCGGCGTAACCCAGGGCCTTGGCTTCGCGAAGGATTTCCGGATAGCTCAGCCCCTCGCGCTCCATGCGGGTGAGGATGTAGTTACAGGTGCCGTTGAGGATGCCGTAGATGCGGTCGAAGCGGTTGGCCACGAGTCCCTCGCGCAGGGCCTTGATGATGGGAATGCCACCGGCGACGGAGGCCTCGAAGAAGTAGTGGCCGCCGTGCTCCCGGGCGGCGGCGAAGATTTCGGGACCGTGCTCGCAGACGAGGGCCTTGTTGGCGGAGACGACGGTCTTGCCGAGCCGCAGGGCGGCCAGGGTGATTTCCTTGGCGAGGGTGGTCCCGCCGATCAGTTCGCAGACGATCTGGATGGTGGGATCGGTGGCGACGGCCAGGGGGTCGGCCGTGAGGAGGGACTTGCCCACGCGCACGGAGCGTTTTTTGGCGAGGTCGCGCACCGAAGCCCTTTTGAGCACGAGGCGGGCGCCGAGGCGCGACTCGAGTTTGGCGCGGGAGCGGGTGATGTGTTTCCACACGCCCTGCCCCACGGTGCCGAGGCCGCAGATGCCGATGTTAACGACGGGAAGATCGCTCATGAAAGGAAGGAGAAGACCGTCTATTTACGGTCCCAGCGATGCTCGGTGCCAGCCAGCAGACGGCGGATATTGGCGTGGTGGCGGGCGATGACGAGCAGGCCGAGCAGGGTCGCCATGGTGCGCGGCGCCGGACCGAACTCGAAGAAGACCCAGGGCAGCACCGCGATCGCCGCCGCCGCCAAGATCGACGCGAGCGACACGTATTTGGAAGCGTAATACGTCGCCACCCAGACCGCCGCCGCCACGAGGCAGGGCACCGGCATGAGCACAAAGAGGCCGCCGGCGGCGGTCGCCACGCCCTTGCCTCCGCGGAAACCGAGGAAGACCGAAAAAGAGTGACCGAGCACCGCGCCCGCCACACCGAGGACGCCGCCGAGGTCGTAGCCGGTCGTGCCGCGGGGGCCGCCCAGCTCGAGCAAAAGCGGCACGACGGTCGCGATGATCCCCTTGAACACGTCGAGGGTGAAGACCAGGTTGCCCGCGCCCCGGCCGACCGTGCGTTTCACGTTGGTCGCGCCGGGGTTTTTGCTGCCCACCTCGAGAATGTTGACCCCCTTTGCCTTGGCCACCCAGTAGCCGAACGGCAGCGATCCCAGCACGTAAGCAATCGCAAAGGTGATGAGAAGGGGTACCATCATGATGAAGAAGGGCAGTGGACGAGGACGTTACAGTTGCACGAACTTGGCCAGCTTGATCTTCGGATGCGCCTTGATCTCGGCGCGCGCTTCGAGGCCCGGCTCGCTGTCGACGCGCACCACCATGTAGGCGGTCTCGCCGGGGACCAGGCGGCTGAGGGACATGTCGGCAATGTTGACACCGGTGCGTCCGAGCAGGGTGCCGACCTCGCCGACCATGCCCGGCTGGTCGAGGTTTTCCAGCACGAGCAGCTTGCCTTCGGCGGCGACCTCGACCTCGCGGCCGTTGATGCCGACGATGCGGGGCATCTGCGCCTTGCCGATGAGGGTGCCGAGCACGGTGTGGGACTGGCGCTGGGCGTCGACGGCCTCGACCGAGATGAGCTCGGTGTAGTCGACGTCGGAGTTGGACTTGGTCACCTCGACCTCGATGCCGAGGCGCTTGAGCAGGAAGGGCGCGTTGACCTCGTTGACGTCGTCGCCGGAGATGCGGCGCAGGAAGCCGCGCTGGATGGAGCGGGTGACGGCGTTGGCGTCGAGATCGATGATCTTGCCCCAGTAGGTGATGCGCAGGCTCTCGATCTGGTTGGGCGAAATCTGCTGCACGAGCGTGCCGAGCTTGGCGCCGAGATCGAGGTAGGGACCGAGCACCTTGAGGGCGGCGCTGTCGATCGAGGGCATGTTGACGGCGTTGCGAATGATGCCGCGCGACAGCACGTCGCTGATCTGCTCGGCGATCTCCACGCCGACGGCGGCCTGGGCTTCGACCGTGGAGGCGCCAAGGTGGGGCGTGAGGGTCACGTTGGGCAGCGAACGGAGTTCACTGTCCTCGGCGAGCGGTTCCTCCTCGAAGACGTCCAGCCCGGCGGCGGCGACCTGACCGGACTTGAGGGCGGCGATGAGCGCCGACTCCTTGATGATGCCGCCGCGGGCGCAGTTGAAGATGCGCACGCCCGACTTGCACTTCGCGAGGGCGGCCTCGTCGATCATGTACTGGGTGTCTTCGGTGAGCGGCATGTGCACCGTGATGAAGTCGGCCTGGCCGAGCAGACCGTCAAGCGAGACGGCCTCGACCTGCATGGCCTTGGCGCGGCTCGGCGCGAGGTAGGGATCGTAGGCGACGACCCGCATGCCGAAGGCCTGCGCACGCTTGGCCACCTCGCCGCCGATGCGGCCCATGCCAATGATGCCGAGGGTCTTGCGGAACAGTTCGACACCGGCGAAGGCCTTGCGGTCCCACTTGCCCGCGCGCATGGAGGCGGCGGCCTGAGGCACCGAACGGGCGCCGCTGAGAATGTGGGTAAAGGTGAGTTCGGCCGTGGCGATGGTGTTGCCCGACGGGGTGTTCATGACCACGACGCCCCGCTCGGTGGCGGCCTCGACATCGACATTGTCGACGCCCACGCCGGCGCGGCCAACCACCTTGAGTTCCGGCGCCGCCGCAAGCACTTCGCGCGTGATGCGGGTCTCGGAGCGCACGGCGATGGCGTGCACGTCCTTCACCAGCTCAAGCACTTGCTCGGGGGAGGAGCCATAGGCCTCCACGACTTCGAAGCCCGGCTGCTCACGCAGATAGGCTACTCCTTTGGCAGAGATCTTGTCGGCAACGAGGATTTTCATGGAGACAGTCGCCCGGGAGCGAAGAGGCCCCCACCCCGGCCGGCAAGGAAAAGCTGAATTCGTCGCCCCGGAGCGCCCATCGGCGGCTCGCCGCAAATTGCTGGCGGTCGCGAAGACCGATTGCCCCCGAGGTGGTGGTCGCCCAAGCTGCCCCATGGATCCCTCCCCTGCCTCGCTCGACCGTCTCGGCCGCCAGATCGCCTTCATTCTCGAAGTCGACAAACTCAAGGAGATCTTCCGCCAGACCCTGCTCACCCAGAGCCGGCGCCGCGAAAACGACGCCGAGCATTCCTGGCACCTGTGCCTGGTGGTGATCGTGCTCGCCGAACACGCCAACCAGCCCGACCTGGATGTGCTGCGCGTGCTCAAGATGCTCATCATCCACGACATCGTGGAGATCGACGCGGGCGACACCTTCGCCTACGACACCGCACGGATGGCCGATCAGCACGAACGCGAAGCGATCGCCGCCGACCGGCTCTTCGGCCTGCTGCCCGAAGACCAGGCCCGGGAGTTTCGCGCCCTTTGGGACGAATTCGAAGCGCGCGCCACCCCCGAGGCGAAGTTCGCCGCCGGCTGCGACCGGTTTCAACCCATGTTGCTCAACCTCCACACCGAAGGCGCCTCCTGGCGCGCCCACGGCGTCACGCACGACCAAGTCGTCGCCCGCAACCAGCACATGGCCGCGGGCTCCCGCGTGATGTGGGAACGCATCTCGCAACTGCTCGCAGCCGCGGTCGCCGACGGCCTGTTGCCCGCCGCCGCCGGGGACTGACGCGCCCCACTCCAGCAAGCGCGATCAAGCGCGCCTCTCCCATTCGTGCTACAACATCGCCGCACTCCCCCATGCGGCCCGTCACTCTCCACGACTACAAGCGACGCCTCCAGCGCGTCATTACGCACATCCACGACCATCTGGATGAGCCGCTGACGCTGACGACGCTCGCCGGCCTCGCCCACCTCTCACCCTACCACTTTCACCGGGTCTTCACCGGCATGCTGGGCGAAACGGTGCAGGGGCTCGTGCGCCGGCTCCGTCTGGAACGCGCCGCCTGGCAACTCCGCGAACATCGCCGCCGCGGCATCCTCGATGTCGCGCTCGAGGCCGGTTACGACTCGCACGAGGCGTTCACCCGCGCCTTTGCCCGGGCCTTCGCGCAGAGCCCGAGCCGCTTCCAACGCGACCTCGACTGCTCGCCGCGCCTGCGCGCCCACTCCGGCGTGCACTTTGAACCCCACGGCCGGCCGACCGACTTCCGCTCCCGCCCGCTTCGCTCCTTTGCCATGAAAGTCATCATCAAACACCTCCCCTCCGTCCAAGTCGCCTGCGTTCGCCACACCGGCCCCTATGACCTATGTGGCCAGGCCTGGGATACCATCGGCCAGCTCCTCGGCGCCACCGGTCACATCGGCCCCGGCGCCCAGATGCTCGGCATCAGCTACGACGATCCGGAAAACACCCCGCCCGCCGAGATCCGCTACGACGCCGCGATCACCGTGTCCGACGATTTCACCGCCCCCGCCGGCATCACCCTGCGGCGCCTCGCCGGCGGCGACTACGCCGTCTTCACCCACGAAGGCCCCTACAACGAGGTGAGCCGCGCCTACCGCCACCTCATGGGTGAATGGCTGCCGCGCAGCGGCCGCGAACTCGCCGACACCCCCTGCTTCGAAACCTACCTCAACGACCCGGACAACACCCCGCCGGCCGAGCTGTTGACCGATGTCCACATCCCGCTCGCTCCCCTCGCCGACCGCTGACCCACCGCCCGCCATGAGCACCGTCGATAAAGTCGATCTCCTTCGGTCACTGAAATCCGAATACGCCCAACCCCGCCGCCCCCGCCTCATCGACACCACCCCCGGCGTCCACCTCGCGCGCACCGGCACCGCGGTCCCGGGCAGCGACGCCTTCAGCGCCGCGCTCGGCGACCTCTACGCCGTCGCCTATACGGTGAAGTTTCGCAGCAAGCTGCAGCACGGCCGCGACTTCGCCGTCGGCAAACTCGAGTGCCGCTGGCTCGGCCTGCCGGAAACCCGGGAGGCGACCACCGGGTGGGACTGGCAAATGCTGATCCGTGTGCCCGATTTCGTCGGCGAGCGTGATCTTACCGAAGCGATCGCCGTCCTCATCGAAAAGCAGAAGCCGGTCTCCGTCCGCGAAGTCCGGCGCATCGAACTGCACGAGGGCCGCTGCGTGCAGATGCTGCACGTCGGACCCTACGATGAGGAGCCGCAGACCTTTGCCGAAATGACCGCCTTCGCCGCCGAACAAGGTTACGACCCCGCCGGCGCCCCCCACGAGATCTACCTCTCCGATCCGCGCCGGGTCGAAGCCGCCAAACTGAAGACCATCCTCCGCCTGCCCGTGGCGCCCCGCGGGGACGCCTGAAAGATTAAGGACAGAATAACGGGGTTGAAACACAGAAGCCGGGGCAACCGCGAAGCGCGCGAATAGACGCGAAGCCCGCAGCACGGAAGGAGTGAGTCCTGGTCTTCGCGACCTTTCGTGCCCTTCGCGGTTTTTGACCACAGAACGCACGGAATGCACAGAAACCAACCGGGACGGAGACGACCGAAAGATTCAGGACAGGTAAACGGGATGGTCCGGGATCTTTTTGCCTCAGATTCTTCTGTCGAAGGCCTGACTAACACCACTGTTTCGCGGTTCAGCCCGACCCACGTCGCACGCTCGACAAAGGGCCCGAGCCGCCCACGCTGAGGCCTCGTGCCCAGCCATCGTTTCGACACCGCTCTCGGCGCCTGCGCGATCGCGTGGGAGGCGGACCGCGTGACGGGGTTTCGCCTGCTGCCCACCCGCGCCGAAGCCGATCCCGCGCCGCCCCCCGACTGGGTGCTGGCGATCGTCGAGCGCGTCCGCCGTCACCTCGCCGGGCAGCCGGAGGACTTCACGGACGTCCCCTACGCCTGGGACACCGTGAGCGACTTTCAGCGCCAGATCTACGAAGCCGCCCTGCGCGTAAAGTCCGGCCGCACGATTTCCTATGGCGACCTCGCCCGCGCCATCGGCCAGGGTCCCGCGGCCGCGCGCGCCGTCGGCACGGCCCTCGGCCAAAACCCCTGGCCCCTGCTCGTGCCCTGCCACCGCTTCGTGGGCGCCGACGGACGCATGACCGGCTTTTCCGCCCCCGGCGGCATCCAGACCAAACTCCGCCTGCTCGCCCTCGAGGGCAACCAGTTGTTCGCCGAATAGCCGCGCGACTGTTTCCGCATTCCGGTTGTTTCCGGCCGGGCGACCGCCATCGTATGCGCCATGCCTGAACGCACCATGCGGGCCATCGCCAAGACCGCCGCCGCGCCCGGCCTTGAACTCATCGACGCGCCGGTGCCCGAACCCGGCCTCAACGATGTGCTCATCCGCGTCAAACGCACCTCCATCTGCGGCACCGACGTGCACATCTACAACTGGGACGACTGGGCCCGGCAAACGATCGAGCCGCCGCTCATCATCGGCCACGAATTCGTCGGCGAGATCGTCGAGGTCGGCTCCAATGTCCAGGGCTTCAAGGTCGGTGACCTCGTCGACGGCGAGGGTCACATCGTCTGCGGACAGTGTCGCAACTGCCTCGCCGGCCGCCGCCACCTCTGCAAGGCCACGCGCGGCGTCGGTGTCAACCGCGACGGCGCCTTCGCCGACTACCTCTGCATCCCGGCCAGCAACGCCGTGCATGTCGATCCCGCCATCCCGCTCGACGTGCTCTCGTGTTTCGATCCCCTCGGCAACGCCACCCACACCGCCCTGCAGTGGGACCTCGTCGGTGAGGACGTGCTCATCACCGGCGCCGGTCCCATCGGCTGCATGGCCACCGCCATCGCCCGCAAATCCGGCGCCCGCAAAATCGTCGTCACCGACATCAACGACGACCGCCTCGCCCTCGCCCGCCGCATGGGCGCCTCCGCCACCGTCAACGTCGCCCGCGATTCCGTCGCCGCCATCCAAAAACACCTCGGCATGAAGGAAGGCTTCGACATCGGCCTGGAGATGTCGGGCAACCCCGAGGCCCTGCGCACGATGATTGACAACATGACCCACGGCGGTCGCATCGCCCTGCTCGGCATCATGCCCGGCTCCGCCGCCATCGACTGGAACAAGGTCGTCTTCAACATGCTCACCCTGCGCGGCATCTACGGCCGCGAGATGTATGAAACCTGGTATAAGATGACCGCGCTCATCCAAAGCGGCCTCGACATCACCCCGGTCATCACCCACCGCCTGCCCTGCACCGCCTTCGAGGAAGGCTTCGAACTCATGCGCTCCGGCCGCTCCGGCAAGATCGTGCTCGACTGGGAAAACCACTGAACCAACCCGGACGCCCCGCCCTTAATGAATCATCTGCCCGACGGCCAGCGCCGCCAGCATCGCCAAGCCCGATGACAACAAGGTCCCGATCAGCACATACTCGGCAAACTCGGTCCGATCCATCGCCTTGTGCCGGGTAAAACCTTTCGCAACGAGAGTGAACCCAACCGCCGCCAATTGACCGCTCAAGACAAAGCCGTAAATCAAGGCTCGTTCCAATACGCCGATCACCCGGCCGCGCCGGTATTCTCTCCGGTCGATGGTCTGCCGCTCTTCGGCCCTGGCCAAGTCGTCCGCGTATTCCACTGATTTGGTTACTTCCGTGGGTTTCAGATTCAACGCCCCCAATACCCAACGCACCAGCAAGTTGGCTTCTGCAATCAACCATACCAGACCGGCCGCCACGGTCAGCCCCTTCACCGTGATCAACGGAGCCAGCAGCTTCGCCAGCGCCGTTTGCTGCAGCAGGGCTTGGCGCACCATCGCCAGATCGACCCCGGTGCCGCCCCCAAGCTCCGGCCGCAGCAGCCAGCTCAACAAGCCGAGATGGAGCAAACCGGTCACCAGGTGCCAGCCCTCCCGGGCTGCCCCGCGAGCGTGAGCCACACCTGATCCGATCGCATTCATCAGCACGGTCACGATGACAAGCAGACTCCATACGCCCCACGGTAGACCCAGCGCCAGAGCTGCCAGTGCCTCGACCAGGGCCTTCCATGCCCATACCCTCGGTTGTCGCGTCTGGTCCGCGAGCAATACGGCACAGCGGGCAACCAAGACCACCATGGCGCACAACAGAAACGGAACCATCACTTCCCCTCCTTTTTGTTCACGTCCGCCAGGAGTTCTTCGATGTGACCCATCAATTCCACCACCGTATCCAACGCCGCCGCGTTGATGTTCTTGTGCACCGCCGAAACCGAAATACCCAGACGCGCCGCCGTCTCCGTCGCCGCATGCGCCTCCAGCCGATCCAGCAAAACCTCCCATCGGTTGCGCTGCCACCGCCCGGTCTCATGCGCCAACAAAGCCAAGGCTTCATTGATCACCCCTCCGATGAGTCGCGGCAGCCCGCCAATCCGCCAGCGACCGCCGGCCGCCTTCAAATGCGACATTTCCTCACGAGCAACGTGGAAAGCCGGTCCATCCATGCCGATCGCCTGCTGACGGTTGATCGGGGTGCGCAAGGACCCCACTCCAATGGCGAACCGCAACTGCACCGGCTGTATCGCGGCGATCATCGTCACCATATCCCGCCACAGTTTCTCCGGCCGCGCAAAAACGGCCTGAAATTCGTCCCCCAGCGTCACCGTGTAGGGCGAAACCAAACCACCATTGCCCTGCGTCAGCTTTGCCATCAGCGCAGCGAACTCCCGCTGAAAGGCCGACCGTTGCCGTATCTTTTTCGAATCCACCACGTCACCGATCAGCGTCAGGTAGGTTTTCCCACTCATGAGTATCAACCGTTTTGGTTGATTTTTTATAATGTCAACCATTTTGGTTAACTCCCTGGATTTTCAACCATTCCGTTCCACCGCGCCGCCCGCCGTCATCCCCCGACTGTAAATCGACCCGGTCTCACCTGAGCCACCTTCCACGGTTCCACCCATGACTCCCGCCTTTCAAGACCACCTTACCCGCGCCCTGGCCGACATCGAGTCGGCCGGCCTCTGCAAAACCGAACGCCTCATCGCCTCCCCGCAAAGCGCGCGCATCGCGCTGCACGACGGCACCGAGGTACTCAACTTCTGCGCCAACAACTACCTGGGCCTCGGCAACCATCCCGAGATCGTCGCCGCCGCCCACGCCGCCCTCGACCGCTGGGGCTACGGCATGGCCTCCGTGCGTTTCATCTGCGGCACGCAGGAAATCCACCGGGAGCTCGAGCTGGCGCTCAGCCGTTTCCTCGGCACCGAGGACACCATCCTGTATTCATCCTGCTTCGACGCCAACGGCGGCGTCTTCGAAACCCTGCTCGGCCCGGAGGACGCCGTCATCAGCGACGCCCTCAATCATGCTTCCATCATCGACGGCATCCGCCTCTGCAAGGCCCGGCGCTACCGCTACCGCAACCGCGACCTGACCGATCTCGCCGATCAGCTCGCCGCCGCCGATGCGGCCGGCGCCCGCTTCAAACTCATCGTCACCGACGGGGTGTTTTCGATGGACGGTTACCTCGCCCCGCTCGCCGAGATCTGCGAACTGGCCGATCGCCATGACGCGCTCGTCATGGTCGACGACAGCCACGCCGTCGGCTTCGTGGGCCCGCGCGGGCGCGGCACCCCGGAACGCTGCGGCGTCACCGAACGTATCGACCTCGTCACGGGCACCCTCGGCAAGGCCCTCGGCGGCGCCAGCGGCGGCTACGTGAGCGGTCGCCGTGACATCATTGCGCTGCTGCGCCAGCGGTCGCGTCCCTACCTGTTTTCCAACACCCTCGCCCCCGCCATCACGGCCGCCTCGCTCAAGGGTCTCGAACTGCTGGAGCGCTCCACTGAACTCCGCGACAAACTCGAAACCAACACCGCCCATTTTCGCGCCGGACTCGAGCGCGCCGGGCTGGCGCTCAAGGAAGGCTCGCACCCCATCGTGCCCGTCATGATCGGCGACGCCGCCCTCTCGCAGCGGGTCTCCGCCCGCCTGCTGGAACTCGGCATCTACGCCATCGGCTTCTTCTACCCGGTCGTGCCGGCCGGCGAGGCGCGCATCCGCACGCAGGTGAGCGCGGCGCACAGCCGGGAGGATCTCGACGCCGCCATCGCGGCGTTCGCCACCGTGAAGTCCGAATTCAAACTCTGAATACGATGCCCCACTCCGCCTCCCTGCCCCCGGCCACGCTCCAGCAGCTCGAACGCGCCGCCCGGACCGCCGCCGCCCATTCCTATTCGCCGTATTCAAACTTCGCGGTGGGTGCCGCCGTGTTGCTCGAGGACGATTCGATCGAAAGCGGCTGCAACGTGGAGAACGCCTCCTACGGCCTGTGCAACTGCGCCGAACGCACCGCGATCTTCACCGCCGTGGCGAAAGGCCGGCGTCGCCTGCGTTGCGTCGTCGTCTACACGCCCACGGCCAAGGCCACCGCCCCCTGCGGCGCGTGCCGTCAGGTCATCTTCGAGTTCGGCCCGACCGCGCAGGTCGTGAGCCTCTGCGACGGCGAGGACCGCATCGACACCACGATCGACCAACTGCTGCCGTCCGCCTTCGGCCCGGCCGATCTGGCCTGAGGCGAAATGGATTTAACCGAAGAAAACAAAGGAAACGAAGAAGAGCCCCGTTTCTGGACAGCTCGTTCGGAGTTCCGCCTTTAGGCGGTGTCGATGCGAGGGCAAACCGCCTAGAGGCGGAACTCCGAACGAAGGCATCTGGCTCGCCGCCCTTACTGTCCACGAGCCATGCCGCGCTCCGCCGCACGAGCCGACCGATCCCTTGGTTCTCTTCGTTCCCTTTTGTTAAATATTCAGATCCAAGGCGACGTCGGCCTCACCCTTCGTCGCTGACGCGCTCGTGCCCGGCCTGGGCCAGCGCCTGCTGCGCTTTGGCGAGGGAATCGCGTCGGACGAGCACGTAGTCGGTGTCGAAGGTCGCTGTCGCCAGAATCGGGATACCGGCCCGGGCCAGCGGACTCGCGAAACGCGCCAGGACACCGACCGCGTCGAAAGGCAACGGTCCCACGATCTGCAGCACCCGCCAGCCCCGCTCGGCGCGGACGCCCTCCGGCACGTTGGCCGCCGCGCAGATGACCGACAGTTCGTTGTCCGTGCGGGTCACATTGCAGTATCCCCCACCGCGCGCCCACTCGGGCTCCGGCGTGGCCGGGTCGAGCCGGCACACCGCGAAGTCACCGGGCAGGACCCGGTAGCGCAGGGATTCAGGGGCAGCAGTCATTCGTCGGCGCTGAGGAAATCGCGCACCGCCAGACTGACCTGTTCGCGCGGCACTTCAACTTCTTCCCGCTTGGCGAGGTCGCGCAGTTTCACGACGCCGCGGGCGAGTTCATCGCCGCCGTAGATGAGCGCGAGCTTCGCGCCCGACTCGGTGGCGGCCTTGAACTGCTTGCCGAAGCCGAGGTCGCGCATCGGATAGTCGACCCGGAAACCGCCCGCCCGCAGTTCGTTGATGTCGGCGAAGGCGGCCAAGCGTTCGCTCGCACCGCCGATCACGACATACACATCGGGTGAGGACACCATATCTGGCAACAGACCGCGTTGCTCGAGCAACAGCTCCATCGTCATGTCGCCGATGGCAAAGCCGACCGCCGGCAGCGCCGGGCCGCCGAGTTTTTCCACCAGGTCGTCGTAGCGGCCGCCGCCGGCCAGCGCGCGCAGGTCGCCCTTGCGATCGAAAGCTTCGAACACGAAACCGGTGTAGTAGGCCAGGCCGCGCACGACGCCGAGGTCGACACTCACAAAATCATTGAGGCCCATTGCTTCGAGCGCACCGAGAACCCTGCGCCAATCCTCGAGACGCGCGGTGAGTTTTTCGCCGCCGAGCTCCGCGACGACCTGCTCCAGATCGGCGAGCGATTTGATGGCCAGAAAGGCTTCGATCCGCGTCCGCCGTTCCGCACTCAGTTCGCCGTGGGCGTCGGTGTAGATCTTGAAGGCTTCGCCGCCGAGGCGCTCGTATTTGTCGATCGCCTGCAACATGCCCCGCGCCTGAGCCGACTCAAAACCGAGCGCCTCCAGGAAGTAGAACCACAGGTTGCGATCGCTCAGCCGCACGAAGAAGTCGGCGGCCGTGAGCCCGAGCCCACGCAGGCACTGCACGAGCAGCGCGATGAGTTCGATTTCCGCCTCGGGTCCGGCCTCGCCGAAGATGTCGGCATTGAACTGGGCGAAGCAGCGACCGCGCCCCTTCTGCATGCGTTCGTAGCGGAAAAAGTCGGCGATGCTGAACCACTTGATCGGCCGCTTGAGTGCGTTGGCCTTGGCCCCGACGAGGCGGCAGACAGTGGGCGTCATCTCGGGTCGCAGCGCCACCTCGCGCCCGCCCTTGTCGGTGAAGCTGAACAACTGCGCCTCGATCTCGTCGCCGGACTTGGCCTTGTAGAGGTCGAGCGGCTCCAGCACCGGGGCATCGTATTCCTGAAACCCGTAAACATGCGCGGCCTGGCGCCAGCAGCGGAACAGGTGGTTCCGCCGCGCCAGCGCTTCGGGATAGAACTCACGAAAACCGGGCAGGGACTGGAAGGTAGCCATGGAAGCCGCCGACCTTGGCCGGACGCCGGGCCCCGCGCCAATCGAAAAATACCTCCAACGGCCCCAACTCGTGGCTACGAGCGTGAGCGAGTGGTTCCGACTCGCGCCAGCCACTCGCTCACGCTCATTGCCACACTGGGTTGGCCATCGAGGTCGGCAACGATTCCCCGCTCAAAGACGAAACGACAAAAAATTCAGGACAGAAAATCGGACGGATCCGGGGATGTTTCTGTCCTTAATCTTTCTGTCGTAGATCTGCCTGAGAGTCCCTGCTCCACCGGCACAAAAAGAACCGGACCCGTGGGGTCCGGTTCGAAACGGGCGGGTGGGACGACGCGCGCCTCAGTTGATGGTCGCGATGTCGAGCTTCTTGAGCTTCTGCTTCAGGATCTTGCCGGACTTGAACTTCACCACGGCACGCTCGGGGATGACGACCTCGGCGGCGGGTTTGTTCGGGTTGCGGCCGATGCGCGACTTGCGCCGCTGCACCTCGAGCACGCCGAAATTGCGCAGCTCCACGTTGCGGCCCTCGGCCAAGGCATTCATGATGATGTCGAGAGTCATCTGGACCGTCGCCACAACTTCCTTCTGGGGAAAGTTGGTTTTCTCGTAGATCTGCAGCACGATTTCGCGCTTGGTGAGGTTGGGGAGATTCGAGGGCATGAAGGGTGTTCCTTTCGAAGAGAAGTTGGTGTAGTTGGGTGCGAATCGTTTTCAGAAGTCCACAAAGGTCAATCAATTAGGTCGGATTTACATTACAAAAATGAGTGAAAAACCTCCGCAAGATCCTCTGGAACAACTCCCTAAGCAGCTTAGGGACCTGTTCAAGGCCTCCCCTTTCGGGGCGGCCTTTCAATCAGGAGTGACCCCACAAAGTGCGGGAAGTTCCTCCCCTGCACAGAATAAGGAGGACGACGAACACGCGGAAGTGCTCCAGCGGATTCGGAATTTCAACCTGCGGCCGCGCGAGATCCGCGATCACCTCGATCGCTTCGTCATTCAACAGCGGGAGGCCAAAAAAGTGCTCTCGGTCGCGATCTGCGATCATTACAACCACGTTCGGCGCTGTCTGGAGGAGCCGCAACTGCGGGAACAGGATTACGCCAAACAGAACATCCTGCTGCTCGGCCCGACCGGGGTGGGCAAGACCTACCTCATGCGCTGCATCGCCCGCATGATCGGCGTGCCGTTCGTGCGCGCCGACGCCACGAAATTCTCCGAGACCGGTTACGTCGGCGGGGACGTCGAGGACCTCGTGCGCGACCTCGTCAAGGCCGCCAACGGCGACGTCGAGCTGGCGCAATACGGCATCATCTACATCGACGAAATCGACAAAATCGCCCAAAGCGCCGGCCCCGGCGGCGGCGGGCGCGACGTCTCCGGCCGCGGCGTGCAGATCAACCTGCTCAAGCTGATGGAGGAGACCGATGTCGCCCTCACCAGCCAGACCGACATCGCGTCCCAGATGCAGGCCATGATGGACATGCAGCGCGGAGGCAAACCGCGAAAGCGCACCATCAATACCCGCCACATTCTCTTCATCGTGAGTGGCGCCTTCGACAAATTGTCCGAACGCATCAAGAAGCGCCTGCAGAGCGCCCAGATCGGATTCGCCGCCAGCCACGGCAACGCCGACCGTCCCGACAGTGATTTCCTGCGCTTCGCCCAGTCGCGCGACATCATCGACTACGGCATGGAGCCGGAATTCGTCGGCCGCCTGCCGGTCCGCGTCGCCTGCCAGGCCCTCGAACCCGATGACCTGGAGAAGATCCTGCTCACCAGCGAAGGCAGCATCCTGCAGCAATACCGGGCCGACTTTGCCGGCTACAAAATCGACTTCGACATCACCGGTGAGGCCGTCACCGAAATCGCCCAACGTGCCCACCGCGAAAACACGGGTGCCCGCGGACTCATGACCGTGCTCGAGCAGGTGTTTCGCAACTTCAAGTTCGAGCTGCCCTCCACCGGTATCCGCTCCTTCAAGATCGACGCTGCCACAGTCGCCCAGCCCGAGAAGACCCTGCGCACCCTGCTGGAGTCCAACGCCGCCAGCCAGCGTGATGTCCTGCGCGCCGAGGTGCAGGCCTTCGCCGACCGCTTTGAGCAGACCCACGGCTTCAAACTGCGGTTCCAGGAAGACGCCATCAGCGCGTTGATTGAGCAGAGCCTGGAGACCGACAAGACCATCCGGGCGCTTTGTGAGGAACGGTTTCACAACTTCCATCACGGCCTCACGCTGCTGGTGCGCGAAGGCGGCGAGCGCGACTTCGCCATCACCGCCGACGTCGTGGCCGACCCCGAAAAGGCGCTGTCGCGCTGGGTGGTCGAGCGGTTCCGCTCCGGCGGTGGCCAGGCTGCCGGCACGGCCTGATCACTTCGCGCTTCCCAGTCGCGGCTCCCCGGCGTAAAGCCCGGAGCCTGCCTTCACCGCCCATGCCCGATCCTCAAGCCGTCAATTCGATGTTTGGCCGTATCGCCGCGCGCTACGATGTGGCCAACCGCCTGTTGAGCGGCGGCATCGACATCTGGTGGCGCAAGCGTCTCATTCGCGCCGTCGCCCGGCACCACCCGACCGATGTGCTCGATCTCGCCACGGGGAGCGGCGACGTCGCCTTCGCCCTCGCCGAGCACCTCCCCGCCGGCACGCCCATCACCGGCATGGATTTCTGCCGGCCCATGCTCGATGAGGCCAGGGCCAAACAAAAACAACGCGAGCACGGGGCCGACATCACGTTTCGGGAGGGCGACGGCCTCAACCTACCCATCCGCGACGAAACCTACGACGCCGCGACCATCTCATTCGGTCTGCGGAACATGGCCGACCGCCACCGCTGCCTCAGCGAACTGCATCGCGTACTGCGCCCGGACGGCCGGCTTTGGGTGCTGGAGTTTTCGCAGCCCTACGCCTGGTTGCGGCCCTTTTACTACGTCTACCTGCGTTACCTCCTGCCCTTGATCGCGGGAGTCGTGACGGGGGACAAAAGCGCCTACGATTACCTCTGCGGATCCATCGCCGGGTTTCCGACGCACGACGGCATTGCCGCCGAAATGCGCGCCGCCGGCTTCGACGAAGTGGAATGCCACCGCCTCACCGGCGGCATCGTGGCCCTGCACGGCGGCTGGAAAGCAATGGCCGGCGGAAGCTCAAGCACCGCCCCGCAAGAATAGGAATCTGTGGGGCAGAACGGACAGGTTTGTATTTTTAACCACGAATGGACACGAAGGGCTTCGGCTACCGCCTACGCACTGAAACGACACGGCTTTCAGGTCTGTAGTCTGTAGTCTGTAGTCTGTAGTCGAAGGTCCGTGGTCTGAGGCGCAGCCTCCCCGGCGCTCAGTTGAACGACTTGCCGCAGCCGCAGGTGCTCTGCGCGTTGGGGTTCTTGATCTCGAATCCCTTGCCCTGCAGGCCGTCGTCGAAGTCGATGTCCGACCCGTCGAGATACGCGTAACTCGCCGGATCGACCACAAAACGCACCCCTTCGGATTCCAACCGATGATCGTCGTCCTTCGGCGCATCGAAGGACATGCCGTATTGAAACCCGGAACACCCGCCGGTCTCGACAAAGACGCGCAGCAACTGATCCGCGGCAGCGGAGTCACGATGCATGGATTCGATTTGGCGCGCGGCCCGAGCGGTCAGGTTGATCATGCCCTCAACCTGAGCGGTCGCTCCCGGCTGTCAAATCCCGCGAGCCCCCGCCCTGCGCTTTGAAAGCAGGTTTCGTGCTAGATTACTTTTCATCACTTGCCACGCCCCAGCGGGCTGCTTTGCTAAGGCCAGTGAACGCCGCCAAGAATCTGTTCAACGAAGTCCATTACGACATTGTTCGCAAAATCGCGGATGGGGGGATGGGCATCGTTTATGAGGCCGCCCAACTCGGCGCCGGACAGTTTCGCAAGCGCGTCGCCGTCAAACTCATCCGGGAGGAGTATTCCGCCATCTCGGAGTTTCAGAAAAACTTCATCGGCGAGGCGCGGCTCGTGGCCGACCTCATCCACACCAACATTGTCCAGACCTACCATCTCGGCTCCGTGCACGGCCAGTATTTCATGGTGATGGAGTTGGTGAACGGGCTGAGCCTCGAACAGTTTTTGGAGCGTCACCGTGAGCTCGGCCGCCCCATCCCGGTCGACCTGGCGGTCTTCATCATCTCGCGCATCGCCCGCGGTCTCGCCTACGCCCACCAGAAGACCGACGAACGCGGCCGCCCGCTCGCCATCGTTCATCGCGACATCGGTCCCAAGAACGTGCTGCTTGCCTGGGAAGGCGACGTGAAGCTCACCGACTTCGGCATCGCGAAGGCCCTCGACCTGATGTACAACGAGGAAGGCAAGGTCATCGCGGGCAAGGACGAGTACCTCTCCCCCGAGCAGGCCAGCTACGCCGTCACCGACGCCCGCGCCGATCTCTTTCCGCTCGGCATCGTGCTGACCGAGCTGCTGCTGGGCCGCAACATCTTCCGCGCCGCCGATCGTCTCGAGTCCCGCCGCAACATCCTCACCCTGCCGATCCCGAAGTTCGGCGAACTGCGGGACGACATCGACGAACGCCTCGAAACCATCATCCAGAAAGCGCTGCGCCGCGATCGCGACCAGCGCTACCAGACCGCGTGGGACATGCTCACCGATCTGGAAATGTATCTCTATTCCGACCGCTACGGTCCCACCAACGAAAAGCTGGGCGTCTATCTCCGCGAGCTCACCGGCTACTCCGCGCCCGGCGTCGTTCTGCCCCCGGCCTGATCGCGCGATCTCAGCCTCCCACCACCACACTTCCTTCATACATGGCAGGTCCCGGATTTTCCCAGAATCTCAGTCAAAGGCAGACGCAGTCGCTGGTCCTTGCACCCCAACTGCGCCAGTCCCTCAAGATTCTGCAGGTCGCAGCAATGGATCTGCGCACCGTCATCCAGGAGGAGCTGCAGGCCAACCCCACGCTCGAGGAACTGCCGATGGACGGCGTGAGCCTCGATCAGGAAAAGGCCGACCACGCCGACAACGATCCGCCGTCCGGCGACGACTCCTCGTCCGGGGGCGAAGAACTGGATTTTTCCAAGGAGTTCGAGATTCTCACCAAGCTCGACCAGGACTGGCGCGACTACATGTCCAACGCCGGCGGCAACCAGCCCCATACCTCCGAGGACGACGAAAAACGCCAGCATTTCTTCGATTCGCTCGTCAGCGAAACCTCCCTGCAGGAACACCTCATGAGCCAGGCCGAGATGGCCGATGTCGACGACGCCACCATCGAGGCGATGCGTTACCTCGTCGGCAGCCTCGACGATCGCGGCTTTCTCACGCAGTCGGTTTCCGACATCGCCCTGCAGACCGGCCTCACGCTGGACGCCGTGCAGAGTGCGCACGCCCTGCTCAAGACCCTCGAGCCCGCCGGCATCGGCGCGACCGATCTCAAGGAATGCCTGGCCCTGCAGCTCGTGGCGAAGGGCCGCGGCGACTCGCTCGCCGCCCGCATCGTGCGCAACCATTTCCCGCTGCTCATCCGCCGCCGCATCCCCGACATCGCCCGCCGCTCCGGCGCGACGCTCGAGGACGTGCAGCACGCCATCGAGGAAATCGGCACGCTCGACCCCGCGCCCGGCCGCCGCTTCGCCGACGACTCCAACCGCGTGGTCACGCCCGACGTCACGGTGGAAAAGGACGGCGACGAGTGGAAGATCGAGCTCAACAACGACTACATCCCGCGTCTCCGGATTTCGAATACCTACAAGGAGCTCATCGCCAAGGGTTCGCTCAACCGCCAGGAACGCGACTACCTGCGCGAGCGCATCCGCTCCGGCCGCTTCCTCATCAACTCGATCGAGCAGCGTCAACAGACCATCGAGCGCATCACCCGCGAGATCATCAAGGTGCAGGGCGAGTTCTTCGAAGAGGGCGTCTCCAAACTGCGGCCGCTCACCATGACCCAGATCGCCGACACCGTCGGCGTGCATGAGACGACGGTCAGTCGCGCCATCGCCAACAAGTACATCCGCACCCCGCACGGCGTCTTTGAGTTCAAATACTTCTTCACCCCCGGCTACCAGTCCGACGGCGGCGACTCGGTATCCAACACGAGCGTAAAGGAGATGATCAACGACCTGATCGACATCGAGGACCGCAGCCGCCCCTACAGCGACCAGGACCTCGTGGCCAAGCTGCAGGACAAGGGCATCAAGATCGCCCGCCGTACCGTCGCCAAATATCGCGAGGAACTCGGCATCCTCCCCAGCAACCTCCGCCGGGAGTACGCGTAGCGGGTGACCGGAAACACCCCGCCGCCTCACGGCACCGGATCTTTATTCTTTCCTCTTTGTCATTATCTTTCTCCCCGCTGCGCGGATGGCGGTGGGGTTTCGGCCAGCGGGGAGAAAGAGAAAGATAAGGAATAAAGAGAAAGAACGGGAGGGGACGGCATTTGCTTCCCGTTTGCCCTCACCGCGCCAGCGGCAGGCTCGGGTGGATGGCCAGGTCGGCGATCGAGGCGGTCTCCACCGCGGGATCGGCCCAGGCGGCAAAGGCAATCATGCCCGCGTTGTCACCGGTGTGCTTCGGCTGCGCCGCCAGGAAACGCAGTCCGCGCCGTTCGGCCATCGTCTGCATCGCCGCCCGCAGCGTGCGGTTGTTGGCCACACCTCCCGAAAGCCCCACACTGCGGAACGCCTCCGTCTTCACGGCCAGCTTCGCCTTGCGCACCAGGGCATCGATCACCGCCTGCTGGTAACTCGCACAAAGATCGGCTTTGCGGGCCTCGATTTCGTCGAGCGACATCTTCTCCAGCTGATAGCGCAGCGCGGTCTTAAGGCCGGAAAAACTGAAATCGAGCTCCGCCTTGCGCCCGATGCCGCGCGGAAACTCGAAGGCCGTGGCGTCGCCGGTCGCCGCCCGCTTTTCCACCAGCGGTCCGCCCGGGTAACCCAGGCCCATCAATTTCGCGCCCTTGTCGAGCGCCTCGCCGGCCGCGTCGTCACGCGTCGAAGAAATGACCGTGATAACACGTGCCGCGTCCATGCGGAACAGCAGCGTATTGCCGCCCGACACGATCAAACCGAGGTGCGGCAACAGAGCGGCCAACGCCTCGTCGAAGCTCGCCGGCGCCTCCCCGTGCAGGGCGATGAAAGGGGAAAACGCGTGACCGCGCAGATGGTTCACCCCCACCATCGGCACGCCGAGCGCGAGCGCCAGCGCCTTGGCCGAGGCCGTGCCGATCGCAAGACAGCCCGCGAGTCCGGGTCCGTTCGTGACGGCGACCTGCGTGACCCTCCCGAGGTCGTGGGTGCGGCCGATCTCGGCCAGCAGCGGACCGATCGTGCGCAGGTGCTCGCGCGTCGCCAGATCGGGCACCACGCCGCCATAGTCCTCGTGCAAAGCCATCTGGCTGTGCACCCACTCCCCCACCAGCCCGCACGCGGGATCAAACAGGGCAACGGCGCTTTCGTCGCAGGAACTCTCGATGGCCAGGATCACTCGGCGAGGCGCTCCTTTTGCTCGATAAGCAGGGCCGCCTGCAAAATCGCGAGCGCGGCATCGAGCTGCCGGTCCGGCACCGGCGCGAAGCCGAATCGTCGCTCGAACTCCGCCGGATCCTCCAGGTCGTTGCGCGCCCGTTGCAGCGCCACGTTGCGATCCTCCGCCGGGGTCATGATGACTTCGACGTCGGGCGCAACCCCCTGCTCGTGGATCGTGGCGCCTCCGGGGGTGAAGTAACGCCCGGTGGTGAGCCGCAGGGCTTCGCCTTCATTCAGCCGGAACACGGTCTGCACCGAGCCCTTGCCGAAGGAGCGCTCGCCCACGACCACGGCCTTGCGGGTATCCTTGAGCGCCCCGGCGAGAATCTCCGCGGCACTGGCGCTGCCGGCGTTGATGAGCACGGCGATCGGCAGATCGATCGGCCGGTCCGGATTATTGGAGCGCAACTCCTCGCGGTCGTCCGGCCGTCGTCCCTGGGTGTAGACCATGAGTTCGCCGGCGG
This sequence comes from uncultured Opitutus sp., assembly GCA_965652375.1. Taxonomy (GTDB): domain Bacteria; phylum Verrucomicrobiota; class Verrucomicrobiia; order Opitutales; family Opitutaceae; genus Actomonas. The sequence continues at coordinate 24,238 of CBFGUO010000067.1, forward strand.
CGAAAAACGGTTCCAGCACCTCGGCCGCCGACGTGAGCAGGCCGCCGGGATTGTTGCGCACGTCGATCACCAGCGCCCGGGCGCCCTCGGCCTGCAGGCGCCGCAGCGCCTCGTGCATCTCCTGGGCGGTGGGCCCGGAAAACTGGGTGATGCGCACGTACCCCACCGCGCCCTCGAGCAGACGCACCTCGGCCACACTCTCCACCCGGATCAACTCGCGGACGATGGTCATCTCGATCGGCTCGGGAACGTCCTGGCGCTGAAAGGCCACGGTGACGGCCGTGCCGGGTTTGCCGCGCATCTTCTCCACGACTTCGTTGAGTGTCTTGCCGCGCATCGACTCTCCCTCGACCTTCACCACCACATCGCCGCGCAGGATGCCGGCCCGCTCGCCCGGCGTGCCGGCAATCGGCGCCACCACGACCACGTCTTCGTCCCGCCGCTCGATCTGCACACCGATGCCGCCGAACTGACTGTCGAGATCCTCCTGCAGGTGCGAATAATCCCGGGCCCGCAGAAACTCGGAATGCGGATCGAGCTTGTCCATCACCCCCTCCAGCGCGAGACGGGTCAGCTCGTCCGACTCGACCTGCGCCGGCTCAACGTAGTTGTCGCGGACCAATTGCAGGACCTGACGATAATAGTCCGCCGATCGCTTCAGCTGGGCGTCGCCGCGCAGGCCGAGCAGGTCGACCAGGTACAGCAGGCCCAGGGCGATGAGGCTACCCACCACCATGCCAAGCGAAAGGGACAGAATCCGTTTGAGCATCCCGGCGACTGTGACCAATGCATCGCGCTTGTAAATGGGTTCATCGCCGCAACCGACCGATCACGTCCTCGACCCCACCTTCGCCGCCGCGCTGCGGGCCGAAGCGGATGCAACCGGCTTCGTGAGCTTCGAGCGCTTCATGGCGCTGGCCCTCTACCATCCGCAGCTGGGTTTCTACACGCGCGAGCAGGACCGGGTGGGGCGCCGGGCTTCGGCTCACTTCTATACCGCGACTTCGCTGGGACCGGTTTTCGGCGAACTGATCGTGGCAGCGGCCTGCCATCACCTGCAGGCCCGTGACGCCGATCCGGCCGCGTACCGTTTCGTCGAACTCGGCGCTGAAGGCGGCCGCAGCGTGCTGGACGACATCGCCCATCCCTTCGCGGCGGTTGAAACCTGCGGCGTTGCCGACGTCCTCTCGCTCACCGGCGCCTGCGTGGTTTTTTCCAACGAACTCTTCGATGCGCAACCCTGCGCCCGCTACCTGCGCTGCGCCGACGGGTGGCACGAGCAGGGGCTTAGATTCGCGGATGCCGACCGGATCGCCGCTGCCTTGCGCCCGGTCGGGCCCGATGCGCCCGCCTTGCCGGACGATTGTGCCGCAGGCTATGCACTCGATCTGCCGCGCCAAGCCGACGCTCTCGCTGCGCGCATCGGGGCGCAGCCCTGGCACGGCCTCTTTCTGGCGTTCGACTATGGGAAAACCTGGCATGAACTCGTCCGCGAGACCCCGCAGGGCAGCGTCCGCGCGTATTTTCACCACCGCCAGAGCAACGACCTGCTGGCCCAGCCGGGCCGTCAGGATCTCACCTGTCACGTCTGTTGGGATACCCTGGCGGCCGCTCTCCAAGCTGCCGGTTTCACCGCCGATCCGGTGCTCTCGCAGGAAGCGTTTCTGGTGAAAAACTGCGCCGCCGCCCTGCAGCAGATCATGACCGCAGAAGCCCCCAGCCTGAGCGCCCGCAAAGCGGGACTGATGCAACTGCTTCACCCCTCGTCGCTTGGGCAGAAGTTTCAAGTCCTCGCGGCCTGGCGCAGCGCCGGGAATGCGCCGGCTCAAAATTCCCCTTGATTCGGCTTCGGCCAAACCTTTATCTCCGACCCTTTTAACTGAGGAAAAGCCATGTCCCGAGTTTGTGCCATCACTGGAAAGCG
>CBFGUO010000068.1:0-25061 GCA_965652375.1 uncultured Opitutus sp.
CCGCTTCATCCATCCGCAGTTTTCTCGGCATGGCCCGCATCAAGACCCGTCAAGGCCAATCATTCAAGTTTATAATATTGACCCCTTTTTTAGGGAAGGGGTCGATGCTATAATCTTGCGGTATTCGGGGCTCACATGAGGTCTTCGAGGCATCCCCTTGGTCGCAGCGACACGGCCCCTCAGAAGCCCTGGCGGTAGCTGAGGGCGTTGCGGAGGATGAGGTCGAGGAGGTCGGGGTAGGCCAGGCCGGCCGTTTCCACCCCTTCGGCGAAATCCTCGCCGTAGGCCAGGCAAGGGTTGGGGTTGGCTTCGAGCAGGTAGAACTCCCCCGTCTCCGCCATGCGGAAATCCAGCCTCGCGTATCCAGAAAGGAACAACGCGCGGTAGATGCGCTTCGACAGCGCTTCCAGCCGGCGGCGCTGCTCGGGGGCGAGTTCGGCCGGGCGCGTCTCCAGGCCGACCTGCTCCTGGTGCGCATAGCTCCACTTGAGCTTGCTCGTGGCGATGTTGGGCGCGCCTTCGGGCAGCCGCTTCATGATGAGCTCCCAGGGCGTGAAGGTCTTCAGCCGGTCGTTGCCGATGATGCTCATGTAGAGCTCGCGGCCGGCGATGTATTGCTCGGCGATGGCGGGGTTGCCCGACTGCCGGTGAATGAGCGCCACCCGCTCCTGCAGGGCGGCGTCGTCGTGCACGACCGAGGCGCGCGAGATGCCGACCGAGCCTTCGTCGATGAGCGACTTGACCAGCAACGGGAACTTCAGCCGCGCCGGTCGCTTGACCTTGCGGCCGGGTCGAAACACGCCGAAGGCCGGCACCGGGATGCGGTGGTGGGCAAGGATGCGTTTGGAGAGCGCCTTGTCGTGCGAGAGGGTGAGGCCGCGGGGATTGCAGCCGGTGTAGGGCACCTTGCGCAGCTCGAGAAAACTCACGAGGTGCTGGTCGTAGAGCACCTGTCCGTCGAACTCCTCGAGCATGTTGAACACGATGTCGGGCTGATACTCATCGAGCGCCCGCGCCAGCACGCCGAGGTCACTGTAGACACCGATGCCGCGCACCTCGTGGCCCATGCCGCGCAGGGTGGCCATGACGTCGAACTCCATTTTGAAGGGCTGGATCTGCTTCTCCGATAGACCTTCGATGGACTCCGGCGGCACGAGGTCCTCGTGCATGAGCGCGAGGATTTTCCGAGGCTTCAGGTGCGGCCGGCGGCTCATACCGCGATGGGAAAGTAGCCCGCATGGGCCACGTGCATGGTGTGCACGGTGAGCATGAGCAGCATGCGCTCGCGGGTGCGGGCGGGGGTTTCGCGCAGACGCAGTTTCATGACCCGGCAGCGCTCGATCATGTTGTGGAGCAGCTGGTCGATCGTGTAGGGCGGGACACCCGAGGCCTCGGAGACCTTGCGGCTGAATTCGCGGCGGTGGGTGCGCAGGAAGACGGAGGCCGCGCCGCGCTGGCTTTCGTTGCGGAGGGCAAAGATCCGACGCAGGTCGCGGTCGTAGTAGCCCGGCCACTCGACCGAGTAGTGCGCGCGTTTGCGTTCGTAATGCTCGGCGATGGTGATCTTCGCCTCGCGCAGAGGCTCGATGTGGCGACGGCAGCGCACCGGCGGCGGCAGGCCGGCGATCTCCCCCATGAGTTCATCGACGTAGAGCAGTTTCTCCAGGGCGGGCCAGCCGGCATAGCGTTTGCGCCAGGGATAGCCGGGCGTGAGCCAGACGGCGAAGGTTTCGGCAAAGTCCTCGGCCGGGTGGGCCTGGGCATACCAACCGTTGAGGTGGTGCACGTAACGCTTGCTGGCCGGGCGCGGGCGGTAGGCGTCGGGATAGGGATCGTTGAAGGCGCCGAACAACTCACGCCAGCGTTTGCGGCGGTGCAGCCGGTAGGCGTTGTCGATGGCATGCCCGGCCTCGTGGCGCAGGATGCGCAGGCAGTTGGCCTCGGTCGCGCCCTCGGCCTCGAGCATGAACTGGCGTTCGAGCTGCACGAGACGGGGATGGGCGAGATAGAACGGTACGGCAATGCCGGGTACGCCGTCGGGCGTGAACCATTCCTGGCTGAACCAGAAGTGCGGCCGGAAGCGCAGCCCGCGGGCGGCGAGTTCCTCGTAGAGCCGGTGCTTGCGCTCCTCGACGATCGAGTCCTCGACCCGGAGCGGCAGATCACAAAGCCGCGTCTCGAGCAGGCGGTTTTCCGAGTAGGTGTGCCAACGTCCGGGCATGGGGCGCTGGCAATCTGTTGAGCCGCCGCGCATTCGTCCAGCGGGGAGTGGGCCGAAATGCGCTGCCGCGACCGTGTATTCATGAGGCACCGTCGAAGATCCCAAGGGGGGACCGGCGAAACGCTGCGAACGACCTCGAGATCGCGGAGGGCTGACGCGCTGGAGCGACGCGGTCCGGAGGCCCACGTCCACCTTCCGAGCGGCTGGGGGTGGGCGCCGGCCTCCCGACGGCGTGAATGCGATGGAGAAGCCGTTGGTGATCAGGGCGTGCCGATAATACCGATCACCCCGCCCGCCACGCGTCCGCCGGCGTTGCCGGTGGGCTGGCTGGTGAGGTCATCCGCACCGGCGTGCACGATGACGCCGCGGCCGATGATCGAGTGCTCGCCGGCGAGCGCCAGCTTGGGATCCACGAAATCGGCGCGGGCGCGACCGTCGGCGCCGGCCGTGAGGTTGCCGAGATCGCCCACGTGGCGCTTGGCGGCGTCGGGTCCGGCGTGGTCATGGCCGGTCGGATTGAAGTGGCCGCCGGTGGAAGTGAGGTCGGCGGCGGAGAGGTCGCCCTTCTGGTGGACGTGAAAACCATGCTTGCCCGGTGTGAGACCGGCGACATCGGCCACGACGCGCACGCCGGAGGCGGTTTGCTCGAAGGTAACGGTGCCGCTCACCCCGGAGTCGTTGCCGGCCACCAGCACGGCGATGGCCTTGAAGCCGACCGGAGCCTTGGCGGCAGGGTCACCGTGACCGGAGGTATCGGCGACGGCCGGCGTGATGGTGGCGGCCAGCAGGAAGAGAGCGGCGAGGGCCGCGCGGAGCGGAGTGAGGGAGCGAATGTTCATGGTAAAAACAGGGCGGGAAAAAAGCGATGGACGCCAACCTAGCCACGAGTGGCCGGACGTCCACCCCGGAGGACCAATTGTCGGTTCCGGCGCCGCAACTCGCGCGGCGCCGCGCGCTCCCGGTGCCGGTTTACTTCTTGGGTTCGCTCACCGCCCGGTCCCACTGCTGCTGCTTCTTTTCGTCGAAGCGATAGGAGACGGCCATGGTGACCGGCACGGGTTCGCCGGTCTTCTCATCGAGGTGCGGGGAGAAATCGAGGCTGACCGTGGCGGCGAGGGCGGAGGCGATGAAATGCGGGTCGTCGCCGATGAGGATCTCCGGATTCACGACATCGCCGTGTTCGTCGATCACGAAGCTCACCACCACCTCGCCGCGCTTGCCGGTGCCGTTGAGCTGGGGCGGGTAATAAGGCTCGATCCACACCGCCGGCTCGGGCCAGATGCCGAGTTCGTCGGCGTCGACCGGCTCCTTGCCGTCCATCTTCTTGAAGACATTGCGGCCGGCCCATTTGCTGAGGGGATCGTTCTGGCGAACCACGAACACGACGGGCATGCGCACCTTTTGCTCGACCGGCAGCCCGTCACGGCGGGCCGGCGAAAAGCGCCAGCGCGGCACGACGGCTTTCACGGCTTCGCCGAATTCCTTGTGCGTGGCGTAGCGGATCTCGGGATCCTTGGCGGTGCCGTAGCGATCGACCAGAAAATGGACGTCGACCTGCCCTTCGACGCCCGCCTCGCGCAGGTCGGCGGGGTAGCTCGGTTCGACGGGACGGGTCAGCCGCGGCGGCTCGATTTCGTCGCGGGCTGCGACCAGCAGGGTGCAGGCGGCGAAGGCGGAGAGGATCGCCGCAAACCGACGAGGAAATGAGAAGGGCCTACTCAATGACGATAGGTTTAGCCGAGTCGCCGCCGCCTTCATAGATTTTGATCGCCTCAGGTAGAAGTTCGTTAAGCCGGATCTGTCGTTCAGGAAAGTCGGGATGGTTGGCCAGCCAGCCGGGCGGACCTTTGACGCCCTTGGCCGACATGTCCTCCTCCATCTTGATGAGAAGCTCCAGCGCCTCGCGCGGGTTGTAGCCGGCGCGGGCCATGTAGTTTAGCCCTATCTGGTCGGCCTCAAGCTCCTTGTCGCGGTCGAAGGCGGCTTGGGTGACCGCCTGGACTCCGGAGCCCGCGGCGCGGCCGACGCTTGGCACGTAGACCCCCACGCCACCGATCATACCGCCGACGCCGAGGGAGGTGGCGGTACCGAGAGGCGACAGCAGCATGCCCTGGGAAAAGCGTTCGTGGGTGTGCTTGGCGGCGACGTGCGCGATCTCATGGGCGATCACCGAGGCGAGCTGGTCTTCGTTTTCGCAGAAATCGATCAATCCCGAAAACACGCCGACCTTGCCGCCCGGCAGCGCAAAGGCGTTCAACACGCCCGGCGCCTCGAACACCACAAATTCCCAATCCGCGAGCGGCACATCCCAGAAGACGGTGCGCGACAGCCGGCTGCCGATTTCGTTGACCACGCGGATCTGCGCCTGATTGCGCGAGATGCGGTGCATCTTCTTCATCTGCTCCCACTCCACCATGGCCTTCTCCTTCACGTCCTGCTCATCGACGAGGGCGACCGCGTTGCGGCCGGTGACCGGTACATTGTAGCAACCGGTGGTGGTCAGGAGCAGGGCAGCGAAGAGTGGAGGGACAAACCGGTAAAAGAAGGGGCGTCGTCGAGTCATGGGACGGAGCAGGCCAGAGGTAGATGGGCGGGCGGACGGATGGACAGCGGCGATCCGCGAAAAATCCAACGAAAGGGACCAAAACCCGCTCATCAATGTTCCACTGCACCCAATTTGGCAAGGCACTGGCTGTCATCCCCGCCATGTGAGGCGTTTTGAAACCGTCAGCCCCCTTGAGAAATCGACCCAAATCAGCTTTCGTTCAATTTATCACCCCCGACTGAACAAACGCGCCGACGCGCAGTCCAAGTCCCCCTTCCCCTCACGCTTCCTTACCTCATCTCCTTCCTCCACCACCATGTCCGACAAACCCAACCCAAAGCACCGGGTCATCGATTGGAATCCGGCCGCCCATCAAGGCGCAGCCCAGGCCAGTGGTTCCGGTCGCACCAAGCTCTTTGCCGGCATCGCGGTCGTCGCGGTGGTCATCGCCGGCCTGGCTGTCGCCTACTCGCTCCGCACCCGCAACCTGGATGCCGCCGGGAACCCGATCGTCGCAGCCGCCGAGGTGGAGCGCGAACCGGCCTACGTGAGTCGCGGCCGTGCCGAGCTCGCTTATGAGACGGCCCGCAACAGCCTCGCGGCGGTCAACAAGCTCCCGGCCAACCACCCCAATCTCGTCCAGGAAATCGCGCTCATCCAAAAGGCCTTCATCGCCGCCGAAAGCCAGTTGAAGGATGAACGCTACGCCGAGGCCTCCGACAGCTTTGCCAGCGTCATCAAGCAGATGGAGTCCTTCACCGAAACGGTGGAGATGCAGAAGAACGCCAACAAGCGCTACGACGACCTCTACAGCCGCCTGCGCAGCGCCGAGCGCGTGAAGCAGTTCGACCCGGCCGCCTACGACCGCGCCTACGCCTCGATCGGCGAGGGCCGCCTCCTGCTCGAACAGGGCTCCTTCCGCGCCGCCTGGGGCGCCTTCGACACCGCCGAAAACACCCTGGCGGATTTCGAGGCCCGCAAGGCCACCTTCGTCGCCGACAACATTCTCAATGGCCAAAAGGCGCTCACCGACGGCAGCCGCGCCGCCGCCGAGACCGCCTTCCGCGCCGCCCTCACCTACGACAGCGCCAACGAAACCGCCCTGCGCGGCCTCGAGCGCGCCAAGACCATCGAACAGGTCCACACCCTGCTCCAGACGGCGCAGGCCGCCGAGGAGGCCCGCGACTACGACACCGCCATCGCCGCCTACGAGGAGGCCTTCGCCCTCGACAAGTTCTCCACCGTCGCCCAGCAGGGCGCGGCCCGCGCCAAGGCCGACCAGAAGGACGCCCAGTTCAACGGCTTCGTCGAAGCCGCCAAGACCGCCGCCGAAGCCGAGGACTGGTCCACCGCGATCGCCCGTTACGAGGATGCCCTCGAGGTCTACCCGAAGCGCGACGAGATCAAGGACGCCCTGGCCGACGCCCGCGTCCAACACCACGACGCCCAGGTCTACAACACCCTCGCCGAGGCCTACGACCTCGAGCGCGAATACAATTGGGACGCCGCCCGCCTCGCCTATGAACGCCTGCTCGACCTCGAACCCGAGCACGAGGAGGCCATCGAGGGACTCATCCGCGTGGGCAAGACCGTCCGCGCCAAACTCGAATACGAGAAGCTCATCGAACTCACCCAGCAACTCGTCGACATCGCCGACTACCAGGGCGCCATCCGCCGCTTCAACGAGGCGATGGCCAGCAAGCCCGGCTACCTGGAAATCACGCCCGACGTGCAGCGCGTGCGCGAGACCCTCGAATACAACAGCCGGCCGGTGAACATCACCTTCCTCTCCGACCGGCGCACCTGGGTGAGCATCACCAACTTCCGCATGCTCGGCAAGATCGAGCAGGAAACCGTCGCCCTCCCCCCTGGCGACTACGAGGTCGTCGGCCGCCGCAAGAACTACCGGGATGTATTGCTCAAGCTCAAGGTGCGGCCTCAAATGTCCACCAACCAGGTTTCGGTCGTGTGCAACGTACGACAGGATTCCTGACCCCCCAACCCCAGTCACCTCTTTCGCCATGCGCCCGCCAACGCTCTCCCCGCGCTTCGCGGCCCTTCTCCTGCTGGCGGGCCCGCTCGGCACTTTGCCCGCCCTCGCGCAGACCGAGCTCCCGCCGCTCACGGCCACGTCGTCCTCCTCTTCGCGTCCCACCCTGGAACGCCCGCCGGCCTATGAAATCCCGTCCACCACATCGACGGCTTCCGCCCGAGGCAGCTCGCGCAGCACCGGCGCCAAGTCCTCCGGCTCGGGCACCATTCCCGATACCAGCATCTTTGACGGCTCCGGCTATCCGCCGGAGAAGCGCCCCGAGCAAGGCCTCATCGCGCAGTTCGAAATGCCGGGCCAACAGCAGCCCCAACCCTCGACCCTCAATGTCGAAGGCCCGGGCGACCAGCAGGGCGGCGGCGGCGAAGGCCCCGGCGGCGACGGCCAGATGAACAGCGGCGGCCCCGACGGCATGCAGGTCGCCGGTCCGCAGATGCCTGGCATCAACATTCCAGGACTCAATATTCCCGGTCTGCCCATCCCTTCGATGGGCGGCGGCGCTGGCATGCCCGGCGGTCCCAGCCTGCCTTCTCTGCCCACCCTCGACATGGGTGACCGCGGCAAGGAGGGCCAACCGGGCGGCCAACCCGGCGAAGGCGAGGAGGGCCAGCAAGGCCAGGGCGGGCAACAGGGCGAGGGCCAGCCGGGGGACCAACAGGCCGTCGCCGGACAGCCCTCCGACCAAAAGGCCCCCACCCTCGCCGGCCGTCAGGGTCGCCAACTGCAGAAGCCCGACGCCGTGCAGATCGGTGACGAAGGCGCGAAGCTCGCCGAAGCCGACGTGCCGATGGCGGCCTCCGACCGCGCCCTCGACGGCACCAACCAGGGCGAGGATCGTATGGCCGTGAAGTCGGCCTCCGGCCAGCAGTCGGCCAACCGCAGTTCGGGCACCGAACGCGGCATCGACATTCCCTCCAACCTTTAACGCCGAGGTCCCCTCATAATGAACCGCGCCCACCGCCTGCTTTCGTTTTTCAGTCTCGGCGCCGCCCTCGCCCTGCCCCCGGCGTTGCACGCCTTCACCATGGTGCTGCCCACCGAGGCGATCGAGGCCGCCTGGGAACTCACCGCCGAGGAGTTCAAACAGGAGTATCCGGGCATCGACTTCACCGACCAGAGTCTCTCCGACCAGGGCTGGTACGTGCGCTACCGCCACGAGAACCTCACCTATTTCTTCGGCCCCGTGCAGGATGAACTCGAGGTGCGCCAGCACGAGAACCGCATGCACGAGCTGCGCAATACCCTCGTCATGAAAAACGCGGCCCTCGGCAGCAGCATCGTCGATGTCGTCTTCTACACCTACGATCCGCGCATGGTCCCACCGGGCGCCGGCGGCGGCGGCCTGGGCGGGCCGGGCGGCAATGGCATCCTGGTCGACGGCAGCGAAGAAGGCGACGGCACCGGCGGTCAGCAGGAGCGTGGTGACGGCATGGGCGACTACGAGAACGGTACCGATCCCTACGGCAACGGTCAGGAACTCGCGCAGCTGACGTCGCTCGGTCAGGGCGGTCAGCAAGGCAACGGCCAAACTCCCGGCTCCCCGACCACGGTCGTCAACGGCGGGCAGCAGGGCCAGCAGTCCGGCTCGCAGGGCAACCAAGGTTCGCAACAGGGTTCGCAGGGCCAACAGGGCCAGATGGGGCAAGGCCAGCAGGGCCAGGGTCAACAAGGCCAGCTGGCCCAGCTCGGCCAGATGCCGGGCATGCAGTCGAGCCAGGGTCAGGGCCAGGGTCAGTCGCAGTCCCAATCCCGTTCGTCGTCCCAGTCCCAGAGTCCCTCGTCTTCCTCTTCGTCGAGCCAGGGCCAAGGCCAGGGCCAGCCGCAACTCGCCCAGCTCAACCCGATGCCCGGGCAGCCGTCCAACAGCATGGGCATGCCGTCCTCGTCATCGAGCAGCTCGCCGTCCTCGTCTTCGAGTTCCTCCTCGTCATCCTCCAGCTCCTCCTCGTCCTCCTCTTCTTCAAGCAGCTCGTCATCGAGCTCCAGCTCGAGCTCGAGTTCGCCCTCACCGCCCGGTCAGCCCTCGAAGCCCGGCAGCAGTGTCGACGTGGTGGAATTCCTCCGCCGCCTGCTCGGCCTGGGCGGTTGAGTAGCGTAGTGCCGGCCTTCAGCCGGCATTCCCTCGGGGATACGCTGAGCCGGCGGCTAAAGCCGCCGTTACGGCGCAACATCGATTCGGTTTTCCGCGCATCCCGGACACCTCGCCGCCCGCGGCGGGCTCAGCGATCCGTCCGCACGGCGATGAACGCACCGTCGTGCTTGAAGGCGACTTCGCGCATGAGGTTCGCGTACTTCATGCCGGTATGCGCGCCCATGAGCGGGTAGCGCAGCACGGTCGGAAAACCGACGGCGTTGATCGAGACATGGCGGCGCCCGTCTTCCTTGCGCGGGTTGATCAACTCGAGGCGCTCCAGCACCGGCTCCGCCTTGCCCGTGAATTCGTCACCGAAGACGAAGACCGCCATGTGCATCTCTTCATTGTCGGGTTGGTAGAGCGAACGGATGGCGCGAAAGATTCCCGGCACCGGGTTGGAGTTGCTGAAATACGGATAGGTCGCGAGCACGCGCAGCGCGCCCTCGCGCGTAGCGGGATCGTCGTCGAGCCAGATGCCCGGCGTGCCGGGCAGCATGAAGCGGCCGTCGGCATCGAGGAACTGTACGCCTTTGATCTCCGGGTAGCTGTCGAGCACGTTACGGATCTTCTCCACAGCGGCCGCGTGCAGGTTATCCGTCGCGGTGTCCCGCATGCTGCCCGAGGTATCGAAGACGAACGCGATGTAATTGCTCTCCACCGGCAGGCCGACGGGCAGGTTGATGTCGGGCAACTCCATCTCCACCTCGAGCTCCTTCTGCATCGACGCGATCTCCGTCTTCTCCTCCTCCAGCTCGATCTGTTTGGTCTCCAGGCCGGCTTCCAGCATCGAGACCTCCATGGCGAGGTCGTCGAGCATCGAGCGCAGCTGGGTGTTGCGCTTTTCCGCCTCCTCCGCCGAGTCCTTGGCGATCTCGGCGCGCCGCGCCACCTCCACCTCTTCGGTGTTGAGCTGCTCCATCTGGGAGAGGCGCCGCTGATTGATCTCCTTCAGACGATCGGCCAGCGACTGGATGATCTGATTGGCCGATCCCATCGTGATGACAAACAGCAGCACGATCGCCCCGAAGCCGCAGCAGATGCAGTCGAGGAACGAAAGGCCGAAGTCGGAGCTGTCACGTTTGTTGCGGGCTCTCATCGCACAATCAGATGTCGGGCCAGGACGGCGCCGGGCTCACCAGCGCGCCCTTGGTCTTGTCGGCCAGTTGCCAGAACAGGAACGGCGAGGCCGGGTCGCCTTCCAGCGGATAAAGGATGGTGTTCACCGGAATGTCCGGCGCCGCCACGCGCTGGGCCGCCTGGAAGAAGCGCACCCGATCCTCGTCGGTCACGAACTCGCTCGAACCGTAGGAATCGCTGAGGGTCGGCAGGCCGTCGGTAAGCATCACGAGCGCATCCGGCACGGTCGACAGACCGCGGATTTCGAGGAAGGCGCGCTCGAGGTTGCAGCCGCCCCCGGGGACAACCTCGCCGAGTTCATCGAGCATCTCGCGGATCCGTTCGCCGTCGTCGCGCGCGACCCAATCGAAGGAGTAGCTGTCGATGAGCGGCTTCGTCTCGTCATTGAACAGCATGATCTGGAAGGCCGAGCCCTCGGGCAGGGAGGAGATGAGCCAGCGGATCGATTTCACCACGCGCTGCCATTTCTTGGAGTTTCGTTTCTCCTCGTCGCTCTTGGATTGCATGGCGATCGCCTCCTCGACGGTGTCGCCGACCATGCTGCCCGAGGCGCGCACCAGGAAGAGGATGTATTCGCCCTCGAGCTGAAAGCCGGTGAGATACTGGCGGCGCTTGACGTTGGGGATCGGCACCGGATCGGGCACCTCGGTGGTCGCCAGCTTTTCCTTCTCGGCGAGCTGCTCCTCCAGCTCCTTGCGGATTTCGCTCTCCTGCTGCATGAGCCGGGCGAGGGTCTTCTCCAGCTCCGACAGCTCCTCCAGCGTCACGGTGTTGCGCGTCTGCAGATCGTCGCGCCGCTTTTCCTGCTCCTGGAATTCGAGGGTCAGCTCTTCGATTTTGTCGCGCTTGCTCTTCACATCGAATTCGAAGCGACCGATCTCCTCGCGGATCTCCGCCATCTGCTGCTCGCGCGCGTTGCGCTGCTTGCCGGCGACGAGCACGAAGAGCAACAGCACCCCGCCGAACCCGCAGCAGATGCAGTCGAGGAACGAGAGGCTGAAGATGGGCGTCGAACGGCGCTTGCGCGGTCGCGGCATGGGCAAGGGGGGCGGAGGCCGGTCAGATCGCGCCGGGTCGGCGCTCCGCCGCGATGATCATTTCCACTTCCTGGCCCTGGGACCGCAGCTTCACGCGATCGCCAGTGGCGACCCGCAGCGGGGGGACGCCCGTGGCCGGGGCTTCGATATGCCACTCGCCCGCCTCGCGATTGAGGCGCACGTCGACCGCGCCGAGGCGACTGAGCGCCTGGATGGCGGGCTCGCCGTTACTGCCGTTGTGCAGCGTCGGGGGCAGGGCATAGAGGGAGTAGGCGGAACCGTCCACCACGAGGTGGCTGGGCGCCAGCCCGGGCACGGGATGTTCCGCGGCGAGATGAACAATTTCCAGGGCGCCCGATCCACCGCCGCCACCACCGGCGAGAGTGACCTCGCTGATGACCGGCACCTCGGCCAGATCGGCGCACGGTTCCATCCGGGCGGCAAAGCGCGCGGCGCCGCGCGCAGCCGCGCCCGCCTTGAGCCGCGTGACCCGTTTGAAGCCGCGCTGGGTGAGCGCATCCTCGAAGCCAGGCAAGAGGCGACCGCGCGAACTGATGACGACCGACACGTCCTTGGGGGCCAGCGAGCCGTCGCGCAGGAACTTCACCGCCGCATCGGCCCAGCCCTGCTCCATCGGAGCGAGGTCGCGCATGAGGGCCTCGCGCGGGAAGGCGGCCTGGTGCACGCGCGTCGCGGTGGCGATGGAGTAACGGATGTCGGACCCGGCCCCGGCGGCCAGCAACTGGTCGCGCGTCTGGTCATAGAACACCTGCTCCAGCTCACGCTGGGCGGTCACGTCGAAGGCGGTGGCGCGGAGGAAGCGGTTGCCCATTGAACGCATGAGGCCCTGGATGAGCGGCATGTAACCGAGCCGCGGCAGCCGCAGGTGGCGGCGACGGTGCAGGCGTCCCTCGCCGTCGGTGGAGAGCAGCGACATGGCGGCCGAATGCAGATGCACGTCGAGATAGAGGACGCGACCGCCGGTGAGCCCGGTCAGGGAATCGGGATCGTTCAGCGAAGCCGTCGACAGGCCACTGAGGCTGGTGAGCGGCAGGCCCAGATCGCGGGCCATCGCCAGGATCATGCCCATGCCGGGATTCTCGTGTTCGGCATCGCCGAGCAGTTGGCCGGGCATGGCCAGCGCCACGCGCTGCGGTTTGCCGACCCGGGCCACCAGGTCCTGCCAGAACTCATGGAGAAAGGCGTAGGCGAGCTCCGAATAGGCCGGCACGCGCGGCGGCCCTTCCATATCGGAGGGCGCGAGCGACAGGTGCTCCCAAAACACATGACTTGTCGCCCGCGGGTGCAGCCGTACCTGGGACTCGGCCGCGCGACCGAAGACGAGCTTTTCGCCATCCCACGCGGCAAAGGCCGGCCACTTGCCGTCGAGTTCATTGACGGCGGTCTCGGCCGTGCCGTCCGCCGTTATCGTGGCGGCGTTGAATCCGAAATCCGAAAACTCTATTCCACAAGCGTAGGCCATGATCGTCGGTGTTGAAGGGGCGGGGAAAGGGGCGGGGAAAGCGAAGGGCGGTGGCGGGCGGAAGGACGGCGTGGGTCAGACGAAGGTCTCGTCGAGTTCGTCGCGCGCCGGCACCTTCATGAAGTCCACGATCTTGCGCCGGCAGTAATCCTGAAAGTCCTGGATGAGGTTTTCCTGCCGCGTCTGCAGCATGTGCAGCAGGAACATCAGAAAAATGCTCAGCACGAGCGCGACGAGCGTGGAGTTGAAGGCGAGACCGAGGGAGTTGGTCACGCCGGAGAGGTCGTTGCTCTTCAGCACCTGATCGGCCTGGGCCAAGGCGTCGCCGATGCCGCGCACCGTGCCGATGAAGCCGACCGACGGGATCGCCCACGCAATGTAGCGCACGAGCGACAGGTTGGAGTCGAGTTCGTCGGCCGCGAGCTGGGCCTGTTCCTGCACTGCCGCCGAGGAGTCCTGGATGGAGTGCGTGGCGTGAAAACGCTGCAGGGCCGCGAGCACGAACTGCGGCAGGAGCTTCGAGGCGAGCCCGCGATGCTGCTCGATCATGCCCTGCACCTCCTTCGTATGCTCGAGCGCCGCCTCCGGCAGGATGCGCTGGCCGAGCTCCAGGTTCACGAAATCGCGCTCCAGCATCTTTTGCTCGCGGGACACGATCCAGAGTTTGTGCGCGAGCAGAATCGTCGCCCACACCATGAGCGTCAGGCACGCCTGCTGCTCATAGTCCTTCAAGATGATGACGAACGCCCGTTGCGCCTCCTGCGCATCCTGATCGCCGCGCTGGACCAGGATCCGGCGCGTGATCTCCGCCTCCGCCGCGCGGGGCCGGATATACTCGCTGTAGAGCAGCCAAATGCCGACTACCGCGATCACCAAACCAACACTTTGAACGATAAATCCTTGGGTAAAAATGCCGCGCGGCCGAGCTGGGGTCATGGGGGAATGAGAGCGTGAATGGGGTTAATTGTGCCGTGGAAAGTTCAAAAAGTCTTAGTGAACATTTGAAGGGACGACCGTGTCGGACAACGTTCCAACCGTCGGCCTTGCGTCGAACATTCTCCTATCTATCGTCCCAACACCCCCCAATGGCTATCGGCATTGTTCTGAATTTCAACCGTTGCTCCCGCATGAGGTCTGTCATCGCCACTGTTTCTTTGCTTTCTGTCACCCTTCTCAGTGGCTGCCAAGTCACGCCCTCCAAAACCGCCAAAGGCGCCGGCGTGGGCGCCCTCGGTGGCGCCGCCGCCGGTGCCATCATCGGCAATAACACCGGTTCCGGCAACGCGGGCTCCGGCGCCGCCATCGGCGGCGCCGCCGGCGCCCTGGTCGGCGGCATCGTCGGCGCGGTGCAGGAAGCCAAGGAGCGCAACCAACAGGACCGCCTCGCTCAGGAACGCGCCTACCAGCAGGAGGTCGCCCGCCGCCGCCAGGAGGAAGCCCGCCTGAAGGAGCAGCTCGAAGAGGAACTTGCGATCGCCCAGGGCTTCCGCATCACCGACGCCGAGCTCTCCGACGCCCAGCGCCGGGCCGATGAAACCAGCTCGCGCCTCGCCGAACTCAAGGCCGAACGCGAATGGGCGCTCAACCGCAAGAAGACCCTCGATGAGACCGAGGCCAAGATCGCCGCCGAACAGGCCGAGATCGCCCGCCTCGAAGCCGAACTGGCCGAACTCCGCGGCGAAACCACCGCCGCCAATCCCTGACCTCCCGGCCCACCTCAAGAAATTCGCCCCGGAACCGATCAAACCAATCTGTGTCACTGCGCCTTTCCTCCGGCCGAACCACCCCTCCCCCAGACTCCCCGCTCTCCCTCCTTCCTCTCCCCCGCCATGGCCACCGCGTCCCTCCCGTCTCGACTCACGCGCCTTCTGTTGGTCACCGCCGGAGTTCTCCTCCTGACCGGCTGCCAGACCAACACCTACGACGTCAAAATCAACGCCATCGCCAACAAGGACAAACCGTCCGGAACCTCCTACCGCATCGTCACCAAGAACGGCGGTGATCCCCGGAGCGACCTGCGCACCAAGGAGGCCGTCGACTACGTGCGCGCCGCCCTCTCCGGCCGCGGCATGTATGAGGCGCCCAATCCCGAAAGCGCCGAGATGGTCGTCGAGGTCGACTACGATGTCGAACCGCCCCGCGTTGAATTCGAGACCCGCAAGGTCCCCGTCTTCGCCCGCATCGAGGGCGGCATCCGCTCCGTCATCGTGCCCACCCGCGACTCCTCCGGCCGCGTCGTCTACCGCCGCGTCTCCGTCATGGACCCGCCCACCCAGGAACTCATCGGCTTCGAAGACAAAACCATCCCGGTCACCGTCTACGAAAAGTACCTCCGGGTCTCCGCCCGCGAAAATGTTTCCAGCGGCGACGAGTCCCCGCCCGAACAGCTGTGGAGCGTCTATGTCTCCAACGAGGCCGAGGACGACGATATCCGCAAAGCCCTGCCCGTGCTCGCCTCGGTCGTCGTCGACTACATCGGCGTCACCACCGAGAAGGACCAGGAGGTCAAGGTGAACTCCGAAGACCCCGAGGTCGCCTTCATCAAGCGCGGCATGTAAACCCGCCCCCGCGCTCCGTCCCCCCGCCCTGCATTGCCCGGTCGCCTCCCGCGCCGGGCTTTTTTGCGGCCCGTCATCGCGCCGCCCCGCCCGGCCCAATGTTGCACGCCCGTGACATGAGAATTGCCCCGGCCCGCCGAGTCCGCCCACCCTCTGCCTTCACCAACCCTCCAGCATGATCGGCACCCTCTTCGAAATCCTCGGCTCCCTCGGCATGTTCCTCTTCGGCATGAAGGTCATGTCGGAAGCCCTGCAGAAGCTTTCGGGCGAAAAACTTCGCGCCCTCATGCGCACCATGACCGGCAACCGCTTCCTGGGCGTCGGTACCGGTTTCCTCGTCACCTGCCTCGTCCAGTCCTCCTCGGCCTCCACCGTCATGATGGTGAGCTTCGTCAACGCCGGCCTGCTCACCGTCGTCGAAGCCATCGGCATGATCATGGGCGCCAATCTCGGCACCACCACCACCTTCTGGATCGTCTCCTTCCTCGGCTTCAAGTTCAGCCTGTCGTCCATCGCCCTGCCCATCATCGGCGTGGCCATGCCGCTCATCTTCTCGCGCAAATCCACCCTGCGCGATACCGGCGAATTCCTCATCGGCTTCGGCATCCTCTTCCTCGGCCTCATGTTCCTCAAGGACGCCGTGCCCGATATCCGCAACAACCCCGAGCAGCTCGCCTTCATCCAGAATTTCACCGGCCGCGGCCTCCTCTCCGTTCTCTTCTTCTTCGCCTTCGGCACCGTCCTCACCATCATCGTCCAGTCCTCCTCGGCCGCCGGCGCCATCACCATCACCGCCGCCGCCAACGGGTGGATCGATTTTCCCACCGCCGCCGCCATCATCCTCGGCGAAAACGTCGGCACCACCATCACCGCCAACCTCGCCGCCCTCAGCGCCAACACCCACGCCAAGCGCGCCGCCCTCGCTCACTTCGTCTTCAATATCATCGGCGTATGCTGGGCCATCGTCCTCTTCGCCCCCCTCACCCGCTTCTTCGACGCCATCGTGCCCGGCGACGCCCTCACCCCCGCCAACATTCCCTTTCACCTCGCCGCCTTCCACTCCGGTTTCAACCTCATCAATACCGCCCTGCTCATCGGCTTCGTCCCGCAGATCGGCAAGCTGGTCGAACGCGTCATCAAGGACCGCAAGGCCGGCCACGATCACCTCAAATACGACGCCACCTTCCTGCCCCAGACCGGTGAACTCAACCTCGCCGAGGCCGAGGAGGATGTGCAGAAGATGAACAAGCTCACCCACAACCTCGTGAGCGGCTTCGTCGAACTTTACGAGAACCCCACCGAGGACATGGGCGACCGCGTCAAGGCGCTCAAACAGCTCGAGCAGGACTCCGACCGCATGGCCGTCGAGACCACCGAATACCTGCTCAAGTGCTCCGCCGGCAGCGTGTCCGACGCCTCCATGGCCAAGATCTCCTCGCTCCTGCGCGTCATCGCCGAACTCGAGGACATGTGCGACCGCGGCTACCGCCTCGTGCTGCTGGCCGAACGCCGCTACCGCAAGAAACGCGACCTGCCCGTCGAAACCATGACCCAGGTCCGCCAGTTCGGCGACATCGTGCTGCGCTTCGTCGACTTCACCTCCACCTGCCTGCGCCGCGGCGTCCAGGCCTCCGACATGGAGACCGCCTACCAGCTCGAAAACTTCATCGACCAGTTCCGCAAAAATCTGCGCAAGGAATCCATCGCCCGCATGCGCGCCAGCGGCGACCAGGTGAAGGCCGAAATGCTCTACATCGACATCCTCAACAACATGGAGGCGATCGGTAACCACTCCCTCAACATCCTCCAGGCCCTCCGCCATCACGACTGATTCGACCCGGCGGCGACAAAACGACGGACCACGAATGACACGGATCGTCACGGATTCAAGAGACAGCCTCGGGTTTCATGAGGCCCGGGCGACTCATTCTTCCAGCGAGAGCGCAAATCGAGAGGCACTTTTGTCTCCACCCCTTCATCCGTGCCTATTCGTGTCCATTCCTGGTTAAGAAAAAATGCCCCCGAGCGGGGGACTCGAGTTTAGGCATCACGCCCCAGGATTTCCCATTCCTCTCCCATGCCGGACCTTCCCGACGCTCTCGCCACGCCTCTCGATTCCACGCCGCTCGTCGAGCGCCTCACGGCATGGAGCGGCATCAACTCCGGCTCCGACCATGTCCCTGGCCTCGCGCGCATGGCCGATGCTCTCGAGACCGCCCTGCGTGAACTCACGCCGCACGTCGAACGCATCCCGCTCGACGCCGCCGGCCGGGTCGCGCTGCGGGCCACGGGCCGGCCTGATGCTCCCCGTCGTGTGCTCTGCTCGGGCCACTACGACACTGTCTTCACCGCCGACTCGCCCTTCCAAACCGCCCTCCCCTCGCCCGACGGCCAACGCCTCATCGGGCCCGGCGTCGCCGATATGAAGGGCGGCATCGTCACCCTGCTCGCCGCCCTCACCGCCTTCGATAAAACCCCTGGCGC
The DNA here is from genome assembly GCA_965652375.1 of uncultured Opitutus sp. Taxonomy (GTDB): domain Bacteria; phylum Verrucomicrobiota; class Verrucomicrobiia; order Opitutales; family Opitutaceae; genus Actomonas. The sequence goes on from CBFGUO010000068.1 coordinate 17,650, forward strand.
CGACCGCCTCGGCTGGACCGTCCTGCTCACGCCCGACGAGGAGACCGGCTCTGTCGCCTCCCGCACGATCGTGGAAGCCCAGGCGCCCGACCATGTCCTGGGCCTCGTCTTCGAACCCTCCCGCGAAACCGGCGCCATGGTGCGCGCCCGGGCCGCCACCGCCATCTACCGCCTCACCGTCCACGGCCGCGCCGCCCACGCCGGCCGCGACCCGGCCGCCGGCCGCAACGCCATCATCGCCCTCGCCGAGCTCTGCCTCGCGCTCGACAAACTGCCCGTCGCCGTGCCCGACCTGCTCGTCAACGTCGGCCGCATCGACGGCGGTGGCACCGTGAACATCGTGCCCGCCCTCGCCGTCGCCGAGATCAATGCCCGCGCCACCACCACCGCGGCCATGCAGGCCTTCGACACCGCCATCCGCCGGCTCGTCGAGCAACTCAACGCCCGCGACGGCTACCACTGTGAGCTCGGCGGTGGCTTCAATCGCGCTCCGCTTCAATCCACCCCCGCCAGCGAACGCCACTTCGCCGACCTGCAGCGCTGCGCCGCCGACCTCGCCCAGCCCGTCCCCGACTGGATCTCCGTCCAGGGCGGTTCCGACGGCAACCTGCTCAGCGCCGCCGGCCTCCCCGTGCTCGACGGCCTCGGCCCCATCGGCGGCGCGCTGCATTCAGAAAACGAATACATCGAGATTCCATCGCTCGCCGCCCGCGCCCGCCTCGCCGCCCTGTTCCTCCACCGCCTGGCCTCGTCGGCGTGAGCAACCCGGCTCCGCCCACCCGGCGACGCCGTCCAACCGGGTCGCAGGGGAATGTTGCCTTTCGCCCCTCGTCCGATTGGCCGTGGCTTGCGTTTAGGGATCGGATACCTCGGAATCCTCTCCCCTCTCCCGCGCCCGACTCAGCGCTCCAATTCCTCCGCCTGGTCGCCCTGTCCCAGGACCCTTCGTGCCTCTCCGCCTGCGCTCCCTCCTCCCCCTCGGCGTGCTGCTCATGATCGCCGCGACCACCGGTCGCGCCTACGAACTGCAGACCGATGAAAGCGGTGTCTACACCGTCAAATGGCATCAGAGCCCCATCGCGCTCGACATCCGCATCGCCAACACCGCCACCCTGAGCGACAGCCGCACCGCCGCCACCAGCGTGCGCGATGCCGCGACCACCTGGAACAGCCAGATCGAAACGCTGCGTTTCTCCCCCACCCTCCGCTCCGTCGCCCCCCGCGCCGCCGGCAACGGCCGCAACGAACTCGTCATCGAGTCCACCATCAACGGCAGCGCGTTCGGCGCCGGCGTCCTCGCGGTCACCTTGATCCATCACGATGGCAACGCTGTTCTCGAAACCGACATCATCTTCAACGCCGAAGAAGAGTGGGACTCCTACGCCGGCTCGCTTCGCTCCCGGCCCGACATCCACCGCGTCGCCCTGCACGAACTCGGCCACGTGCTCGGCCTCGAACATCCCGACCAGGCGGGCCAGTCCGTCAGCGCACTCATGAACAGCCGCGTCTCCGACCTCGACGCCCTGCAGGCCGACGACATCAACGGCGCCCGCGCGCTCTACGGCGTCCCCGGCGAGGTGCCCGCCAACGATGCCTTTGCCAACGCGATCGTGATCCCGGACCCGCTCGACAGCTACAACCTCGCCGGCACCAACATCAACGCCAGCCGCGAATCCGGCGAACCTGCCCACGCCGACGTCGTTTCCGGCCACTCGATCTGGTGGCGGTGGACGCCGGCGGCCTCCCACGTCGTCCGCGTCGACACCCGGGGCAGCAACTTCGACACCGTGCTGGCCGTTTACGCCGGCACCACCCTCGGCCAACTCACGGCCATCGGCTCCAACGACGACATCGAGTCGCCCGAGGACAACCCCGGCCCTTCCCGCCTCCGCACCAGCGAAGTCGAGTTCACCGCCATCGCCGGCACGACCTACCAGTTCGCCGTCGACGGTTGGGGAGATGCGGAGCGCTTCCCGGCCGGCTCCACCGGGCAGGTGAACTTCAGCGTTCATCTCAATCAGAGCCTTGTGCCTCCGCGCTTCACCGAGCAGCCCGCCTCGCGCGAAGTCACGGAATTCGACATCGCCGTTTTCACCGTCCTGGTCGAAGGCAATCCCGCTCCCACCTACCAGTGGCAACGCCTGCCCGCCGGCTCCGCCGACTGGGTGCCGCTCGACGATTCGGAAATCTACACCGGATCCCGGGCCTACATCCTCAGCGTGCAGGGCCATCAGGCCTTCAGCGGCGATCGTTTCCGGTGCATCGCCACCAACGAGCTCGGTTCCGCCACCAGCGCGTCGGCCCTGCTCACCGTCCATCCCGGCGACCCGCCGCAAATCGTCAGCGAACCCGCCGATGCCGCGCTCACCGACGGAGCCGTCGCCCTGCTCCATTTCGAGGTTAGCGGCGCCACCGGCTACCAATGGTTCCGCGACGATCTGCCCCTTCCGGAAGCCGACCGATCCTACCTGTGGGTCGGCGACGCCGAAGCCGGCACCTATACCGTGGTCGCCACCAACGCCCACGGCTCGACCTCGAGCCGGTCCATCATCGTTACCGCTCCGCCCGGCCCGCTCGTTTCCCTCGGAAGCAGCGCCCGCCGCCACGTGCTGGCGCCCGGCGCCCCCCTCACCCTCGAAGCCTCCGCCACCGGCGAGTCGGACCTCGTGTATCAATGGATCCATGACGGTAAACCCGTGCCCGGAGCCGACCAGCCACGCCTCCTCGTGCCCGCGGTCGACCACGCCGACTCCGGCGCCTACTGGCTGCGCGCCACCGACGGTCGCGGGGTCCGCAACGGCGATCCCGTCTACGTGATCGTGGCGCCGGCCACCACCCGCGTTCACACGTGGGGAGGGACCAGTCCGTCCTCTCTGGCACCCCCGGCCCACTTGACCGATGCAGTCGTCGCGGCCGTCGGCTACAACGGCGCCGCCGCAGTCCGCCGCAGCGGCCGCGTCAGTACCTGGGGTTGGGATTTCGCGCCGGACCAACCCGCCGGCGGCGGCCACGATGCGGTCCGGGTCGTGATCCAGAACGGCAACGCCTTCACGCTGCACGCCGACGGTACGGTCGATGCGGCGGGATACCTTACCCAAACACCGTCGGTGCTGCGCCGGGTCGTTGCACTCGCCGCCGGCAACTCCTTCGGCATGGCGCTCTCGACCAACGGCACGGTCACCACTTGGTCCGAAGATCCCCAGACCTATCCCACTCCTTCCTTTGCCGGGCTCACCGATGTGGTCGCCATCGCCGCCGCCCTCCACCATGGCGTCGCTCTCCGCTCGGATGGTCGGGTCGTTGTGACCCGGGCCGTCCACAACGATGACTACTCCGCTCCTCCCGAGGACTTGGATCGAGTCGTCGCCATCGCCGCCGGCGATGCCCATTTTCTGGCTCTGCGCGACGACGGCACCGTGGTCGCCTGGGGCGGCAACGAACTCGGCGAGACTCAGGTCCCGCCGGGGTTGAGCAATGTCGTTGCGATCGCCGCCGGCTCCCACTTCTCCCTGGCCCAACGCCGCGACGGCACCGTCGTCGCGTGGGGCGACGGCATCCACGGCCAGCTCGCCGTGCCGGCCTTCACCCGCCCCGTCTTCGCGATCGCCGCCAATGGGGTCGGTGCCGTCGCACTCACCGCCGACGACCCCTCCGCCATCCCTCCGTCGTCGCGCATTTCCAATCTCTCCGTGCGCGCCCCCGCGGGCACCGGTGCCCAAACCCTCGTGGTGGGTTTCGTGATTGCCGGCAATGAGCCTTTGCCCGTGCTGGCCCGCGGGGCCGGCCCCGGTCTTCGCGAGTTCGGCATGCCGACCGCCCTCGCCGATCCCCGCCTGCTCCTCTACGATCCCGAGCCGCAACTCGTCGCCGAAAACGACGACTGGCCCAGCGACTCCGCCGAATTCCGCGAGATCGCGGAAACGCTCGGAGCCTTTCCCTTTGCCGATGATTCCCGGGACGCCGCCCTGCTCATCCCACTGCCTTCCCGGCCCTACACCGCCCATCTCGTCTCCAATGACCCAGGCACCGGCGTCGCCTTGGTGGAACTCTACGATACCGATGCGAGCCGCGACGCCCGGCTCAGCAACGTGTCCGCCCGTACCTTCGTCGGCTCCGGCAACGATGTCCTTATCGCCGGCATCGTCGTCGCCGGTGAAGCTCCCATCGATGTCCTCATCCGGGGCGTCGGTCCCAGCCTGGCGAGCTACGGCATCCCGGCGGGGAGCACGCTGGCCGATCCCCACATTCAGGTTCGCCAGACGACCCAGGTCATCGCCTCCAACGATAACTGGCTCGGCTCGCCCGATTTGAAGAGCGCCTTCGCGGACGTCGGTGCCTTTGCCCTCGATGCGGACACCAGCCGGGACGCCGCCCTCATCCTGACCCTCGACCCCGGTCTCTACACCGTTCAGGTCTCGGGCGTCGACGGTGGCACCGGCATCGCCCTGGTCGAAATCTACGCGTTGCCTTGAGGCGCCTCCGCTGTCTGCTCAACCGAAGTCGGCGAGGTAACGTTCGATCACATCCTCCAGCGAAGTATCACCCTCGATGCCGAGCGCCGTCGCCCGCTCGAACTCGGTCGCCACCGGCCAGCTTTCCACCAGCGCACGCACGGCCGCATCGGGCGCATCGACGATCGGCCCCAATGCGATTCCCCGCCGCACCGCCACCGCCTCCAGCGCCGCGATCATCTCCGCCACCGTATAGGTCGCGCTGGGAAAGTTGATCGTGCGGTCGTCGCCCAACCGCGCAGCGTCCGCTTCCAGCAAGGTGATGAGGCCTTCGATCACCTTGCCGTAGCTGAGCAACGGCATCTGCTGCGAGCGCGCCACCGGCAGCGCGCAGGTCTCGCCCTTCAACGGCTCGCGAATCACCCCGCTGGCGAAACTCGATGCCGCCGCATTCGGCCGCCCCGGTCGCACAAACACCGTCGGCAGGCGCGCGCCGCGCCCATCGACAAACCCCTTCCGCGCATAGTCGTTGATCAACAGCTCGCTGATGAGCTTTGTCATTCCGTAGGTGCCCTGCGGGATCTGTTTCGTGCGATCACTCACACAGGGCGTCATCGCATGGCCGCCAAACGTGGCCACACTGCTCGTGAACACCAGCCGCCTCGGCCCGCTGCGCTGCCGCAGCAGTTCCAGCAGGGCCCGCGTGGCGTCGAGATTGACCCGCATGGCCCGGTCAAAATCCGCCTCCGCTCCGCCACTCACCACGGACGCCAGATGAAACACCGCCACCGGCACCGCCGGATCGATGGGCAACGCCTCGCGCAAGAGCGCCGGTTCCGCCACGTCGCCTTCATGGACTTCGATCGCCAGCGGCGCCTCCGCCAGGGCCCCGCGCACCGCCTCCGGCACGACAAGATCGACCAGCGCCAATCCCTCGATCTCCCGCCGCTCGCCGTCCGGCCGCCACACCAGCTCCCGCCGCCGCGCCAGCTCCACCGCCAGCCTCGAACCCAGAAATCCGCCGCCGCCGGTAATGATGACCTTCATACCGCACCCTGCTCCGATCCGCACCCTGCGGTCAACGCCCCCGCCCGCACACCGTTCAACACCCGCGCAACCGGAACAACCGGCCTTGATCAAAAATTATTTCGCATACCATTTGCATTCCAAAGGGGGCTATCCCCGATACCCGCGTCGGGTATTTTTTGGCATTCTCCCGCCCCCCGGGGAACCCGCCAGGTCCCGGTTTCGACCGCTGTCAGTCCGGCCTCGTCCCTTTCCGCTTCGCTTCCGCCGCCTTTCCGGGCGCTTCAACTTCATCTCTCCGACGATCGTTCCATTATATGAAACCCGTTGATGCTCCGGCGCTTGACGCCGATACCACCAAATCTGTCGCCGCCGCCGCGTCCGCCGCCTCCGCCCCCGTGCGCAAGAAGAGCCGGGCCGCCAAGGCCGCAACCAAGGCCAACGGCACCCCCGTCAAGCGCGCATCCCGCAAATCCTCGTCCCGCCGCGGCCTGCTTTCCCACCCCGAGGATTTTATGACCAGCCTCGTCGAGATGCTCGGCGCCCTCCAGAACGGCGATTTCACCGCCCGCCTCCCCCCGCGCTGGACCGGACTCGAGGGCCGCGCCGCCGAGAGCTTCAACTCCATCGCCTCCCGCATGGAACGCGCCAACACCGCCCTCCTCCGCCTCCGCCGCCAGGTGGGCGAAGAGGGCAAGATCAGCGAACGCCTCGTGCTCGGCGACTCCATCGGCGACTGGGCCGAACGCATCGAGGCCATCAACGCCCTCGTCGACGAACTCACCCAGCCCACCGTCGAAATGGGCCGCGTCATCGGCGCCGTCGCCAAGGGCGATCTCTCCCAGGCCATGCCGCTCGAGATCGGCGGCCGCCCGCTCCGCGGCGGCTACCTGCGCACCGCCAAACTGGTCAACTCCATGGTCAGCCAGCTCGGCGCCTTCTCCGTCGAGGTCACCCGCGTCGCCCGCGAGGTCGGCACCGAGGGCAAGCTCGGTGGCCAGGCCCAGGTCAAGGGCGTGTCCGGCGTCTGGAAGGAACTCACCGAGTCCGTCAACCAGATGGCCGGCAACCTCACCGACCAGGTCCGCAATATCGCCGAGGTCACCATCGCCGTCGCCAACGGCGACCTCTCCCGCAAGATCACCGTCGATGTGCGCGGCGAGATCCTCCAGCTCAAGGAGGCCATCAACGTCATGGTCGACCAGCTGCGCTCCTTCGCCTCCGAAGTCACCCGCGTCGCCCGCGAGGTCGGCACCGAGGGCAAGCTCGGCGGCCAGGCCGTCGTGCCCGGCGTGGCCGGCACCTGGAAGGACCTCACCGACAACGTCAACTCCATGGCCAACAACCTCACCGGCCAGGTCCGCAACATCGCCGAGGTCACCACCGCCGTCGCCCGCGGCGACCTTTCCCGCAAGATCACCGTCGATGTGAAGGGCGAGATTCTCGAGCTCAAGAACACCATCAACACGATGGTCGACCAGCTCAACTCCTTCGCCTCCGAGGTCACCCGCGTCGCCCGCGAGGTCGGTTCCGAAGGCAAACTCGGCGGCCAGGCCGCCGTGCCCGGCGTCGCCGGCACCTGGAAGGACCTCACCGACAACGTGAACTCCATGGCCAACAACCTCACCGGCCAGGTCCGCAACATCGCCGAGGTCACCACCGCCGTCGCCCGCGGCGACCTCTCCAAGAAGATCACCGTCGACGTGAAGGGCGAGATCCTCGAACTCAAGAACACGACCAACACCATGGTCGACCAGCTCAACGCCTTCGCCTTCGAGGTCTCCCGCGTCGCCCGCGAGGTCGGCACCGAGGGCAAACTCGGCGGCCAGGCCATCGTGCCCGGCGTCGCCGGCACCTGGAAGGACCTCACCGACAACGTCAACTCCATGGCCAACAACCTCACCGGCCAGGTCCGCAACATCGCCGAGGTCACCA
>CBFGUO010000069.1:0-24536 GCA_965652375.1 uncultured Opitutus sp.
GTGGGGGGGCGGGAACCTCGCGGTGCCGGGGCAGATGGACGCAGAAGGTGGAACCGCGGCCGGGCTCGCTGTCGACCGTGATGAAGCCGTGATTCTGCCGTACGATGCCGTAGATGGTGGCGAGGCCGAGTCCGGTGCCCTTGCCGGAAGGTTTGGTGGTGAAGAAGGGTTCGAAAAGATGAAGCCGGTCGGCATCCGATATTCCGCAACCGTTGTCGGTGACCGAAAGGACGACGAAATCGCCGGCGGGAGCATCTGCGGTTGCGCCGGGGCGGCCGGGGCCGAGGCTCACGTTGCGGGTGGCGATGGCGATCGTCCCGTCCTGCGTCAGGGCATCGCGGGCATTGAGGCAAAGGTTGGTGAGAATTTGATCGGCCTGATGGGGGTCGATGCGGACGGGCCAGGTGAACCGGGCGGGCGCCCACCGCAGGTCGACGTCCTCACCGATGAGGCGCCGCAGCAGCTTGAGCATGGTGGTGATCGTGCTGTTGAGGTCGAGCACCTGGGGGGTGGTTGGCTGGCGGCGGGCGAAGGTGAGGAGTTGGCGGGTGAGGGCGGCGGAGCGATTGGCGGAGGCCTGGATCTCGTCGACATATTCGCGCACCGGGTGCTCGGGGGGAAGCTCGGCAAGCGCGATGCTGGCGTTGCCGAGGATGGCCTGCAGCATGTTGTTGTAATCGTGGGCGACACCGCCCGCGAGTTGCCCGACGACCTCGAGTTTCTGCGACTGCGCCAGTTGTTGCTGCAGGCGTTCATGCTCCCGGGCGGCGGCCTTGCGTTCGGAGATGTCGCGTACGATGGCCCAGTGACCTTCGGCGCGGCCGGCGGCGTTGCGGAGCAGGAAGACCCGCAGCTCGACCGGCAGCGTGCTGCCGTCGGCACGTTGGTATTCCTTTTCGTAGACGTCGGAGAAGCCGCGGCGCAGGACCTGCTCCTGCAGCAGACGGCGTTCCTCGGCCTGCCAGGCGAGGGGAGTGAGGCTGCTGTGGGCGCGGCCGAGGAGATCGTCCGGCTCGGCGCGGAGGAGGTCACAGAACGCACGATTGGCTTCGATGATGCGGCCTTCGGAATCGAAGCGCACGAACGCGTCGCTCATGCTCTCGTGCAGGGAGCGGTAGTCGCGTTCGGAGCGGCGCAGCTCGTTCTTCCGGCGTTGCGCGACGACGAACAGGGTGAGGTTGATGATCGAGAAGGCACCGAGCAGCACCAGGCCGCTGACGAGCCAGCGATTTTGTCGCCGTTCCCGCGCGATGTCGCCGATGATATTGGCGGTGAGGTTGGGAAAGAAGATCCAGTGCCTCATCAACTCGTCCAGTGTGCCGTCGTTGGCGAGTTCACGCATGCCGTCGCGGATGCGATCGGCCGCGGCCGCGGCCGAGGGGCGGGCGGCGAGGGCCATGTCGCGGGTGGGGGAGCGCGTGGGCAGCACGCGCAGCGGTCCGCTCTCGCCGTTGAGCAGGGTCGCGAACAGCGTGTATTGATCGACATAGGCGGCATCGGCGCGGCCGTCCAGCAGCGCGTCGACGGCTTCCCGGCTGGACTGCAGGGGCACGGGTTCGAAGGTATCGAGGATTTGCGGCAGAGTGACGCGGTGGATCAGGTAGTCGATGTAGCTGACCCGCTTGCCGCGCAGATCGGGCACGTCGCGAATCGGGCTGTCGGCCCGCACGAGAAAACACGATTCGGCCTGCAGGTAGGGTTCGGTCAAATGCAGGCCGGCCGATCGGCCGGGAATAACCGACTTGAGGACCCACAGGTCGAGATCGGTGCCGCCGATCTCCTGTGCATCCACCCACTCAAGGCCAATGCCCTGCCGGTCGGCGGCGGCCCGCACGATCTCCACGGCCAGGCCGGTGGGACGCCCCTGTTCATCAAAATAGTGCATCGGAACATCGCCGCCCAGGCCGATGCGGTAGACCCGTTCGTTTGCCGGCGCGGCTGACCCCAGGCGCCACGCCAGGACGGCAGCGATCACCGCGAGCAAAACGAGGGCGGGCCACCCACGGCGGAGGATGCCGCCGGGCGCCGGTTGGGAGTTGCGAGTCACCTTGGAACTATCGGCGTCGGCCCCCGGGGCGCACAAGCGGATACGCTCGGCGGGTGTGAACGCCTTGCATGGTGGCGGCGGTTGAGGACACTGCGGACGTCATGTCGCCGGTTGCTCTCCTTCGCACTCCCTTTGTCGAAAAATTCGGTGTGCCGCGCCAGTCGGGCATCATCATGGCGGCCGAGGGACGGGTGGAGTTCCTGCCAGCCTTTGCGGCGCCGGAGTTCGTGCGCGGGCTGGAGGCATTTTCCCACGTATGGCTGATCACCGGGTTTCACCAGAACCCGCCGTGGGACGGCGCGGCGACGGTGCGACCGCCGCGCCTGGGCGGCAATGAACGGGTGGGGGTGTTCGCGTCGCGGGCGCCGTTGCGCCCCAACGGCCTGGGCTTGTCGCTGGTGGAGTTGCTGGCGATCGAACCGGGGGTCCTGCGCGTGGGCGGGATCGATTGCGTGGACGGGACGCCCGTCTACGACGTGAAGCCCTACCTGCCGTGGTGTGAAGCGAAGCCGGAGGCGCGCGCCGAGTGGGCCGGATCGTCGCCGGCGGTGCGCACGACCGCCGAGGTGATCCTGACGGAAGCGGTGGCGGCAGTATTGCCGGGGGACGTGGCGGCGCTCGCGCGGCAGTTGCTCACGCTCGACCTGCAACCGGCGTATCAAAAGAGTGAGGACGCGGATCCGACTGCGTCCGGTCGGGTCTACGGCATGACGCTGGCCGGCTGGAACCTGCGGTGGCGACCGATCGCAGGCGGGCGGGTCGAAGTGGTTGAAGCGAAGCCGTGTTGAAGCGGGGATGCGTCAGCGGTGTTGGGCATCGATCTGTCGGGCGAAATGATCGCCCTGGCGGAGGCCGAGGAGCAACGCGAACCGCTCGGCTGCCGTTTCCGTCAGGCGGATGCGGCGGACCTGGAGCTGCACGAAACCGTCGACCTGGTGTCGGCGGCTTATCTGCTCAACTACGCGCGCACTCCGGAGCAGTTGCAGCGGTTCTGTGAAGTGGCGTTCAAGGCGCTGCGGCCGGGCGGCCGGTTTGTGGGCTTCAATGACAATGTGAATCGCGATCCCACCGAGGCGCCGTCGTTTGCCCGCTATGGTTTCGAAAAGCGTTGTCCACCCCGTCCGCAGGAAGGCGGTGCGATCATTTACGAGCTGCGACGACCCGACGGCGGCACATTTTCGATCACCAACTTCTACCTGTTCCCGCAAACCTACGCAGACGCCTTTGCGAGCGCCGGTTTCACGAATTTCGCCTGGGTCGGGCCGCTGCTGGAACCGGCGGAGCGGAACAACCTGTTTTGGCAGTCCTTCATGGAGCACGCGCCATTGATCGGGTTTTCCGCGACCAAGCCCGCGGTAGACTGACAAGACCCCAGAGGCTCCAAGGCGCGGCGGTCCAACAGCATGAAATAGGCGCCCTAATCGCGCAGCAGGTGGGCGACCAGGAAAGCCAGCAAGGTCGGTGAATCCGTGGCCGACGGGCCGATGCCATGCGCCGGAATCTCGGCGGTGACCGGGACACCCATCTCGCGGCAGCGCTCGAACAACAGCCGTGAATGATCGGGGTGGTGCAGGAACTCGCTGGTATTGCTGAGCGCCAGGGTGGGCAGGCTGGAGGCAATGTAGACCGGCGGATCGTCCGGCGTGATGGCGGCGTGAAAATCAAGGTCGACCAGCACGGCCTGGGCTTCGGCCGATTCGAGGTCGGTGTCGGCGGCGAGGCCGTAGAGGCGCGGATCCCGATAACGGCCGATGAAACGCGCGTAAGCTTCGTCGCCGAAGACCTCGCGCCAGCGCGTAATATTATAGCTGAACTGTCCCGACAGGGAGCCGGCGCAGGTGAGGCGGGTGGATTGGCGGGCGATCGGATCGGCGCCGGCGGGGTCGGCGAGATCATCGTGGAAAGCGAGCCACAGCGAGGTGCCGGCGCCAGCCGAGCTGCCGATGGCGGCGATGCGGCCCGGGTCGATGCCGTAGTCGGCGGCGTGCGCCCGCAGAAACTGCACGGCGCGGGCACTGTCGCGCAGTACCGCGTCCAGCGGCACTTCGGGTGAAACGAAGCGGTAGTTGATTGCGGCGCAGGCCATGCCGGCATCGAGGCATTGGCGCAGAAGCGCCTTTTCGCGAAAACTCGTCTTGTCGCCCTTCACAAAGCCACCGCCGTGAATCATGACGACCAGTGGCGCGGGTTGCTCACCGGGAGCCGCCGAAGCGGTCCAGAGATCGAGAACCTGGCGGGGCTCGTCGCCGTAGGGGATATTCTCATACGTGGGTGCCGGCTGGGCGGCGGATCGGACGACTGCCAGGAGCGCAAGCGGGGCGAGGAGGTGGCGGAGCCGGGGCGGACGGGAGAACATAACAGGGTGGGCGTGAGCGGGCGGGGAGTAAGGTGCTGTCGATGGAATCGATCGGCGGGTGGATTGGTTTGTCGACAGCGCGGGGTTGGGGCAGAGTGTCGGCGTCATGGACTACTCACGCATCCGGACGCTGTATGACGGGATCACGGAGCTGAAGCAACTGCTGCGCACGGGCTGGGTTGATCATGGGGTGACGAACCCGGAGTCGGTGGCGGAACACTGTTTCGGCGTGGGGCTGCTCGCGGCGCTGCTGGCCGAAGGCCGCGAGCTCGAACTGGAGAAGGTCCTGTTGATCGCGCTGGTGCACGAAGTATGCGAGGTGCGCACGGGGGATCTCACGCCGCACAGCGGAGTCTCGGCGGCCGAGAAGCAGCGGCGCGAGGTCGAGGCCGCGGAGGAGCTTCTGGGCGCGATTGATCCCTCGGGACGCTTGCTCGAGCTGTGGAAGGACTTCGAGTTCCAGCGCACGGCCGAAGGGCGGTTTGTGAAACAGATCGATCGGCTCGAGATGGTGTTTCAGGCCCGGGTGTACGAAGCGCAGGGTCGGGCGGAAAAGGCGCTGGATCAGTTTTACGACTATACGGAGGAGCGTTTGGCGGACCCGGAATTGAAGGCCGTGTTTCGCGATTTGAAGCGGGAGTCGGGACGACCGGTCGAGCCGTGAGCCGCCACGCGCGAGTGGTGAGCCGGCAGGCGGGGCCCCGATTCGGTCGGCCGGAGGGTTCAGGGAGCGGTGAGCGAATACAGCCACCAACGCTCGAGTCGCTTGGGGCCGCGGGCGGTGCGTTCGAAATAGATCCGGGCGGACGCGCCGGTCGTGGTCGTGACCTCGAACCAGTGCTTCTTGGCGTAGGTCTCGCCGCTGCCGTGGCGACAGGGTCCGGCTTCGCGCCAGGTCTGGTCAACGCGGGCGATCTCGATGACGTCTTCGCGCCAGTGAAACTGCTGCGGCAGACCCGGTGCACCTGCAGCCATCGGCCGGGTGTCGACGGTCGCAGCGATCGGCCGGAGCGCTTCGCTGATGAAGCGGGTGGACGCAGGCGTGGTCACGGGACGAGCGAAGCAGCTCGGCGGGCGAACGCGAACGTATTGTGGATGACGAACCACGACTCCGCGGCGGAATCGTTCCCGGCCAATCCTCCGGACTCGCCACCGAGGCGGGAGGCGTTATGGGAGAGGCATGGCTTGGCGAATCGATGAAGCGGTGGAGCGCGGCGAAATCGACAATCGACAGCGAGGGCGGGTGCGCGGGCGCATTTGGTTCGTGGGTCGCGAAGCGCCGGTGGAGCTGAACCTGGAGGGCAACGCCTGGCGCGATCTGGCCGGACAACGCCTGACGTTTTCCAACCCGCAGCCCAAGTTGATGGACTTGGCGGACCTCGCGACGGTTCAGTCGGGTTTGGTGGGTGACATCACCGCGTCGCACAAAGTGAAGGTGCCGGACATTCCGATGGAGGAGGTCGACGATTGTTTTGCGGCCGAGCGGGATTGGCCGTGGCACTGGGGCAATGTGCTCCACCTGGAATGGTTCAGCAACGTCAACGGACGCGTGGTGATCGAGTCGCCCCTCTTCGAGCTGCGGATCGAGGGTGATTCGGCGTGGGTGATGACGGAGGCGGAGGAGACGGCGCAGCGCGAGGCCAACGGCCAGGCAATGACCGCATTTTTCGAGCGGCTGGGCATGGGAGCCCGGCGGGAGGAGTATGGGGAAGAGGATCTCGGGGCGGACGACGAGGACGAGGCGGACGCGGAACTCGCGTGGGATGAGGACGACGAGGCAGACGAAGCGACGGACGATGAAGTCGCGGACGAACGGGACGCGAGCTGGCGTGGCGAGGAGGAGGCGCCGATGACGGAAGCCGAGGCCGAGGCGTGGCAGGTGCGGCAGGACCTGTTGCTCGACCGCATTCAGGCCCGGCTGGAGCGGGAAGGAGACGAGGCGGACTACGAGCAGATCCTGAGCGAGGAGCTGGAACGCATGTGCCGCGAGTTCGGTGAGCCCGAGCTGCCGCGGGAAGGCGAACCCGGTTACGTGGACCTGGACGAACTCTATGAGGAAGCGGAGCAGGCGCTGGAGGAGGCGGGGCCGGAGGGGGAGGATGAATTGCGCTACGTGCATCCGCTCGTGCGGCGCGCCTCGAGCCTGTTTCACGCGCTCTACGATCAGGCGGACGCGGAAGACTGGGTGCCGGAGGACGCGCAATCGGAGCATCCGGTCCGCGAGTTGCTGAATGCGGCGATGTGCGTGGGGCCCAAGCTGGCCGGCGCCCTCAACGGCGGGCACTGGCCGCCGTCGCTCGAGATGTGCGCCCTGACGATCGTGCGCCTCAAGCGCGCCCACGGTTACGTGGACGATGCGTTGACGGCGTTGGAGTCCTGTCAGGAGGACAGGTTGATCCCGGTGGAGGCAATGGGACCCACCCTGGTGGAACTGGTCGACATCGGTCGGGAGATTCGACGGCTCATCGGCGGGCTGCGTCGGCGGCTGGGCGAAGATCCGGATCGCGACGAGGATCCGGCGTCGGAGTCGACGGAGTTTCGAGCGGATGCAGATGACCAAGATGACGACGACGCGGGCGGGCGTGGCGACCGGCGCGGCCCGGATGGCCGGCCGGATGGCGATGTGCCGTTCTGAGGCGGGCAGTAGTCGATCGCGACCTGCCGAAGGCGCGGCTCACACGGCGTCCCAGGCACGAGCGGCCACGGGATCGCGACCTTCGTCAAATTCGATGTGGTCGACGATGGTTTCGATGGGTCTGCCTTCGAGACCGGACGCGCGAATGCGATCGGGCAGGACATGCGAGCGCTCGTCCCGCCAGCCGAGCTTGAGGAGAAAGCGATTCCAGATGTGGCACTCTTCGTCGGTGCGCGGGGTGCCGTGTTCGTGAGCCCAGGCCAGAGCCGTCTCGTCGTCGGCGCCCGCCAGCACGACTTCGCGCAGATCGTCGTAGCGCACGCCGAGGAAGCGGCAGCAGCGACCGTCGAAGACGTTGGTCTGGCCATCGCCGAGGTTGGCGGTGTAGGCGGCGGGCAGACGGTCGGCGGCGTGCAGCCGAATCTTGTCGAGCATGCGGCCGAAATAAACGAGGCGGCCGACCTTGGCGTAGCAACTGCGGAGTCCGGGAACGTGAGGCATGGCGGACATGGTACAGCGAACGGGTGGCGGCGCGAGCCTGCGGAGTCAGGACATGTCGTCGGGCGCGGTCTCCCCCTCAAGCAGCTCGGCGGCCCAGGCCTGTTCCTCGGGGTCGGCCTGCGGGCCCGACTGGTTGCCATTGCGACCGGCATCGGCCGCCAGTTGCAGATCGATGAGGAGAGGGAAATGGTCGGAGCCGAATCGGGGGAGCCGGCGGATCCGGTTGAGATTAAACTCGGGCGTGTGGAACAGGTGGTCGAGTGGCCAGCGCATGAAGGGAATCTTGGCGTGGTAGGAACAGTAAAGGCCGCGGCCAACCCGGGGATCGAGCATGCCGCTGAGCTTGCGGAAAAGGCGCGTGGTGGCCGACCAGGCGACGTCGTTGAGATCGCCCATGACGATGGCGGGGCGGCGGGCGCGAGCGACGTGGCGGCCCACCAGCACGAGCTCGGCGTCGCGGGGGGCGGAGGTTTCGTTTTCGCTCGGGGAGGGCGGAGCAGGGTGCAGTGCGTGCAAGCGGAGGGTTTCACCGCAGCGCAGGGTGGCAACGGCATGCATCGAGGGCACGCCGGGCTCGACCAGATACTCGATCGAGGTGCCGGTGAGTGGCAGCCGCGAGTAGAGCAGCATGCCGTAGAGATTGTCCTGCGGGCGCTTCAGGGCCTCGGTGAAGCCGGCGGCGTGCAAGGTATCGAGTTGCGCCTGCCACCAGGCATCAGCTTCGAGCGCGATCACCACGTCGGGTTGTGCCTGTCGCACGAGGGCGAGAAACTCGGCGGCCCGCCGATTGGACTGCAACAGGTTGGCCGTGAGGATGCGGATCGAGCGATCGGGATCGTGCTGCCGGGGCGGCACGACTTCGCGGCGGACGAGGGGAAGGTACGGCCAGATCCACCATGCCTGCAACAAGAGGCACAGGCCGAGGACGATCAGGATGAATCGGTTGACGGGATCCTGTCCCAAGCCCAAGGAGAGCCCGACGATCAGCGTCGCGAGCAGCAGCGTGGCGATTTGTAGGCGGGGAAAGTCCCACGATCGCACCACGTAGTGTTGGACGCGCAGCAGGGGCAGCAGGGTGACCGTAACCAGAAACCCGCCGATCACAGCCAGAGTGAACGACATCGCAAAAGAAACTGGAATAACGGCGGGGGCGGGGGCGGCGGATTCATGGGCGGACGGTCTCGCTGTGGCCTAGACCGCCACGCGCGCCGATCGTTCGCAGCCAATCCGTGAAGGACGGCTCGCCCGGGCAGGTCGCGATCTGACGGTTCAGTCGGGCGGGTCTTTCCGGGCACGGATATTCGGGTAGTCGTGGCGGGCATGCCCCTGCGCCTGCTCCCGGTTGTTCTGACAATGTTATCAACTTCAGTTTTTGCCGCGGAATGGACCATCAGCACGATTGCCGGCACCGGGCAGCCGGGCTTCGCGGGCGACGGAGGGCCGGCCTGGGCCGCGCAGGTCAACGACCCCTACGGCGTCGTGCGCGGTCCGGATGGCGCGATCTGGTTTTGCGAGTCGGCCGGGCATCGGATCCGCCGCATTTCGCCGGACGGCATTCTGACGACCGTCGCGGGAAACGGGGAACGGGGCTATGCCGGTGATGGTGGACCGGCGATTGCGGCGACGCTGAATCGTCCGCACGAGATTCGTTTCGATGCGGCGGGCAACCTCTTCGTGGCGGACATGGCCAATCACGTGATTCGTCGGATCGACGCGAGGACGCAGGTGATCACGACCGTCGCCGGCATTGGCGGTCGGCGCGGCTACAGTGGCGACGGCGGACCCGCCACGGAGGCAACGCTTAATGCGCCGCACAGCATCCAGTTCGGCCCGGAGGGCGATCTCTACATCTGTGATGTGAGCAACCACGTGATCCGGCGGGTCGACCTGAAGACCAACCTCATCACCACCTTCGCCGGCACCGGGCGTCCGGGGCCGACGCCGGACGGCGCGCCCATCGCCGGGACGCCATTGAACAACCCGCGTTCGCTCGACTTTGGCCCCGGGGGGCATCTCTGGCTGGTCACGCGTGAGGGCAATCAGTTGTTCAAATTCGACCGGTCGACCGGCACGATTCATCACGTTGCCGGCACCGGCGCGACCGGCTTCACCGGCAATGGGGGGCCGGCCCGGGAGGCTGCCTTGAGCGGACCCAAGGGTGTGGCGATTGATGCGGAAGGCCATGTGTGGCTGGCGGACACCGAGAGTCACAGCGTGCGCCGGGTGAACGCCCGCACGGGAAATCTGGAGCTCATCGCCGGCACGGGTGAAAAGGGCGATGGCGGCGACGGCGACCCGCTCCGGTGTGCACTCAACCGGTTGCACGGCATCTTCGTCGATGCCGACGGCTCGGTCTTCATCGGCGACAGCGAAGCCCACAAGGTCAGGGTGCTCCGGCGGCGCGCGGGGCGGCTCCCGTGAAAACGACCTTGTCGCGCCATTGACCAGCGGGCGTCAGCCATGCTCGATGTCGCACCGCGCCGCCTCTCCCCCGGGGCGGCTTTCCTGCAACCGGTTGATTTCCACCCATGAAAACCCTGCTTCGTCTTGCCAGTGGCCTCCTCTTCGCGGCACCGCTTTGGGCCGTCAACGTGATCTCCGGCGATGGTCAAAACGGCATGGGCAAGGCCGTGTATCCCGAGTTTGGTGACGCTGTTTACGAAGGTCACTTCCGCAATGGCGGCTGGGAAGGTGAGGGCAAGCTGACGGTGCCCGACAACTTCACCTATGTCGGCACCTTCACGGGCAACAACATGACCGGCACGGGTACGGTCACCTTCGCCAGCGGCGACGTCTATCGCGGCGAAGTCGTGGCAGCGCTGATGGATGGAGAGGGCGTCTATACCTTTGCCGATGGCGAAAAGCTCGCCGGTGTGTTTCGCCGCGGTAAAGTATGGCAGGGTGAAGGATACTTACCCCTGGGAGCGGGAGCCTTTTATCGTGGTTCCTTTGCAGAAGGCGTGTTTCACGGCCAAGGGACGGCTCGGCTTGAGAACGGCAATGTCTACAAGGGCGCATTCGAGAACGGGCAGATGCAGGGACCCGGCACGATGACCCTGGTCAACGGCGACATATACGAAGGGACGTTTGTCGCAGGGGAACTCGAGGGCGAGGGTACGCTCACGGCCAAAAGCGGCGCGCATTTCCGCGGCGCATTCCGAAAATCCCTGCCGCATGGTTATGGTGTGGCGAAGCGCCCGGACGGCACCTACACCGGTGAATGGCGCGAGGGCAAACGCCACGGTCACGGCCGCTTCACTGATCCGAAGGGCGTCATTCAGTTCTCGGGTCAGTGGGAGAACGATGAAGCCAAGCGTGAGACCGCGGAATACCTCCCGTTGTTGGAGCAGATATTTTCCCGAACCTTCCGTGGCTTTCAAAGCCTGACGGTAAACGGCAAGCGCGGCAACTTGGCGGTCACCCTGCGGGTCGTCATCGATGAGGACTACAAGATTCGTGGCACGGCCAAGTACGTCGTCAAAATCGACGAGCGCGACTACGCCTGCGAGATCGCGGTCGCCGGCGCCTTCAACCGCCACACCAAGGGCATGTATTATGAGGAGGTAAGGCGAATCTCGGCGGACGTCCTGCCGTCGGGAATTCAGTGGCTGCCCGCCGGAGGCCAGACGATGCTGCAGCTGCTCAATGACAACGACCACCCGGGCGAGTATCTGCTCCAGGGAAACTCGCCGCGCGGCGATCCCATCGAACTGGGCACGTATCGCTGAACGGGGATCGTCTCCGTCGGCTGTCGTGGGCGCAGGCATCGGCGTACCGGCCGTGACCGTGTTGTCACCGGATTTCCTGTCGGCTCCTCCTGTCAAAACGGTGCGCGTGTGCTAGGCTCCCGCCATGCGCTACAAGACACTGGGGAATTCGGGCCTGCTCGTATCGGAAATCTGCCTCGGTACCATGACCTTCGGCGGCAAGGGATTCTGGACCGCGATCGGAAGTCTGGATCAGGCGGTGGCCGACCGTATTGTCGGCCGGGCGCTGGAGACGGGGGTGAACTTCATCGACACGGCCGATGTGTATTCGGAGGGGCTGTCGGAGGAGATCACCGGACGCGCGATCAGGAACAGCGGCCGGGCGCGCGAGGAGATCGTGCTCGCCACCAAGGTGCATGGGCGCACCGGCGAGGGCGTCAACCAACGTGGCTCTTCGCGTGGACACATCATGGATGGCGTGAAGGCAAGCCTGCGTCGTCTCGGTACGGATCACATCGATCTGTACCAGCTTCATGGAGTGGATCCGCTCACGCCGATCGAGGAAACCGTGGCGGCGCTCGATGCATTGGTGCAGCAGGGGCATGTGCGTTACGTCGGTGTGTCCAACTGGCCGGCCTGGCGCATCATGAAGGGGCTGGGATTGGCGGATCGGCACGGCTGGACGCGGCCCGTGTCATTGCAGGCCTACTACACCCTTGCCGGTCGCGATCTCGAGCGGGAGATCGTGCCGCTGCTGGCGGAGGAGAACGTCGGCCTGATAGTATGGAGTCCGCTGGCGGGCGGTTTGCTGAGCGGCAAATATGCGCGGGACGAGGACGGACCGAAAGGGGCACGGCGGACAAATTTCGACTTTCCGCCGGTCAACCGCGAGCGGGTCTTCGACTGCGTCGACGTGATGCGGGAGATTGCCGCAGCGCACGAGGTGTCGGTCGCGCAGATCGCGCTGGCCTACGTGCTCGCGCAACCGTTTGTGACCTCCGTCATCATCGGCGCCAAAAACCTCGAGCAACTCGACGACAACCTGGCGGCGACGGAGGTGAAGCTCAGTGCGAACGAGAGAGCGCGGCTCGACGAAGTGTCGGCCCTCCCGCCGGAGTATCCGGGCTGGATGATCGAGCGGCAGGCGGCGGACGATACCGTGCAGGCCGTGCTCAAGGAACGCCGTGGCTGATTCCGGTGCCCACGGAGAAGAACATTGCCCTGCTCAACGCCCTGGCGGGGCACGGCCATGACGAAAACCTGACAAAGTTTGACAGCGCTCTGACAAGCGGCGGGCCGAAACCCGGTAGGATGGGGGAGAATCCTCGATCAACTTCCACCCCCGTTTGTCATGAAGATCCTCCGCTCCTTTCACCCCTTTCATTCCGAGCGCTCCTCGCAGGTTTCCAGACCGCTGGCCCGGCTGGCGGTTTTCCTTTGCGCGTTGAGTTTACCCGCAGTCGCAGGGACGCGGGCCGCGGAGATCGAACGCCCGCGGATGGAGGTCGTCTTCGTGCTCGATACGACCGGCTCAATGGGCGGACTGATCGCCGGCGCGCAGGAGAAGATCTGGGCCATCGCCAACAAGCTGAAATCGGCGACACCAACGCCCGAGATTCATTTCGGACTGGTCGCCTATCGGGATCGCGGTGACGACTACGTCACGCGTGTCCATGAACTCGATACGGACATCGACCGCGTGCACCAGCAGCTGTTCGGATTCCACGCGAACGGGGGGGGCGACGGCCCGGAGTCCGTCAACGAAGCCCTGCATGTCGCGCTCACGCAGATGGAATGGTCGGCGGACGCCGAGGTGCTTCGGCTGGTCTTTCTGGTGGGCGACGCCCCGCCGCACATGGATTATTCCGACGATGTCCCTTACCGGCGTTCCTGCGAGCTGGCCGTGGAAAAGGACATCACGATCAACACGCTGCAGTGTGGCAGCATGGGGGGAACGGAAGCCGTCTGGACGGAGATCGCGAACCGGACCAACGGCGTTTATGCACGGATCGCCCAGGACGGCAACGCCCAGCGGATTGCGACGCCCCATGACGAATTGATCATGTCGCTCAATCTCCAGCTCGACGCCACGATCATCCCCTACGGAGATCGCAGCGCGCAGAGCAACGCGGCGGGCAACCGCGCGCGGTTGCAGGCCTTGTCGCGGGAAGCGGTGGCGGAGCGCTCCTCGTTTCTGACCAAGACCTCCGATCACGCGATCATGACCGGCGGCGGCGATCTCGTCGGGCTGATCCTGGCCGGTGAGATCGAACTGGATGCGATCGACCCCGAGCTGCTGGACGCATCGCTGCGCGAGCTGACACCGACGGAACGGCGGGCCTACATCGAGAAGCAGGTGGCGACGCGCCAGAGTCTGCAGGCGGATCTGCGCGGCGTGGTGCGGCAGCGTGACGCCGAGGTGGCCCGCAAGCTTCGGGAATTGAGCGCGGCGAACGACGACGTGATCGAACTCAACGCCTTTGAAGTGATCGAAGAACAGGCCGCCCGCAAAGGCTACCGCTATTGAGCGGCGCGGGCCTGCGTCACTGATCGGAAGCCGCGGCCTTCGCGGCGAGGCGGGCCCGTTGTTTTTTGGTTGCTTTGCGGGTTGCGCGCATGCCGGGCTGGGGCGCGGAAGAAGCCGCTTTCGCCTGCTGTGTCTGGAATCGTTGTGCCTGTTTCTGGTCCTTCACCTCGAAGTGGTATTTGATGCCCATGACCGCAGGCCGGACGCAAATCCGGGCGGGGGCAATGCGAAACACCCGCCCGGAGCGGCCGGCGGGGTGTCAATTTTCGGGCACGCCGAAGAGAGTGAACTCCGCCACCGCCGGCTGGATGCCGGGCGGATGACCGGTGACGACGAGGCGGGCGCGGCTGGTCGGGGTCGGCGGGCACTCGCGGTAGTCGATGAGCAGGTCGGTGCCGTTGGCGCTGCGATCGATGATCACGGTCCATTCGCCGGGCGCGGTCTCCGCTTCGATGCGATAGCGGAAGGGGCCGGGGCCGATTCCGTTGGGTGTATCCAGTCCAACATCACGCCAGATCACGCGGGCGGCGTGGATGGCGGCCCGGCCGTTGAAGTGCGTGATGAGAGTCGGCTGGGCATCGTCCCCGGCCGGCAGCCACCAGGTTGTCATGGTGTTGTCGGCGGCAAAGCGTCCGTAGGCGTTGGGGGCGTGGGAGCTGCCGAGGGTCGCCTCGCTTTCGTTGAGCACCTCCCAAGGGACCTCGACTCCCGCCGCGGAAACGGCCGACGATGAGGCGGGCAGCGGCTGCGGAGTCGAGGTGGCGCGCGGCACGAAGAGTTCGTTGTTCTCATCGAATTCGACGAGGTCCAGCCCGACGCGCCGCTCGAAGCCGTGGGCCGCGCCGGCAAAGACGGTGTAGAAGACCCAGTGACGGTTGCGCGGGCCGAGGACGACGGCGCCGTGGGCGGTGCCGGTGACGAGTCCCTCGGTCGTACGGAAGATCGGGTTGCGTTGCTGGGGCCGGAAAGGACCGAGCGGCGAATCACTCACGTAGCAGCCCATCGTGTAGGTGCGGTATTGGGTGCCGCCGGCGGAATAGGTGAGATGGTAACGCCCCTCGTGTTTGATCATCCAGGCGCCCTCCATCCAGCCGACCTTGGGATTCTGGTGGTGGCTGCCGACGCGTTCCCAGCGGTAGGTGTCGGGGAGGAACGGAATGAGTTCCTGGGGTTCGCCCAAGGCTTGCGTGGGATTGTCGGCATCGAGTTCCACGCCCCAGATGCCTGAGCTCGGGGTGCAGCCCCAGTAGTAGAAAAGGCGGCCGTCGTCGTCGGAAAACAACATGGGATCGATCGGACCCGGCAGGCCCGGGACCGGCGGCAACTCGAGCCGGCCGATCGATGCAAACGGACCGAGCGGGGATGAACTGGCATAGATGTCGGAGTGCGACGCCATGAGCAGGAAGCGGTCGCGGTGCCGGACGATGGTGGGCGCGTAGCCGATGTCGGGTACGTTGAGCGGGTGATGCTGCCAGGTGAGGCCCTCGTCGGCGCTGACCCAGGCCATGTCGACCGAAGGGTAGAGGTACCATTTGCCCTCGAACCAAAGCGCGGTCGGATCGGCGAGTTCGCGGTATTGCTCGGCGTGTGACACCAGCCACAGCCCGAGCGGCTCGTTGGGCTGTCCCTTGACCACGTCGCGAGCGAGACGGCCGATGGGGTAGTCGGGAAGAGGGAGTGGATTGATGCGCCGCGTGGGGCTCGGCGACGCGGGAGTCGGGTCGGCGGCGTGAATCGCCGAGAATGACATGCAAAGCACAGCAAGAACCGGAAGCGAACGACGCGAGGGCATGCGGGGAGAAAACCGGAGTCGCGGGGGCGCGGCAAGGTGTGTTCCGGAGTGCAACGAATCCCGGTCGGGCTGTTTCATCTGGTCGGACCGCGGGCGAATATCGGAAGAATGCGGG
Organism: uncultured Opitutus sp.; assembly: GCA_965652375.1. Lineage (GTDB taxonomy): Bacteria > Verrucomicrobiota > Verrucomicrobiia > Opitutales > Opitutaceae > Actomonas. Next base: position 15,681 of record CBFGUO010000069.1, read on the forward strand.
TTCGGAGTTCCGCCTTTAGGCGGTCCCGCCCCGCGACGGAGACACCGCCTAAAGGCGGAACCGAGCGAAGCGACATCAGACACTCCGAACAATCGACCAGATGAAACAGCCCTGCGAGTCCCGGTCGGCTACGGGGCGATTGCTTCCGGCTGAGGTTTTTTCGGGCCGGCTCTACCGGGCCGGATGCTTCACGTCGTAGGTGCCGCCTGCCGGCAAGTCGCGGGCTTGCCTGCCTACGGCGCGGCTGAGACAGGCCTGAGAGGCAGGTGCGGCGTGCCGACGAGCGGCAGCCCTACAAGCACGAAATGTGAGCCGCGTATGATCGGAGGGTGAGATAGACGGGTCGGACCTACTTGTGCTCCTCGTAGGTGATTTCGATCCGGGCGGCGAAGGCCTTCTGCTTCGCGTCACCCTGGAAGCGGATGCTGTGGGTGAGCTCGTCGTAGATGTATCCGTTTTCTGGATCGGCGGGAATCTCCTCGCCGTCGACGAGCACCTTCAGGCTGGGCTGGTAGAGGGTGGCTCCGATGTCGACCGGGTCGAGGGCGACGGCCACGGTATCGGCGATGCGGTCGCCGAGGGCGGCGAGTTCGGCGGAGAAGTTGCTCTCGATATTGAGCACGGTGCCGCCGGTGAGTTCGGCGGCGCGGCGATGGGAGACGTTATCGGGCGAGACGACGGCGTGCATCTCGATTTTGCCGCGCTGGTTGCCTTTGACGATGATGAAGGGACGCAGGACCCAGTAGTTGATGTAACCGTCGAGGGTCTGACGGTCGGCGGGATGGTCTTCGTTGTAGTCCTGCAGCAGTTCGGGGAGGGTGCCGTCCTCGATCCACTTGGCAAGGCGTTCGCCGTCGCGGGTCGTTTCCCAGGTCGCCATGCGGGTTTCCTCCTCGTCCATGAAGAAGACGACGATGGTGGTGGCGACGGGACGGAGGAGGTTGTGCTGCCCATTGTAGGCGCCGGCGACAAAGTTGTAGACGGCGGTAAAAGCGGTGCGGTTGCTGTCGCCGTTGGTGCCGACCTTGACGAGTTCGGCAAACACGCTGTCGGGCGTGCGCGGGGTGACCCACGGCTGGCGCATGACGGGCAGGGTGACGAGGTTACCGTTGCTGGCGACCTGCTTGGTCGTCTGCTTGGGCTCGCCGTCGCGGCCGAGGACAGGTTGGCCGGCGGCGTTGAGTTCGGTGCCGCGCACGCGTTTGTAGTGGCGCTCGCGGGCATTGACGAAGTCGGTCGTGAGCACGCCGATGCGGTAATCGAGTTCACGCTCGTCGAAGAGCTGGCGGAAGCGTTGCAGGTTTTCCGCGATGCGGCTCTGGTGCGGCGCCATCGAGGGGGAGTTGTTGATGACGAAGACGAGGTCGACCTCGCGACTGGTGGAGCGGTCGGCGAGCTTGGTCTTGAGGGTGCGGATCGGCTCGACGCTGATGATGACATCGTTTTCGACGCCGAGGGCCGGGTTGTTTTCGTCGATCGTGTAGTAGGTGAAGCGATCCTGGCCGATGAAGTTGGGATCGGGCGCGTAGGATAGCTCGCCGGTGGCGCGATCGAGGCGGGCGGTGCCATGGGCGGGCTTGGTGTATTCGTCGAGCACGTAGGCGATCTTGGCGTCGGTGATGAGGGCGCGGTCGGCCTCGGCCATGAAGGACTCGTGGCTCGGGACGGTGGTGGATACCGCCTGGTTGGGGCGGGTCTCGAGGGTGACCGGCACGGCCTGCAGGTCGTAGGCGCGGTCGGTGCTCACCTCCAGGGAGTCCATCACCAGCGGCGGCGGCGGGGTGACGTTGATCACCACCTCGTTTTCGAAGACGAGTCCGGTGGTGCGGTTGAGGACTTGGTAGGAGAACCGGTCTTCGCCCTCGAAGTCGTCGTCGGGGCGGTAGGCGAAGTAGCCGAGGCGGGCGGTCTTGTTTTGAAAAACGTCGGCCTCGGTGCCGCCGGCGAGACCGGCCTGGCCGTGGCGCGGATCTGTGGTGAGGGTAAAGACCAGTTCGTCGGGCAGCTCGTTGCTGCGGATGTCGGGTGAAACGAATAATTGTCCGGCGACGCCCTCACCCTCCTCGGCCTGGAGACGCATGGTGTGGGGCGACGCGGAGGGTTGGGCCGCAGCGGGTGCGGCCGGCGCCGGATCGGCGACTTGAGCCGGGGCCAGGGTGGAGAGAAGCGCAACGGAAAGGCCCAGGAGGCGCAGCCCGGCGCGGAGATGGGAGGAAAACGTCATCAGTGGATCAGTGCTGTCACCATGGATGCCCCGGAGCGAGGATTGGTTCCAAGGGGCGCAGCAAACACTCGGAGGGAGTTTTGGGCCGCCCGCGAGGCGAACTGGCTCAGCGGGCGCGACTTGCGCGGATGATGGCGCGGCGGGATTCAGTCGGCGTTGTAGATCTCCACGAGAACCAGTCCGGAGGTGTTGTTCTTGCCTTTGACGATAAAACTGTAGACCCCGGGCTCGAGAGTCATCAGCAGCGCGGCCGATTGCGTATCGGTCGAACTGAGCGGGGAGGCGCCGATGCGCGAACCGACATCGAGCATGTCCGTCACATTGGCGATGTCGCCCCAGTTGTCGTTTGTCGCGAGGGTGGCCTCGCCTTGGCGAAGTTCGATGGTCGGATCCAGCAGGACTTCGGATTGCCCCAGCCCGTAGCTCGTCAACGTCGGACCGACCGCCCGCATCAGAACCTGTTTCGGCGCGTCACCCGAGATCACGAACCCGCCGATGGCCACACCGTTGTTCTGCGTGGCATGGGCCCGGGTGGAGATATTGGCGAAAGTCGATCCCTCCGTGTCGGCATCGTAGACCTCGAGCAGCACGATGCCGGACGTGTTGTTTTTACCCTTGGTGATGAAGGTGTACACTCCCGGCTCGAGCGTGATCAGCAAAGCCGCCGATGAGGTGTCGGTGGCGGCCAACGGTGAGGCGCCAACGCGCCCGGCGGTTGTGGCGATCTCCGAGGCGTTGCTGTTTTCGGCCCAGTTGTCGTTGGCCGCGAGCCGCTCCTCGCCGCGATAGAGTTCAATGATGGGATCGGCCAGCACCTCCGAGGCCGAGAGCGAAAAGTTCGTCAAGGTCGGCCCGACCGCCCGGATCAGAACCTGTTTGGGATCGCTGCCCGCGATCACGAATCCGCCGATGGTCACGCCATTCTCCGTCGTTGCGTAGGCGCGGGTCGAAATGTTCACCAGTTGCGAGGTCAACACGGTCAGCGTGGCACCGCTTGAGATGACGGTGCCGCCGCTGTTTTGAACCCAAACGCTGTAGGTGCCACTGTCTGCGGCGGACGCCGCGGGAATGGTGTAGGTGGATTGGGTGGCGCCTTCGATCGCTTCATTGTTCTTGCGCCACTGGTAGGTCAGCGTGCCGTCACCCGTCGCGACGACGTTGAAGGTGACCAAGGTGCCGACGGCCACCGTTCGCGAGGTGGGCTGAGCGGTGATCGTGGGCGCGGAGACGGAAGCACCGACGACCAACGCGGCGGGGCTGGACTCGGTCGAGCCGAATTCGTTGGTCACGATCACACTGTAATTCCCGGCGTCGGCGGCGCTGGCGGCGGAGATTGTAAGGATGCGGTTGTTCGTTCCGCTGATGGAGGACGCCTTGGCTGAATAGGCTCTGGCCGAGGACGAGAAGGCGCTGCTGGTCCCCGTGCCGATCGGTGATCCGTCTTTCAACCACTGGTAACTCAGCGGCTCCTTGCCGGTAACACCGACGCTGAAGTTCACCGAGCTACCGGCGGCCACGGTGTGACTTTCCGGTTGAAGGGTAAACCGTGCGGCCCCGACCTCCCAGATCGCGCCGCCTGCGCCCATGGCGAGGACCTGACCGTTGCCGGCAGCCATCGCAAACATCGTCCCGGAGCTGGCGAATTCGTCCTTTGCCCAGATTACGCCATCGACAGAGGTCACCACACTGCCGCCCAGGGTGACGGCGACCAGCGAATCACCGACCCACAGGATCGACGCGGCGGGGGTGAGGGAAAGGAACGGCTTGCCGTCCGCTGGGTGCCACGTGACCCCGTCGTTGGAGGTCCAGATTCCGCCATTATACCCCGACGCGACGAGCAAGTCGCCTTTGCCGCCCACGCACGAAAGGACTTCGGACGTCGTTGCGACCGTGGTCCACGATACGCCATCGACGGAACGGGCGATCACGCCATCCGTTTCCTGGTTCGGATCGGGCGTGCCAACGGCATAGAACACGCCGTCGACCTCAAAGACACCGTTCCAATGACCCGTGCCGCCTGGGGGTGGGACGGCGGCGGTCCACGTTACGCCGTCGGTGGAGCTGATCAAGCCACCGGTGGCGACGAAACGATCCTGAGCGAAGGCGATCCGACCGTGCACCCCGACCTCGCCCGAGTCGGTCCACGTGGCACCTCCGTCGGTTGAGATCCCGACGCGGCCGTCGGTTTTTCCTGCTACGAAACGCCCGTTGCCGTAGGCAATCGAGCCCCCGCTATAGCCGCTGGTCGATGGGAGCATGCTCCAGGCGATGCCGTCGGGTGAGCTGGCGAGACCGGCGTCGCCAGCGAGAATCCACGTTCCAGCGCCGAAGGCTCCGGCCCGCAGGTTGCCGGTTACGGTACTCGAGCCGAACATCGTCCAATCAGTTCCATTGGTGGAGGAGGCGATGCGACCATAGCGCGCGACCGCGACGATACGGTCTGCAGTGGCAATAATGCCGTTGAACTGGAGCAGTTGCGCGGGGACATCCGCTCGAGTGGTGACGAAGTCGACGGTGGAAGAGATCGGCGCGTTGATACCACCGGTGTAATACAGCCTCCCGTTGAACGTCGCCATCAGGGGAAACGACGAGGTGTTTGCTGATCGGCCCAACGTTTCGTGTCGTAACAATGTCCAGGTTTTGCCGCCGTCGGATGAGACGCTGAAGGCGTCATGAAACTCCTTCGTACCTCCCGAAGTGGTGACCTCTATGCCGTCGACCACCCACTGGTTGTCGAAGTAGATGGGGCCGGCCGAGATCCGCGCAAGCCCGGTTGCGCCGCCCGCCAGCCACGTGACCCCGTCGGAGGAGTAGAGCATCGTCACTTCGTCATACGTCCAGGTCACTCCATCGGTGCTCTTGAGGTCGCCGGTCAACATGTTCTGACCGACATAGGAACCGCCGCCGAACGCGATGAGCCCGGCGTGCGCGTCCGAGGCCTCGTTGCTTCGGGTCCAATTGATCCCATCGGTGGAGGTCGCCACGGTGTGCTTGCCGATCTGGGCGACAAATGAGCTGTTGCTCATGGCAAAGAAACGGTCGTTCGCGAAGGTGATGATATTGACGGTGTCCCACCCGGTGGGAACCGAGGCGTTGGCCACTGTCCAGGTGAGGCCGTCGTCGGAGATGAGCAGGCTGAGGCCGAACTTCGCAACAAACCGTCCGTTCCCGTACGCGATGGTGTAAATGTCCGCGTTCACGCCGGAATTTGCCGCTGTCCAGGTGACGCCGTCGGTGGAGGTGGTGATGGTGCCGGCCCGGCCCACCGCCACAAATCGCCCCGCGCCGTAGGCGACGTTTTCATAGTCGTTGCCCTGCGGTGTCGGGTTGCGCCAGTTCCAGTACGGTTCGGTGGCGGCGAACGCCTGAAAGGCGAGCAAAGCAACAAACATTAAAGGACCAAGAATGGCACAAGGCGGGCGGAATGATTTCATCGTGGCAGTAAAAGCGGACGGCGGATCGAGCCGATATTCGGCTCGATAAACCTAAGACACTCCGGATCGCCAAAACCGCCCGTCAATGCTCGAAAATGTCCTGTAAAGACTGGATGTGGGAAGCTTGAATAGAAGGAAGCGGAGTTTACCGGAGCCGGAATGAACGACGGACTGTCTGATGGTGGGAATAAATTCAGCCAGGGCGCATGAAGGATGTCCGGTTGCGGCGGCTCGATTCGTTGAAACGGGTGGAGTCGATGGCACGATGCCTTCGACGCTCGGCCTGATGCCTCAACCCAACCCAGATTCGGAGAACAATCATGACACCCAAGAACACCATTTGCCTTTGGTTCGATAAAGATGCGGAAGACGCGGCGCGCTTCTATGCGGCGACGTTCCCGGACAGCGCCGTAACGGCGGTGCGGAAGGCGCCGGCCGACTACCCGAGTGGCAAGGCAGGCGACGTGCTCACGGTGGAGTTTACGGTGTTGGGTATCCCCTGTCTCGGGCTCAACGGCGGTCCGGCCTTCCAGCACAGCGAGGCGTTTTCGTTTCAGGTGGCGACGGAGGATCAGGCGGAGACCGACCGCTACTGGAACGCGATCGTGGACAACGGCGGTGAGGAGAGCCAATGCGGCTGGTGCCGCGACCGCTGGGGCCTGTCGTGGCAGATCACGCCGCGGGCGCTCACCGACGCGATGGCGGCCGGCGGGGCCGAAGCCCAGCGCGCCTTCGCCGCCATGATGACGATGGGCAAGATCGACATCGCCGCCATCGAAGCGGCACGGCGAGGTTGAGGGGGCGGCGGGCGGGAGGCAGCTCGATTTGTCTCCGCGGGGCGCCAACTACCGCGTTGCCTGGTTCAAGCGTGCGTCGCGTTGGCGGCGGCGCTGCGGACGCCCATGGCCAGCGCGAGTTCCTTGAGGATGGTAAGACTCACACCAGCGTTAACGGCCTGTCCCCATCCGGAAGCGACGTTTGCTTTTGAAGAAATGGTCGGTTTGAGGTCCAGTTGGACCGCGTCCAAGTCGGGTCGACAGGACTTAAGGTAGCGGATTCCAGCGACTTGGCTGGTTGTAAAGGCAGGTATACAAATGGCCATTTTGGAGCAATGGGCTGCGTCCATGTATGATGGAGGCCCGTCCAATTGCATCATGGGCGGTGGAAGGGATTCAAAAGGCAGGGGTTGCCCTTTTTCGCCCAAGTTCCGGCGGACGAGTCGACTCCGGCTGGTGCGATGGAGGCAGGCGCGGTCGCGCCATGCCTATGTTGCAGCGGCTCGGCGGAGCCGGACGATCCCGGACGAAACGGGGCTTCAGGCCCTCCCCGGGCGCAGGGCGCGGGCGAGGGCGGTGACGGAGCGGGCGAGTGTGCGACGGGGCGCTTCCTCCAGTGCGGCGAAGGCGATTTTGCGGCAGTCGTCTTCGTCCAAGCGGCTCCGGCAGCGCACGAGTTCCCAGTGCGCAGCCAAATCGGCACGAGCGAGAGCGGCGGACCAGGCTTCGGGTTGGAGGTCGACCCCGCGTTGAAATCCGCGGGCCCAAAGGACGGATGTGATCAAGAATTCTTCGGCTGGATCACGATCGCCGAAATCTTCTCTACACCCATCGACGGGGTGGGCGTCGGGCGGACTGTCGGGGGCTGTGCAATCCTGCACGAGTCCGCTGAGATGGTTCCAATACACCATGAGCAGGGCGAAGAACTCCGGCGCGTCGTCCTGGCTTTTCCAGTCGGGGCCTTCGGGACCGAAGATCGCTTCGATGCTCTGGTGGGGCATGAGCGGCACGGGGCTGAGGACCAAGGCCGTGAGCAGTCCGCTGAATTCGAAAAACCGGGGCACGTGGGGCGGCTCGGCGTCGAGCCAGGTTTTGAGGCTGTCCCGCACGGCCATGATGGCGGTGCCGTTGTCCTCATCCTCATCCTCGTTGTTGTCATCGTCGTAGTCCTCGAAGTCGTCGTCGGCACTCATGTCGATGAGGGTGTAGCCGTCGGGGCCGCAGCGCGCTTCCAGCATGCTGCAGATGCGACGCACCCGCGCCTCGTCGTCGTCCGGCCCGCGGGTGTAGCAGGGGCGACCATCCTTGCCGTAGGTGAACGCGGTCGGGCGAGTGGCGGCGTCGAGGCCGGAGAGGACCTTGCGGGCCCGGCGGAAGTCGCGGCGGGGGGGCGAAGCCGAAGCGTTGGGCGTAAGTGATGGCGCCCTCAATCAGCTTTTTTGGCGCAGGCGGGGTCGACGGCATCGCGGGGGTTCCCTCGCAGGATCCTCTCAACCTGGTCGCGGACGACGCCAGCGGAGAGGTCCTTCTCCCCCCCAGGCGTCCTTCACTCCGAGGCAGTACAGATCGACCAGGAACACGCCGTAGTCGGCAGAACCGTTGTCGAGAAAGCGGAAGATGGCGGATCCGCCAAGGCACTGAAACACGCCGTCCGGAGACCGGCGTCCACCGGGAAGGTTTGGTTCGGCGTTCCCCGGGCGGTGTGGGGGCGACCAGGGCTGGACCGTGGCCTCCGGACGCGGTCGTCGCGATGGAGCCGTCCGAGGAATGAAGGGGGGGGATGCGACCGGGAAAACGCGGTCCGGAGGCCCACCTCCACCGTGGGGTGCGTTCAGCCGAGGACTTCGCGGAGCGTTTCGAGGTCCATGACCTTGGCGAGGCTTTCCTCCTGCACGACGGCGGCGGCGAGCTCGGCCTTTTCGCGCTGAAGGGCGCGGATCTTTTCCTCGATGGTGTCCTTGGCCACGAGGCGGTAGGCGATGACATTGGCGGTCTGGCCGATGCGGTGCGTGCGGTCGATCGCCTGCGCCTCGACGGCGGGGTTCCACCAGGGGTCGTAGAGCACCACGTAGCTGGCGGCGGTGAGGTTGAGGCCGGCGCCGGCGGCCTTGAGTGAGAGCAGGAAAACGGGCGGGCCGTCGGCAGACTGAAATGTATCCACCAGTTCCTGACGATTCTCAGTCTGGCCGGTGAGGAGGAGATGGCCGATGCTGCGGGCGGCGAGTTCGTCGCGGATGAGTTCGAGCATGGTCACGAACTGGGAGAAGACGAGGACGCGGTGGCCCTCCGCGACGAGGGGTTCGACGGTGTCGAGCAGGGCCTCGAGTTTGGCCGAGCCGGGTTTGTGCACGGAGGTGGAGACGAGGCGCGGGTCGCAGCAGATCTGGCGCAGGCGCAGGAGCGACTGGAGGATGTTGAAGCG
>CBFGUO010000070.1:0-22460 GCA_965652375.1 uncultured Opitutus sp.
CCGCGATGTGCTCGGTGCGGAAGCCGGGGATATCCACGCGGAACCGTACAACCCGGAGACAGGCGAGGGGGTCATACTTTTAATCTTGCAGTAATAGTGGAGCGATCGAGGCAGTCGAAGGAGGGGGAGCCGAAAAGGGATCAGTTGATCGCGGCGATGAGCGAAGTCATTAACGCTTCGGCATTGCGGTGGCGCAGCAGAGGCGCGCTCTGCCCGGCGTACAGGGCCATGTAGGCCGGGTTCTGTTGGTCGGCCGCCGCACGCTTGATGTGCCCGGCAAACCAGCTCTGGATCGGAAAGGGCAGCAACTCGGTTTCTGCCGCCTCGATCGCGGCCAGGTAGTCGTTGGGAATGAAACGCGCGAGTCGGCCGGTGAACGCACGCGACAAGGTCGTGAGTTCGGCCTCACCACTGAGGAGTCGCTCCCGGTGCCGCGAAGGTGCACCCGATTCTTCACAGGCGAGAAAGGCAGTCCCCACCTGAACGCCCTGCGCCCCGAGCGCAAGCGCCGCCGCGACCCCGCGTCCATCGGCTATCCCGCCGGCCGCGATCACCGGGATGTCGACGGCGTCCACCATCTGCGGCACGAGGGCGAGCGTTCCGACAAGGGAGTCTTCGGCGGGACGCAGGAATGACGGGCGGTGCCCACCGGCCTCGCAGCCGGTGGCGAGCACCATGTCGATCCCGGCGGCTGCAAGGGCCCGACCTTCGGCAACCGTGGTCGCGGCACCGATCGTGACGATGTTGCGGCGCCGGCATTCCTCCAAAATAGCGGCCGACGGGATCCCAAACACGAAGCTGAAGACCCGCGGCGCAGCTTCGATCAGCGCGTCGATCTGGTCCTCGAATCGCCAGGTAATCCTGTCCGGCATCGCAGGAGCGGCTATACCGAGTTCATCATAAAAAGGCTGAAACCGCCGGAGCGCCGTCTCGAAGCCCTCCGGAGTCAGCGACAACCCGCCTGCATCATGATCGGAAACCCAAAGGTTGATCGCGAACGGCTGGTCGGTGGCGACGCGGAGCCGGGAGACGATATCATGGATTTCGGCCGGCGACAGATTGTGAGCGCCATAGGAGCCCAGCCCGCCGGCATTGGATACTGTCGCCGCGAGACGCGTGGTGGAGAGACCGCCTCCAAACGGTCCCTGAATGATGGGATGGCGAATGCCCAATCGGGCGGTGATGTCCGTACGGGTTGTCATGAAAATGGATCTGGGTGGGGAATGGCCTTCGGGAAACGGGCCGCCCCGGCGCTGAATCTCGAACGAACAGCGGCCGTTGCGGCCCGACAAACAGCTTTGCTTTGGAATGCTAGGCGGTGCCGCCGAAGCTGCAGTGATCGTCGAGGTCCAACAGGTCTGCCCAGGAATGGATGTCGGTGCGCGTCGTCGAGATGCTCGCGAGCGTGGAATAGAAGAAACCGCTGGTCTCCGGATCGCTGGCAGGCTGGCGCTCATTCTGATACCTCGACCACTCGGAGATCTCCCACGGCTGGCGCGTATTCGTGGCGTTCCGCTGAATCCAGGAAAGGATTTCGGAATCGGTACCGCCGCGGGCCACCTCCTCTCTCAGCAGTGTCGGATCGATGCCGACGAACGTGAGGAACTGTTGATCGAGCGGACAGGCGTAGTGATATTCACCGGCGGTGCCGGCGATCGTGGCGCGACATTTGTCGAGCATGCGGGGAAGCACAGCGAAACCGCCGAGACGGCAACGCAGACTGCGCGGAGCACGCTGACGAAGGTCGAGGGCGGCTACGGATGGAGTTGGATGGGTCATGATGTTTTGATTTGGCGCCCGCTTGAGGGGCGGGCAGGCGGAATCAACGCCGGTGGTTACCTTTGTAAACCTTACTGGTTGCGTCCGACGCAGAATGCGGTTTCCAGTCGGTAACCACCCTCGCCTCCACGCGCTTATGGTTTCCCGACGAAAAAGCAGAGTCACCCCGCCGATAGAAGCGTGTCCGCTCACGCAGTGCATGCGCGTGCTGGGCGGCGCCTGGACACCCAACGTCATCTGGTATCTGAGTCAGAACCCGCGGCGTTTCACCGAACTCAAGAGTGACATCGCGGGGATCTCCGCGAAGGTGCTGACGCAGCGACTTCGTCAGCTGGAAAAGCAAGGCGTGGTGATTCGTGAGCCGATGCCAACGACCCCGCCGACGGTGGAATACCGCCTGTCGTCGCTCGGTCTGGAGTTGAAGCCCGCGATCGAGGCAATCGTGAGCGTGGGCCACCGACTCAAGCAACTGCAGCGTTGACGACGACCGACACCGGTCGCCGCGGGCCCATGGTGCGCTTCGAGACCGGGCAACTGTCGGCGACGGAGGTTCGGATAGACCGGATCGATCTGAAAATCCGCCGGTCTTTACGATTCGATTGTGCCGAGGTCCGCTTGCCGCCATTCCTCTCCACCGTTCGCTTATCCGCCCCATGCCCGACCTGGAGTTTACGCTGCATTTCACGCCCGATGAGGTGCTCCGCTACTACCGCGGCGAGGCGCGCAATGTCGTCGCCCGGCTCGATGACGGGCGCACCGTCCAGTTCCCCGCGGGCGCCCTGCAGAAGGTCGTCACCGAAAACGGCGTGCACGGTCGCTTTCGCCTGCGCTTCGACGCCCACCACAAATTCCTCGGTCTCGAGCGGGTAGGCCGCCCCTGAAACCACTCCACCCTCAGACCACGATGCCTTCACGACGGGGAACCTCAACTGCGCCCGGTCGGCCATTTCCTTCGTGTCTCTTCGTGTCCATCCGTGGTTAAAAACCTTTGCCCATGCAGCTTCGCGCCCCCAACGCCTTTGTTCTCATCGTTTCCATCATGGCCGCCATGATGATCGCCACCTGGTTCATCCCCGGCGGTCGCTACGCCCGCGAAGAGCGCGCCTTCGAGGGCTACGGCACCAAGGAGATCGTGCTGCCCGACCAGTTTGAACCCGTCGCCTCCGATCCGCAGACGCCGTTCGATCTGTTGCTGGCGCCGATGAAAGGCGCCGAGCAGGCCGCCGAAACGATCGCCTTCGTGTTGCTCATCGGCGGGGCCTTCGGCGTGCTCATGCACACGGGCGCGCTCATGGCCGGACTCAAGTGGCTCACCCTCCGCGCCCGGGGCGCGGGCCGCTTCGTCGTCATTCCGGTGCTCATGTTCGCCTTCAGCCTGGGCGGCGTGCTCTTCGGTATGGCCGAGGAATGCCTCGTCTTCGTACTGCTCACCGTGCCCCTCGCCATCTCGCTGGGCTTCGACGCCACCACCGGCGTGGCCATTCCCTTCGTCGGCTCGCAGGCCGGTTTCGCCACGGCCTTCGTCAATCCCTTCTCCTTCGGCATCGCCAAACAGATCGCCGAACAGCCCGCCGAGATCGGCTACGGTTATCGCGTGTTCTGCTGGCTGCTCGTCACCTCGGTCTGCGTCGCCATTGTCATGGCCCACGCCCGCCGCGTCGCCGCCGATCCGTCCAATAGCCTCACGCCGGAGTCTGATGCCAACTGGCGCCGACGCCTCGCTGCCGAAGACAGGGCCGCGGCCAATCCCGACGGGCCGGTCATCACGCGCTCGCAGGTCGTCACCCTCGCCGTCTTCGCCCTTATGATGGTCGTGCTCGGCTACGGCTCGATCGCACTCGGCTGGTATGTAGTGGAGATCGCCGGTCTCTTCCTCGCCATGGCGCTCTTCTGCGGCATCACGGCCAAACTCTCGCCCAACCGCATCGCCGACGCCTTCATTTCCGGCGCCCGCGACCTTTGCGGCACCGCCGTACTGGTGGCCTTCTCACGCTCGATCGTCGTGCTCGCCGAGGACGCCAACATCATCGACACCATCCTGCACAGTGTCGCTTCGCGGCTCGACCATCTTGGACCCGACCTCGGCGTCTTCGTGATGTATTCGTTCCAGAGTTGCCTCAACTTCCTCATCCCCAGCGGCAGCGGCCAGGCTGCGCTGACGATGCCGATCATGACGCCCCTCTCCGACCTGCTCGGCATCCACCGCGAGAGCGCCATCCTCGCCTTCCAGTTCGGCGACGGCTTCACCAACCTCATCATTCCGACCAGCGTCATCCTCGTGGGCGTGATCTCCTCCGCCGGTATCAGCTACGGCACCTGGTTCCGCTGGTGGGCCAAGTGGCAGCTCCTCCTCTTCGCCCTCGGCGCCCTTCTCCTCTACGCCGCCCCCTGGCGCTGAAGAGGCTTATCTTCAATACGTCAGCCGGTAGCCGATGCTCAGGGCGGGGTCGTTGCCGACGCGGCCGGCCTTGGCCAGCAGGTCTGCGTCGAGCACGTTGCGCGCGCGCAGGTTGACGCTGTGGCGGCGGGCGCCGGCCTTCCACTGGTAACCCAGTCCCGCCGACACCAGGACGTAGCCGGGGTAGTCCAGCTCGGCGTATCGATCATCCGCATACGTCTGCACATAGGGGCCGACATACACCACCGCCGTCGAGGCGTTCCAACCCGCCAGCGCCCCTTCCTTCCAGGTGTGACGACTCGAAACGGTGCCGGTCCAGCGGGGCACCCGCGCCATCGGGCGCCCTTCCTCCTCGGGCAGGTCGGGCGACTTCTCCGTCACCGCGTCCGTGTAGGCCACCTTGCCCTGCACCTGCCAGCTCTCCGCCGCCTGCAGGCGCAGGTCGAAGGTCGCACCCTGGAAACGCTCGCGGCCGGCGGCGATGAGTTCGGACTGAGACTGATCGGCGTCGGCAATCGGGTCGCGGTAGAGCGGATTGCGGCGCGAGATGTTGCGATTGGTGAAAGCGAAACCGTGCAGGGTGTAGGTGAGCCGACGATTCAGGCCGAATCCCTTGAGACCCGCCTCGAATCCGCCGGTGGTCTCGTTGCCCTGGATCTCGCCCGTGCGTTGGTCGACCCGGGTGGAGGGCTCAAAGGCGGTGCTGGTGTTGGCATAAACCAACAGGTGACCGGGCACCGCGATCACATTGCCGCCGAGGTGGTAGGTGAGCTCATCGGTCGCCGCCACCACGGCCGCCTGCGGTACGTCCGGCGTGCGGTCGTTCAGCTCGAGGTCGACCCGGTCGTGGCGCAGCCCCGCGGTAAGCACGACCCGGCCGCCGGCGATCGCCGCCCGCTCACTGATGGCGTTGCCCCAGTAGCGGGTGGCTTCGTCGCGATCGGTGATGAGGCGCCGGTAGCTCGTCCGGGTGAGCGCGGGGCGAAAGTAGTCCGGTGCCTCGGGGTCGAACTGGCGCACACTCCATGGCAAAGCCGCGCGCTCGGCGCCATCGAGCCCGAGGGAAAGGCGCGACAGGTCGCTGCTCACCAGCTCCGACGAGACCAACAGCTTGTGATCGAGCCCCGCCCAGTCGAACCGCCAGGTCAGGTCCCCATCCACCGCCAGGGCGCGGAGTGGCTGTTCGATGTGCTGCGGCTGGCGGGTTCCGGCGAACCGGCCGAGGTCGAGCAGGTAATCGCCCCGGGTAAAACGATCCTCCTCCAGGTCCCGCACCAGTCCCTGCAGCGCAGCGCGCGCGGTCAGCGTGCGCGTCGGCTGCCCCTCGTATTGCACGCTCAGACTGCCTGTGCGGCGACTCACGCCGGCGTTGGGGCCGTAAGCGTGAAAACCGGCCAGCGGCAGGTAGGGCCCAAGCACGGGTCCCTTCGCCGTCTCGCGGTATCCCGGAATGCCCGGCGAGGGGTTGCCTGCATACCCGGCATAGTCGAGCTGCCACAGGGTGCTGTGGGCCCGCGAATGGCGCAGCGTGAACGCGGCGCTCAGCGTCAGCGTTTCGCGCTCGGCAAACGCCTCCGGCCCCCGCCGCCGGTCAAAGCTCAGGGCGGTGCGCTGAAACAGCCGCGTCCTGCCCCACTTGCCGGCCGGGCCGCCCGACTCGAACCGGGCCCGCCACCCGCCTTCCGTGTCGCCGTCGAGATCCCAGCGGGTCGTTGCCCGGCCGGGAGGACGCGCCGTCATGAAATTCTGAATACCGCCCGGGGCCGCGCGGCCGGTGACCGGCGTGAGCGCCCCTTGGATCGTCTCGCGCCGCTGCACCTCCAGCACTTCCGGGATGCCCGTCTGCACAAACGCGTTGCGTAGCCGTGGGGTCGGGAAACCGCGCAGGTTGAGCCGGTCGGATCCCGTGGCCAGATCGGCTGCACTGGTCGTGGCGATCTGCGTGAGCTCCATCTCCAGCTCGCCCGTCAAATCCTCGTCCTCCCGGCCTTCAAGGATGAAGTCGTTCGAGAAGGGTGGATCGCGGCGCTCCGCGTCCAGGTAGCCCAGGCCCGTGGCGTCAAATTCATCCTCCCATTCGTCCGTCCGTACTTCGAAGGGATCGAGTTCCCGCACCGGGCCCGGCTCGAGATTCAGGAGGCTGGTCTGCGCCCAAACCCCGACCGATACCAGCAGCAGACAGGCAAAGGCGCGGATTCGGGGTGGGGGCAACTGCATCGCGGGGAAGGACGCTGCATCCTTGGGCGGAGTTTCGCCCGACTGCAATAGTTCGAGCGCGCCGCCCGCATCCGCCATCGACCCGGATCGCAAAAGGGACGAGATTCACGGCATGCAGGCCCTCGTTCTCGAAAAGCAAAACCAACTTTCCCTGCGCGAAATCGACCTCACCGAGACCCTCGGTCCCGACGATGTGCGCATCGCCATCAAGACGGTCGGCGTCTGCGGCAGCGATGTACACTATTACACCCACGGGCGCATCGGACCCTTTGTCGTGGAGGCGCCGATGGTGCTCGGGCACGAAGCCGCTGGCGTCATCACTGAGGTCGGTGACCGGGTGCAGGACCTCGCGGTGGGCGACCGCGTCTGCATGGAGCCGGGCATCCCCAATCCGCTGGGTCGCGCGACCCGGCTCGGACTGTACAACCTCGATCCCGCGGTTCGCTTCTGGGCCACCCCGCCCGTCCATGGTGTACTACGACCGTCCGTGGTGCATCCGGCCGCGTTCACCTTCAAGGTGCCGGACAACGTCAGCTTCGGCGAAGCCGCGCTGGTCGAACCTTTGGCCGTCGGCCTGCATGCCGCCACCAAGGCGCGCGTGAAACCCGGCGATGTCGCCGTCGTTGTGGGCGCCGGTACGATCGGCATGGTCACCGCGCTGAGCGCGCTCGCCGCCGGCTGCAGCCGGGTCTTCATCAGTGACGTCGCCCAACCGAAACTCGATCTTGCGGCTTCCCTCGGCGCCATCATGCCGGTGAACGTGGCCACCGAAAACCTCGCGGCCGTCGTCTCCGCCGCCACCGGGGGCTGGGGAGCCGACATTGTCTTCGAAGCCAGCGGCAATGCCCGCGCCGCGGCGGCGGTTTTTGAGCCGCTCTGCCCCGGCGGCTGCGTGGTCTACATCGGCATGCCCGGCGGACCGATCGCCTACGACGTCGTCGCCGCCCAGATCAAGGAGGCGCGCGTCGAACACGTTTTCCGCTACGCCCACGTCTACCCGCGCTGCCTCGCGCTCATGGGCAGCGGGCAGCTCGACGTGAAGCCGCTCATCACCGAGACCTACCCCTTCGCCGACAGCATCGCCGCCTTCGACTATGCGAAGGCGCCGAAGCCGACGTCGGTGAAGGTGCAGATCGAGTTTTGAGCGGATCGGCGGCGGGGGGCATCAGGCGTGCTGACCTTCGTGCACGCCTTCGGTGACCTCCTCGACCAGCTTGCTGCAAAAGGCGTCGAGGTCGCCGGGGTGACGGCTGGTGACGAGGCCCTGATCGACCACGACTTCCGCGTCTTCCCATTTTGCGCCGGCGTTGATGAGGTCGGTCTTGATCGAGGCGTAGGAGGTGACTTTGCGACCGGACACCACATCGGCTTCGACCAGCAGCCACGGACCGTGGCAGATCGCGCCCACCGGCTTCTTCGCTTCAAAAAACGCGCGCGTGAAGGCGACGGCCTTGTCGCTCTGGCGCAGCGTATCCGGATTCATCACACCGCCCGGCAGGACCAGCGCGTCGAAATCATCGGCGTCGGCCTGGTCGAGCGGTACATCGACCTCGATCTCGACGTCCCACTTGCCGGATTTCCAACCGCGGATGCGGCCCGACTCGGGGGAGACAATTTTCACGGTGGCTCCGGCCTCGCGCAGGTCGCGCACGGGCTGGGTCAGTTCGTCGGACTCGAATCCGTTGGTCGCGAGCACCGCGACGGTCTTGTTGGCAATGTCTACATTCATAAGGATGGATGGGGAGTTTTCGGTGAGGGGGAGAGGAGGAGAAATGGAGGTGGGCTCAGGTTTCGGAATCACGCCGCCGGCGGGCGGCCAGCATCTGCTCGCGTGTCGCCGCATCGACGCCTTCCAAGGCGAGCGCCTCGGGATCGCTCTGTTCATCGGAGGCGGGAAGATTGACCACCTCGTGGCCGCGGTTGGCCGGCGGCTCGCTGGGATCGCGGATCAGACCGGTATCCTTGGGCTCGGCCCCGGCATCCTGCGTGGGCAGATGTTCGCCCAGCAACTCCTGGCGGGCGCGTTGCATGTCTTCGGCGCGGTAGGTGTTGCGCTTCGCGCCGCGGATGCGGGCCAGTTCGCGGGCGCGCCGTTCCAGCTGTTCCACCGAGCGGCCGGAGGATTCGGAGATGCGATCGTCGCGCATGATGGTTCCCTTGGACTGAATGGATGCGGACATGGTGTTTCCTTTCGTTGAAGATACCCTGTCGGCGGAATTCCGGAATGGAGCCGCCGCGGTCGGAGCCGGAGCTCACGCCGTGTGATGTTGCCGACCCAATCCTGCGTGCGTGGTTCAAGGATTCCGGCGCTTGCGACAAATTGTCCGATCGGGATCGGCCGCAGAATGCGCCCGGAAGGCAAAACGCATTTTCCGCCGGCCTGTCCCGGTCACCGTGCATGACCGTGAGACGTCGACAACGTTGACGCATTTCAGGGTCGTCACCGCGGCGTCGGAATGCCATCCCAGCGCCCACCCCCGCACCGCCCCAGGCGTTACCCCTGCCCCCGCCCCATGCCCTCCTCCAGTTCCGGCGAAACCCCGCCCCGTTCCGTTCCCGCCTCGCTCAAATACATCGGCCCCGGGCTGATCCTGACGGCCGGCATTGTCGGTACGGGTGAACTGGTCGCCACGCCCAATGTCGCGGCCGAGAGCGGCTTCACGTTGCTGTGGCTCATCATCCTCGGCTGCATCGTGAAGGTCTTCGTGCAGGTCGAACTCGGGCGCTACGCCGTCGCCACCGGGACGCCGACGCTGCGCATGCTCGACCTGGTGCCGGGACCGCGCCTGCGCGTCGGCTGGATGGTGTGGGTGTTCCTGCCCGTCTTCGTCGCCATGATTTCGGTGATCGGCGGCATGCTCGGCGGCACCGCGGAGGTCATGCACCTCGCCGGCATCGATGCCTCGGCCTCCACGCTCGCAGTCGTACTCGGCGTTTCGCTGGCCGCGCTGCTCGGGATCGGTCGCTATCGGCTGGTGGAGCGTTTCTCGATCGGCCTGGTTGTGCTCTTCACCGTATCCACGGTCTTCGCGCTGTTCGCCCTGCAGGCCACGGAGTTTCGCGTCACGGGGGCCAATCTGGTCGAGGGCCTGCAGTTTCATCTGCCCGCCAACTTTTCCGCCGCCTTCGCCGCCTTCGGTATCATCGGCGTGGGCGCTGCCGAGCTCATTTACTACCCCTACTGGTGCTTGGAAAAAGGCTACGCCCGCCGCGTTGGCGAGCGCGACGCCGGCTGGCTCGGCCGCGCCCGCGGCTGGATGCGGGTGATGAAGGTCGACGCCTTCGCCTCCCTCCTGATCTACACTACCGCCACCGTGGTTTTTTACCTGCTCGGCGCCGCCGTGCTGCACGCCAAGGCGCTTCAGCTTTCCAACGATGGTCTCGTGGCGTCGCTCGCCCACATGTACCTGGAGAGCTTCGGCTCCTTCGGTTTCTGGGTCTTTGTCGTCGGGGCTTTTGCCACGCTCTATTCCACCGCCTTCGCCGCCACCGCCGCCAACGCCCGCCTGATGGCGGATGTGCTGCCCATGCTCGGCCTGATGGCCGAGACCACGGATCCCGAGAAGACCGCCCACCGCATTAAGCTGTTCGGCGTCCTCCTCCCGCTCTACGGCACCGTACTCTACGTCGTGTGGCCGGCACCGCTTTCGCTGATCCTCATCAGCGGCGTGGGCCAGGCGATCCTGCTTCCCTTCCTTGCCGGCTGCGCCCTCTTCCTGCGCCATCGCCGGCTCACCGCCGAACTGCGACCCGGCGCGCTCTGGACCGCCTGCCTCTGGCTCTCCGGCGCCGCCCTCACCTTTGTCGGCGCCTGGCAACTCCTGAGCCGCTTCAGTTGACGCAACCGCCAGCTCCCTCGGCCGCCGCGGTCTCCGGCTCGAGGCGAAAGTCCGTGAGCTCACGATACGCCGCCACCGGCGTCCACTTGCCGGGCCGAATCCGGCCGCGGCTCCGCGAAGCCGCTCGCAGCAGCGCCGGCCGCAATATCTACGCAATTTCCCCCTCCATATGCAGGGACTTTGCCTTTGCTCACGGCTGACGCGTCCCAACGCTTTGCATTCTGCCCGAGTCACGGGCGGCTTGAATCGAACCGGATGATGCAGCGTTTTCGCGAAGTCGCGCCCCCATTGCGCCTGACCTTGGCCGTCTGGCTGGGCGGCGCTTTCGGCACTGGCGCTGCGTCCGGCCAGGGCAGCGCCCCCGCCGCCGGAGCGCTGGTCGAAACCACCTCCAATCCTGCCTTCATTCCGGCCACCCCGGATCAATCCGGCCGAACTGCCGGTTTCCACCATCGCCGATCTGAAGTCCCTCCCGCGCGATGCGCTGCCTCCCGGACCCGTGCGAATCCAGGCCGTCGCCCTGCCCCATCGCACCCGCAGTTTCCTCGAGGTCCGCGACGCCACCGGCACCCTGCGCGTGCAGACCGAACAGGCCAACCGCCTGCCGCCCGGAGATCCGCATGACTTCGTGGGCACACCCCGCTGGGGCGACGATGGCGTCTACCTCGCCGACGCGAGCTTTGTGCTCATCCGCCGCCTGCCGATCGTGGCCTCGCCCGGAGACCCGGCGGCCGTCGAGTCGCTGCGCTCGCTGCAACGCGTTTCAGTCGAGGACATCGAGGACGTGCGCCCGGTCGTCGTGCGGGCCGTGGTCACCTATGCCGATCCCGCCGTCAATACCCTCATGGTGCAGGACGACACCAGTGGCTCCTGGGTCGGCATCCCTACCGATTTCACACCGCCGCCGCTCGGCTCCGAGGTGCTGTTGAGCGCCTTCACCTCGCCGGGCGATTTTGCGCCCATCCTCGTGCGCCCATCCCTCGAGATCCTGGGCCGGCCGGGGCTGCCCTTCGCCCCGCTCGTTGACGGCGCGGAGTTCATGTCCGGACGCTTCGACGGCCAGCGCGTCACCCTCGAAGGCACCGTGCGCTCGCAAGTCGGACCCGAGCCGCAATGGGTGCTGGAATTGATGGCCGGGCTCGCGCGCGTGGAACTGCGCTTTCCCACCCACTTCCGCTCCCCCCTGCCCCAACCACTGCTGGGTTCACACGTGCGGGTCACCGGTGTCTGCACCGCCTACTTCAACTCCTTTCAGCAACTCGGCGGCTTTCGGCTGCTGGTCGCCGACCTCGATCACTGGCAGGTGCTGCAGCCTGGACCTGCCGACCTCTTCGCCACGCCTCCTCGCAAGATCCGCGACCTGCTGCGCTTCGACCCCGATTCGCCCACCTTCGCCCCCAGGCTCGTCACCGGCAGCACCCTGTCTGTCACTCCCGGTCACGGTCTCTTCGTCAAGGACGATACCGACACCGTCGAGGTCATCTGCACCGACACCGGCACGATCCGCCCCGGCGATATGGTTGAAGTGGTCGGTTACCCGGAACTCTTTCGCTTCGGCAAGATCATGCGCGACAGCCTGGCGCGCCCCACCGGCGAGCGGGCGGATATCGCGCCCGTCGCCATCGATCTCGACACCGACCGCTTCGCCTTCCTCAACGGCGAACTCGTTTCCATCGAGGCCGAGTTCCTTCATCACCGCAACGTCACGACGGGCACCACCCTGGTCCTGCAGGCCGGCTCCGAGATCTTCGACGCCTACCTCCCCAACGGGAGCGAAACGGCGCAACTCGACGTCCCCGTCGCTTCCGCCCGCGTGCGCGTCACCGGCGTCGTGCTCGTGCACCAGCAGGCCCACGACCGCGTCTACCTGCGCTTGCTCATGCGCGACCCGGCCGACCTCGTCGTGACCGGCTCGCCTCCGTGGTGGACCGTCTCGCGCGTGCTGCTCGTCCTCGCCCTCGTCATACTCATCGCCGGCGCCGCCTTCTGGTGGGTGGCCGCCCTGCGCCGTCGCGTGCGCGACCAGACCGCCGCCATGCGCGACCGCCTCCGGAAGGAGGCCGAACTGGAGCGCGACTACCGCAACCTCTTCGAACGCACCAGCGACTTCATCTTCCGCGCCGACATCCGGGGACGCATCATCGAGGTCAATCCCGCCGGCGCCGCCAGCCTCGGTTACACCCCGGAGGAGATGAGCCAGCTCACCGCCTTTCAGATCGTCAGCCGCCGCGACTACGGGCAACTGCGCCGCTTTTACACCGCCTACCGCCGCAAGCGCCGCTTTTCAACCGCCGATGTACATCTCGTCGGCAAGGACGGGACCGAACACATTTTCGAATTCACGGCCGAAGTCGTGCCCGATCACCACGGCCGGCCCCTCATCCAGGGCATCGGCCGCGACATCACCGACCGCCTGCAGGCCGTCGCCAAGCTGCGCGACCAGGAAGCACGCCTGCAACAGGCCGAAAAGATGGAGGCCATCGGCACCCTCGCAGGCGGCATCGCCCATGACTTTAACAACATTCTGACCGGCATCCTGGGCTACGTGGAACTCATCCGCGCCGACCTGCCGCCTGCCTCGCTCATCCATCCCGATCTCGACCAGATCAGCGCCGCCGGCAACCGCGCCAAACAACTCGTTCGCCAGATCCTCGCCTACAGCCGCCGCATGGATCACGAACGCCGCGCCATCGACCTGCGCCAGATCACGACGGAAGCCTGCAAGCTCCTACGCGCCACCATTCCCACCACGGTCGGGATCGATCTGCAGGTCGATCCCACCTGCCATCGCGTCTTTGCCGATGCGACACAGATGCACCAGGTGATCCTCAACCTCACCACCAATGCCGCCCAGGCCATGCGCAGCACCGGCAACCTTATTTCGATTTCCCTGCGAGCTCGCCGTTTCAGCCGCGTCACGCACATCGGCAACACCGACCTGCCCGCCGGCGATTACGTCGAGCTCGGAGTCGCCGACAACGGACCCGGCATGACGCCCGAGGTGCAGGCCCGCATCTTCGAGCCCTATTTCACCACCAAACCCGTCGGCGAAGGCAGCGGCATGGGCCTCGCTGTCGTGCATGGCATCGTGCAGGCGCATGGCGGCGCCATCGCGGTCGAGACCAAACCGGGCGTCGGCACGCGCTTCAGCATCCTGCTGCCCGCCACGGCCGAGGCGCCCGATGCTCCCGGCACCGCCGCCACCGCGCGCTCCCACGGCACGGGTCACATCCTGCTCGTCGACGACGAGGCCATGATCCTCGCGCTCACCCGCCGCCTGCTCATGCGGATGGGCTATCAGGTTACCTGCGCCGCCGGCGGACCCGAAGCCCTCGCGCAACTGCGCGCCCAGCCCGACTCGTTCGACCTCGTGATCACCGATCAGACCATGCCCCACATGAGCGGCCTCGACCTGCTCGCCGCGCTCCGCCGCGAGCATCCGGATGTCCCGGTCATTCTGTGCAGCGGTTTTCACGAAAGCCTCGACCAGGACACCGCCCGCCGCTCCGGGGCCGCCGGTCTCCTGCCGAAGCCCTTCGACATCGCCCAGCTCACCGCCGCCATCACCGCCGCCCGCGCCTGACGCCTCACCGCGTCTCCACCAGCCAGCGCACCGCTTCCTGCGCCGCCGCCAGTCCCATCGCTCCGGTCACCCACACCGCCGTACCGAAGCCGCTGGCGCAGTCGAGCTTCAGGTTGCTGCCCGGCTCGGCTTCGGTGCTGCAGGTACCGTCCGCCCACGGGTAAACCGGCCGCTCCGCCGACCACACGCAACGCACGCCGTAGTGGTTGCCCGCGCCACCCGCGAAGCCGTGCTCCCGCCGCAGCTTGCGACGCACCATCTTGAGCAGTTCATCGCCACCCGCCTCGCCCAGGTCCCCCACGCGCAACTGCGAGGCGTCGCGCTTGCCGCCGGCTCCGCCCACCGTGACGCAGCGCCGCCCCAGGCGCACGCAGGCGGCGATCAGGCCGGCCTTGTTCGTCGTGCCGTCGATCGCATCGACCACGATGTCGAAGGCCGGCGCCAGCAGGCGTCCCGTGTTCGTCGCCGTGATGTATTCAGTGATCGGTGACACGTGGCAGGCCGGATTGATCAGGCGCACGCGCTCGGCCAGGGCCTCGACCTTGGGCCGGCCCATATTGCCATCGAGCGCCGGCAGCTGCCGGTTGGTGTTGGTGATGCAGAGGTCGTCGAGATCGATCAGCGTGAGCGCTCCCACGCCGCTGCGGGCAAGTCCCTCGACGGTCCATGAGCCCACCCCGCCGACGCCCACCACCGCGACGTGCGCCGCGCGTAGCCGCTCCAGCGCCGCGGCGCCGAACAACCGACCCAGGCCACCGAACCGCTCGCCGTAGTCTTCGCCGGTCGCCATGTTCAGGCCTCGGCGCCGTCGCCCGGACCGCCGTCGGCGCTGGCCGGCTTTTCCTTGGGCAACACTTTCGGCTTTTCGGTTTCGGTCGGCGCCTCCCCCGCCTCCTCGGCCGCCTCCGCGCCGGCGGCCGCAATCGCCTGCCGGTTCTCGGTCTCGTCGCGCAAGACGCGTGCGCCGGCAAGAATGTCGGCCCCGCTGGGCTGCTGGTAGACGCGCAGGTCGAAGACCTTGGCGACGGCGAACAAATGATCAAAGATGTCGGACTGCACGCCTTCGTAGAAACCCCAGTTGGTGTCGTTGACGAAGCAGTAGATCTCCAGCGGCAGGCCGTGTTCGGTGGGCTGCAGCTGGCGCACAAGCTGGGTCATCTCCTGGTGGATGTGCGGGTGGGTCTTGAGGAAGGAGACGCAGTAGGCGCGGAAGGTGCCGATGTTGGTCAGGCGGCGGCCGTTGCCCAGCACGTTGGCGTCGGACCCGAGCTTGCGGTTGTCATCGGCGATCTCCCTGCGCTTGCGCTCGAGGTGCTCGCGCACGTGGGCGATCTTCGACCAGCGTTCGAGCTGTTGCTCGTTGGCAAACTGGATCGAGGACAGGTCGAAATGGATGGCGCGCTTGATCCGGCGGCCGCCGATTTCCTTCATGCCGCGCCAGTTCTTGAACGAATCCGAGATGAGGCTGTAGGTGGGGATGGTGGTGATGGTCTTGTCCCAGTTGCGCACCTTCACGGTGGTAAGCGAGACGTCGATCACATCGCCGTCGGCACCGGCCTTGGGCATCTCGATCCAGTCGCCCACTCGCACCATGTTGTTGGCCGAAATCTGGATGCCGGCGACGAAACCCAGGATCGCGTCCTTGAAGACCAGCAAGAGGACCGCCGTGATCGCGCCGAGGCCGGAGAAAAGGAACAGCGGCGACTTGTTGAGCAGGATGGCCAGAATGAAGATGAGACCCACCACCACGGCGACCAGCTTGATGGCCTGCACGAAGCCCTTGATCGGCACGCCCTTGCTTTGCACCCGGTTCTCCGAGATGCGATGCGCGGCGTTGAGCACCGCGAAGAGGACGCCCAGCCAGATGCAGATGAGATAGATGCCGACCGCGCCGCGCACGGCGGACAACACCAGCGGCGAATCACCCAGGGCGCCGGGGCCAAAGGTGTTGATCACGATCGCAGGTGCGAGATGCGAGAGCCTCGTGAAGACACCCGCTTCGAGAAAGGCGTCGTCCCAACCGAAGCGCGTACGCTTCACCAGCGCGTTCACCACCCGCAGGATAATGCGCTTGGCCACGAAGTTCGCGGCGATCGCAAGGATGACCAGCAACGCCAGTCCCACGGCGGTGGCGGCCACCTGGGCCCAGTCTTCGCTCACGGAGCGGTCCTGCAGGAACTGAGAGATATCGGAGAGAAGCGCTTGCATGGAGGGCTCCTACGCAAGGAGCCCCATCCCGCGCCGTCAACCCGTTGGCATGATCGGACCGTGCCTATTGCTCCGCCGTCGCCGCCCGCGCCACCGCCACATCCGCCGCCACCTCGTCGCGGATGAGCGCCCAGTGGAACAGGTTGTCGTCGTTGGCGGTGAAAAAGTTGTGGTTGTAATGCGTCAGCCGCATGTCGCGGTACAGCGGACGCGTGAGGGCGATGACTTCGTCCCACTCGGCCAGCGCCCGCTCGAGGTGGGCGATCGCGTCGCCCTTCCGGTTGGCGTCACCGGTCTTTCGATACGTCGCCAGCGCCACCGCGCCACGCAGCTTTGCCGCCAGGTGCAGGCCGAGATGCGCCCAGATCCGCACGTCGGCGACTTCGTAGCGCAGGGTCGCGTTGCCGGCGGCGTCGATGTCAGCCACCAGCCGCAATGCCTCGCGACAATCGCGCTCCAGCATCCCGGCCAGGATGGGCGGCGTCACCCGTCCCGCGCCAAACGCGCCCCCCGCCAGCGTCGTCCCCACATAGTCGCACACCGACACATACTCCGACGCCATCGTGCTCTGGTTGATCAGAGCGTCCACGCCGATGTATTTGGTGTAGTCACCCTGCAGCGCGAGAAAGCCCTCGCTGTAGAGCGTGAAATCCCAGCGCGAATCGTAGAGCGAGGCCAGCCGGAGCTGCGTGGATGAAGCCAGCGAGAACGCCTCCAGGAGATTCTCGCCCGCCTTGCCATAGCGTCGCGTGAACTCCGCCGCGAACACCGCGTCGGGCGTGTCCGGATCGTAGAGCAGCCGCCCCCAGAGTTTGTAGAACAGCCATTGCCGCTCAAACGCCCACTGCCAGTCGACCGGCTCCTCAATCGCGGTGAAATAATCGAGCGCCGGAATGTAGCACTCCGACCCCACGAAGTAGCCGCCCGAGTAGGCGTGCTGGCCATTGCGGGCAATGTGCTCGCGGATGAAACTCGGCACGCCCCAGCGCAGGGCAAAGAAGTCCTCGTTGCGCGCCTGCCAGGTGATGCGGTAGTTCGCTGGCGTCGGTTTGAAGTAGGTGTCGCCGAGCGCGCCGCCATGCACCTTCTCGAGCGTCGGCGTGGAGTGGGCGTGCGACCAGTTGAACTTCACCTCCACCCAGATCGGGCCATCGAAGGTGTCACCCAGCCGTTCCATCGCCTCGCGGGTCACGACCTCGACGTTCTTGCTCGTGCTGCCTCCGGAATCGAGGTTGGCCGAAAACGGCACCCGATGGATGAGCTTCACCGGACGTTGCTTCGCCGCTTCGAGCATGCCGGCAATGATCACGTCATCCATCCACTGCTGGCGCTCGAGCGGCGTCATGCCCGCCATGCCTTCGCCATGCGACAGGCCGATGCCGTCCAGATCCGGATACTCCAGCAACACCTGCTCCACGCTCTCGCGCAGGTAGCGCCGGACGATCTCCGAGGTCTCCCCCGGCACGTAGTAGTGCGGATAAAAACTCTGCTCCGCGATGCCGTGCGCCTCGGCCAGCGCCTGGCTCACAAAAATGCTCCAGTGCACGATGTAGGTGTCGAGCCCACGCTCCTTCGCCATCGCGAAGATCGTGCGGTAGAGCTGCTGCCACTCCGCCAGCTCGGCCTCCGTCCAGGGGCTGGCCTCGGGAAAATTTTTCGGCCGGATCATGAACGTGTAGGGGTGCATGTTCCACAGGCTGATCGCGTTGAAACGGTTCTCCGCCATCATGTCCAAAAACGCCTCCCAATAGGCCGGATCCTTCGCCGTCGGGATGTGTTGGTCCAGCGCCGAACTCGGCCGGTAGGTCTCCCAGGGCAGGTTGAACTTGATGCCGCGGAACGCCTGGTCCGGCGCTTCCTGCCGGGCGGCGATGTCGCCGAGCCTGGCCCCGAAGCGCAGTTCCTCCGCCACCGCCAAGGCGCCGTAGATCAGCCCGCGCACGTCGCCGCCGTAAATCGTCAGAAACTTCCCGTCCTCCTCCGGGATGACCTGAAACGCCTCCGCTCCCAGCCGGTGCGGGTTGAGCGCGAGACTGATGAGGTGCTCGTAGCCCGCCCGCTCCTCCAACACCGCATACCCCGTCTCCGTCAGCGCAGCCGAAAGTTTCCGCGCGGCGTAACTTGCCTGCGGCGAGTCGGCATCATGCAGCACATAAACCCGCTGCGCAGCGGCGCAACCGGCGCTCAAAATCAGAAGTAATAACAGCGAAACAAGGCGCGAGCGGGGCATCATGCGCAGACCATGAAGACGCGCTCCGCCAAACTCAGCGCCAAACTCGCAAGGCGTTAAACACCCCACCCCGTGGCTACGAGCGTGAGCGAGTGGTCCCTCCGGCCAGTATCCGCTCCACGGCCTCGACCGCCACCGCCGTGCGCACCGCACCTTGCCCGCGCACCTCGACCAGCTGCACCCCCTCCGCTTCGTAGCGCGCCCGCAGCCGCGACGACGCCGCTCGCCACGCCGCCGGATCCCTAAACGCGCGCTGCGGATCGGCCTCCCACGCGATGTCCGTCTCGCACCACAAATGCAGCGCGTAACGCGACGCCCGCGCCGCCGCCTCCTCCCGCACCCAGGGCGCGATCGCGCCGCCATACAGTTCATCCGCCCACATCACATTCGTCAGCAGATCCGTGTCGCAAAACATCACGCGCCGCGCCTTCGCCGCCGCCACGTCCTCGTTCGCCATCTGGCTGCGCGCGATGGTCGCCAGATCCCACGCCTCGATCCGCCCGGCGCGCGCATCCCAGAACGCCCGCACCGCCTCCTCCGCCCAGGGTTCGCCAAAGTGCGCGCCCAGCGCCGCCGCCAGCGCCGACTTGCCCGTCGACTCCGCCCCCACGATTGCCACGCGCAACACCCCCTCAGGCATCGCCCGCCTCCTGCCGCGCCGACCTATTCATGGCTCGCCGCCAACTCACCCCTCCCGCCACGCCCATGCCCAAAAAGATCGCATAGAGGAAGGACGTGAACACCAACCCGGCCGCCCAGTACGTCGCCACGGCCACGAGGTTCACCGCCACCCAGCCGGCCCAGTTTTCCAATCGCTTGCGCACCTGCAGGACCTGCGCCGCCATGCTGAACGAGGCGATGAACGTGTCCCGATACGGCATCGCGGCATCGGTGTGCCCGTCCTGCCACCAACCCCACCCGAGCGTCACCGCCGCGGCCCCGACCACCCAGGCCAGCCGAGCCCGCCACGCCAAGGTCGTGACCGGCAACTCCGGCGCATTCCCCTTGTGCTTCACCCAGTGCCACCAGCCATAGACCAGGCAGCAGAAAAAAAACACCTGCAGCTTCGCGTCCGCGTAAAACGTCGCCCGCCAGAACAGCACACCCTGCACCGTCACCGCCACCAGGCTCACCGGAAACGCCCACAGGCTGCGCCGGATCATCAAGGCCACGCCCGTCACCCCCAGCAGCAGGTTGGCCTGGTCCAGCGGATCAGCCCCGCTGAGGCCTGCCCAGATCGCGTCAAATACACTTTCCATACGTTGCGCCCCCGACGCGGACCGCCCGCGCCGCATTGGTCAATCCCCGATCACCGCCTTGCTCCGCTACTCCCCGACCCGTCCACCCCTTACCCGCCCGAACAGGCGGATCCATTTTTGTAATCAATGGGCATCTGTATTGACGGAAATCGGCGGCATGATCCAATCACCCATATAAGGTAATACCCCTAGTCGTCGAACCCTCCCCCCCAACCTCAACGTTCTTCGACTTTGCTCTCTTCCTTCCGCACTCCTCGGTCCGCCCCGCCGCCACTCGCGCGACCTGCGGTCTTGCGGCTCTCGATCACGCTGCTGCTGCTGCTCACCGCCTTCCCCTTCGCACGCGGCCAGACCGTTTACTGGGATATCAACAGCACCACTACCGGTGCCACTAACAGTTCCTCCGCCAGCGGCACCTGGTCCGCCTCCTCCGGCAACACCTGGACCACGTCCAGTGCCGGGACCTCGTCCACCACCACCTGGGCCAGCGCCGTCGGCACCACCGCCACCGCCGCATTTTCCGCCGGCTCCAACGCCACCGGCGCCTCCACCATCACCGTTTCGGGTAACATCGGCAGCGGCTCCAGCGACCGCATCACCGGCCTGCTCTTCGAGGAGGGCACCTACACCTTCGGCGGCACCGGCACGCTCTACCTGCGCAGCGGCGGTATCACCAACAACACCGCCAACACCCAGACAATCAACGCCAACATCGTCCTCAGCGCCGCCCAGACCTGGAACAACGCCGGCGGCGGCGGACTCACCGTCAACGACGCCTTCACCTTCAACCAAAACCTCACCTTCTCCGGCAGCGGCGCCTTTTCCCTCGCCGGCACCGTGACCCAGTCCGGCAGCCGCACCCTCACCCACAACGGCACCGGCGGACTCACCTTCGGCGACTACGTCCAGGGCAATACCCTCACCCTCAACGGCACCGGCACGACCTCTTCCACCGGCACCTGGAACGTCAACGGCAACCGCACCCTCACGCTCAACAACGCCAACGGCCTCACCCTTAACAATGTCACCCTCGGCGGCACCTGGACCGTCGGCGGCACCGGCCTCCTCTCCGCCGGCGGCACGGTCACCCTCACCGGCAACCGCACGGTCAATCTCAACAACACCGGCGCTGTCTCCTTCACCAACATCAACCTCTCCAACTCCTCCACCAATCGCACCCTCACCATCGGTGGCACCAACAATGCCACCATCTCCGGCGTCATCGCCAACGGCGGCACCAGCACTGCCGGAGGCCTCACCAAAACCGGCAGCGGCACCCTCACTCTCGTCGGCAACAACACCTACGGCGGCCTCACCACCGTGAGCTCCGGCACCGTTGTCCTCGCCCACGGCAACGCCCTCGGCTCCACCTCCACCGGCACCACCGTCGCTTCCAGTGCCACCCTCGCCTTCACCAACAACATCGCCGTCGGCAACGAAGCTATCGCCAACTCCGGCACCATCACCAACACCTCCGGCATCAACAGCTACGCCGGCGTCATCTCCGGCACCGGCAACCTCACCGTCGCCGCCGGTCAGTTCACCCTCACCGGCGACAACACCTTCTCCGGCAACGTCACCGTCGCCTCCGGTTCCACCCTCGTCGCCGCCTCCAACAACGCCCTCGGCACCGGCGGCACCACCACCGTGCAAAACGGCGGCACCCTCGCCCTCCAGGGCGGCATCAGCTCGTCCACCGAGACGATGATCAATCTCGCCGGCACCGGCAACGGCGGCAATGGCGCGCTGCTCAACACCTCCGGTACCAACACGCTGGTTTCCAACATTACCCTCAACGGCGCCACCACCATCGGCTCCACCGGCGGCACCCTCCAGATCGGCAATCCCGCCAACCCCGCCTGGCCCGTTCAAGGCACGATCGCCATGGGCGCCAACGACCTCACCTTCGCCGCCACCGGTGGCAACATCTTCCTGCGCGAAACCCTCACCGGCACCGGCGATGTCTACAAGACCGGCTCCGGCACGCTCACCGTCAAGAACGGCTTCAACGACGGCTCCACCGCCGACTTCTTCATTCAGGACGGGACCCTCATCCTCGATACCTTCAACAACGAGAACCTCGGCATCATGGGCAACGTCACCGTGGGCGACGGCACCGGCGCCGCCGGCTCCGCCCGCTTCCAACAGGGCGAACTCGAGAGCGGCTCCGGCCTCTCCAACAACCTCATTTCCGATTCCTCCAACATCATCATCAATGCCGACGGCTACTGGGACCTCCAGGGCTACAAGGAGGTCGTCAACAACGTCACCCTCAACGGCGGCACCATCGAGGCCAAGAACAACTCCGGCACCGGCGACCGCCTCGACATCATCGGCGTTCTCAGCGCCGCCGGCGGCACCACCTCCACCATCGACGGCCGGCTCGGCATGAACAACGACACCGCCAAATCCATCGTCGTCGACGCCGGCTCCACCCTCGACATCAACGCCGTCCTCTCCAACGGCGGCTTCGACAAGACCGGCGACGGCACCCTCATCCTCTCCGGCGCCAATTCCTTCACCGGCACCGCCCAAATCTCCGACGGCATCGTGCGCGTCGACAACAACTCCGGCCTCGGCGCCACCGCCGGCGGCACGCAGGTCCTCTCCGGCGCGCAGCTCCAGCTCGACCACGTCACCATCGGCGCCGAAAGCCTCAGCCTCGCCGGCACCGGCCACAACGCCGACGGCTCCGGCGCGCTGCGCGCCCTCACCGGCACCACCAACACCTGGGGCGGCGCCGTTTCGCTCACCGCCAACGCCGAGATTCAGACCGATGCCTCCGCCGCCCTCGTCATCAACGGCGGCATCACCGGTTCCGGTCGCACCCTCACCGTCGACTCGATCGGCACCACCACTTTCAACGGTATCAATACATTCAATACGTTGAACAAGAACGGCGCCGGCACCCTCACCGTCACCAACACCAACACCTACGCCACCGCCA
>CBFGUO010000071.1:0-21073 GCA_965652375.1 uncultured Opitutus sp.
CGTTCGACTTGCATGTCTTAACCACGCCGCCAGCGTTCATTCTGAGCCAGGATCAAACTCTCCGAAAAGAGTTCAGAACCTAGTGATTCATGAACTACTGGCATCTAAATTTTAGATACCAATGTTATTATTTGGAATGTTTTGATTGGGGGTCCCAATCAATCGCACAATATAACTTTCAAAGAGCTCTCTCGGTTCGAGAGGAAAGAGTTCAAAGCGATCATTTCGTTGATCGACCGTCAAGCGGTTTTTCGAAAAATTTTCAGGAGAAGTTTCCCACTCCCTGCTTTGATCGCTTTGGAAAAGAACACCTCAATCGGACTCGGATCGAGCCGGTCGTCCTGAGGGGAGGGCGAACAATGAAAATCCCACCCCTTCGATCAAGGAAAATTTGGAGGAAAGTTTAAGAATATTTTTAATCGTTCATATTGAGGCGGTTATATTTCACCGATTCCCGTTCTTCGCCCTCGATCCTCTTTGGTATCCAGCATTTCGATACAGCCTCCCCAAGCCGTCAGCCGGTCGAGAACCGACGGTCGTTCGGATCGCGGTTTCGCTCTTCCGATCAACCGCCCGGAAGGGGAAGGTCTCGCCGTTGCCTGGCTCTCTTCGACCCACGGGAATCCGGGAACGGACGGAGGAAGGGGCTCGGGCGGAGACCTCGTCGCCGCGTTATCGCGCCCAAGGTGCCGGTCGTCCTCACCGCCATCTTAACATCCGAATCGAACTGCCTTGCCCCCCCGGCTTAACCCTTCGCTCGGTGCGGCCGGTATCCGCCGCTCGCCTCATCCCCATCACCAGCACGCTTGCCTGGGAGGCGCGCCGCCAGTGTTTCCGGCCCGCGCTGCGTTCGCTCGATAGAGCTAGAGGACCTGAAAATGGAACTCGCCCCACCTCCGAAGGGAGAACGGGATGCCTGAGCGACAACACCGCGCAGTAGCCCGCCCCATTCTCCACCGATCGCCACCATTGGTCGGCGCGCCGCCCGGCCGATCTGCCTCGGGCGCGGATTCGCAGACTCTCCAGGCTTGATTGGGCGCAAAAGCTGATGCGGCGGCGTGCCCACGTTGGGGCGAAGGCAACCAAGGCGGGAAACCTGGATTGTGCGCTGCGCAGCGTGCCCGAAGTGCGGCGATTCGGGCCGAAGCGGGGTCGTTTTTGCCAATTTTTGGCCAAAACGAGGGTAAAAACGGGCATTGCGCCACCGTTCCGATTTCTTTTTGAACGCCTCGCTGGAGCAGATCACTAACGGTCGCAACCCCTCCACCATTCTTCAACCAACACCACACTTTGGACCTCAAACAGATCAAACAAATCATCGAGTTGATGAAGCGCGCCGAACTCAGCGAGTTCGCAGTCGAAGAAGAAGGCTTCAAGTTGAAGATACGCCGCGGCACCGCCGGCGTTCCCACTGCGCCAGTCGCTCCGGGGACCACCGCGCCCTTCGTCATCGCGACCGAGGCCTCGGCTCCCGCCTCCGCCGCTTCCCTTCCCGTTTCCGCTCCCGGCGCATCCTCCTCCGAGGCCGCTGAGGAAGCCGGGGTGACCTACATCAAGTCTCCGATGGTCGGTACATTCTACCGGGCGCCGTCGCCGGATTCGGCCGTTTTCGCCGAGGTCGGCACCAAAGTCACCGAGTCCTCGGTGGTCTGCATCGTCGAGGCCATGAAGATCATGAACGAGATCCAAGCCGAGGTGAAGGGCACGATCCTCGACGTTTTGGTCGAGAACGGCGAGCCGGTCGAATACGGTCAGCGCCTATTCAAGGTCAAGGCCACCTGACCTCCCCCCCGCTTCCGGGGCTCTTGTTCGGAAGCCATCCCGACGACGGCTTCACAGACTCAACGGCGGTCCAACCGCCAACTCCTTTGCTGCATGATCCAAAAAGTCCTCATCGCCAACCGCGGTGAAATCGCACTTCGCATCGTTCGCGCCTGTCGCGAATTGGGCATCAAAACCCTCGCCGTCTACTCCGAGGCCGATGTCCAGTCCCTCCACGTCCAACTCGCCGACGAAGCCATCTGCATTGGTGGCCCACGAAGCGATGACAGCTACCTCAAGGCCGACCGCATCATTGCGGCCGCCGAGATCGCGGACGTTGACGCCATCCATCCCGGCTACGGTTTCCTGTCCGAAAACGCGAAATTCGCCGAACAGTGCGAATCGTGTAACATCAAGTTCATCGGCCCACGCGCCGAATCGATCCGCAAGATGGGCGACAAGGCGATCGCCAAGGACACGGTGCGTCAGGCCGGCGTGCCGATCGTGCCCGGCTCGGACGGACCTGTTTCCAGCGAGAATGAAGCGGTCAAACTCGCCCGCAAGATCGGCTATCCGGTCATCATCAAGGCCGTCGCCGGCGGCGGTGGCCGCGGCATGCGCATCGCCCACAACGACATCTCATTCGCCAAGGAACTCCATGTCGCGAAAAACGAGGCCGAAAAAGCGTTCGGCAATGGCGAGGTTTACATCGAAAAGTACATCGAGAAGCCCCGCCACATCGAGTTTCAGGTCCTGGCCGACTCCCACGGGAAAATCATCCATCTCGGCGAGCGCGACTGTTCCGTGCAGCGCCGTCACCAGAAGCTCATCGAGGAGGCCCCCTCCCCGTTCCTGCTCGCCAATCCGGGCCTGCGCAAGGCCATGGGCAAGGCCGCCGTCAAGGCCACCGAGGCGTGCAACTACGAGAATGCCGGCACGATCGAGTTCCTCGTCGATGCCCAGGGCAACTTCTACTTCATCGAGATGAACACCCGCATTCAGGTGGAACATCCGGTGACCGAAGAAGTTACGGGTATCGATCTGATCAAGCAGCAGCTGCTGGTCGCCAATGGCGAACACCTCGCCTTCGACCAGAAGGACATCACCTTCAACCGGCACGCCATCGAGTGCCGCATCAATGCCGAGGACCCGTCTCGCAACTTCACGCCGTCCCCCGGCACGATCGGGCTTTACTACACCCCGGGCGGGCACGGCGTCCGCGTCGACAGCCACGTTTACTCCGGCTACCAGATCCCGCCCTACTACGATTCGATGATTGGCAAACTCATCTGCTTCGGCGCCAACCGCCAGATTGCGCTCGAACGCTCCTACCGCGCCCTCAGCGAGTATCTCATTCGCGGCATCAAGACGACCATTCCCATTCACAAGGCCATCATGGCCGACCCGGTGTTCATCGAGGGCAAAGCCACCACCGCCTACATGGAGGACTTCCTCGCCCGCACGCCGCCGGACCTGTTTGTCTGATCCGCTCAAACGCACCGTTTGCCACCTCCCAAACCGCCCCACCCCGGGCGGTTTTGTTTTGCCCACCGCCCCGGTCCATCGGGAGCCTTGCCACGGCCCGAGCCTCCGCCTTAGCTCAATCCGAACATGCATTCCCAGGAATTTCCGCCTCCGCCTCGCTACGACGACCAGCCCGACCTGGGCGACATCAAGATCAACCATAACGTGATCGCGGGCATCGTGCGTCTCGCCGCCCTCCAGGTGAAAGGCGTGGCGGGCGTGGGCGGCGGCATCGTCGACGGCATCGGCGAGATATTCACCAAAAAGGAAGCCGATCATCGCGGGGTTCGCGTGCTGGAAAACGAGAACAACGAATATGACATCGAGGTTCGCCTCATCGTCGCCTACGGCTCCGAAATCGGCCGCACCGCCTACGAGGTTCAACTCGACGTGCGCAAGCAGGTGATCGCCATGACCGGCAAGGAGGTCCGCAAGGTCGACGTCATCATCGAGGGCGTGCGCCTTCCCTCCGACAAAGGTCCCGCCGACGACGATCTTTGGCCCGAAGTGGCCACCGACTGAGCCCCGGTCCCCTCTTCCCCGTTCTCGCCGTGAGCCCCATCACCGACTATCTCACCACCGCCCCGATCCTCACCATTGTCATCGGCGGCGGCCTGACCCTGCTTCTGGTCCTACTGCTGTTGCGCCAGCCGCGCGCCCTCCCCCTGGCGTCCAGCGAGACGGGGCAATTGCTCATCTCGCGCCGGGCCCTGCATCGCCTGGTGGAAGCCTGCTGCGAGCAGGTCAAGGGCGTCGCCTCCGCCCGAGCCTCGATCAAGATCCGCAAGGAACGCTTTACCACGCGGCTCCGACTCAAGGTGCGCCCCGAGGCCAAATTGGACGCCATCCAAGGCTACCTCACCCAGGAAATCACCGAAATCTACCGCGAGAATCTCGGGCTCACTTCGGAAATCGGCCCCATCGAGATCAAAGTCGTGGGCGTCATCCCCGCCGAACCGGGTTTTTGATCCCTTTCCCCAGGGCCCGCTCGGCTCTGAGCCACCCGCCCCGCTCCCCTGCCCCTGATGCTCAGCCTGCTGCAGGAAATCGACGCACAGTTTCCGGCTCTCTTTCCTGCCGTGGCCTTCGTTTTCGGGGCCATGATCGGGAGTTTTCTCAACGTGGTCATTTACCGCGTGCCCAAAAACGAATCGATCGTCTCGCCCCCATCCCACTGCGCCTGCGGACAACGAATCCGTTGGTATGACAATCTTCCCATACTGAGCTGGTTCATCCTGCGGGGCCGCGCCCGCTGCTGCGGCACCCCCTACTCGTTCCGGTATCCCGCCGTGGAAGCGCTAACCGCCAGCGTCTTCCTGGCCTGCTGGTTGCTGCACCCCCCGCTCGTCGCGCTGGCCGGCTGCCTGCTGCTCAGCCTTCTGATTCCCGCCACCTTCATCGATCTCGATCACATGATTATCCCCGACGGGATCACCATCGGCGGCACGGTCCTCGGCGTCATGATCTCGTTTTTCGTCCCTCAACTGCACGGGTCGACCGACTCTTCCATGTACCTGATCAACGGCCTCAAAGCCGCGACCGACTCCATCGTAGGCGTTTTCGTCGGTTCCGGGCTCATCCTGTGGATCGCTCTCATCGCGGAAGCCCTGCTGAAAAAGGAGGCCATGGGCTTCGGTGATGTAAAATTCATGGGTCTGATCGGGGCGTTTCTCGGCTGGAAAGGGGCCGTCTTCGCCATGTTCGGCGGCGCGATGGTCGGCACCCTGTGGTTCGTGCTGGCGATGCTCATCCAGGCGTTGACCCAATCCCGACGCCCGGCCGCCCTGCGCGCCGAAACCCCGGAGGGCGAAGAAACGGAAGTCGGTTTCGGGGCCCATGTGCCTTTCGGACCGATGCTGGCCATCGCCGCCGCGATCTACCTCCTCGGCGGCTATATCCCGTTCAACGCCTACCTGGACCAGTTTCTGGATATCTGGAGCTCCCCCGCCCTCGCCGGATGACCCTGCCTGCGCCGCTCGCCTGCCCGTAGCGATATCTCTCAGGTAATCCGTTCCGCTCCGCGGCCAGTGCGGAGGTGCAAGGCTTCCGAACCCGCCCCCCAGTGACGCGCAAATCCCGCACTCACGTGCGAGGCGGCCGCCTCGTCGAAGCTTTCGTCCGTGAGCGCCATGACCGCACCGCCAAATCCGCCCCCGGTCAGCCGGGCACCCCATACGCCCGGGCGCCCGATCAAGCGCTCCACCATGTCGTCCAACTCCGCTGTGCTGTTTTCGAA
Source organism: uncultured Opitutus sp. (assembly GCA_965652375.1). Taxonomy (GTDB): domain Bacteria; phylum Verrucomicrobiota; class Verrucomicrobiia; order Opitutales; family Opitutaceae; genus Actomonas. The sequence continues at coordinate 5,522 of CBFGUO010000071.1, forward strand.
GTCGTGCTGCGAACTCCGGTGTGACTCGACCAGCAACCGGCCCACCCGCGCCATGTCGCCACCCGCCAAGGCATCCTTCACCTGCTTCACTCGCTCGATTTCCGACAGAACATGCCGTGCCCGCTTGAAGACCGTCGCATCCAATCGGGACTCGGCTGCCTGCAGGGCCGCCAACGAACTCTCGGCCAGCAGCGCAACCCCGAGGCCCTGCGCAGCCTCCATGCACTGACGGTGCCGGGACGCGTAGGCGCCATCCACCAAGGCGTGCGCCGGAGTGTTGAAGATCCAAAAATGCGCCCCCGCCGGCATCGGCACGATCGAGAACACCGATTCTGCACAATCGATGTGCACGAGACTGTCCGGCTGACCGAAGCCCGACACGCCCTGGTCCAGAATGCCGCAGGGCACACCCACAAAATGGTTCTCGGCCCAGCGCCCCAGTTTCACCAGCTGCTCCCGCGTTAGTTCCGCCCCGACCAACGCCAGAAACGCCAGACCCGAGGCCAGCTCGATCGCCGCACTGCTGCTCAAACCCGCACCGGTCGGCAAATCCGATACCACCGCGTAGTCGAACCCACTGGGCGGCTCGACGCCGAATTCCGGCAGGCCCTTCAACACCCCAAGGGGATAGTTCACCCAACCGGTCGCCCCGGATGCCGCGACGATCTCTCCTTCCTGTTCAACGATCCGACTGTCCCCCAGGTCACTGCAGAAACGACGCTTCCCATCCGTCCGCGGCGCCACCCCCACCCACAGCCCGCGGTCGATCGCCGCTCCCATCACGACTCCGCCATTATAGTCCGTGTGGTTGCCGATGAACTCGATGCGACCGGGTGCCCGGCACACCACGGTCGGCTGCCGACCAAAATTCCCCTCGAACAACGAAATGAGCCGATCGCGCATCATCGCCTCGGGGCATGGACAGCCCGCCTTCGCTCGTCAACGCATCAGCTCATCCGGCGGAGGCAACGCCCGCCAGCGAAGGCCGATTCCGTCCGCGGCTCCCCACGCCAGTTCCCCGCCGTCGACGTCGGGCACCGCCGCGCCCACCATGGCGATTCCTTGCCAACCGCCGTCGTCGTTCGCGGCCCGGGACCGCAAGGTCCCCACTTGCCGCCCATCCAAAAACAAGGCCTCGCCCTCTCCGGTCGGCATCGTCCCCTCACCCGCCACCTGCACCAGGCGCCGCCGCACCCGCCCCGTCGCCTGTATGCGTGCCATCACTTCCTGGCCCAGATAGCAGCCCTTGGTGAAATTGACCCCCGCCCGCTCGAAACCGCCCTCCTGCGGCAGATCATTTTCCCCGAGGTCGACCGGCACACGCGGCACGCCAGCCAGGATCCGGATCCGCTCGAGTTCGGCTTCGGTCAACTCCGTCAGACCCTCCGGAGGACGCGGCTCCGATCGGGTCAGGCAATAGCCGCTGCCGCCGGGCATCCCCACCCGTTCACGCACCACCCAGCCTTCACCGCCCACTTCCAGCGCCGCCTCCGCTTCAGCCATGCAACGCATGGCCTCGCCGCCGGCATACCACGCTGCGTGCCACTGCGCAGTCTGGTCCGTCAGATAGACGTCATCCGCAATGATGTGATGCTCCAGACGCGCCATCAGCGCGGCCGCCTTCAATCCACGACTCAGCAATACGTACCGTCCGGCACCGGCGCGCACGACCCAGCTGTCGCCCTGCACCTTGCCTGTGCGCGTCAGCCAAAAGCCGTAGGGAACCCTCTCCGCCCGGCCCTCCTTCAGCTCCTGCGAGAACTGTCCCTGCAGGAACTCGGCCGCATCCTCACCGGTCACCTCCACCACACAGCCCCACCCCACCGAAGCCCAAAACCCCGCTGTTGCAAAATCATCGCGTTTTTTAAAGTGCATTATACAAACTACTTAGGAAATTATGTGAAAGTTTTTGAAAACTTTTGTTGACGAAGGTCACCGAATCGCTTCTCTTCGCAACATCAGATTTCTACTTCTCCCGCCTAGCGGGAGTTTTGGGGTAACTAAGAAAGCAAATGGCCGGTCACTTAGGGGTAGGTGACCGGCCAACTTTTTATCCGGATTTCTCACCCCGCCAAGTGCTGAAATCGGCCGACGTCCGCCGCCTGCCGAGCTGCGCCACGGGTGCCTCGCCCAGCCGTAATGAACGCCATCGCCTCCGCTGAACGCCCGTGGCGCAACCGTTCCCCAGTCTTGCTCCCCGCCCGCCGACTCCTCCAACGTCGCCGGTTCATGCAACGCACGTCCGATATCAATGTCGTCGAGACCCGGGAACTGCCGCCCCCCGTCCAGCTGTTCGAGGAGCTGCCCAAAACCGAGACCCAGTCCGACTTCATCACCCGCGTCCGCCAGGATATCCATCGCGTCATCTTCACCGAAGACCAGCGCTTCCTGCTCGTGATCGGACCGTGCTCGATCCACGACCTCGACGCTGGCCGCGACTACGCCCGCCGCCTGGCCGCCCTGGCCGCCGAGGTCGCGGATCGCATCCTCATCGTGATGCGCGTCTATTTCGAGAAGCCGCGTACCACCGTCGGCTGGAAGGGCCTCATCATGGATCCCCACCTCGACGGGACCCACGACATCGAAACCGGCCTGCGCACCGCCCGTCGCTTTCTGCGCGAGGTGCTCGACCTCGGCCTGCCGACCGCCACCGAGCTGCTCGACCCGATCACGCCCCAATACATCGCCGACCTCATCTGCTGGTCGGCCATCGGGGCCCGCACCACCGAGTCGCAAACCCACCGCCAGATGGCCTCCGGTCTCTCCATGCCCCTCGGTTTCAAGAACGGCACCGACGGCACGCTCAGCGCTGCCATCAACGCCATCAAAGCCGCCTCCCAACCGCAGACTTTCATGGGCGTCTCCGTCGATGGGCGCGCCTCCGCCATCGTCACGCGGGGCAATCCCAATTGCCACATCGTCCTGCGCGGCGGCTCCCAAGGTCCCAACTATTCCCCCGCGCATATCGCCGCGACCGAGACGGCGCTCAAAAAGGCGGGGCTCCTCCCCTCCATCCTCGTCGATTGCTCTCACGCCAATTCCGAGAAGAAACCGGAACTGCAACCGGCCGTGCTGCGCGAGGTCCTCGCGCAGGTCGCCGCCGGCAACCCCGCCCTTATCGGCGCCATGGTCGAGTCCAACCTCGCCGCCGGCAGCCAAGCGTTTCCGCAGCCCAAGGCCGACCTGCGCTACGGCGTTTCCATCACCGATGGCTGCATCGATTGGAATACCACCGAGCAGCTCGTGCGGGACACCTACGCCGCACTCGCTCCGCGCTTCGCTTGACCCGCCTCATCCGCCGCACGACGGCCCTTCGACCGGAGGAATCCCGCCGGAATTCAACTTTCTGGCCATCGCTTCGCTGCAGGCCGGACAGATCCCGTGCGTGAGCTGGGGCACGGTGTCCCCCATCATCAGCTCCAAACGCGCCACGGCCTCCTCGACCGGCACCCAGGTTTTGTCATCGAGCGCCACGTTCTGACACCAGCTGCACACCCTCGCCCAACGCTCGTCGCGCGTCTGCTCGCGGTCCAACAGCCAGGCCTTCGGGCGCGGCACTTCACCTTCCAGCATGGAACAAAACTCGACGCCTCCGTCCTCGATCCCCCTCACTTCCATGCGAAATACCCGGCGCCATTCGGGCGCATCACACCGGTAGGAGAACTCCACCGGGTGGCCCTCCCGAGCCCGCTTCACCATTTGCGCGTAAAGTTCGACAATACCCGCGCCTGAAACGAAGTCCCAGAGCGGACGCCCGATCACCCGCTCCGGCTTCACCGCTTCCCCCTCGTTGCGCCGGGCAAATTCACCCCACGCTTCATTGACACTCACCAGGCGATCGTCGGCGTCGATCCGATAGTTGAGCACCGGCGCTGCATCTTCGCTTTTTTCGGCCATGCAAAATGCCAACTCCAATGCCTCCGAAACTCAAGCGACGCCCGGTGAAAACGCCGCCACCATCCCGCTCCCCGCGGCGCCGGCACCAGCCGATCGGGCGCACAATGATCCGAGCGGATGCTACCGGTCCAGGTCGCGCTTCGCCCGGTGGTCCTGGACCATGATGCTGACGACCAGATAAAAGCCGCCCGCGGCCGCCCCCAGGAAACACAGGATCGCCAGACCCGGGTAGCCCAGCAGCTGGAACGAGGTTTCGATCCGCATCAGGAGGGAGGCGCCGATGATCAATGCCGCCAGCACCATCCCCATCGTGATGCGGTTCGCGATCTTGTGCATGCCTTCGAGCATGGGCTTCGCGTCCAGCGCCTTCACTTTTACCTGCAGGTCCGAATTCGTCACCAGATCCAGGATACGGTTCAAGCGCCCCGGCAACTGCGTGACGAACTCCTTCGTCTCCAGCAGCGAGGCGAAGAGGTTCCCCTTGGCCAGGTCCGATCGCATGCGCTGCGTCATGAGTGAATTCACGTGGCGCCGGATCGATGCCGCCGGGTTGAACTCCGGCTCCAGCAGACGACCGATTTCCTCGAGCTGCAGCAGGGTCTTGCCCAGCACCGTCAATTCGCTCGGCACGTGCAGCCCGTGATCGCGGGCCAGCGAACCGAGATCGAGCAGGGAGCGGCCGATGTTCATCGTGTCCAGTTCCTGGTCCGCCCGTCTCGACACCAGCTTGCCCACCTCATGCCGAAAGTCGGTCGGCTTGGCCTCGTCCCAACGCTTGCTCATGGCCAGCACCGCGTCGGCCGCCTCCTCGCCCCGCCCTTCCGTCACCGCGATCAACACCTTCAACAGACGACTCTGCTGCGCGTTGGACACGTAGCCCACCATGCCGAGGTCCAGCAAGGCGATGCGTCCATCAGCAGTCATGAAGACGTTGCCCGGATGCGGGTCAGCGTGAAACAGACCGTCCACCAGGACCTGCTGCAGGTAACATTCCAGCAGTTGATCGATCAAGGGCTCCGCCCGCAGGTCGAGTGGCGTCAGCGGACTCAGTTCCGAGATCTTGCGCCCTTTCACCCGCTCCATCGTGAGCACCGCCCGCGCACAAAAATCGTCCACCGGCTGCGGCACGTGGATGCGGTCGAATCGCCGCAGATTGGCTCCCACCACCCGCAGGTTCTGCGCCTCCCGTTCGTAGTTCAGCTCCCGCCGGATCGTCTCGCGAAACTCCTCCACCACTTCGCCGAACCGATAACGCTTCCCCGCCTCGGTGTGGGCATCGAGAAACGCTGCCATGCCCTGCAGCACCTCGAAATCCTCCGCGATCCGCTCGCGGATGCCCGGCCGCTGCACCTTGACCACCACCCGGCGTCCATCCCGCAGGGTCGCCGCATGTACCTGCCCCAGGGATGCCGCCGCCAACGGCTCCTCTGCGAACTCCGCAAACGCCTTCGAGAGGCGCACCCCCAACTCCATTTCCACCACCTGCTTGACGTCGCCGAAACCAAAGGGGCGCACGTTATCCTGCAGTCGGGCCAAGGCCTCGATATATGCCGGCGGCAGCAGATCCGGTCGCCCCGCCAGCACCTGTCCGAGCTTGATGAAGGTCGGCCCCATCGCCTCAAGATCCGCCGCCAACTGCTCCGGCCCACTGCTGCCATCCCCCGCATCCGTGGCGCCCGCCGCCGGCTCGAACGAATCATCCATGCGCTGCACCCAGTCCGCCCGACCGTGCTTCCAAAGCAACGCGAGTATTTCGCTGTAGCGACCGAGGTGTTTGAGATTCATGGAGGACGCGGACACAGGCTCCCGCAGGACGATTGACTGCACGGACCCCCATTCCCCCGGATGGTTCGTATCCACCCGCCATCACGTTCGCGGGAACCACTTCGGCCTTGCCCGCCTCCGTTCACTCTGGGACCCCATGTTCAAAGCCATGAAAGACTCGTTCACCGCCGGGGCCGCCCGCCACTGGCTCAACAAACGCTTCGCCCGCCTGGGGCAGATCGAGTCCCTGCGACTCGACTCGCGGGCTCGTCGCGTGGACCTCGTTCTCCGCCCGGTGGGCGAGCCCGACCCCATCTCCCTCGTCGTCGAACGCTACGAGATCGAACGCACCGACGGGCAGGTCTACGTGCGCCTCAACACCTGCCACTGCTCCCGGCCCTGGCTTCAGGCCGCCCTCGAGGACTTTGTCTGCAACAAGCCCCTCGAGGTCCCGCCCTGGGCCGCGGCGCTCCTTTGAAGTCACCGCCCCCCGGCTCACGGTCAAAAAATCACAATTCGTGCGTGTCCCCCTCCCGGAATTTCTGATTACCTAACCCTTCCTTGCTATGAAGTCTCCCATCCGTGTCGCAGTCACGGGTGCAGCCGGCCAGATCGGCTACGCCCTCCTCTTCCGCATCGCCTCCGGCGCCATGTTCGGCCCCGACCAGCCGGTGATCCTCCAGCTCATCGAGATTCCCAACGAAAAGGCGATGAAGGCCCTCGAGGGCGTCGCCATGGAACTCGATGACTGTGCCTTCCCCCTGCTCAAGGGCATGGTGCTCACCGATTCGCCCGAGGTCGGCTTCAAGGACGCCAACTGGTCCCTGCTCGTCGGCGCCAAGCCCCGCGGCCCCGGCATGGAGCGCGCCGATCTGCTCAAGGGCAACGGCGTCATCTTCACCGCCCAGGGTGAGGTCATCGATCGCGTCGCCGCCGAGGATGCCCGCGTGGCCGTCGTCGGCAACCCCGCCAACACCAACTGCATGATCGCCGCCTCCAAGGCCCGCCGCCTCGGCGCCGACCGCTTCACCGCCATGGTGCGCCTCGACCAGAATCGCGCCCAGGCCCAGCTCGCCAAAAAGGCCGGCGTCGATCTCACCACGGTCGAAAACATCTTCATCTGGGGCAACCACAGCCCGTCAATGTATCCGGCTTTCAAGCACGCCACCATCGGCGGCAAACCCGCCACCGAGGTCATCGGCGACCAGGCCTACCTCGAAGGCGAGTTCTGCGAGACCGTCGGCAAACGCGGCGCCGCCATCATCGCCGCCCGCGGTCTCTCCTCCGCCGCCTCCGCCGCCAACGCGCTGGTCGATCACGTGCGCGACCTCATGACTCCCGGCAAGGTCCACTCCATCGCCGTCAAATCCAAGGGCGCCTACGGCTTCGATGCCAATGTCTGGGCCGGCATGCCCGTGCGCACCACCGCCCCGGGCGCCTACGAGATTCTCGGTGACTACGACCTCAGCGATCCGTTTTCGCAGCAGAAACTCGCCGCCACCAACAAGGAACTCGTCGACGAACGCGCCATGGTCGCGGACATGCTCGGCTGATCCTTCCCCGCGGCACCTTCGTTCCCTTTGTGAACGGCGGCCTCCTCGCGGGGCCGCCGTTTTTTTGTGTCACGATCCATTCCCCCCCTCCCGACTGCATGAAACCGCTCCGTCTCCTCCTCGCCTCCGTCTCCCTGCTCGCCGCCGCGTCCGGCACCTCTCTCTTCGCCGCGTCCTCGGCCCCCGCCTTCAAGCGCGGCGTCAACATCAGCCACTGGCTGGCCCAGCACGCCCCCGGCCAATACGCCACCGCCGATCGCTTCAGCGTCGCCGACGCCGCCTGGATCGCCGATCACGGCTTCGACCACGTGCGCATCCCGATCGATGGTCGCATCCTCATCAGCCTCGAAGGCCAGCTGATCTCCGAACTGCTCGAACCCCTCGACCAGGCTCTGGCCTGGTGCGAAGCCCACCAGCTCGGCGTCATCCTCGACATGCACTACCTGCCCGGCAACGAGTTCCTCAACAAGCCCGAGGACAACGCCCTGTGGACCGATCCCGCCCTGCGTTCCGCCGCCGCGTCACTCTGGACCCAGATCGCCCAAAAGTACCGCGAGATCGGCCCGTGGCTGCGCTACGAACTCCTCAACGAGGCCGTCGCGCCGCGCAACGAAGACCTCAACATCCTCAACCAGCTCCTCGTCGACGCCATCCGGCAGGTCGATCCCGAGCGCGTGCTCTACGTTTCGTCCAACCGCTGGGGCCAGTTCCAGACCGTGCCCGACCTGCGCCTCTTCGACGATCCCAACGTGCATTACGCGCTCCACACCTACGAGCCCTTTGTCTTCACCCACCAGAGCGCTTCCTGGACACCATTGAAGGATCTTCCTGCCGGCTCCGTCACCTTCCCCGGCACTTTCACGGCCCCCGCCGGCAGCCCCCTCGCCGAGGAAAGCGGCAGCCGCCCCCAACGCCTCGATCGCGCCTTCCTGGCCGAGCACTATCAGCCCGTCGTGGCCTGGGCCCGTAAACACGGCGTCAACGTGGTCATCACCGAGTTCGGCACCTACCGCGCCGCCGATCCGGAATCCACCGTGGCCTGGACCCGCGCCAATGTGGAGCTGTGCGAAGAGGCCGGCTTTGGTTGGACCGTCTGGGACTACCGCGGCGGCTTCGCCGTCCGCGGGCCCGATGGCGAACCGACCGCCGTTTACCGCGGCCTCTTTCCCGATCGCTGACGCACGAGCCGCCCGTGGGGCTTCCGCGGCGACTCAGGCAACAAAACTGTAGTCGTAGGGCTTCCGCTGCTCCCGCGCCAGGTAGCGGTTGGCCCGCCGGGCATGGCGGCCGATGAAGCGTTCCGCCGCCGCGTCCCAGGTCAGCGCCTTGCCCGTGCGCAGCGCGATCGCTCCGAGATGGCAAACCGTGGCCGAACGATGGCCCACCTCGGCGTGGCAGATCGGCAACGCCCGCGAACGCACGCAGTCGAAGAAATTGCCCATGTGATCCCGGCTGGCCGGCAATCGCTCGGCGAGCTCGCCCAAGGGCGTCCGCAGAATCTCCGGATCGCTCGCCTTCACCTGTCCCCGGTTGACCCAGAGCCACCCGTCGCTGCCTTCGAAACGGATACCGTTCCGCTGCCCCTCGGGATCCTTCACTTCGCCATAAATCGAGTCGGCCTGAGTCGTCCGTACCTCCAGTGTCACTCCGTTGGTATAGGCATAGCGCACCGCATAGTCGGAAAACGCCGTGTAGCCGCCCTGCACCGGTCGCTCGAAAATCTCCGCCTCCACCCGCTCCGGCGCATCCAACCCGATTGCCCAGCCGGCAATGTCCATGTGATGCGCCCCCCAGTCCGTCATCGTGCCGCCGGAGTAGTCGTACCAGAAGCGAAAGTTCCCGTGGCAACGCTCGGGCACGTAGGGCACCTTTGGCGCCTGCCCCAGCCAGTAATCCCAATCGAGTGTCGCCGGCACCGGCGCCGTTTTAAACGGTCCTCCCCGCAGCCCCGCCGGCAGCCAAACCGTGACATGTTTGAGCGCCCCCAACCGGCCGTTGCGCACCAGCTCGACCGCGAGCCGGAAACGCTGCGAACTGCGCTGCTGCGTGCCCGTCTGCAGCACGATGCCCGCCGCCGTCACCGCATCCACCACGCGCCGCCCTTCATCCACCGTGAGCGTGAGCGGCTTTTCGCTGTAAACATCCTTTCCCGCCCGCGCCGCGCCGAGGTTCACCAAGGTGTGCCAGTGGTCCGGCGTCGCGTTCACGATCACCTCCACATCGTCGCGCTCCAGCAGCTCGCGGAAGTCACCGAGCAAATCCGGCCGGTGCGTCTGCCCCGACTCGGTCAGGACCTGTGCCGCCTGTTCGCGGTGGGCGGAATCCACATCGCAGAGCGCCACGATTGTGCCAAAATTGGCCGCGTTGCCCATGTCCGCCCGGCCCATGCCGCCCGTGCCCACCACCGCCACACCGGGCCGGTCGTTGGCCGATACGCGTCGCGCCGGCTTCTCCGCCTCCGCCGCCCGGGCCAGCTGCTGCTCCACGAACCAGGCCGGCAAACCCGTCGCGGCCACGACCATGGCGCACTGCCGCAGGAAACGGCGACGGGGCAGATTGGGCAGCGCGGCTTCAAACACGACAGGGGTGGACGGACTCGATTCGCGGGGTGATTGCATCCGCCCAGCAGAAGAGGACGCCGCCGTCCTGGCAACGCCACGTTGACGCCGATACCCCCTGCTCGGCGATCACCGTTAAGACCCTCCCGCCTCCCGTCTCCCTACAACAGCCCCGCCAACACCGCCCGCTTGCTCAACGCAAACGCCCGCCGCACCGCCCGGAACGCCTCCACCAGTTCCATCGGCGCCCCCGCCCGCGGAAACACCATCGCCAGCGCAGCCCCGTCGCACACCACCTCGGCTTCAATGCCCTCCACCGTCAGGGTGCAGGTGCGACAGTCCGACGGATAATCCACCCGCAGCCCGTTCGCTCCCTCCAGGTCCTCCACGGCGTCAACCACCGCCTCCACCTGCACGCCCTTTTTCAGGTCAAACGCGATCTCGCAGAATTGCCCGGCAAACAAGGCCTCGAACACCGGCGCCCCCAGCCGCCCCGGCTGCAGCTCGCTCAAGGTCCGCTGCCCGCGATATCGGCCGGCATCCCGTTCCTCGAGCGCATACGCGATTTCGAAGGTGAAGTCCTTCGCGGTCAGCACCGCCATCGGACTGCTCAGCTCGAGCGTCAATTCCCTGCGCTTGTAGCCCAGTTCCGCTCGCGCCCGCTGAAACCAGCCCTCCGCCTCCTCCGCCAGCGCGTCCTCCATCAGGCGCGCAAAAAACGCCTGCGTCGCCGGGGTCACCGCGTCCGGCACCGCGTGCCGTCCTTTCCGAAAACCCGGCAGGGTCTTCACCGCACCCTCGCCGGCGTCCCCCACCAATCGCACTCGCGATACAAATTTGCGCAAATCGTCACCTTGGTCGGCCATCACACGTCATTGAGGACAACGATTCCGCCCGCGCAGCCTTTTTTCCGCAACCTCTTGCCTCGCGCGCGCGTAATTCGAACTGTCTTCCCCCTTTTTTCGCGCCGGCCGCAACATTCGTTTCCCACAAGAGTATTATAGCCAGCAACGGGATCCGTTTGCCGCCGCTCTCCTCCGCTTCGTTCACGTTTTTTCCTCCAGTTCAACCCGTGTCCCTACTCCCGCTTTCCCGCCGCTTCGGCTCCCACCGACGCCTCGCCACGCTGTGCGCCTCGCTTTTGGCGATCGCCGCCGCCGCCACTTTCAATGGCTGCGCCAAAAATTCCCCCGCCGAGGGTGAGCAGGCCCGCCCCGCCGCCGCCAAGGGCAATCCCGCCGCCGGCAACGGCCGCGGCGGTGCCTTCGGCCCGAAGGAAGAGGCCGTCGCCGTGCAAACCGCCGCCGTCACCCGCGGCCCCATCGCCGCCACCCTGACTTTCAACTCGACCCTCGAAACCGAATCCACCGTCGACCTGTTTCCCCAGATCTCCGGCCAGGTCGAAGCCCTGCTCGTCGAGGAGGGCGATTTCGTCAAAGCCGGCGACCCGCTGCTCGAGATCGACGACCGCGAACTCACCGTCGATGCCGAGGAAGCCCAGGCCAATCTCGAGCGCGAACAAGCCAACTTCGCCCGCACCGACGAGCTCTTCAAACGCGGTCTCGTCAACCAGCAGGAATTCGAGAACGCCCGCTACACCCTCACCCAGCGCCGCCTCGCTCTCGAACGCGCCCAGATCCGTCTCGACCACGCCACCGTCGAGGCGCCCTTCGACGGCGTCGTCTCCGATCGCCAGGTCCAGGTCGGCGCCCGCGTCGGTACCGGCACCAAGTTGTTCTCCCTCGTCAGCCTCCAGGACATGGTTGCCGTCGTCTACGTGCCCGGCCGCTACCTGACCGAGATCGCCAAGGACCAGCCCGCCGCCATCACGTCCGAGTTCCTGCCCGGCCAGACCTACGCCGGCTGGGTCAAACGCATCAGCCCCGTCATCGACCCCCAAAGCGGCACCTTCAAGGTCACCGTCGGCGTCAGCAACCCCACCCGCGAGGTGCTGCCCGGCCTCTTCGTCAAAGTGGCCATCACCACGGAGGAACGCCCCGCCGCGCTGCTCGTGCCCAAACGCGCGGTGGTCTACGACGGCGGCTCCCAATACCTCTTCACCGTCCGGGACGAGAAGGCCGTGCGCATCAAACTCGAACCCGGTTTCGAAACTCCGGAAACCATCGAGGTCCGCGCCGGCTTCGAGGCCGGGGATCCCGTGATCGTGCTCGGCCAGGCCGGCTTGAAGGACGGCACCGCCGTTAAGGTGGTCGATCCCGCCGCCCCCGCCGCGAAGCAGCCCGCCCCGTCCACCCCGGCTCCCGCCCCCGCCGACTCCTGAGCCCGCCGGGCCCTTTCACTTTTCCCTTTCACTCCCTCCTCCCCCCGCATGTCCGCCTTCCGCCCCGAGGACTCGCGCTTCGCCTTCACCACCCGCCGCCCGGTCGCCATCCTCATGGTCGTGATGGCCGTCGCCGTCTTCGGCTGGGTGTCCTACAAGCGGCTCGCGCTCACACTCATGCCCGACATGAGTTACCCCTCCCTCACCGTGCGCACCGAATACCCCGGCAGCGCTCCCGAAGAAATCGAGACCACCATCTCCCAGCGCCTCGAACAGGAACTCGGCATCGTTCCGGGCCTCACCTCCATCAGCTCCATCTCCAAGGCCGGGCAGTCCGACGTCATTCTCGAGTTTCAATGGGAAACCGACATGAATGTCGTCGCCGCCGACATTCGCGAAAAGGTCGACCGCGTCCGCCTGCCCGACGACGCTGAACGCCCGCTCCTCCTGCGCTACGATCCCACGCTCGATCCCATCATGCGCCTCGGCCTCGCCGGCCCGCAGTCCCTCTACGACCTGCGCTACCTCGCCGAGTATGACATCAAGCGCCGCCTCGAGTCCATCGAGGGCGTCGCCGCCGCCAAGATCAAGGGCGGCCTCGAGGAACTCTACCTCGTTGCCATCGACGAATCCCGCCTCGCCACCCTCAACCTCAACATCAACCAGGTCAACCAGCGCCTGTCCCAGGGCAACGTCAACCTGCCCGGCGGCAACCTGCGCGAGGGCCAGACCGAATACCTCATCCGCACGATGAACGAGTTCGGCAGTCTGGCGGAGGTCGAGGCCCTCATCATCACCCGCCAGAACGGCGTCGACATCCGCCTGCGCGACATCGCCGCGGTTTCCCGCTATCACCGCGACCGCGAGGTGATCACGGCCGTCGACGGCCACGAAAGCATCGAGATCGAGATCTACAAGGAGGCCGATGCCAATATCGTCGAGGTGGCTCGCCGCGTCACCGAGGCGGTCTACGGCACGCCCGAGCAGCAGGCCTACGTCGCCACCATCCCGCCCGGCGGCGGCCTGCCTCCGCCCACCCCCGAGGAACTCAAGCGCATGAGCCCCGGCGGCAGCGGATCCGGACCCGGGGGCGGGGGCGGGCGCGGCGGTCGTTTCGGCGGCAATCAGCAGGTCGAGGCTCAACGCGTCCTGCGCTACCGCGCGATGACCGATTTCGTGGCCTTCCAGCTGCCCGCCGACGCCACGATCCAAACCCTCGCCGACCAGTCGATCTTCATCCGCAACTCCATCGATGAGGTGAAGAACAACGCCATCTTCGGCGCCCTCATCGCCGTCGTCGTGCTCTTCGTCTTCCTGCGCAACCTCGGGCAGACCCTCATCATCGGCATCTGCATTCCGATCTCCATCGTCGCCACCTTCGCCCCGATGTTCATGAGCGGCGTTTCGCTCAACATCATCTCCCTCGGCGGCCTCGCGCTCGGCGTCGGCATGCTGGTGGACAACGCCATCGTCGTCCTCGAAAGCATCTTCCGCTGCCGCGAAGAGGGCGATCCGCTCGAGACCGCCGTCATCCGCGGCGTCAGCGAGGTCGGCATGGCCGTCACCGCCTCCACCGCCACCACCGTGGCCGTCTTCTTCCCCATCGTCTTCGTCGAGGGTGTCGCCGGCCAGGTCTTTGGCGACATGGCCCTCACCGTCGTCTTCTCGCTGCTGGCCTCTCTCCTCGCCGCCCTGTTCTTCATCCCCATGCTCGCGTCGCGCGACTTCAGCGGCCGCGGCCACGCGCTGGCGGGCCGCCTCGGCGAGGGCACCTTCCTGCAGTTTCCCCGTGCCACCGCCGATGAATCCTGGGGCCAGCGCCTGCGCGACGCGCTCACCGGCGTCGGACTCTACCTGCTGCGCACGCTCCGGGTTCTGCTCCTGCCGGTGGCCGTTGTATCCAAGATCCTGATATCCCTGCTCGTCGTCGCCGCCGGTCCCTTCCTCTGGCTCGCCGGTCGCCGCGCCCCCGCCGGTCGTTCCCCGTGGGACCGGCTCACCGCCTGGCTGGCGTCCGATGCCTGCGGCCCCTACCGCGGCGCGTTCATCTGGCCCGGCGTGCTGCGCCAGCCCGCCGCCGCCGAATTCGGACGGGGCCTCGCCGCCCTGCGCGCCTGGACCCCGCGCGCCGGCAACGTGGCCACCCGCGGGCTGCGCGAGCTTTGCGTGCTGCTGGTCCTGCCGTTTCTCGCCCTGCGCTTTCTTTTTGCGCTCCTCGTCCGCTCGCTCAGCGCCCTGATCCAGGGTTTCGCCCTCTGGCTCGTCGCCACGCTCCTGCTCGCCGTCCGCCTGGGCGGCCTCGTCCTCCAGCCCCTCCTGGCTCCCGGCCTCGCCGCCTTCAACCAAGGCTTCGACCTGCTGCAGCACGGCTACCCGCGCATCCTTCGCGCCGCGCTGCGTCAGCGCTGGACGGTCATCGGCGCCTCGGCCGCCGCCTTCGCGCTCTGCTGGCTCCTGCTGCTGCCGCGTCTCGGCCGTGAGCTCATTCCCCAGGTGCACCAGGGCGAATTCAACCTCGACATCACCCTGCCCGTCGGCACCCCGCTCGAACGCACCTACGAGATCGCCAACCTCATCGACGAAGCCGTCCGCGCCGAGCCCGGGGTGGCCCTCACCGCCCTCACCGCCGGCGCCGAGGACAACGCCACCCGCGCGTCCGAGGCCGGCGAACACACCGCCCGCCTCACCGTCCGCCTCCAAGCCGATTCCGGCCTGACCACCGAGGAGACCGTCATCACCCGCATCCGCGACAGGTTCCGTGATTTCCCCGAGCTCAACCTCGAAGTCACCTACCCCGCCCTCTTCTCCTTCAAGAGTCCCGTGGAGGTCGAGGTGCGTGGCCACGATCTGGATACGCTGAAGTCCCTGGCTCGCACCGCCGAGGCCCGGCTGGCGGAAATTCCCGGACTCGTCGACGTGCGCTCCTCCCTGCAGTCGGGCAACCCCGAGATCCGCATCATTTACCATCGCGACCGCCTCGCCGAATACGGCCTCTCCCTGCGCACCGTGGCCGAACTCGTGCGCAACAAGGTCCAGGGCTCCGTCGCCACCGAATACCGCCAGGCCGAACGCCTCATCGACATCCTCGTGCGCCTGGAGGAGGACGACCGCCTCGGCCTCGCCGAACTCAGCCAGCTCATCGTCAATCCCGGCGGCACCGTCCCCATTTCACTTTCCGCCATTGCCGATCTGCGTGTCTCGGAAGGTCCCAGCGAAATCCGACGTATCGACCAGACCCGCACCGCCGTCATCTACGCCAATCTCTCCGGCTCCGACCTTGCCACCGTCTCACGCCACATCGTCTCGGTGATGGAGGACATCGCCTTTCCGCCGGGCTTCGACTACGCCGTCTCCGGCCAGAACGAGGAGATGCAGACCTCCATCAACAGTCTCCTGCTCGCCTTTGCCCTGGCGCTGTTCCTCGTCTACATTGTCATGGCGAGTCAGTTCGAGTCGCTCATCCAACCCTTCCTCATCATGATGACCGTGCCACTCGCCC
>CBFGUO010000072.1:0-19978 GCA_965652375.1 uncultured Opitutus sp.
AACGCGGGGTCTCGTCCTGCTTGTAGGCCGGCTCGTGCTCCTCGTCGACGACGATGAGCCGGAGATTCTGCACCGGCGCGAACACCGCCGAGCGCGCCCCCACCACGATGCGCGCGCGCCCGGTCGCCAGTTCATGCCAGCCGTCGAGCCGCTCCCCTTCGCTCAAGTGGCTGTGCCAAACGACGGCGGCGTGTCCGGGGGCGATCGCCTCGAGCCGGCTGCGCAGGCGCGCGACGGTCTGCGGCGTCAGCGCCACTTCCGGCACCAGAAAGACAACGCCGCCGCCCAATTCCAGGGCCTCGTGAATGGCGCGCAGATAGACCTCGGTCTTGCCCGAGCCGGTCACGCCCTGCAGCAGCGTCACGCCGAAGGTGTCGCGCTCGATCTCGGCCTTGAGCGCCTCGTAGGCGGCCTGTTGCTCGGGGTTCAGGTTGTGCGGCAGCGCCGCGACCAGTTCACCTTCGGCAAAATCGTCGGCGTAGGCCACGCGGTTCACCCGTTGCGCCTCTTCCCGCACGACGCCGCGCTTGATGAGCGCCGTCGCCGAGGATGCCCCCACCCCGAGCCTCCGCAGCACCAGCGCCTTGGCCACCGGGCGAAACTGCTGCACCAGAAATGCGTAGAGCCGTGCCTGCTGCGGCGCACGCTTTTCGAGGGTCGCCACCTCCTGCGGCGACAGCTTTTGCGCGAGCGCGAGCAGTTTTTCCTGCTTGAGCGCGGCCGCCCGACGGACCGCTCCCGGCAACATGGTCTCGATGATGCCGTCGAGCGGCGCGGCATAATAAATCGCCATCCATTTCGCCAGTTCGAGCAGGTCGGGCGGCAAGGCCGGAAAATCGTAGACCACCTCGGCGAGGTTCTTGAGCCGATCGACCGGAAAGTCGTTCGGCGCCCCTTCGCTCCCCACGATGCCGAGGGCAAAACGCCGGCCGATGGGGATGCGCACCAGCGAGCCCTTGCCCACGGCCGGACGCAGCCGCTCCGGCACCTTGTAGTGGAGCAGCTTGTCGAATCCAGCGATGGGATGCACCCCGACGATCATCGCCCCTCTGCATTGCGACCGCCCCCCGGCGAAGCAAGCGGATGTCGCCCGCATCCCGACATTGACACTCGCGCCACCCGAACGTGACAGTCTGCGACTGTGAGCAACGACGCCGCGCGCGAAAAATTCCAAACCTACCTCGGCACCAAGGGCCTGCGCGTGACCAATCAGCGTCTGGCCATCTTCGAGGCCGCCTTCGCCCAGAGCGAGCACTTCACCGCCGAGGAACTGCTCGACCACGCCCGCGCCATCGACGATTCCGTCTCCCGCGCCACGGTCTATCGCACGCTCCCCATCATGGTGGAAAGCGCCCTGCTCCGCGAAGTCGATATCGGCAAGAATCTCAAATACTACCTGGCCAACCTCGAAGGCGGCACCGAGGTCGCCCAGGTCATCTGCCTCGACTGCGACAAAATTTTCGAAATCAGCGCGCCCTTCATGGAATGGTACGGCAACTCCGTCGCCTCCAAGGTGGGCCTGCGCCCCGTTTCGCAACGCCTGCAGGTTTCCGCCCGCTGCAACGCCCTGCGCGACACCGGCGCCTGCAAACACCGCTCCGCCTGACCCGGCCCCGGCTCGTCCGCTCGCCCGCCCGTCATGGCCCGAAAAGAAGATCCGGACTGGGAGATCGGCTTTTTCGAGTCCGTCCTCAAACGCGACCCGCGTTACGTCGAAGTGATTGCCATCCTCGGCGGCCTCTACACCAAAACCGGCCGCATCGCCGATGGCCTGCGCATGGACCGGCGCATGGTGAAACTTTGCCCCGAGGACGCCACCGCTCACTACAACCTCGCCTGCTCGCTCGCCCTCACCGACCGGCGCGCCGAAGCGATCCGCACCCTGCGCCACGCCATCGAGCTGGGTTACGCCGATTACGACTGGATGGAAAACGATCCCGATCTGCTTTGCCTGCGCGAGTATCCCGAGTTTCGGGATATGATAACCTTCCTCAAATCGAAATAAACCCGTTCCCCGAACCGCGGCGGCGCCGGACCCCGGGATTGATTCTGCGTCCTGTGTGTGTTCCGTGTGCCAGCCCTTCTCCCAAGTCATGCCCGCCGTCCTCGACTACGAACCGCTCATCGTCGCTCCTCGCGCCGCGCCCCCCGCGCTCACGCCGATCCAGGAGGAAATCCTCCGGCTCAAACGCGAACGCAACGCGGTCATCCTCGCCCACAACTATCAGATCGAGTCGATCCAACAGGTCGCCGACTACGTGGGCGACTCCCTCGGCCTGTCCTATCAGGCGCAGGCGGCCGAAGCCGATGTCATCCTGTTCTGCGGCGTGCACTTCATGGCCGAGACCGCCAAGATCGTGAACCCCGGACGCACGGTGCTCCTGCCCGATCTTGAAGCCGGCTGCTCCCTCTCTGATTCCTGCCCGGCCGAGCGCCTCGCCGCCTACAAGGCCGCCCACCCGGAAGTCTACGTTGTGGCCTACATCAACTGCTCGGCCGGCGTGAAGGCCCTCTCCGACGTCATCTGCACCAGCGGCAACGCCAAGAAGATCGTCTCCCGCGTTCCGGCCGATCGCCAGATTCTCTTCGTGCCCGACCAGAACCTCGGCCAATGGGTCAGCCAGCAAACCGGCCGCGCCATGCAACTGTGGCCGGGCAGCTGCTACGCCCACGTGCAGTTCACCACCGCGGCGATCGAAAAGATCCGTCTGCAGTTTCCCGACGCCCCCGTCGTCGCCCACCCCGAATGCGTCCAGGCCGTGCGCGACCTGGCCGACGAGGTCTGCTCCACCGAGCTGATGGTGAAGTTCGCCAAGGACCATCCGGCCGAGCGCATCATCGTCGTCACCGAAAGTGGCATGCTGCATCGTCTGCAAAAAGAGGTGCCGCACAAAACCTTCATCGCCGGCCCCACCAACACCTGCGCCTGCAACGATTGCCGCTTCATGAAAATGAACACGATCGAGAAGGTGCGGGACGCCCTACTCAACATGGCTCCGGCGATCGACGTGCCGGAAGACGTGCGCAGCGCCGCCCTCCTCCCGATCCAGCGCATGCTCGACTGGAGTCGCGCCTGAACCGCCCGCCCGGCGGCGCCACACTTCCGCTCCCGCCGCCACTTCCCGCGACCCCGCCAAGGGATCGTATGAAAAAAGTCGCAACCTTCTGGCGGAAACCCGGTCGCATACGTGCAACTGCCCCTGTTTTTCGCCCGCCCGGTCCCGGTCGCTGGCGAGGCGCCGGGGCGCAATTGAAACCCTGCCCCCCCTAAAATATCCCAGCCATGCAATCCCCGCTCTCTCGCCTCGTGGCGATCGCGGCATTCGCCGTCACGATCACCCAGCCTCTGTCCGCCGCGGTCGTCCGTCTCGACGCCACCCTCAACGCCGCGCAGGAAACCACCGCCAGCACGTCCCCCGCCTTCGGCACCGCCACGATGTGGTATGACACCGCCACCAACACCTTCACCCTCGATGTCGACGTGAAGGCCTTCGCCAACACCATCTCCGGCTCCCACGTCCACGAAGCACCGGTCGGCGAGGCCGGCGGCGTGGTCACCGGCCTCGGCGACGAATCCGCCTACACTCGCGACGGCAACAAACGCACCGCCACCTTCACCGATCTCACCTATGGCGGTGACCCCGCGACCCTCCTCGGCGGCGGTGCTTACATCAACCTGCACAGCGCCGAATACCCCGGAGGCGAGATTCGCGGTCAGTTCACGGCTCGCCCGCTCATGCTCTGGGCGCACCTGACGCCCGAACAGGAAACCGCCGAGGTCACCAGCAATGCCTATGGCGCCGCTCAGATGTGGTTCGCGCCCGATACCGGCAAGTTCCAACTCATCCTCTTCGTCTACAACTTCACCAACACTCTCGCCAACTCCCACATCCACGAGGCCGCCTTCGGCGTCGCGGGCGGCGTCGTCAATGGCCTCGGTGCCGCCAGCGCCTACAACCGCAACGGCAATACCTACTCGCAGGTCTGGAGCGACGTCGACTACGCGGGCGATCCCGTGGCCCTGCTCAACGGCGGCGCCTACATCAACGTGCACTCCGACGTCTACGGCCCCGGCGAGATCCGCGGCCAGCTTTGGGTGTCCGCACCTTCCACCGGGTCCCGACTCGCCAACGTATCCAGCCGCGGCATGGCAGGATCGGGCGATGATTCGCTGGTCGTCGGTTTCGTGATCGAAGGCACCGAACCGCTGCAGGTCATCGTCACCGGCCGCGGCCCCGTCCTCACGGAATTCGGCGTCGCAGGAGCCCTGGCCGATCCGGTCCTCTACGTCCACGATCACGCGGGCAACCAGCTCTATTGGAACGACAACAAGGCCGACGCCTCCTACCTCGAGCCCATCACGGACAGCGGATTCCTGCCCACCCTCGACGCCGAGGCGGTCGGGATTCTCCTCCTGCCGCCGGGCCCGCACACGATGACGCTCCAGGGCGCGGCCGGCAGTACCGGTATCGGCCTCGCCGAGGCCTACCACATCGCCGACTGATCGCCATGAGCCGGTTCCGCCTCACCGCGGGACCGGCTTTCGGCGGGTGAGTCCCGGGCGTCGCCCTCACATTCAGCGGCGAATCCCGAACAACAGCTGCAACGCCGTCTGCAGATCGCGATCCGGCACCGGCTGGCCGCGGCGCCGGCGCACCAAGTCCTTGCAGCGGCAGGCCGCCAGCATCTCGTCGTCGGTCCAGACGATCCGAACCTCGTCGCGTTTGTAGTCCGCCACGTCGGCGGCGCCGAGTTCCTGCCAGGCAAACGGTAGACCGAAGCGGTCAAAGGTCACTTCCCAGCCCGCGGTTTCGCCCGAGAACGCTTCGCCGGTGCGCAGCGCCGGATATCGCTGCACAAAATCGGGCGTGCGCGAGGTCGCCACCCGCACCTTCACCGCCGGCGGCAGGTTGCGCAGATGCTCACCGAACGTATTCACGCGGTGGGCACGAAAGGCATCGTAGAACGCCAGCGGATCGAAGCCAGCCAGGTTCATGCCATTCCAGACGCCATGGTCGTTTTTGCTGCCGAACTTCTTCCAGTCATACCAGCTCTGGAAATCGTCGGTGAGCCGCACCCCCATTTCAAAGTGCACGTGCGCGCGCTCCCGCGGGATCGTATAGCCGCCGGCGCTGCGCCCCATCACACCCAGCACCTGCGCCGTGCGCACGCCGGCCCCGGCTTCGATGGCCGGATCGACGCGCGCGAGATGCGCATATAGCGTGTACACCGCCGGCTCCGTCCCCACGTGCTCGATCACCACATAACGACCGTAGCTGCTCAGCCCGGGCCGCTCGTTCACATGCCGCACCACGCCGCCCAGCACGGCAAACACCTCGTCGGTCGCCTCGCCCTGCGCGTCCCGCGCGATCGGCATGAGATCGAGCGCTTCGTGGAACTGATTGCCCGAAGTTCGCACACAGCCGAACAGGCCGGACTCCACTTCGCCCGAAACGGTGGGCTGGATGAAACGCTCCAACTCCGCCCCTTCCGCGTACGCGTGATTGGCCGTGGGCCAGGCCAGCCGCAGCCGATAGTCCGGCTCCTGGGCGCGGGCGGCCAGCGCGCAACTCATGAACGACAAGACAATCGCAAGGCGGAAAAATCGCATGATCGCCCCCACTGGACGCACAACCGCCGTTCGGCGCAATCCCCTCACGCGCTCATCGCCTCCATCACCGCCGCACCGACCGCGTCGGCCACCAGGCGGCCGGCCGTGGTCAGGTGCACACGAGACCCCGGGCCGCGCTCGGCCAGTCCCTCGGCGACCAGCCGGGTGAGGACGGCGCGCGCGCCTTGCCACGAACCTTCCGGAAACCGCCGCGCCAGGGCCACCGGATCGACCCCGGCGTTCATGCGCAGACCGAAAATCAGGGCGTCCTCGGCCAGGAGCGCCGGACTGAGCCGCACCCGGTCTTCCGTCATCCGCTCCCCGCGCTCGACCTGCTCCCGCCAACGCTGCAGATCCGCCGGATTCGTCCCGCGCCAGCCCGCGACCTGTGAGGCGGCGGAGGGACCGAAGCCGATCCATTCGTGCATCGACCAGGTGTTGAGGTTGTGCCGGCAAACATGGCCCGGGCGGGCGAAATTCGACACTTCGTACTGCTCGTAGCCCGCCGCCGCCAGCCGCTCCCAGGTGCGTTCGTAGAGCCGGGCCTCGTGCTCGGGATCGAGCTTCACCTTTCCCTCCGAAAGTTTCACCCAGAGCTTGGTGTCCTCCTCGAAGGTAAGGCAGTAGGTCGAAAGGTGATCGGGCGCCAACGCCAGCGCCGCTTCGAGATCCGCCAGCCAGGCCGTTTCGTCCTGCCCCGGCAGCGCAAACATCAGATCAATGTTCACGCTGGCGAAATCGGCTGCGCGGATCCGCTCATACGCACGCAGAATATGTTCCCGCGTGTGCTGCCGGCCAAGCGCCTCGAGCAGCGCCGGCTGAAAGGATTGCGCCCCCATGGAGATCCGGGTGACGCCCCCATCCTTGAGCGCCTGCAACCGCGCCGCCGTCACACTGGCCGGCGCCATCTCCACGCTCCACTCCGCCGGCGCACCGCCGCCACAGAACTCGCGCACCGCCGCGGCCAGCCGTTCCAGGTCGCGCGGCGCCAGCAGGCCCGGCGTGCCGCCGCCCCAGAACGCCGTGCTCACCGCGCGGCCACGCGGCACGAGTGTCATTTCCTTTTCGATACCATCGAGAAAACCGCTCACGCCCTCGGCCGTGGGACTCGTCTGGTAGAACGCGCAGAAGTCGCAGGTGCTCGCGCAAAAAGGCACGTGAACATACACGCCCAAAGGCGTGTCTGCCCCCGGCGCACACGCCTCGTCCAGCCGCGGCATTTCGCTCATTGCCAACGCTGTTTGATTGTGTTGCGAATCGACCACTTCTTAATGCGAACGCACATGCAAAAGAACCGGATCCCCCACGCGAGACGAATCTGGCAATGGCTTGCCGCCGCGATGGCCCTGATGCTCTTCGCCGGCTGCGAGGAAATGACGATCACGAACCTGACGCCATCGGTCATGCCGGTGAATCCGTCGCAGATCTACACGTTCTCGGCGCGCATCACCCCGAAATCTCGGGGCTTCGTGGAAGGATCGCTCAGACCGCAGATCGTCATCGACGGCAAGATCCACGACCTCGAACCGAGCCCGCTCGGGCCGGACATCTATGAGTTCGACTACCAGATCCCCGCCGGTCGCGCCCAGGTCTCCTACTACTTCCTCACCACCTACGATGTGTCCTTCCAGGGCACCGTCACCCCGCGCGAGGCCTACACCGCCGTCACCACCACCCAACTGCAGGGACGCGTCGTGCTCTCCCTCGTCGTCAACCGCGGCCCCGTCGGCGCCCGCATCGGCGTCGTCGGCCAGGGCTTCACCCGCCAGGATCTGGTCACCTTCAACGGTCAGCCCACGCGCACGAGTTTCGACTCCCCCAACGCCCTCAGCTTCTTCGTCCCCTCCGTGCCCCCGGGCCGCAACTATCAGGTCGCCGTGCAGACGCCCTCCGGCGTCCAGCCGGTCGGCACCTTTCGGGTCGACGGACTCGAGCTCAACGTCAGCCCGGCCTCGATCGATCTTGCGCAGGGCGAGACCACGCAGGTCACCTTCACCCTGCCCCAGGCGGCTCCCGCCGGCGGCCTGTTGCTCGATGTCACCACCGACGTCCCTGACAGCGTGATCATGTCCGAGGTCGTCATTCCCGCCGGCAGCACCTCGGTCACCGTACCGATCCGCGGCGGCCTGCCCGGCACCGGCAGCCTCTTCCTCACCGGCTTCGGCGGCGGCGAAATCACGGTGCCCGTCAGCGTGCGCTGATCGGGATCGACCACGACCGACGCGAAGAAACGCGATCGGCCCGGCAGCGGACCTTGGGGTTTCGCGTCTCTTCGCGCCCCTTCGCGGTTGATTCCCCTCTTCCGGCCAAGCCGGCGTCCCTCAAAAATCCCGCCGGTTCGCCGGTTCTATTCCGTCGCGAATAGCAGTTTCACCTTCACGGGGCGGTGATCACTCGCCCGCAACACGGGTTCGCTGTCGAGGATGACACCACGCCCGCCCTGCACCGCCGGCTCCAGCGCCGGTGACACCAGGATGAAGTCGACCCGCGAGTATTCGTCGTTGCGTCGGTAGAGATGCGTCCAGGTCTCGCCGCGCGAATCCCCCGCCGACACCGGCCGCGCGATTTCCAGCGGTCCCCGCTCCGTGAAGGCCCGCAGCGGTCGCCCGGTGGGACCTTCGTTGAAGTCGCCGAGAATCAGGAAACGGGCCTCCGCCGGCTCCGGAAACAGCTCCAGGATCCGGTCGCGGGCCGCCGTTGCCTCCCGGCCCCGCCGCAGTTCCGCCGCCGGATCGTCGCGGCGTTCGGTGAGCCGGCTTTTCAGGTGCACCACAAACAACGCGATCTCGCCCGCCGCCGTCTGCAGGCGCACCTCCAGCATGCCGCGCTTCACGAGCTCCCGGCCCTCGAAATACTTGAACTCCAGATCGGCATGGCGGCCGATGCGCGTAAACGGGAACCGACTCAGCACCGCCAGTCGCCGCACCTCGTCCTGCGCCTCGAGCACGAACGCATGCGGATACTCGATTCCCTCCGAACGCAGATCCCGCCGCAACTCCCGCACGAAGGCCTCGCCGCCGACCTCCTGCAGGGCGAGCACATCCGCATCGAGCTCGGCCACCACCCGGCGCAGGGCGGTCTTTTCGCGTTCGGGCTTCGGATACTGCGTCAGGAAGGCCCCCTCGATCTGCCGGTCGGTCAGGTTGTAGTTCGCCACGTTGTAGGTGGCGATCGACAGTTCGCGCGGCGGTTCGCTCCGCGCCGCCCCAGCGACACCGATCCAGCCGATGATCAGCCACGCGAGTCGCCGCCTCATGCCGCCGCCGTTCGCGCGGCCATTGCTCGTTCCCGCTCCACGATCGTCGGATGCGAATAATAAAAACCACTGAACAGCGGGTGCGGGGTCAGGTTGCTCAGGTTTTCCGTCGCGAGCTTGCGCAATGCCCTTACTAGCGGCGCCTCGTTCCCCATCGCATCCTGGGCAAAGGCGTCCGCCTGGTATTCATGTTTGCGCGACAACAGGTTGCTCAGCGGCGTGAACCAGAAGGTCACCGTCCCGCTCAGGAGCGCAAACAGCAGCAACGCCGGCGCCATTTCCCCCGCGGGAAAGCCGAATCCGCCCAGGAACCACGGCGCCTGCAGCAGCCAGGCCAGCACGCCGAACGAGCCCAGCAGCGTCACCGCTCCGATCACCAGCCGCTGCGGGATGTGTCCGCGCTTGTAGTGGCCCACCTCGTGCGCGAGCACGGCCTCGAGCTCTTCGGGCGCAAGCTGCTCGATGAGTGTATCGAACAACACGATACGCCGGAAGTGGCCGAAACCCGTGAAATAAGCGTTGGAATGGCCGGAGCGCTTGCTGCCGTCGATCACTTCAATGGTCGAGGCCCGAAAACCCGTACGGTCGCCCAGCGCCATGAGGCGGTCGCGCAACTCCCCTTCCGGCAGCGGCGTGAGCTTGTTGAAGAGAGGCAGGATGAGCTTCGGATACAGCACCAGCATCAGCAGCTGGATCGTGAACAGCAGGCCCGTCGCCCACAACCACCACGCATTGCCCACCCACTCGACCAGCGCGAACAGCCCCCACAGCAGCGGGAAGCCGATGACCAGCCCGAGCAGCAGGCCCTTCACCTTGTCGGTGATCCACAGCGAAACCGTGCTCTTGTTGAAGCCGAAGCGCTCCTCCAGGCGAAACTGCGCCCACCAGTCGAACGGCAGCCCGGGCAGGCTCAATAGCACAAAAACCAACACCACGTAGAGCGCGTCGTCCCACTTGGCCGTCGGCGCCCACGCCGCCACCTGGGCAAAGAGCCACGGCAGCAAGCCGCTCACCAGCACGAGCGCCAGCACGCCGGCGTCGAACAGCAGGTTCAGGTTGCCGAAGCGGATCTTCGCCAGCGTATAGGCGACCGACCGGCGGTACGTCTCCGCGTCCATGATCGCCTCCACCGCCGGCGGCGCCTTCTCCCGGTAACGCTCGACTTCGCGGCGATTCAGGAACGCCAGCCCCCACTCGGCCAGGAGCCGCAGCAGGACCAACAGGAGCGCAATCTGCAATACCATGTGCCCACCACAAGCACCGACCGCGCGCCGGGGAAACCAAATTCGACACGGGACGACGCAGCGCCTCCCGCCCAGTCAAGTCTTCCCATTGCCCGACTCTCTTGTCTTCCTTGCCCTTTTGTCGTCCGTGCCGTCCTCCGCCCAAGCCTCCCGCCGTCCGCTTTCCCTCGGGGTCATTTTCTTGACCCTCTACATCGACCTGATCGGGTTCTCCATCATCTTCCCGCTCGTGCCCGACATCCTGCGGCACTACCTGGCGGTCGACGGGAACAGCGGACTGCTCGGGGCCGCCGTCACCGCCACCGAATGGCTGGCCGGCCTGCTCGGCAAGGACTCCAACTTCGCCGCAGTGCTGTTGGGCGGCATCCTCAGTTCGCTGTACGCCCTGCTCCAGTTCGTCTTTGCGCCGTTCTGGGGCGCGATGTCCGACCAACGCGGCCGTCGCCACGTGCTCACGCGCACGGTCGCCGGCACCGCTTTCAGCTACGTGCTCTGGGTGGTGAGCGGGTCGTTCTGGCTCTTTGTGCTCGCCCGGCTGCTCGGCGGGGTGTTCGGCGGCAATATCTCCGTCGCCACCGCCGCCGTGGCCGATGTCACCAGCCGCGAGGAACGCGCCAAGGCCATGGGCCTGGTCGGCGCCGCCTTCGGGCTCGGACTCGTCACCGGTCCGGCCATCGGCGCCGCCACCGCGCAGCTCAACCTGCTCGCCAGCCATCCCGGTCTTGCCCACTTCGGCTTCCATCCCTTTTCGGTGCCCGCCCTGTTTTCCCTCCTGCTGAGCCTCGTCAACCTCGGCTGGATTCGTGCCCGCTTCGACGAGACCCTGGCGGACGAGAACCGCACCGATGCCTCCGCCCGCCTCCGCCTGCGCCACCCGCTGCGGGCCGCGGCCGAAATCTCCTCGCCCGGCGCCCGCCGCGTCAACTTCATCGGCTTCACCTTCGCCCTCGCCTTCTGTGCCATGGAGTTTTCGCTTACGTTTCTCGGTGCCGAACGCTTCGGCTTCACCGCCAAGGGCAACGGCATCATGCTCGCCTACCTCGGCCTGTGGTCGATCATCACCCAGGGCATGATCGTACGTCGCGTGCTCAAGCAACGCAGTGAAATCAGCGTGCTGACCACCGGCCTCGTGACCGCGACCGTGGGTTTCGCCGTCGTCGGCCTCGCCCCCAACGTGCCGACCCTTTACGTTGGGCTCGCCATTCTCGCCCTCGGCGCCGGCTTCGTGAATCCCGCCACCTCCGGCCTCATCTCGCTCTACAGCGCGGCCGATGAACAGGGTCGCGCGCTCGGGGTCTTCCGCTCGCTCGGCTCCCTCGCGCGCGCCGTCACCCCGGTACTCGCGGGACTGGTCTTCTGGCTCGTCAGCGGCACGGCGGTCTTCGCCGCCGCCGCCGCCCTCGCCCTCGGCGCGTGGCGCATCGCCCGCACCCTGCCGGCTCCACGCGAATGAGCGCCCGGCGTTCCGTTTGCTTCTCGCTGTCGGGCTGCGCCGCCGCGCTGCTCCTGGTGAGTTGCCAGACGGCTTCGCGCGCCCCGATCAATACCGAACCGATCGACCTCGCCCCGCTGCCGGTTATCGCCGAGCCGCAGGTGAAGACCCGCGTCGAGGTGCCCATGCAGATCATCGGCGGGCTGGCCGTCGTCGAAACCCAGGGCGCCGACGGCCCTTGGCGCTTCCTCATCGACACGGGTGCGTCCCGCACCCTCGTCTCGCCGGAGTTCGCCATCCGTCACCTGCGACGTCCGGCCGACCCGAATCCACCCAAGGTCTGGCTGCGCGATGTGACCGGTCGCGCCGTACCCGTCGAGTCGGTCATGCTGGAAAAAATCGATTTCGGACCCGCCAATTTTCAAAACGTGCGCGCGCTGGTCTACGACTGCAGCGAGCTCTCGGATCACTTGGGTGTGCAGATCGACGGCGTGCTGGGCTTCACCCTGTTCGGCAATGCCCGCCTCACGCTCGACTACCCGGGACGGCGCGTCGTCATGTCCTCTCTCAACGACCAGCTGCCCCTCCGCGGCTGCGTCCTGCCCGTCACCGTACACAACGATGTCCCCTACGTGCAGCTGTCGCTCGGCGCCCGATCGCTCGTGACCCTCATCGACACCGGCAGCGACGGTTCGCTCAACCTCGATCCGGCCGGCCTCGATCTCGAGTTCGCCGTGCCGCCCCGCACCGGCACCCTCATCGGCACCCTCCACGGCAACCATCGACAAATCGTCGGGCGCCTCGACAACACCCTCACTATTGGCGACCACCAGATCGTCCAGCCGATCGCCGACCTCAGCGGCCAGCTTACCTCGCTCGGCGGCGAGCTCCTGCGGCATTTTGAGATCACCTTCGACCAGGCCTCCAGTCGCGTCGCCTTCTACCGCCCAACCGACGACATGCGCATCGTCACTCCGCCCAAGCTCAGCGCCGGACTCAGTTTCTCCAAGGCACGCGCCTACTGGAAGATCAATGCCGTCGCGCCCGACTCCCCGGCGGAGGCCGCCGGCTTCCGCGTCGGCGACCTCGTGAGCCGCATCAACGGCGAAGCCGTGGAGAACTGGGACCTCGAACGCTTCCGCCAACTCGTCGACGCCGGCGGCACGATCAACTACACCCTCATCAAGGGCCGCGATGAAGTTACCCTCGCCGCCGAGACCTACGTCCTCGTGCCCTGAGGCGGGCGGCGCGGCGGCGCACCGCGCCCGCCGGTCTAAAAGTCTCAAGGTCTAAAAGTCTAAAGATCACCAGCGGCCGCTTCGCCGCGAAGACTCAGACTGAAGCTCACGCGTGCCGCCGGGGTGCGGGCCCTCCCGCAGACTCGATCCCGCAGTCGCGGAACTGGACTTCGCCCAGCCGACTCCGGGACTCGACCTTTAGACTTTTAGACTTTTAGACCCCGAGGCCTCCAGGCCCCCAGACACCCGTCGCAGCCGGAAGGCGCCCGCGCCGTCGTGGCCCGTTTCCCACGGCAGGCTCATGATCGATTCCTCGAGTTCAAAGGCCCCGCGGCTGCGCCGTACGAACGCCGCGACCACCTGTTCGTTCTCCTCCGGATCGACACTGCACGTGCTGTAGACCAGGCGCCCGCCGGGTGCGACCAACTCGCCGGCTGCCTGCAGCAGTTCCAGTTGCTGCAAGGCATGACGCCGAAAACTGTCGGGGTCCAACCGCCATTTCACGTCGACGCGATGCCGCATCACGCCGGTATTGGAACAAGGCACGTCCAACAACACCGCCTGGTACGTCGCCGGCAGCCGCTTCGCCGCCAAGGCCCGGCCCGCCCCCCGCGACACATTGCCCGCGACCACCGTCGCCTGCACGCTGGCCGGCACCGCCTTTAGATTGTTTTGCAGACGTGGCAGTCTCCTGCCCGGCAGATCCATCGCCACCACTTGCCCCCTCCCCTCGAGGCGGTCGGCGATGGCCAGACTCTTGCCTCCCGGAGCTGCACACAGGTCGAGCACCGTTTCGCCGGGCCGTACCTGCAGCAATTCCACCGCGTGCCGCGTCGCGGCATCCTGCACCTGCACGAGGCCCGCCTCGATCAAGGGCAACAATTCGGACCAGTGCCCGGACTCCGCCGCAAAAAATCCCGGCGCTCCCGGCACCGCGTGCAGCCAGTCGGGCAAGTCCACCGCCTGTCGCTGCCGCACCACAACCGGTGCGACCGACTGGTTCCAGGCCAGCAACGCCAGCGCCGCCTCGCGCCCGAACTTCATCCGCCAGCGCTGCACCAGCCACTCCGGATGCGAGTGCCAGCGCGCCCAGGCCTCCAGTCCGGCATCGGTTTCCGGCGCCTGGTCCGCG
This sequence comes from uncultured Opitutus sp., assembly GCA_965652375.1. Taxonomy (GTDB): domain Bacteria; phylum Verrucomicrobiota; class Verrucomicrobiia; order Opitutales; family Opitutaceae; genus Actomonas. The sequence goes on from CBFGUO010000072.1 coordinate 13,914, forward strand.
GCCAGCGCGGCCGCCAGTTTGCGCACCACCGCGTTGGCGAAGCCCGCCTCCTTCGGCGTCGCCAGCCGTTTGACCTGCTCCACCAAATGATGCCCGACCCGCGCAGTGAGGCCCTCGTCCGCCCCGCCTTCGAGCAACTCGAAGCCCGCCACCGCCAGTCCGGCCGCCACCGAGGGCCGCGGCGGCCGGCTCATCAGCGCCTGCAAATGTCCGTCGATTCGCCCCAAGTGACGAATCGTCCCCACCAACAGCGCCTGCACCCGCGCCCGCTCTCCCGGCGAAAGCTCCGTCGGCAGGGACTCGAGCAACCAGTCCAACCGCTCCCCGTCCTCCCGCCACTTCACGAGCAGGCGCACGGCCCAAGTCCAGGAAGTCGCGGCCACGGGCGCCGATGGCGAAGGTTCAAGCATCCGGCGACGCTCGCGCAGCGACCCCTCCCCTGCCAAGACGGAATACGGTTCAATGCCGCCATCAGTCCGGCCGGCCGCTCCGCACGCCAAAGCTAACCGGCTCCGGCTCTCCCTGCTCCCACCACGCGGTCGCGTACGATCTTGATGCGACAGGCCTTCGTTTCGACTGCCATTTACTGCAAATGTAAAACGATTGGACTTCGGTAGGATTCGAGGCTTGTCATAGAAGCAGCGACTTAGGGTATAAACCCCATCCAACACTACACCCGTTCGGGTCCTACCCTTTATGCCTCGCCTTCTTCGGAGCGCCTGTTCGATCCGGCCCGATCTTGTTCCGCACCCTAAGCGAGGCGGCATCCGACGCCCACCTCGTTCAAGCATCTCCCCGTTTCCCGCCGGGCAAGGCATCTTGCAACAATCGCGAGAAAGCGCTTCAGCCGCGGCTCGCGCGGTCGATTCAGGAGGCCCGTGTCGCCGTTTCTATCGCTCGATCTTTTTTAGCCAGACGTGTCCGCTCCTTCCCTCAAACCCGACGCGCCGGTGCGCCATCAGGCCGCAACGCAAATCGCCCAGCGAGTCATTCCCGCGCGCCTTCAGCATCGACTCGTTCGGTTCCGATTCGGCCCCTTAGTCGCCCCAATTTCGCATTAATTTGAGTCCGTGGCGCCCCCTAGTCGTTAGCTGCCCCCCTTCTCCTTTTCCGCTTCATCATGATTTCGACCCTCCACCTCCGCCTCGTTCCGATCGGGGCCATGTTGTTTGCTTTCGGCCTGCAATCCGTCGCCACCGGAACGCCGGACGCCGACACTTCCCAAGAGATCCTGTTCGTCGATTCCGCCGTGGACGATTGGCAGGTCCTGCTGACCAATATCCGGCCCGGAATCGAAACCGTGCTCCTCGATCCGCAGCGCGACGAACTCGAGCAGATCACCACCATACTGCGCTCGCACCGCAATCTGACCGCCCTGCACATCGTTTCGCATGGAGCGCCGGGGCGACTGAAGCTTGGCGCCCAACAAATCGATGCCCCGTCGCTGGCACAACGCTCCGGCGAACTCAAAACCTGGCGCGCCGCATTAGGTCCGCAGGCGGAGATTCTCCTCTACGGGTGTGACATCGGCAAAACCCCGGCTGGCCGCGAGCTGCGCGACTCTCTGGCTGATTTGACCGGCGCAGTCGTCGCCGTCTCGACCACTCCCACCGGAGCGTCAAGCCTTGGCGGCGACTGGGTCCTGGAGAGCCGCCAGGGAGCCGCATTTCCGGCCCACCCCATCGCCTTTCACACTCCTCCGGCCTACCCCGGTGTGCTGCCTGCCCAAACTTCCGAAACTGCGAACTTCTTTTCCGTCTATGTGCGGCCGGGTGGCACCAGCAATGTTTGGACGATCGACACCGGCACCACGCCATCCCAATCGGGCACCTTCACCGTGGCGTCATTCGCCATGCAGAACATCCCGACGTTCAGTTGGAACGTCACCCGCGGTCATTTCGAATACAGCACCAACAGCGGATCAAGCTGGACCACCTACCCCATCACCACCAGCCCGGCTTCGCTCAACTTCATCAGCGCTCCCGGCACCCTCTGGCGCTTCGTTGACTCCTCTCCGAGTGATACGACGTCGAACAACAGTTTCGGCAAAGCCTGGCAGCTCTCCGGAGTGTCCGGCACCACCACCACCGGCGGCACCATCCGGCCCGACAACGCGCCCACCGGCATCACCAGCGACCGCTCCGCCATATTCGACAATTCCAGCCTGGGCGCTGTCATTGCCACCCTTCAGCCCGAAGACACCGGCTACTCTCGGAAAGGCCACTGGGAGCTCGAAAGCCAGTCCGTAGCCAATCTTTTTTCGTTCGAGTTCGACTCCTCGGCAGGCAACTCCGCCACCCTCAAGCGCGGCTCGGGAACCATGCCAGCCGCGGGCTCCACCGTCACCATCACCGCTCGTTACTACGATTGGTATCAAACCGACAGCAGCGGCGACCCGATCTCCGGGCAGGGCTTCAGCGAGACGGTTTCGTTCACCGTTGTCTCTGAAACCTCGAATGAACTCAGCCTTGGCGACGATCTCGCGGCCAATTCCTATACGACTGATTCCCAGCTCAACCCCGACGTCGCCACCCTCAGCACGGGTGACGCCGTCGTGGTCTGGCAGTCCGGCGGCCAAGGAGGAAAAGCCGACACCTTTTATCACGGCATCTACGGCCAGAAGTTTTCCAGCACGGGCACCGCGAGTGGCAGCGAGTTCGTGATCAGCAACAGCGCCAGCGATACCGACGAAATCAATCCCAGCATCGCCTCACTCGGATCCGGTCGCTACGTCGTCGCCTACGGCCGCTGGCTCACGGACAACTACGATATCTGCTACCGGCTCGTCGAAGCCAACGGCACCGTCGGCTCCGAGATGGTCGCGAATACCACGACTTCCGGCGATCAATACTACCCGAAGGTCGCCACCCTCACCGACGGCTCCTTTGTCATCATTTGGCAATCACCGGGCAGCGAAGTCCGTTTGCGCCAGTTCAACGGCACGACCGGCGTCGCCCTGGCGGCAGAGACCTTGATTTCCTCCAGCGGCTCCGATGCCAACGTCATTGGCCTCGACAACGGCAACTACGCCGCCTGCTGGGCGGACAGTTCCACCTACTATATTTCCACCATGGTCACGGGAGGCAGCCCGGTCGACACCGGCCTGTACTGGACCGGCTACCGCGCGCCCGATATCACTGCTCTGTCGAGTGGCTACGTCGTCGTATCCGAGGATTATGATGATTCCAACAGCCAATCCAACATCGGCGCCGTGCGCTACAACAACAGCGCCGTGAAACAGGGCAGCACCATCCGCGTCAATGCCAACACGTCCGGCGACCGCTACCAGCCCGCCGTCGCCACACTCTCCGGAGGCGGATTCATCGTCACTTGGGCTTCGGACACCGACGACTACGAAAGCGGCGGCATCTTCGGTCGCCGCTTCAACGCCAACGGTTCCGCCGTCGATACGACCGAGTTCCAAGTCAACCAACACCGTTCCGGCAACCAGGACAAATCCGCCGTGGCTCCCCTTGCCGACGATCGCTTCATCGTCGCTTGGACCGACAATCCCGGCAGCCTCTACAATGCCGGTGACTACACGACCAACGTCACCGCCCGGGTACTCGAATCCCTCGCCCCCGCCAACACCGCCCCCACCCTCTCAAACGTGCCCGCCTCGATCACCGTCACCGAGGACACCGCGATTAATGTCGATCTCTCCGCGGTCACCGTCGCCGACACCGACGGTGACTCGCTCACCCTCTCCCTGACCGCCACCGAGGGCACCTTTACCGCCACATCCGGCGGCGGGGTCACGGTCGGCGGCAGCGGAAGCGCTACGCTCACGCTCAGCGGCACGGTCGCCAATCTGAACAGCTTCCTCGATACCACTTCCAACATCCAATACACCGGCGTCGCCAACGACTCCGGTTCCCCCGCCGCTTCGTTCACGATCAAGGCAAACGACGGCACTGCCGATTCCTCCACGTCGACAGTCAACATCAACATCACCGCGGTCAACGATGCCCCGTCAGTCACGGGTCTGCCCGCCAGCCTCGCCTACACTGAGGATACCGAGGCCGCCACCGATCTGTCGGCCGCCTCCTTCGCCGACGTCGACAGCGGCTCGATCACCGTCACCTTCGCCGCCTCCGCCGGCCGCTTCGGCCTGGCCAACCCCGCGCCGCTCGTCGCCTCCGGCAACGGCACGTCGACCTTTACGCTCACCGGTGCCCCGGCCGACATCAACGCCTACCTCGATACGCCGACCAACGTCATGTATACCCCGGCCGCCAACGCCAACGGCACCCCGGCGGCCACGCTGACGATCACCGCCAACGACGGCGACGGCTCCGGCAACGTCGCCCTCGGCACCCTCAATCTCAACGTCACCGCGGTCAACGACGCCCCCATCGACCTCGGTCTCTCCAACGCCACCGTCAACCAGTCCGGCGGCGCCAACGCCACCGTCGGCACGCTCACGACCACCGACGCCGACACCGGCGACACCCACACCTACACGCTCGTCTCCGGCACCGGCGACACCCACAACGGCTCCTTCAACATCTCCAGCAACGCCCTGCGCGCCACCAACGCCGCGGCCTTGGCCGCTGGCGACTACTCGGTGCGCGTCCAGACCAGTGACGGCAACGGCGGTACCCTCGCCGCGGCCTTCGCGATCACCGTGGTCGACGACGTCGCCCCCGCCGCGCCCTCCACGCCCGATCTCGCGGCCGGCTCCGACAACGGCACGTCCGACACCGACAACATCACCACCGGCACCCAGCCCGTGATCCAGGGCACCGCCGAGGCCGGCGCCACCGTCACCCTCTACGACACCGATGGCACCACCGTGATCGGCACCGGCACCGCCACCGGCGGCGCCTGGTCGATCACCACCAGCGCGCTGTCCGAAGGCGACCACACGATCACCGCCCGCGCCACCGACGCGGCCAACAACACGTCTTCGGCCTCCGCCGGCCTCACCATCACCCTCGACAACACCGGCCCGGTCATCACCAGCTCGACCACCGTCGCCCTTACCTACGGCACCGCCTCCACCTACACCCTGACCGCCAGCGGCGACCCGGTCGCCTTTGCCAACTTCGGCCTGCCCGCCGGCCTCTCCCTGCACCCGACGACCGGCGCCCTCACCGGCACCCCGACCACCGTCGACTCCGACACCTACCTGGTCACCGTCGATGACACCGCCGGCAACAGCACCGGCGGCCTCCTCACCATCACGGTCTCCCCCGCCCCGCTCACCGTCACCGGCCTCTCCGGGGTCAACAAGACCTACGACGCCACCGCCACCGCCACCCTCACCGGCACACCCAGCCTCGCCGGCGTGGTCGGCTCCGATGACGTCGCCCTGGACGGCTCCAGCGTCACCGCCACCTTCGACAACAAAAACGTCGGTACCGGCAAACCCGTCACCATCGCCGGCTTCACCCTCACCGGCACCACCGCTGGCAACTACAGCCTCACCCAGCCCGCCACCACCGCCGACATCACCCCCGCCCCGGCCTCGGTCACCGGCGTCACCGCCCAGAACAAAACCTACGACGGCAGCACCGACGCCTCCCTCGACGTCAGCTCCGCGACATTGGTCGGCCGCCTCGGCAGCGACGACCTCAACCTCTACCCCAACGCCGCCACCGGCACCTTCGACACCCGCAACGTCGGCACCGCCAAACCCGTCACCACCGCCGACTTCGCCCTGCAGGGCAATGACGCCGGCAACTACACCCTCACCCAGCCCACCACCACGGCCGACATCACCGCCACCACCCTCACCGTCACCGGCGTCACCGCCACCGACAAGACCTACGACGGCACCATCACCGCCACCCTCGGCACCGGTACCGCCACCCTGGTCGGCGTCGTCTCCGGCGACACGGTCAATCTCGACACCTCCGCGGCCGCCGGCGCCTTCGCCAACGCCGCCGTCGCCGCCGACAAGCCCGTGACCGTCTCCGGCCTCGCCCTCACCGGCACCCACGCCGGCAACTACACCCTCACCCAGCCGAGCACGACTGCCACCATCACCCCGGCGACTCTCACCGTCACCGGCGTCACCGCCGCCAACAAGACCTACGACGCCACCACCACGGCCACCGTCG
>CBFGUO010000073.1:0-18755 GCA_965652375.1 uncultured Opitutus sp.
GGAGACAAAAGTAGACGATGAGCCCCCTTAACTAAGCGCCATTCGGGTCATGTCGCCACATATCAACAGATTGTGTTCGGGATGAGGGAACGGTGTGGATCGGGTCTGCCTTAGGCAGGGGGAAGGAAGGGGTTGATCAAGCGGATGCCTTCGTACTCCTGGCCGTGGTTGAGGTCTTCGGTGAACAGTTCGCGGGCGCCGCTGGTTTGCGCGGCGGCCAGGATCTGCGCGTCCCACAGGGAGATTTGCCAGCGGCTCTGCAGCGAAAGTCCCAGCCGAAAGACAGCCAGGGTATTGTCGACCACCGGCCAGCGGGAGAAATCGTCGATGAGCGCTGCCGCATCGTGGGCGGAATGTCCGGTGCGGACGAAATTGACATAAAACTCCTGCAATACCTGCACGCTGATGGCCGTGCGGCCCGGTTGCAGCCAAGCCTGCTCCAGCAGCGTCTGCGCGATGCGGCGTTTGTCCGGGGAGTCCAGGTCGTAGCCGTAGAGCAGAATGTTGGTGTCCAGAAACCGCTCAGCGGGCATGGATTTGATCCCGACTCAGGGGTTGGCCGCCCAAGTGATAGCCTTGGCGCAGACGCGCTAGGGCAGCGGAGGGAGGAGGCTCGGCAGATTCGCTCCTCAACACGCTTTCGAGGCCCTCGATAACCAGATTTTTGATGGAGGTGCGCCGCCGGGCCGCCGCGATCTTGGTGCGTTTCAGGATGTCGTCCGGCAGATCGATGGTGGTTTTCATATGGCCATAAATACGGAAATATGGCTGCTGTTCAAGTCAAGGACCCGTTGGCGGACAGGCAGGGGCGGGCGTGGACGAGCCTCGCCCCTACAGGGGAACCGGAAACGAGCGGAGGGGCAGGTAGGGCCGAGCTGGGGCTCGGCGGTCCCCGGGGGGCGGCTGTGGGCTGAAAACAAAAACGGCTGCCGGGGAGGCAGCCGTTTGGGGTGGGAGGCGTTGAAGTCCGCTCAGCTCGTGGCGGTTTCGGGTTCGGCGAGGAGTTGGCGGCCTTTGGATTTGAGGTCTTCGATGCTCACTTCGCCTTTGTCGACTTTGGCGAGGAGGGCCTTCTGGGCCTGGTAGTCCTTGTTCTCCTGGCCGGCGTGCGACTGAAGCATGCGCCAGGCTTTACGGCGCTCCACGTTGAAGAGGACCATCTGGCGGCTCATCTTCATCGGGATGTGCTTCCCGTTGCCCGCGTCATACTTGATGTAGACGCCGAAGTCCGGGATGTAGGCGCGGCTGGTCGGATCGTTGTAGCGGCGGTAGACGATGTCCTGTTGCGTGACGCGCAGGAGGACGTCTTCGAGGTGCTCCATGTGCGCGACTTCCTCGGCGCTGGCTTTCTTGATGTGCTGGCGGAAGCGCGCCTCGGTGCAGGCCCAGTGGGCAATGGTGAAGGCGTAGGACTCGTCGGTGTCGCTGTATTTGGTGATCCACCAGTCGCGGTCGGGGTTCTTGTTGCCCTTGAGGCTGAGGGCCTCGGTGTAGGACTCACCGAGGCGGGGGTCGAAGACGAACTCGGGCAGGCAGCGCGACTCGCGCACGTGCTCGGCCTGGGTGGTGGCCATGTTGTCGGCCACGCCGTGCTCGGGCTGGCAGGTGGTGTAGCACTGGAAGAAGGCGGTGCCGCGATACTCCATCGCGTCGATCATGGAGCGGTAGAGCTTGGCCGAGTCGGCCATGGAGACCTGGGCGAGGAAGGGCGAGCCGTGGCCGTTGAGGAAGCACTCGCAGATGTTCTTCATCTCGTTGAGTTTTCCCTGGGAGGCGGCGCCCGCCTGGTTCATGTCGAAACCGCCGGTCATGGGCGAGTGGTCGGAGTTCTGGCCGCCGGTGTTGGAATACACCTGGGTGTCGAGCATGAGCATCTTCACGTTGGGGCGATTCTGCAGGATCACCTTGGATACGTTCTGGAAGCCGATGTCGCCCATGCCGCCGTCGCCGCCGACGCACCACACCTTGGGCAGCTCCTTGACTTCCGCGTCGGTCATCAGGGCGTCGGTGAAGTGGGTGTAGTTGAAGTAGGTGGCCTGGTCGAGTTGGTCGCCGGCGAAGAGGTGGTCGATGAGGCGCTCGGGGATGATGGACCGGCGGGCGTTGTCGGTCATGAAGGTCTCACCCATCATCCACGAGATGGTGGCGCCGTCCTGGAAGAGGGAGTTGAGCCACGGGTAGGGGTGGGGGTTGTTGGGCGGGGTGGAGCCGTAGACGGTGTTGCAGCCGGTGTGGGCGCCCATGGCCATGACGGACATGCCGTTGGCGAGGCGGCCGTCGAGGGTCTGCAGGATCTTGTGGTTGAAGGCCTCCTGTTTGACGACGGCGCAGATGGCGTTGACCGCTTCCTGGTCGGTGATCTCGCCGCGGGCGGCGAGGCGGGTCTCGGTGTCCTTGTCGGAGTCACCGCCGAGGCCCATGACGATGTGGGCGACCATGCGTTTCCAGACGGCGTAGGTGGCGGGGTTTTCCTGTTTGAGCTTCTCCAGGGCGGTGGTGCCCTCGCGCTTGAGCTTGCCGAACTTGGCGGTGAGGCGGTCGGCCTTGGCGTGGAAGATGGGCCGCATGTAGGCCTCGGTGACCGAGGCGATGGCATGGAGGACGGGTTTTTCACCGCAACCGGCGCAGGCGCCGTCGCCCGAGACGAGGGCGTCGTAGTTGCGGTTGACCATCATGTGATTGCGCAGGGCGGCGGGGCGGGACGATTCCGGGGCGTTGTCGTTGTAGAGGCCGAGGAATTTCTGGTCGGTGTCGGGGAGGAGGCGGAGGAAGGCCGTGGCGGAGAGCAGTTCGGCGTTGTAGTCCTCGGTGTCCTCGATCATGCGCAGGGCGTCGTGGTCGCCGCACTCCTCGACGCAGAGGCCGCAGCCTTTGCAGAGGTCGGAGACGAAGATGGAGAAGATGCCGCCGGTGCCCTTTTCCTTGCGCTCCTTGGAGAGGAAGACGGCCGGGACCTTGAGGTAGGAGAGGGGCAGGATGTTGAGGATGCCGTCGAGTTCGAGGGCGGCGTCCTGGGAGATGGTCGGCGTAGATCGGACGATGGACATCACCAGTTCGCGGACGGACTCGCCTTCCTTCTTCTTGGCGTTGTCGAGCATGCGCTCGCGGATGGCGGCATCGATGTCGGGGATGGCGGCGTGGATGGCGGCGCGCTGGTCGGCGGCGGTGACATAGTTGTCGACCGCGGTGTTGAGGATGGTCTGCAGGTCCTGCGCGGTGTTGGGCAGGGCGGTGTCGGGGCAGGAGGTGATGCACTCCATGCACTGGGTGCAGTTCTCGGCGAAATACTTCGGGGTCTCGCGGCGGGCGCCGTATTTGGAGGCGGTGGCGCCCGAGCCGGCGGCCATGACGCCGACGGCGGCGAGGGGCGAGGCGGGCTGGTCGTAGCCGAGCCCGGCGCGGTATTCGCTGTCGAAGGTCTCGGTCTTGTACATCGGCAGGCCGGCGGGCTGCTCGTCGGAGGGCGTGCAGCCGCAGGCGCCACCGCAATCGGAGTTGCGCGGCAGGAGCAGTTCGCCGCGCATGGAGGAGGCGTCGGGCGCGTCGACCGGGCCGTAGGGCACGAGTTGGACGCGTTCACCGCCGGCGGTCATGACGGTCATGTTGGACTCGATGACGGCGTCGCCGAACTTGCCGAATTTCTTTTGATATTGGGCGCGGACGACCTCGCGGAAGTGTTCCTCGGGAATGTTGAACTGCTCGAGGAAGGGCGAGACCTTGAAGAAGGCGCCGAGGAAGGAATTGCCCTGCATGCGGAGCTGCAGGTCGGGGCGATTGGTGGCGGCCTTGGCGATCTCGAAGCCGGGCAGGATGTAGACCTTGATCTGCTTCTCGATGATCTCCCGGCGGTATTTCTGCGGGATGCGCTGCCAGGCCTTGTCGGGCGACTCGGCGGATTCCCAGATGAAGGCGCCGCCCTCGACGAGACCCTCGAGCGGGTTGATGTGGGTGAAGGCCTTGGGGTCGCAGCAGAGGACGACGTTGACGTGTTTGAGGTCGCAGTTGACGCGCACGCGCTCGGGCGCGGCGGTGAGGAAGTAGGAGGTGGGGGAGCCCTTCTTTTCGGAACCGTATTTGGGGTTGGCGGAGACATGGATGACCTCCTTCGGGTTGCCGTCGGCGTCGGTGACGTTGTCGCGTTCGGCGACATGGGTGCCGAGGTCGCCGATGATCTCGGCGAGGTTCTTGCCGGTGGTGATCATGCCCCAGCCGCCGATGGAGTGGAGACGGACGGCGATGGCCTTGTCGGGCAGCAGGGACGGGGTGTCGGCGGAGCAGACGGAGTAGGGGTGATCGACGCCCAGATTGAAGAAGGTGTAGCCCTGGGCGGCGGTCTTGCCGTCCTGGCGGGCGCGGCCCTCGGCGACGAATTCATAGGCGCCGATGATGTGCTCGGGGCGAAAGTCGCGGGAGCCCATGCCGTAGCAGCCGGAGAAGTTGCGCGGAACCTCGTGCTGTTCGATGACGGGCAGGCCGACGCGGTGGGGGAAGCCGGGGTGAATGTAGGCCTTGGTGAGGGCGGCGCGGACCTCGCGGGCGAGGGGGTTGTCGCCGGCGAGCGGTTCGTCGGTGCGCTCAAGGATGATGGCGGACTTCTTGCCCTTGAGGGCGTTGACGATGGCCTTCTGGGGGAAGGGGCGCAGGACGTTGACGTGGACGGAGCCGACCTTGGCGCCGCGGGTCTTGCGGAGGTAGTCGACGGCAGCCTCGATGTTTTCGGCGGCGGAGCCGAGGGTGACGAAGGTGACCTCGGCGTCGTCGTTGCGGTATTCGGTGACGAGGCCGTAGTTGCGGCCGGTGAGGCGGGCCCACTCGTGGTAGGCGTCCTCGAGCATGGGGAGGATGGGCTCGGCGAAATTGTTCCGCCGGGCGACCACGCCGTTCATGTAGTGCTCCTGGTTCTGGACCGGGCCGATGAGGGCGGGGTTGGTGAGGTCGATGACCTTGGGGACGCGGCGGCGGGTGGGGCCGAAGAGTTTGCGCTGGGCCTCGGTGGGGCAGGGGATGGTGTCCTCGGGGGCGCCGAGGTACTCGCGGAGGAGTTCCGACTCGTGCTTGAGGAAGGTGCGCTCGAGGTGGGAGGTGAGGAAGCCGTCCTGGATGTTCATGCCCGGCGTGAGCGAGAGCTCGGTGACGCGACGGAGGATGACGGCCTGGTCGGCGGCCTGCTGGGCGTCCTTGGCGAAGAGCATGATCCAGCCGGTGTCGAGGGCGGCGTAGATGTCGTCGTGGCCGCAGTGGACGTTGAGGGCGTGTTTGGTGAGGGCGCGGGCGGCGACCTCGAGGACCATGGTGCTGAGCTTGCCCGGGGCGTGGTAGTATTGCTCGATGCCGTAGACGATGCCCTGGCCGGAGGTGAAGTTGACGACGCGTTTGCCGGTGACGCTGGTCGCAATGGCGCCGCCCTGGGCGGAGTGTTCGCCCTCGCACTCGATGGCGAGGGTGGGGCGGCCCCAGACGTTGAGCTGACCCTTGGCGCGGGCGAATTCGTACATCTCGCCCATTTCGGTCGACGGCGTGATCGGGTAGAAAATGCCCGCTTCGGTAATGCGTGCCTCGGTGTAGGAGGACACGAGCTGGTTACCGTTCGTGGTGATGCGGATGCCGGGGTATTTGGGTTTTGACGCGACCATAGGTAGAAGGGAGAGGGCCGGAATGCGCAGGTTGAGGTCACCCCGGCAATTGATACGGAATTTGGCTGAAAGAACGGAGGGGGCAGGCCAAGATCGGCACAGCGGTCCTGGTCTGGTCGGTGGCAAGTAAGGGCGTCACTATGGAGACGCGCAAAGGCCCTCGCCAAGGACGGAATGAGTCACGGTCGCGCGACGATTGGCGGATGCAGCGCGTTTTTTGACGCGGGGCCGGACTTGCTAGGGATGGGCAAGAAATAGCCGGTCGAAGTTGGCGGCGACGGTGGCGTCCAACTCGGTGCGGGAGATGCCGCGCAGCGTGGCCAGGGCATCATAGGCGGTGGCGAGATTGGCGGGGTGATTGAGCGGGGCGCCGCGAGGGGACGCAGGCAGGACGTGGAGCGGATCAGGGGGCGGCGTGGCCGGGGCGTCGGTCTCGACCAGCAGACGGTCGACGGGAACGGCGGCGAAGGCGGCGTGGGTTTTGCGGCGGCGCGGGTCGAGGAAGGAGGGGTTGAAGGAGAAACAGGCGCCAAGTTCGGCGAAGGCGGGCACCAGCTCGGCCGGCCCGCCGTAGGCGTGCAGCAGGAAGCCGCGGGCCGGCAGCGGGGAGTTGCGCAGCAAGTCGAGGAGTGGTCCCCAGGCCTGGAGGCAGTGAATGGAGGCGGCGCGGTTGTGGGCGGCGGCCCAGCGCAGTTGCCAGAGAAACACCTCGATCTGTTCCTCGAGTGGCGCACGGATGACGCCGTCGAGCATCGGGTGATCGGGGCGGGCGGAATCGGTCATCCAGCGGTCGATGCCGATCTCGCCGACGCCGGCGCGGGGCACGGCGGTGAGCTGGGCGATGAACTGCTCCTGCCAGCCGGAGGGCCGGCTGCCCACATCCCACGGGTGAATGCCATAGCTGGGCACGACCCAGGGCAGGCGGTCGGCAAGGGCGGTGACGGCGGCCCAGTCTTCGCCGGGGTGGGTGCCATTGACGACGGCACCGCCGAGCGGGAGGGAGTTCAGCGCGGGCAGGACGTCCTCGGCGAGGTGCGGCGCGAGCGACGCGAAATGCAGGTGGTTGTGGGCGTCGAAGAGCATGGCCCCAGGGTAACGCGGGATCAGCGGGGCAGCCAGCCGCGGGCGAGGGCGGCGATGCGGGCGGCGACGGCGCGCAGACCATTTTGGCGGGTGGGGGAAAGGTCGCGCCAGAGGTCGAGTTGTTCGACGACATCGAGGCGGGCGGCGGCGACATCGGCCGGGACGCAGGCCTCGCAGCTCTGGCACAGGAGGTGAACGAGTCCCTTGACCATCGGGGAGTCGCAGTCGGCGGTGAAATGGCAGCCGTCCTCCCGCAGCTCGCCGCGGAGCCACACGCGGGAGGTGCAACCGGGAACCAGGAGGGTCTCGCTGCGCTCGGCCTCGGCGAAGGCCGGCAAGGCGCGGGCGGCATCGACCACGGCGCCGAGGCGCTCGTGCTTGTTTTCGATGATGGCGAAGTGGTCGACGAGCGAGCGTTGGCGTTGGGCGACGGTCATGGCGAAGCAGGCAACGGGTGGGCCAAGTCGCGGCGGATCGCAAACCCGGAAGCGGCCCGGACTTGCGTCGGCGCGAGGGCCGGCGCAGCGTGCGGGTGATGTGTGTTTGCCGGGTTTGGATTCGGTGGTGGTGGCGGTGCCTGCTGATCGCGACAGTGGGCGGAGCGGGGCTGCGCGCGCAGCCGGCCGAGCCGGCGCCAGAGGCGGCAGCGGCACCCCTGCTGGCCGGGGAGGCGCCACGCCGGGATGTGGCCGGCGAACTGGCGGGCCGGGCGGCGGCGCGCCGGGCGATGCAGATGGGATTTCCCGAGATCGCGGCGGGGTTGTGGGAAAACCTGGTGGCGCACGTGGCGCCGGGGCCGGAACAGGATGAAATGCGCCTGAATTGGACCGTCGCCCTGCTGGAGGCCGGCGACGTGGCGGGCGCGGCGGCGGCCTTGCAAGGAGTCACGCAGCCGAATGCGCCGCGGGTGCGCCTGAGACGGGCGCTGATCGAGCTGGCGCGGGGCCATGCCGGGCCGGCGGAAGCAGCGTTGGGCGACCTCACCGTGGAGCGCTTGCCGGCGAGCGAGCGGGCGTGGTTTCATTATGCGCTCGGGGCACTGGCGGACGCCGGCAATGAACCGCAGGCTGCGCGGCGGGCTTATCGGGACGCGGTGGCGGCGGCGACGTCGGGGGTGTTGCGGGCGCGATTCGAGTTGGCGGACTTTCGGTCGACCTGGCAGGGAAGCGAGCCGACCGTGGCGCAATTGGACGTGGCGCGTCGGCGCATGGAGGATTTTGCGGGCGAGGAGATCGGCTACGACATGGCGAAACGTTATGCGGCGATTATGGCGGCACTCGGGCGCGAGGAGGACGCGATCACCTTTTTGCAGAACCAGCTGTTGGCGCTGCCGGCGGCGGAGCGGGAGCAGCAGGATGACTTTCGATTGTTGCTCGGGTTGATTGCCGGGCCGGAGGATGAACGGGGGCGCTTGCGGCTGGAGCAACTGTTGCGCGAAGGGGTAAACCGCCAGACGCAGCGGATGGCGCTCCGCTTGCTGGCGCAGGGGGCGGTGACAGCGGAGGATAGGGCGGAACTGCGCAGGACGCTGCGGCAAGTGCTTGAGAATGCCGCCACGACGGGGCAGGGCGGGCATCCGATCGAGCAGGATCTGCTGCTGTTTCGCGCCCAGTTGGCGGAGACTCCGGAGGCGCAGACGCGGGATGCGTTGGCCTTGCTGGAGCGGTTTCCGGCTTCGGACCTGCGCCCGATCGCGCTGGGGCTTCTGGTGAGCGCGGCCTGGGAGGAGGAACGCTATCGCGCGGCGGCCGGTTATGCGGCGCAGGCGCTGCGGGAGTTGCCGCCGGGTGATCGGGAAGTGCGGGCCCAGCTGGCGGTGCTGCAGGCCGAGGCGTTTTTTCGGGCGGAGGACTACCGCAGTGCGGCGGACGCCTATGCGGCGGCCTTGGACGATTTGCCGGTCGGGGTGTCCGCGGGGGACATGATCTTTCAGGAGGTGTTGGCGCGGATCCGCGATCATCAACTCACGGCGGCGGCCAATCGGATCGACACGTTCGTGGAGCGGGGCGACCGGCGCCTGGACGCGCTGAACCGGTGGCAGGCCGAATGGAAGCTGGCGCGGGCCCTGCAGGCGGAGGGGCGGGTGTTGGAAGCCTACGCGCGGGTCAACCGGCTGCTGGCGGAGGACGCGGGCGCGGCGGCGGGTCTGCCGGTGGAACTGGCGGTACGGCTGGTGTGGCTGCAGGCGCGGCTGGCCTTGGACGCCGGAGAGCCGGAACGGACCTTGGCGGTCGCACCTGCACTGCGCGACCGGTTAAGCGGTGTCTCGGCGACCTTGCGGCGGGAGACCGAGTCGTCGCTGCGGCTCCTGGAGGCGGAGGCGTTTTTTGCCCTTGATCGTTACGATGAGGCGCTCGCGGCGCTGCAGGCGCTGCGCGATGAGGCCCCGGACGCGGATGCGGCCGTGTACTCGTTCATCGTGGAGGCAAACGTGCAGGCGGGCCGTGGTCAACTGGTGGAGGCGCAGCGCTTGCTCACGGAATTGGTGGAGCGGAATCCGCAGCACCGGTATGCGCCGTTTGCCCTCTACCAATCGGCCCTGGTCGCCGAGGGGCGACGGGAAGACAGTTTCCTGGAGGAGGCGATCACGAAGATCGAGGAATTGGTGTCACGCTACCCGGAGGATCCCCTCGTGTTTTATGCCCGTTTCAAGCAGGGAGATCTGTTGCGCAAGCTCAACCAGTGGGAGCCGGCGCGGCAGGTTTATGAGTTGATCATCAATCGGAATCCGGAGCATCCCGACGTGTGGGCGGCGCAGTTGGCACTGGCGGATACGCTGAGCGCCCAGGCGGGATTGTCGGAGCCGGCCCTGCGTGAAAGTGCGGGGGCGATCTACGAGCGCCTGCGGGACCTGCCGCCCGGGACGGCGTCGGACGCGCTGCGGATCGAGGCCGGATACAAAGCGGGCAATGCATTGGCGCAGAACCAGTCGGCGGATCGGGCTGCCGAAACCTGGTGGCAGGTGGTCAACGAGTTTCTGGTGGAGCCGGCCGCGGCGGGGGCGCCGCCGCCGGATCTCGGCGTCAAAGGTCGTTATTGGCTGGCCCGGCTGCTGGCGCAGATGGGGGCATTGCTGGAGCGCGACGAGCGCCTGGGGGAGGCACGTAAGGCGTATGAGCTGATGATCGAAGCCGGGCTGCCGCAGGCGGACTGGGCGGCGACGCAACTCGAACGGCTGGGGGGACGGAGCGGCCCGTCCGCCGTGCCCGGGGCTGGCGGTTGACGCGGGACCGGGATGGCTCTCTAAAACTCGACGACTCATGGGTGATTTCGATTTCAGTCTGCTCGCGCACGGCGGTCCGATGATGATGGTCCTGCTGGTCATGGCCGTGGCGGGCCTGGTGCTCTTCGCGGAGCGAACGTTGTATCTGCATCGCGGGCAGATCCGGTCCACGTCCTTTCTGGAGGGCATCAAGAACATCCTGGAGAAGCGGCGGGTGATGGAGGCGCTGACGGTATGCGAGGAGACGCCGGGTCCGGTGGCGGCGGTGGTGAAGGCCGCCCTGTTGCACGTGCATGACGACGAGGTGAAAATGCGCTTTGCGGTGCAGGAGGCGGGGATCGTGGAGATTCCGGCGCTGGAGCGGCGTTTGGGCGCGATCGCGGCCATCGCGCAGATCGCTCCCCTGGTCGGGCTGCTGGGGACGGTGCTGGGCATGGCGACAACCTTCTACGCGTTCATGACCGGGGGGGCCGAGTATGCCACCGCCCGCGCGCTGGCGGAGGGGATGTGGCAGGCGCTGCTGGTGACCATTGGCAGTCTCACGCTCGCGATTCCGGCGCACCTCGGCTACCACTTCCTCAGCGGCCGGGTGCGGGCAATCGTGCGCGACGTGGAATGGGCGGGGAATGAGATCATGCGCTACCTGTTGGTCGACTACCGCCGGATGGGTGCGGCCAGCGGCGACGATCCGGAGGCGCCGGGCGAAGGGGAGGCGGAGTCATGATCACCCGGCCGTTGGATCTGGCGGCAAAACTGCGCCGGCCGCCGCGAATGATGGACTCGGTGTTTTACGCCAACCTCGTATTGTTGGGGTTGTTCTTCGGACTGTTCGGGTCGCGTTTTGTCATTTCCCCGAGCGTGGAGCTGGGGCGGGAGGACTTTGAGCTGCCGACGGGTGTGTCGCCCGCGACGACCGGAGCGAGCACGACCGCCGTGATCAGCGTGCTCGGTCCGGACATGGTCTTCACCTCCGACGGTCGCATGACCTACGGCGAACTCGAGCGGTGGCTGCCCCTGCAGGTCGCGCGCGGCGGCGAAGCGGAGTCACGACTGCTGGTGCGGGCGGACGCGCGGGTGACGGCCCGGGATCTGGCGCGGTTGTCGGACATGGCGTGGTCGGCCGGGTTTTCCGGCGTGCAGATGGCATTGGAAAACCCCCGGGATTCGTCGCATCTGCTGGAGGGACCCTAGCGATGACTCGCCGGGAGAAGACATTTCCCTGGGTCGGCGCCTCGCTTGTCGCGGCTGCGGGGGTGGCGCTGGGGTGGCTTTTTGTCGACAGCCGGGGCCCGGCCGGGACGGACGAGATCTTTTTTCCGCGGGATGGTGGTGCCAGGGTCGCGTTGTCCCGCATGCAGGAAGGTGCGGAGGACGGCGGGGAGAAGTCGGTCGCCGAGCTCTCGCTGCACGATCCCACGCCCTTGTTTCTGCCGACCGGGCTGAACAGCGGGCGGGTCGAGACGAAGATGACGGCGGAGCGCTCGCAGGGCGCTCCGTTTGCCGATATCGCCGCCAAAATGGTATTCCCGGACGAAGACAACCGGCTCTCTGTCCCCGACGTCGTACAGGTGCAGGGAAAGGCTCTGGATGTGCTGGAGCACCTGGCACCGCCGATTTCGCTGCGGGAACTGGCGCGCGCCGACAAGGCACCGCTCCGGCTGCCCCGCCGGACGGCGCTACTCGAAGTCCGCCGGATTGCCGACGGTGCGGTGGTGTTGAGCGAGTCGATCGACGCGGGCTCGGCCGATTCACCTGCACTGGTGCCCATCGAATTGATGGTGGTGGTGAACAACGCCGGACTGCTCACGGACCGGGGGGCCCTCGACGTTGCGGCCGGGGGAGGGACGCTACCGCTGTTTGGGCAGCAACAAGTCGATTTGGATCAACTGAACAAACTGCTCAAAAATTCCCGTTTGGGGGCTAAATTGGCGGGGGGAATTTACCGTATCTCACTAGGTCCCTGAAATTTAACTTGAGATCTAAAATTGCAGTTGACGGTGATTTTTGCGCTCTCCACGTTCGGCACTCTTTTCTCGTCTTTTGACGAAGTCTCGTGTCGCCCAGATAGCTCAGTTGGTAGAGCACACCCTTGGTAAGGGTGAGGTCGCCAGTTCGACTCTGGTTCTGGGCTCCATGCAGATCACGTCAAACGCACCTTCTCCTCACACCTACAAAACAATCGTCTCCAACCCAAATGGCTAAAGGCACATTCGAGCGCACCAAACCGCACGTCAACGTTGGCACCATCGGCCACGTCGACCACGGCAAAACCACCACCACCACGGCTATCCTGAAGGTTCAAGCCGACAAGGGTCTGGCGGAATTCAAGTCCTACGCGGACATCGCGAAGGGCGGCACCGTGCGTGACGCTTCCAAGATCGTGACCATCTCGGTGGCTCACGTGGAGTATGAGACCGCGAACCGCCACTACGCTCACGTTGACTGCCCCGGCCACGCTGACTTCGTGAAGAACATGATCACGGGTGCGGCGCAGATGGACGGTGCCATTCTCGTTGTTTCCGCGGCCGACGGCCCGATGCCGCAGACCCGCGAGCACATCCTCCTCGCCCGCCAGGTCGGCGTGCCGAAGATCGTGGTGTGGCTCAACAAGGTCGACCTCATTGACGACGAGGAACTCCTCGAACTCGTCGAGATGGAGATCCGCGAACTCCTTTCCAAGTACCAGTTCGATGGCGACAACGCCCAGATCGTCCGTGGTTCCGCCACCGCCGCCCTTGAGGGCAAGCCGGAAGGCGTCACCGCCATCGGCAACCTGATGGACGCGATCGACTCCGAGATTCCCGAGCCGGCCCGCGAGACCGACAAGCCCTTCCTCATGTCCGTGGAAGACGTGTTCTCGATCACCGGCCGCGGCACCGTTGCCACCGGTCGTATCGAGCGCGGCATCGTCAAGCTCAACGAGTCCGTCGAAATCGTGGGCATCAAGGACACCGCCACCACCGTCGTCACCGGTATCGAGATGTTCCGCAAGCTGCTCGACAGCGGTCAGGCGGGCGACAACGTCGGCCTCCTCCTCCGCGGCGTCGACAAGGACTCCATCGAGCGCGGCCAGGTCATCGCGGCCCCGAAGTCCATCACCCCGCACAAGAAGGCCAAGGCCGAGATCTACGTGCTGGGCAAGGACGAGGGCGGCCGTCACACCCCGTTCTTCAACGGCTACCGTCCGCAGTTCTACTTCCGCACGACCGACGTGACCGGTGTCATCAACCTCCCCTCGGGCGTTGAGATGGTCATGCCCGGCGACAACGTGTCGGTCGACATCGAGCTGATCTGCCCGATCGCCATGGAGAAGACCCAGCGCTTCGCCATCCGCGAAGGCGGCCGCACCATCGGTGCCGGTCGTATCGTCGAGATCACCGAATAATCCGTTTCAGTCGTTTTACCGACCGCCGAGGCCTCGCACAGGGGCCTCGGCTGTGTCGTCTAAAGAATCACTTTCTTCCCTAGGCGTGTAGCTCAATTGGTAGAGTAGCGGTCTCCAAAACCGTCGGTTGGGGGTTCGAGTCCCTCCGCGCCTGCCACTTCCCTCTGATGAAAAACCCGTTCCGCAGCACCCGTATCTTCGTCGGTGAAATGATCGGCGAGCTCCAAAAGGCTTCCTGGCCGACTCGCACCGAGCTTCGCGACTCCACCATCGTGGTGATCATCGCGGCGGTCATCCTGGGCGTTTTCACCAGCATCAGCGATTTCGCGCTGTATCAAGTCGTCGACCTGCTCACCTCCTGGGTCAGCTAAACCAAATGTCCGAATCCACCAGCACCGCTCCCGCCAGCGCGCAATGGTTCGCGCTGCACACCCTGTCCGGCCAGGAGGGCAAGGTGAAGACCTACATCGAGAAGTTCAAAAAGGCGGAGGAACTCGACGATTACATCTTTGAAGTGCTGCTTCCGACCGAAGTCGTTTCCGAGGTCAAGAACGGCAAGAAGACCACAAAGACCCGCAAGCTCTACCCGGGCTACGTCTTCATCAACATGCGCCTCTACGGCGAGGACAAGAAGCTGATCAACAAGCCCTGGTATTTCGTCAAGGAAACCACCGGCGTGATCGGTTTCGTGGGCGGGGAAAACCCGGCCGCACTGCGCCAGTCGGAGGTCGATGAAATCCGCGCCCGCATCGAGGCCGCCAGCGGCAAGGAAGTGCCGAAGGTGGCCTACGAAGTCGGCGAAAACGTCAAGATCACCGACGGGGCCTTCGCCAACCTCACCGGCCGCATCGACGAGGTCGATCCCGAGCGCGGCAAACTCAAGATCTCCGTTTCCATTTTCGGCCGGTTCACGCCGGTCGAGCTCGAATACTGGCAGGTGGAACGCATCACCGAGTGACGCGACGCCTCTTTCTCACCGCCGACGTTCAGCAAGTCCCACCACGTCACTAAACACCCGCCAATTCACCCACTTCCATGGCTAAGAAGATTCAAGGCTACATTCGGCTCCAGCTGCCCGCCGGTGCCGCCAACCCGTCTCCTCCCGTCGGTCCCGCGCTCGGCGCCCAGGGCGTCAACATCATGGCGTTCTGTAAGGAGTTCAACGCCAAGACCAAGGACCAGAACGGCATGATCCTGCCGGTCGTCATCACGGTCTATTCCGACAAATCCTTCACCTTCATCCTCAAGTCGCCGCCCGCCGCGGTGCTGCTCAAGAAGGCCGCCAACATCGCCTCCGGCTCGGCCAAGCCCAACCTCGACAAGGTCGGCAAGGTCACCCGCAAGCAGCTCGCCGAGATCTACGAGATCAAGAAGAAGGATCTCAACGCCCGCGACGTTGAAGCCGGGATCAAGATCATCGCCGGCACCGCCCGCAACATGGGCCTCGAGGTCGTCGACTAAGCCACCTCCGTTTTCCCACCCGTAACTCAACACTCACCGCGGGAGTTCCGCCCGGAACGTTCGCACCGCAAGGAGTACTTCATGCAGAAACACAGCAAACGCTATCGCTCCGCCGCTTCCAGCTCCGACCTGAAGCAGGAGTTTGCCCTCGTCGATGCCGTCAAGGTGTTGGCGAACTTCCCCAAGGCCAAGTTCGACGAGACCGTCGAGCTCTCCTTCCGTCTTACCGCCGACCCGACGCAGGGTGACCAGATGGTGCGCGGCACCACGCCCCTGCCTCACGGCTCCGGCAAGAAGGTGCGCGTGCTCGTCTTCACCGACAATCCCGAGGCCGCCCTCGCTGCCGGCGCCGATTTCGCCGGTCTCGAGGACATGATGAAGAAGTGCCAGGAAGGCTGGCTCGACTTCGACGTCGCGGTCGCCACCCCCGAGGCCATGAAGTCCGTGCGCACCATCGCCCGCGTGCTCGGTCCGAAGGGTCTCATGCCGAATCCCAAGAGCGGCACCGTCACCGACGACATTGCCAGTGCGATCAAGGCCGTGAAGGCCGGTCGCGTGGAGTTCAAGATGGACAAGACCGCCAACATCGGCGTCGGCATCGGCAAGCGTTCCTTCTCCAGCGAACAGATCGTCGAGAACGCCAAAGCGGTGATCGAAGCCGTCGGCAAGGCGCGTCCGAGTGCCATCAAGGGCATCTACATCAAGAACGTCTCCCTTTCGGCCACCATGAGCCCGGGCGTTCGCATCGCCACCACCGAATACAACCAATTCTGAGGATCCCGACATGCGCGTTCAAAAGAAATACCTGATCGACGAGGTCGAGAGCCACCTCAAGAAGTCCGACTACGTCATCCTGGCCAACTACACCGGCATCACGGTGGAGGAGACCGCTGAGCTCCGCGACAAGCTCGCCGCCGACGGCGCCGAGTTCCACGTCGTGAAGAACAGCTCCTTCCGCGTCGCCGCCAAGGCCCTCGGCTTGCCGGATGTCGACGATGCCCTCACCGGCCCGACCGCCATCATCGTGGGCGGCAGCAACTCGCCCGGCGCGGCCAAGACCGTCACCGCCTTCTTCAAGGACAAGAAGAAGGTCGAAGTGAAGTCCGCCATCCTCGGCGACAAGGTCATCTCCGCGGCCGACGTGCAGGCCCTGGCCGAGCTGCCGTCGCTGGACGCGCTTCGCGCCCAGTTGCTCGGCCTGCTCAACCAGCCCGGCACCATGTTCGTCCGCCTGCTCAACGCCCCGGCGCAGAACCTGGCCAATGTGCTTCAGGCCAAGGTCCGCGCTGAAGGCGGCGAAGCCTGATTCACCCCGTTCCCAACCCTTCATTTCACCCTTTTCAACAGCGCATCGAACTCAGCGTCCGCTGCGCCTGATGAAAGCCCAAATAAATCAACCGCGTCTGAATAGGAGATACGTCTCTTAAACGCGCCTCCGGTTTGAGGCCGCTATTTGGAAGCAGGAGATCATATCATGAGCGACATCACCAAAGACCAAGTCATCGAATGGCTTTCCGGCCAGTCGGTTCTCGAAATCGCCGGCCTCGTCAAGGACCTCGAGGAGAAGTGGGGCGTTTCCGCCGCCGCTCCCGTGGCCGTTGCCGCCGCTGCGCCCGCCGCCGCCGCCGCCGCTCCCGCCGAGGAGCAGACCGAGTTCAACGTCGTCCTGACCGACGCCGGTTCGAACAAGATCGGCGTCATCAAGGAAGTCCGCGCCATCACCGGCCTCGGCCTCAAGGAAGCCAAGGACCTCGTGGAAGGTGCACCGAAGCCCGTCAAGGAAGGCGCTTCGAAGGACGAGGCCAACGAGATCAAGAAGAAGCTCGAGGCCGCCGGCGCCAAGGTCGAGCTCAAGTAAGGCCACTGCCGCTTGTCTCAATCCGACAACAACCGTCCGTTTACCTCGGGACAGGCCGTGTTTGGACGCGGCCTGTCCTTTGCCTTTTCTCGTTCCGTTCTTTTTTTGTCCGTATCGCCCCGTTTTGACCGCGCTGCCCGCGGTTCCGTCTGAGGCGCGAGGAGGGAGGCTTCGTCGAAGCCGCCATCATTTTTTTCATACCATCAACCTAACCGGGAACACCCATGGCCGTCCGCAAAAACCAAGCCGATCGCATCAACTTCGGTAAACTCCGCGAAGTGCTTCAGCCGCCGAACCTGATCGAACTTCAGATCAGTTCGTATCTCGAATTCCTGCAAAAGGGCACCCCGGAAAAGCAGCGCCTCAACCAGGGCCTCGAAGCGGTCTTCCGCGAGGTCTTCCCGATCGAGTCCTATGACGGCCGGCTGACCCTCGAATACGTCTCCTACACGATCGGCGATCCGAAGAACTCCGAGATCGAATGCCTGCGCGAGGGCATCACCTACTCGGTGCCCCTCTACGTGAAGCTCCGCCTGCGCGAGGAAGACTTCATCAAGGACGAGGAGATCTACATGGGTGAGATCCCCATGGTGACCGAGCGCGGCTCCTTCATCATCAATGGCGCGGAACGCGTCGTCGTCTCCCAGTTGCACCGTTCGCCCGGCATCGCCTTCGAGGTGACGCCCCACGCCAACGGCAAGCCGCTGCACTCTTTCCGCATCATTCCCGATCGCGGCACTTGGCTCGAGGTCCAGTTCGACAACAACGATCTCCTCTACGTCTACCTCGATCGCCGCCGCCGTCGTCGCAAGTTCCTTATCACCACGCTGCTGCGCGCAGTGGGTTACTCCAGCGACGTCGACATTCTCAATCTCTTCTACGAGATCCAGGAGCTCACCGTCGCCCAAGCCCTGGAGATGGAAAACGTGTCCAACCTCGTGCTCGTCGAGGACGCCATCGATGCCCAACAGGGCGTGGTCCTGGCCCGCGCCTTCGAGCCGCTGACCAAACAGATCGTCCGCACCTTCGAGAAGCACGACATCGCGGTCATCCGCGTCATCGACACCTCCATCGACGAGGGCGCCATCATCCGCGCGCTCAAGAAGGATCCGACCCGCAACGAGGAGGAGGCCCTCAAGGAAATCTACAAGCGCCTTCGCCCGGGTGAGCCGCCGACGACCGCCAACGCCAAGGCCCTGCTCAAGCGTCTCTTCTTCGATCCCAAGCGCTACGACCTCGGCCGCGTGGGCCGCTATAAGGTCAACCAGAAGCTCGGCCTCGAGGTCGACCTCGAGCAGCGCACCCTCGAGTCCGGCGACGTCACCGCTGCCACCAAGTATCTCGTCCGCCTCAAGAAGGGGGAGGGCGTGGTCGACGACATCGATCACCTCGGCTCCCGCCGCGTCCGCACCGTTGGCGAACTGCTCGCCAACCAGTGCCGCGTGGGCCTCGCCCGCACCGAGCGCCTCGTGCGCGAGCGCATGACGATGTATGACCAAAGCGTCGACTCGATCACGCCGCAGAAGCTCATCAACCCGAAGGCGCTGACCACCGTCATCCGCGACTTCTTCGCCCGTTCGCAGCTCTCGCAGTTCATGGACCAGATCAACCCGCTCGCCGAGGTCACGCACAAGCGCCGCCTCTCCGCGCTGGGCCCGGGTGGTCTCAACCGCGAGCGCGCCGGCTTCGAGGTGCGCGACGTGCATCCCTCGCACTACGGCCGCATCTGCCCGATCGAGACCCCGGAAGGTCCGAACATCGGTCTGATCAATTCCCTCTCCACCTACGCCCGCGTCAACGAATTCGGCTTCATCGAGACGCCCTATCGTCTGGTGAAGGACGGCAAGGTCACCGACCAGATCGACTACCTCACCGCCGACCAGGAAGAGGCCAAGATCATCGCTCAGGCCAACGCCGAAATCGACGACAAGAACAACTTCATCGGCAAGGTCACCGTCCGCCAGGACGGCGAGTTCCTCGAAGTCGACGCGGCCGACGTGCACTACATGGACGTCTCGCCGAAGCAGGTCATCTCGATCGCCGCCGGCATGATTCCCTTCCTCGAGCACGACGACGCCAACCGCGCGCTCATGGGCTCGAACATGCAGCGCC
>CBFGUO010000074.1:0-18310 GCA_965652375.1 uncultured Opitutus sp.
GTCTCGGCGGCCTTGGTCGGGTAGAAGTTGATGTCGATGACGTTGTCGAGGGCGCGGATGGCGGTGCGGATGGTCTCGCGCAGCTTCTCGTGGTCGATCTCACCGTCGGGGGTGAGGTGGTTCTCGATGATGACCGAACCGAGGTTGCAGACGGCGGTTTCGTCGTTGGAGGTGTTGAGCGTGATCTCGGTGCAGAGGTTGGAGGAGTGCACCACGCCAACATGGTCCTGCGGCGAGCGGAGGTTGCAGGCGTCTTTAAACGTGATCCAGGGGTGGCCGGTCTCGAAGAGCATGGAGAGCATCTTCTTCCAGAGCTCGAGAGCCTTGACCTTCTGGCCGTGGATTTTGCCCTCCTCGGCGAGCTGCTCGTAGCGCAGGTAGGCTTCCTCGAACTTGCGGCCGTAGAGGTCGTGAAGGTCCTTCACCTCGTTGGCGCGGAAGAGGGTCCACTCCTCGCGGGCTTCCATACGCTTCATGAACAGGTCGGGAATCCAGTTGGCCGTATTCATGTCGTGGGTACGGCGGCGATCGTCACCGGTGTTCTTGCGGAGCTCCAGGAACTCGAAGATGTCGTTGTGCCACGACTCGAGGTAGGCGCAGCCGGAGCCCTTGCGCTTGCCGCCCTGGTTGACGGCGACGAGCTGGTCGTTGTGGAGCTTGAGGAAGGGGATGACGCCCTGCGACTCGCCGTTGGTGCCGGCGATGTGGGCGCCGGTGCCGCGCACGGCGGACCAGGAACCGCCGAGGCCGCCGGCCCACTTGGAGAGCTGGGCGTTCTCGGCGATGCCGCGGTACATGATGCCCTCGAGGGAGTCGTCGACGTAGTAGAGGTAGCAGGACGAGAGCTGGGAGTGCAGCGTGCCGGAGTTGAAGAGGGTGGGCGTGGAGCTGCAGAAGCGGCGGTTCTTGTAGAGGCGGTAGAGGTCGAGCACGCGGGCCTCGCGGTCGCCGGTCTCGTGGTGGAAGAGGCCCATGGCGACGCGCATCCAGAAGAGCTGCGGGGTCTCGAGGCGGCGGGCGGGTTTGACCGTCTTGTCGATGATGAGGTAGCGGTCGTAGAGGGTCTGGACGCCGAGGAAGTCGAGTTCGAGGTCGGCGGAGGGATCGAGGTGGTCGGCGAGGCGCTCGAGGTCGTAGTCGAGGAGCTTGCCGTTGATGCGCTTGATCTCGACGCCGTGGGCGAGGTGCTTGGCGAGGGCCTTGTGGTGGAACTCCTTCAGCTTGCCGATGCCGTCGGCAACGATGTCCCAGCCGAGGACTTCCTGGTAGATGAAGGTGAGCTGGATGCGGCCGGCGAACTTGGCGAAATCGGCGTCCTTTTCGATGAGGGTCTTCGAGTTGAGGATGATGGTGGAATCGAGGTCCTTCTGGGCGATCTCGTCGAAGACGGAGCGGAGCAGCTCGAGCTCGATTTCCTCGGGCGAGAGGCAGAGGTCGAGACCGATGGAGGCGAACTCGATGCGCTTCTTGAGGTCGGCGCGGTCCCAGAGCTTGGTGGAGCCGTCGGGCTGTTTGACCACGATCATCGCGGGTTGGACGTTGGCGGCGGCGGCGCGGAGGGCGGCGGCGTCACCCTCGTCGTTGTCGTTGGTGGCGTCGCGGTGCTCGTTGCGCAGGGCGCGGTAGAGGATGTACGCCTCGGCGACCTTGTAGTGGCCGGACTTCATGAGTTCCTCCTGCACGATGTCCTGGATCTCCTCGATGTGCACGAAGCTCTGCTTGGAGCCGAGCACGCGGGCGGTGACGGCCTCGGTGACGGCGACGGCGGGGGAGCTGTCCTGCTGGAGGGAGAGGAAGGACTTGCGGACGGCGATCTCGACCTTTTGGGCGATGTAGGGGACGACCTGGTTGGAGCGGCGGATGACGCGCACGCCGGCAGTGGCGTGGCGGGAGCCGGGCGGGGTGAGCTTGCGGGAGCGGTTGAGGAGGAGGCTCTTGGCGACGTCGTAGGCGTTGTTATCGACGAGGGTTTTCTCGATGAGTTCGTAGAGATCGTTGAGGGAAATTTTGAGGGGCGAGTGCTTGAGGGACTGAGCGGCGAGGTTGGCGGCAACCTCCTTCACGATGCGGCCGACGAAGCCGCGGGTCTCGGGGGTGAAAATGTTGCCCTTCTCGCCGCGGGCGATGTGCACGTTGGTGACGGCGTTGCCGAGGGTCTCGGCGACCTCGGCGAGGTCGAACTCGGTCTCACCCTGGGGCGCGAGGAGTCGGATGCTGGGGAGGAGGGGGGAGTCGGTGGGAACGCACTCGCGCCAGGCGAAGCTGGGACGGTCGGCAGGATTCTGATTGGCGGCTTTGAGGGCGAGGTCGTGGGCGAGCGAAGGATTCATCTTTTTTGAGTCTAAAGGTCGGAAGGTGGGAAGGTCCGCTGCGCGGAAGGTGGAGGAAGCGGGCGGGCGGGAACGCGAGAACCCGGGCGACACGGGAGGACGGCGGTCGGCCGGGCACGGGATGGGAACGGGTCAGTCGACGAACTGCGGAAGGAACGAAGCTGGGGAGACGGACGGGGTAGTTGAGGGTTGCGGTTTTGGGGGGTGAAAGCGCGGCTGGGAGTGAGCGCGGGTCCGGAGGGATTTCGGGGGGACGTGGGGAGTGATCCGCCCCCCGGCCGGCCCCGCGCAGGGCCGCGGGGTTTAAAGGTCGTCGTCGTCGGCGACTTCGAGGGCCGAGGACTTCTGGTATTCTGTGACGCGGCCCTCGAAGAAGTTCTGCTCCTTCTTGATGTCCATCATCTCGGCGAGCCAGGGGAGCGGGTTCTTGATGCCGGGGTTGAGGGGCGTGAGACCGCAGCCTTCGAGGCGGCGGTCGGCGATGTAGTCGATGTAGGTGAGGAAGTCGTCGATCACGAGGCCGACGGCGTTGACGGGGAGGCAGTCGCGGATGAACTCCTTCTCCAGGGTGACGGCCTCGCGCATGGTTTCGCGCAGCTCTTCCTTGAACTCGGCGGTCCAGATCTCGCGGTTCTCCTCGACGAGGTCCATGAACAGGTTGCGGAAGACCTCGATGTGGTTGGACTCGTCGCGCAGGGTGTAGCGGAACATCTGGCCGATGCCGGGGAACTTGTTCTGCCGGTAGAGCGAGAGGATCATGCCGAAGAGGCCGTAGAACTGCGTGCCCTCCATGCACTGGCCGAAGAGGAACATGTTGCGGGCGAGGAGCTTTTTGTTCTCCGCCACGGTCAGGTCGAGGTCGCGGCGCAAGTCGCGGGAGTTCTTGGTGACGAACTCGTTCTTGCGCACGATGGTGGGAATGTCCTCGAACATGGCCTCGCACTCGTGCGGGTTGATGCCGAGGGAGGAGATCATGTAGAGGAGCGAGTCGGCGTGGATGTTCTCCTCGTGGGCGTGGCGGCCGAGCACGAGCTTGAGCTCGGGGGCGGTGACGAGCTCGCGGGTGACGTGCTGGATGTTGTCACCCACGATGCCCTCGGCGGCGGAGAAGTAGCCGATGCCCATGCGGATGATCCAGCGCTCCTGGTCCGACACGACGGTGTCGTCGCGCCATTGCTCGATGTCCTTGCCCATGGGAATGTCCTCGGGCTCCCAGTGGTTGGCCTTCATCTTGCGGTAGAGATCGTAGGCCCACTGGTATTTGAGCGGGAGGAGGTTGAAGGTCATGGTCTCGCGACCGTTGATGACCTTCTTGGCGGCGAAGGCGGCTTCGGCTTTGGCCTGGTCGAGGAGGAAGGTTTTTGAACCGACGGTGAAGGACTTCTGCATGGCGATCGTGGGCTGACGCGAGGACGGGCCGGAAAGGTTGGCGGATGGGGGCGGAAGGAAGGCGGAATTTGAGCGGAAAACCGGTGATTTCGGTGGCCGAGAGCCAACTCGCGAACAAAAGTTGTTCCCAGTTGTTCGCAGGTTGTTGACCACAAGGGGTTGTGGTTCCCCGCCGGACAGGCCACAAGGGATGGGCATCCGCGAAAAATCCGTCAACTGGTTTGTCGGCAAAAATCGGCTAAAAATTCTTCGTTTTTCGCTTGATGTGCCGATGTCATCCCTTTGCCCCCCAAAGAGGGGGTGAAACGGGCTGAGTGAAGGTGCTCAGGGGTTGCTTGGAGCGGAGCCTTACCCGCTCCTTTTAGCCCGGATATTTCACACTCCGAATGGAAACCTCCACACTGTGCAATGTCGGACTACGAAGGGAATGAACGGACGGGGACGTCGGTTCTCCAGCCACCGGGGGCCTGGCGGTGGGGCAAGGGGCACAGACAGGAAGGAGCCGTCTCGCAACCACCGCGTGAGCCTGCATCGGTCGGATCTCCCCGTGTGAACCGGCTGTTCGTGATCGACGTTTATGGTCGTTCGCGGGTCGCGGCGAGCGCGACCCCTACAGAATGCAATTGTAGGGGCGCTGCTCGACGGCGCACGGTTGCGCGGTGGAGGGTTGCGAGACGGCTTCGGAATGCCGGTGCTACAATGGGAACCGGGCGGGCGAGCCCCGGAGCTGCGTTACGCCATAACGAGGCCGTCGTCGCCCACCCCGAATCGCACGGTGGCGCCTTCGGCGATCTCGCCGGCGACGAGGGCACGCGCGAGGCGCGTCTCGAGCTGGCGCTGCAGGAAACGCTTCAACGGCCGCGCCCCGAAAACCGGATCGTAGCCCTTCTCCGCCGCCCACTCGCGGGCCGCGCGGTCCAGTTCCACCGTCACGCGTCGGTCGGCCAGGCGCCGGTTCAAGTCGGCCAGCAACAGGTCCACGATCTTCGTGATCTCCTCGAGCGTGAGCGGCTTGAAGAGAATCGTCTCGTCGATGCGGTTGAGGAACTCCGGCCGAAAGGCGCGGCGCAGCTCCGCCATCACCGCCTCGCGCACGTGCTCCGGGATCGTGTCCGTCGATACACCTTCGAGCAGGAAACGGCTGCCGAGGTTGGAGGTCATGATGATGATAGTGTTCTTGAAGTCCACGGTCCGCCCCTGGCTGTCGGTGATACGGCCGTCATCCAGGACCTGTAGGAGGACGTTGAATACGTCCGGGTGCGCCTTCTCGATCTCGTCGAAAAGCACCACCGCATACGGCTTGCGCCGCACGGCCTCGGTCAACTGGCCGCCTTCGTCGTAGCCGACGTAGCCGGGAGGCGCGCCGATCAGCCGCGCCACGCTGTGCTTCTCCATGTATTCTGACATGTCGATGCGGATCATCGCCGCCTCGCTGTCGAAGAGCGTTTCGGCCAGCGTCTTCGCCAGCTCGGTCTTGCCCACGCCCGTCGGGCCGAGGAAGAGAAACGAACCCACCGGCCGGCGCGGATCCTTGATGCCGGCGCGCGCCCGCAGGATCGCTTCGCTGGCCAGCGTCACCGCCTCGTCCTGTCCGATCACGCGTTCGTGCAAGGTTTCGTCGAGGCGCAGCAGTTTCTCCTTCTCGCCTTCCACGAGCCGCGTCACCGGGATGCCGCTCCACTTTGAGACGATCGAGGCGACTTCCTCGTCGGAAACCTCTTCCTTGAACAACTCGGTCTGGGCCGACTCGGCCTCGAGTCGCTTCAACTCGGCCTCCAGCTGCGGCAGCCGCCCGTGGCGCAGCTCGGCGAGTTTGTTCAAATCGTAGGCGCGCTCCGCGACCTCCATCTGGTGACGCAGCGCCTCGATCTCCTCGCGCACCTTGCGCACGCGTTCGATGCCGGCCTTTTCCTTGTCCCATTTCGCCCGCAGGGCCGCGGCCTGGGCGCGGGTGTCGGTGAGTTCACTTTGCAGCGCCTTCAGGCGTTCCTTCGACGCCGCGTCCTTTTCCTTCTTCAGGGCCGCCTCCTCGATCTCGAGCTGCAGCGTGCGCCGGGTGAGCGCGTCCAGTTCCTGCGGCATCGAGTCCATCTCGGTGCGGATCATCGCACAGGCCTCGTCGATGAGGTCGATCCCCTTGTCGGGCAGGAAGCGGTCGGAAATGTAACGGTCCGACAGAGTCGCCGCCGCGACCAGCGCACCGTCCAGAATGCGCACGCCGTGATGCAACTCGAAGCGCTCGCGCAGGCCGCGCAGGATGGAGATCGCGTCCTCCACGCTCGGCGGCTGCACCAGCACCGGCTGGAAGCGGCGCTCGAGGGCGGCATCCTTTTCGATGTGCTTGCGGTACTCGTCGAGCGTGGTCGCGCCGATGCAGTGCAAATCGCCGCGCGCCAGCATCGGCTTGAGCAGGTTGCCCGCGTCCATCGCGCCCTCGGTCTTGCCCGCGCCGACGATGGTATGGAGTTCGTCGATGAAGAGAATGATGCGGCCGTCGCTCTGTTTCACCTCGGCCAGCACGGCCTTGAGACGTTCCTCGAACTCGCCGCGGTATTTGGCGCCGGCGACGAGGGCGCCCATGTCGAGCGCGAAGAGCGTGCGGTCCTTCAACCCCTCCGGCACGTCGCCGCGCACGATGCGCTGGGCGAGGCCTTCGACGATGGCCGTCTTGCCCACGCCGGGTTCGCCGATGAGCACGGGGTTGTTCTTGGTCTTGCGCGAAAGGATGCGCACGGCCCGGCGGATCTCGTCGTCACGCCCGATGACCGGATCCATTTTGCCGGCCTTGGCGAGCGCCACGAGATCGGTGCCGTATTTCTGCAGGGCATTGTAGGTCGCCTCGGGATTGTCGGTGGTCACGCGCTGGGCGCCGCGCAGCGCCTGCAGGGCCTTGAGCACGCGGCTGCGGTCGAGCCCGAACGACTTGATCCACTTGGCCACGCTCTCGGGTTTGGCCACCTCGACGACGGCCAGGAACAGGTGTTCGGTCGAAACAAACTCGTCCTTGAGCGACTTCGCCTCCTTTTCGGCGCGCACGAGGGTTTCGTTGACGGCCTGGGTCACATAGATCTTCGAGGCGTCGACACTGCCGGTGACCGAGGGCAACCGGTCGAGTTCGCGCTGCACGGCGAGTTGCATGGCGCTGGTGGTCAGATCGAGCTTCTCCACCAAGGCCGGCACGATGCCGTCCTCCTGCCCGAGCAACGCGTGCAGCACATGCCACGTATCCACCTCATGGTGATTGCGGCGGCGCGCCTCCGCCTGCGCGTCGGTGACGGCTTGGCGCGACATCTGGGTGAGTTTGTTCATATCCATGTCTCACCCCTCCGCATGCGCCGCGCCAATCGGTCGTCAGAGGTGGACGCCGCCCCGCACTGTGCCACCACCGCGCCGCGACGGCACAGCCGTGGCAATTTCGTCACAGGGGTCTCGGCGCGACCGCAGGGCATGCATGGGAGAGCCAGCCCCCTGCCCTTGGGCGGATAGTTCGCACTGTAGGTCGACGGCTTGTCGGCATGCCGCCGGCTTGCCTGCCCATGGCACGGCTGACGGTGACTGACGTTGGGCTGAGAGGCAGGTGCGGCGCGCCGACAAGCGGCGGCCCTACAGCGTAAAATTTGTGGACTACCGTTCCAGCTCGAACACTTCGACGATGGCCACGCCGGGTTCGCCCACCGGATCCGCCTCGTCGGTGAAGGGGCGCACGAACATCGTGTAAAGTCCCGGCGGCAGCTCGATCACGGCCCCCGGCTCGACCGGCAGCATGTCGGCCTCGCCCACCGCCGCCGCCGCGGCAAACACCGCCGCCTCCGAGGGCTGGTCGACCTCGCCGCGCTTCAGGTCGGGAATGGCCGCATCGATGATCGCCGAGGGCGAATCCCAGTCGTCGTTCACGTAGATCAGGCGCGCTTCGTCGTCGTAGATTTCGATGAACGGATCCGGCATCACCTCGCCCGCCGGCAGGCCGTAGTTGACCAACGAAGGTCCGCGCACGCGCACGAACATCGTCTTGCGCTCGTCCTCGGCGCCGCTTTCCGCCCGCACCACAAAACCCGCCACGATCGGATGGGCCGTGGAGGCGTAGGCCCGGGTCGAGAGATTGATCAACTTGGCGCCGCCGGCCGCCGCCGCGTCGACGGCGTAGGCCTCGACGAGCGCGATGCCCTCGGTGCCGCCCGCGCCGCTCACTTCGGCCGTGTAGGCGCCCGGTTCGAGCGCGAGCACCAGGGCGGCGTCGCGACTGCCGTTGCCTAGGACGAATGCGCCGGTGACCTGGCCGGCCGCCGCGACCGCGGATCCGTTGGCGGCGGGCAGGCCCCAGTCGTCGTTGGTCCCGATCGCCAGCGCGGCGCCATCGACGATCCGGTTGATGCGCAGCACCGGATCGATCAGCGCCCCCGGCACATTGAACGGCGGCAGCCCGATCGTGGGCCCCGGCGCGCGCAGCAACACGGTCTTCGCCGCCTCGCCCGTCACCACGAAGCCGCCGGTGAGCGTCTGGTATCCGCTCCCTACATACGCGCGCGTCGAGACGTTGATCAACCGACCAGCAAACGAGCGCGTCGGCGCCACCCGATAACCCGACACCTGAAAGGCCGAACGCGTGATCACGCTCACGTTGTCCGCGGCGTGCTCGGGATCGTCCGCCACCGCGACACCCATCACGACCGGCTCGGCAAAGTCCACCCGTTGCCCGCCCTGTGTGAAGGACGCCAGCCGCAGCTCCGGGTTCGAGAACTGCCGCACGCGCGTGCCCGGCGAATACGCCATGATCGTGCGCACTTCCCGCAGGTCGCCGCGGGTATCGAGCGCTCGCACCCGATAACCGTAGGCTCCCGGATAGGCGCCGTGGTAGCCGCGCGCGGGTAGCGTGCCGGCATTGTCCCGATCGTGCGCGCAGCCGAGGTTGTGACCGAGCTCGTGGCTGAGCGTGGTCGCGTCGCTGAAGCCGTCGTAGTTCACGACAGAGAAGCCGAAGAACCCTTCGCTGAAGAGGCCCACCTGCTCGAGGATGTAGGCGATGCCGGAACTGCGGCTGTCGGGCCGCTGCACGACCAGCGTGACCAGATCGGCACCGGTCGCTTCGCGCGCCGCATGCACCTCGTCCATGATGCCGTCGGTCACACCGGTCATGTTCTCCAGCGCCGTCTCCTGCCAGCCGGCCACCAGTCCTAGCTGTTCGTCCCCAGGCATCTCCACCTCGAGCGTGCCCGCCAGCCGCACGATGGTCGGAATGTCGCTCGCCCGAAAATCCTGGTTGGCGTTGCCCAAGGCCAGCAGCGCCTCCGCCTCCACTGCGGCCGCGCTGCCCAGCTCCGCCCGCACCGCCGACGTGTAAACGACGAGCAGATCGATCACGGCGTCGCCACTCGTCAGCCAGGCGGGATTGACCGCCGACACCGTCGCGGTCGCCGTGCGCTCGAATCCGCCCGCCGCCGACTGCGCCAGCGCCGCCGGGATCCGACCGACCGTGGGCAGCGCGATGCAGTCGCCCGCCAAGGTCGGGTCGACCCGATACACCTGCGCCACCGGGCCCTCCGCGGTATCGATCGTGCGCACCTTCACCTCACCGCCCGGCAGCCCGTCGATCGACGCCGACACCCGCCCCCGCACCGCGGCCAATCGCCAGCGCGCCCCGGGCTCGCCCGCGATGCTGCCTTCGCTCGTGAACGTGTCGGGCCCCTGCATCGTCGTGCGCTCCACGCGCCCCACCACCTGACCGCCCTCGGGCAACTCCAGGATAAGTTCGCCCGCGCCGGGTCGCTGCAGCGGCGAGTCCTTACCCATCAGCGAGGTGGCATTGAGGTGCGCGTAAGCCACGTGGTGGGTGACCGCGCGCACCCGCTCGAGTCGCGCCCGCGCCGTCGCCGAAACCGTCGTCACCCGCCAGGGCTGATTCGCCACCCCCACCCTCGCGCCGGGCGCGTCGACGGCCGCCGCGCCCGCAACGATTTCGTCCGTCGCCGCCTCACCGCCGCCGGATAGCTGCTCGCGGCTCGAGGCGGGATCGCCGCCGAACGCATTTTCCCGCGCGCCTCCGGTACCGTCTGCCGACGGTTTCGTCAGCCGCGGCAATCCGAGCTGCCCCACCATCAACCCCAGTCCGCCGGCCAGGACCAGCGACCACAAAACCGCTTTGGAAGTAACACGCATCATCAAATCCGCGGCCCCGGGCCAGCGGAACTCCACCCATGCCGGGCTCCCGGCGCGCCCGCAAGCCACGGCTTTGCGGGGTCGCACCTCACCGATCGACCCAGCTGCGCCACCGACCCGTACATTGCAGCGCTTCTTCATCAATCGCCGTGCAGAACGCGGCTTGGAGCCGCCGGCATTCTGCCCACCAAGGCGGTGGCGTTCGTCAGCTATCGGCTTGTATTCAACAAGTTAACACGGCGGCGGAACAACCCGGCATCGTGACTGCTCAGTCAGCTCCACGATGAAACACAACCGCCCCTTCTTCCTCACCCTGATTGCCTGCACCTTCGCCGCGCTGCTCTTCAGCGGCTGCCAAACCATGGAAGGCGCTGGCGAAGACATTCAGGATGCCGGCGACGCCATCGAGGACGCCGCCGACGACGCGGCGAATTGATCTCGCCCCCCGCTCCGGTTCACCGGAGCCGTCTGCCTTCCCTTCCCATTCCGAAGCCCGGTTGAGCCTCGCTCAGCCGGGCTTTGTTGCGCCTTCCCCTACCGAAAGTTCGCGACAGATGCGCCGGCTCGACCGACACAAATCCATCGACTCCCGGCCACGTCTTTGCCATCTGTTTGCCGCAATTCTCTGCACGGACGTCGCTACCGTCGTTCCGGTCGCTCCAAGCCCTCCTTCTTTCAAGCCGCTTTCCCGCGCTCCGCTCCGTCCGCTTCCACCGCCCGATGCCGCACTCGAACGAGTCCCCTCTCATTCTCATCGTCGAGGACCATGATGCCTTTCGTTCGATGGTACAGAGCATCCTCACCGACGCCGGCTATCGCGTCATCCCGGCCACCTCCGGCCAAAGTGGTCTCGCCCTCGCCCGCGATCACACCCCCGATCTCATCATCACCGACCTGCGCATGCCGGGCATGTCCGGCCACGAGTTCATCGAGCGCCTGAAGCAAGAGCCCGAATTCGTCGACACCCCGGTCATCGTCCTCAGTGCCCTCACCGATCCCGCCGACACCCGTCGGGCGATGAACCACGGGGCCGACGACTACATCACCAAACCCGTCAACGCCGAAGACCTGCTCCGCTCCGTCGCCGCGCGCCTCGAGAAGAAGGAACTCGTCGAGGAGCTCAACGCCTTTGCCCACACCGTCGCGCACGACCTGCGCTCGCCGATTTCCCTCGCCATGGGCCGGCTCGATCTCGCCGCCACCCGCCTCGCCCAGAACGATCTCGTTAGCCTGCAGGAGCAGCTCGGCCAGGCGCGGCAGGCCGTCGACCGCCTCAATACCATTGTCGGCGAACTCCTGCTGCTCGCCAAGGTGCGCAAGTCCAGCATCACCCACGAATCCCTCGACATGAGCGCCATCGTGACCGAAGCCCTCAAACGGGCCGAAGACCAACTGCGCGCCGCCAACGCCTGCGTGCACCAGCCCGACACCTGGCCCACCGCCCTCGGCTACGCGCCCTGGCTCATCCACGTCTGGTCCAACCTGCTCACCAACGCCGCCAAATACGGCGGTACCCCGCCCCGCATCGAACTCAGCGGCGTCGAAAACCCCGCCACCGGCCGCGTGCGCTTCACCGTGCGCGACCACGGACCCGGGCTCGACCCGCAGACCGCCGCCGGCACCTTCACGCCCTTCGGTAAAATTCCGCAGCAGCGCGGGCGCGGGCACGGCCTCGGCCTCTCCATCGTCCGCCAGATCATCACCAAGCTCAACGGCAGCTGCGGCGTCGAAAGCCAACCCGGTCAAGGCGCCGCCTTCTGGTTCGAACTGCGGGCCGCCCCGGTCGACGCCGATCCTGTTGCCATCGTCGAGCCGCCCCTCGCCGACGAAACCGTTCCCGCCTGACGCGAGCGGACACTCCGGCTCGATCAATCGACTTCGTCCGGCCGGGCCTCGTGCGGGAAGGGCGCAAACCACGCGAGCACGATCGGCGGTATCGAAGCGATCAATACAAAGCCGAAGAAGGTCGCGTAGCTCTGGTCGCACAGACCGTAGACCCAGCCACTCACCGAACCGGTCACCCACTTGGTCATCGCCATGACGCCGGTCGCGAAGGCGTAGTGGGTCATCTTGAACGGCCCCGGCGCCACCTGCTGCATCATGTAGAGCATGTGGCCCACCGAACCCATGCCGAAGCCGAACTTCTCCGCGGCGACGATTGCGCCGATCACGATCACGCTGTCCGGCATCGCGTGGCTCAGGAAGTAATAGGTCACGTGCGGGATGTTGAGCACCAGCGCGAGCAGGAAGAACGAACGCTTCAACGTCATGCGCGCGACCAGGAAGCCGCCCAGGAAGGCACCCACGATGAACGCGATCGTGCCCACCGTGCCGTTGATGTGACCCAGCGACGCGTTGTTCAGACCGAGCCCGCCCACGTCGCGGCCATCGAGCAGGAACAGCGGTCCGAACTTCTCGATGAACCCTTCACCAAAGCGATAGAAGAATACCACCGTGAGCATCATCCAGATGCCCGGCTTCCGGAAAAACGTCGCCCACGATTCCTGCAACGCCGGCCAGGCCGCGCGGGCGCCCTGCCCGTGCAACGGGGAAATCTGCCCGGTCGGCAGCACGCGCAGGTGCCAGAGCCCGAAGCCGCCCATCACCAATCCGGTTCCCGCCATGACCAGCACCCAGCACTTCACCCAGGAGTACCCGAGCCCGTTGTGCAGCCAACCGGTGAGCGACACCAGCAGGCCCGACGCGATCACCGCCCCCATGTTCCAACACATCCCCTGCAGGCCCGCGTAGCGCGCCTGGTCACGGACCGGCATCGTGGTCATGAACACGCCGTCGGCCACGATGTCCTGCGTCGCCGACGCAAAGCCCACGATCCAGAAGAACGCCAGCGAAGCCCGGAAAAATCCGTCCAGCGGCAGGCAGAACGCCACCGCGCCCAGGGCCGCCATCATGGCAAACTCCATCGTGATCACCCACCGGCGCTTGGTCATGAAGGGTTCGAGGAACGGCGACCAGAGCGGTTTGAGGACCCACGGCAGATACATCTGCGAGGTGTAGAGGGCGATCTCCTCGTTGGAGACCCCCAGATTCTTGTAGATGATCGCGGCGACGACACCGACGGTCACATTAGGCAAACCCATCGCGAGGTAGAGCGACGGCACCCAGGTCAAGGGGTGGCGGGCGGAGGGGGACGGTTCGGACATGGGGTGATTTAACGGAAAATCCATCAAGGATTCCGCGCCCCTGCGCCAGCCTTCATTTCGGGGCCGGCGCCGAAAGACGTCCGCGTCGCCACCCCGCCGCCGCCCACAACAGCCCGCCGAGCACGATCAACCACCCGGCCCCGGCAATGAACGTTGCGGCGATCCGGCTCGCCCGGGGCGGGGAGGACGCCCGGGCGGGATCGAGTCCGGCCGGCCACCGATCGACCGCTCGCAGCCGGTCGACGATCTCCGCCAGATGGGCCGCCACCGGTCGATCCCCGCTCCTCCCACCGCCGCCAAACCCGGACCAGGAGCCATGCGCCCGGCAACCAAAGCAGCGGCGCCGCCCACCCGCCCCCCAAGCCAGGGCCAGGCCAGCAGTTCCCCCAGTGCGCGCAGCGCCAAGCCCACCGAATCCGCGGGTCACTTCGTCAGCATTCGTTCGCCGTCCGGGTTCCGCGTGGACCCGGACCTCCGTCCCCCCGCCTTCTGGTGTGGACCCCGTCGCGCCAGGCCCTCCTTCGCCCGTTGGGCTTCGGCGGGCACCGATTTGATTCGTATGGCTGGCCCTGCCAGCCGTAGCCTTGGCGAAGGCTGGTGGGCGCAACAGGACTCGGCGATCCAAAAGGGTCAGGCGATCCAAAAGGGTCAGGCCTTGGAGGCGATCCAAAAGGCGATCCAGAAGGGTCAGGCCTTGGGGCTTGGGTTTTGGCGGTAATCGCAGAGGCGATCCAGAAGGGTCAGCGATCCAGAAGGGTCAGGCCTTGGGGCTTGGGTTTTGGCGGTAATCGCAGGGCAATCCGAAGGGGCGCTGTTCGACTCCTGACAGACTGCCCCCCGTCCGACGAATCGCGGCGTCATCCTTCATCAGTGGCACCGGCATGGCGTCCATTTCGCACCAGCGTCAAAGCGGTTCCTGATGATCAGTTTCTCGAAATGCGTCACCACATTAAGTTCGCTGGCCGTCGCGGCGCAGCTATTGCGTTGGTGCGCCGAAAATCTCCGGCTTGCGGATTCCGGTTCGAGAATCATTCTTCCTACCATGCAAGTCGAAGTTGAGCAGGAGGATGACGGTCGCTGGATCGCCGAGGTGCCGGAGTTCCCCGGCGCTATGGCCTACGGTGTCACCCGTGAGGAGGCCGTCTCCAGTGTCGAAGTGCTCGTGCTCCGGGCCATTGCTGATCGGCTGGAACACCGCGAAGAAGTCCCCCAAGTTGATCACGTCTTCACCGTGTCAGCGTCATGAGCGGTTGGGGAGCGCGCAAGTCGAGGGAAGTCCTCAAAGCGCTGCTCC
Organism: uncultured Opitutus sp.; assembly: GCA_965652375.1. GTDB lineage: Bacteria > Verrucomicrobiota > Verrucomicrobiia > Opitutales > Opitutaceae > Actomonas. The sequence goes on from CBFGUO010000074.1 coordinate 14,331, forward strand.
GAATTGGCTGGGTGGAGAAGCGCCAGACCGGTTCCCACCGAGTCCTCACCAGAGACGGATATCCCGACTACATTTTTGCGTTTCATGATCGCGAGGAAATTGGTCCTCGTATGCTGGCGCGCATTTCCCGCCACACCGGACTCAAACCTGAAGATCTCTGAAGAAGTCCGACCAGTCGGGCAATCAAGGGGTCAGGGGGCTGGCAGACGGGGTCATGTCGTCACTTCGTCAGCATTCGTTCGCCGCGCGGGTTCCGTGTGGACCCAGACGGCCACCCCCCACCTTCTGGTGTAGACCGCCTCGCGCCAGGCCCTCCTTCGCCCGTTGGGCTTCGGCGGGCACCGATTTGATTCAAATGGCTGGCCCTGCCAGCCGTAGCCTTGGCGAAGGCTGGTGGGCGCAACAGGACTCGAACCTGTGACCTCTTCCGTGTGAAGGAAGCGCTCTAACCAACTGAGACTATGCGCCCGTCTCCAGTGCCTCTTGCAAGGGTCGGGCACGCTGAACAACGCCTCCGCTCAAATCAAGCCCGGTTTTTCCGCTCCGTCCTCCCCCTCCCCGCCGACACCCGCCGATCCTGGTTCTGCAGGAACGCCCGGCGAGCGAGGCCCTTTGGTTCGGCTTCGCTGAAATCGGCTTGGTCCGCATTGCCGGTAAAAAGAGTGGCCGCAAAGAGGCGCAAAAATCTCAACTGCAGCCGAACGGCTGCGTGCGTCCATAGACGCGCGGGCGGGTTGCGGCGAACTGTTCGCTCCTCAAGCCCCCGACAGACGACACACAGGCGCCAAGCCACGTGAGTCGATCGGCTCTCCCTGAGTGGAGAAGAGGAGTGGGCCGCGATCCCGAGTGAAGCGAATCCCCGGCCAAGCACCGAAGGCAGGGGAGAAGACATGATTTTTTGCGCCTTTTTGCGGCTATTCCCACCCAACGAAGTCGATCCTTAACTTCCCTTTAATGAAGGCCTTTTATGTTTCGTAGGGGTCTCTCCTCACCGGCCGAACGATAGCTTACCTATTTTTGGGTAACTTCGAATTTGCGGCTCAAGCGGAGCGCTCAAAAGGCCGAACGTTCGCAGCGGCGACCCACTCCGGGTCCCGCTTCGCGGGCTCGTCCCCGCTTTCACCCACCAAACCAAATAGGACAGGAGACTACCCCGCTTCCGCGGCCAGGCGTTGTTCGAAACACGCTCACCGCGGGAGCGGGCTTCTTGTTGGGGGGGCAACGGGGACCGCGAATCGCGCCTGCACCTGTGCGGTCCCCCGTTGATCCCCCCTGAGCACTGAAAGGGTCGGCTTACACGCCTGAGGCGGTTAAAAAGCCAACCCTACGCCGCGCCTTTCAACGCCCCATTCGAAAATCGAAAATCCAAAATCAAAAATCCCGCATCCCTCTACCCCATCCGCTCCGCGATCAATGGCGGCACCTCCACCGCGCCCTCTCCCACCAGAATCGCGTCGCGCAGCATCACTTCGGCCTCGGCCCAGGTGTCGTCGTCGTTGGCGTGGATCACACACAACGGCTGACCCGCCTCCACGGTCTCGCCGATCTTAACCAGCTCGGTGATGCCCACCGCGGGATCGACCGCATCCTCCGCCCGGGCGCGTCCCGCGCCGAGCCGCAACGCCGCCAGGGCCACCGCCATCGCATCGACGTCCTGCACCACGCCGGCCTGCATCGCCTGCAGCGGCACCCGTTGCGCCGCGCGCGGCAGCAGGCCATCCGGATGGTCGCACACCCGCGCGTCTCCGCCCTGCTTTTCAATGATACGCCGAAACGCGTTCAACGCCGCCCCGCTCGCCACCACGCCTTCCAGCATCGCCTGCGCTTCGTTGGCGTCACGCGCCGCCCGGCCGATGAGCAGCATCTCGACGCCCAGCGCGTAGGTCACCTCCATGAGGTCGGCCGGACCCTCGCCTTGCAGACAGGCAATCGACTCGGCCACCTCGACGGCGTTGCCGACCGCGCGGCCCAGCGGCTGGTCCATCGCCGTGAGCAGCGCACGCACATCCTTTCCCATGGCGCGACCGATCTCGACCATCGCCGCCGCCAGTTCCCGCGCCTTTTCGATCCGCTTCATGAAGGCGCCGCGGCCAAACTTCACGTCCAGCACGAGGCCGTCGATGCCCTCGGCCAGCTTCTTGCACATGATCGAACCGCAGATGAGCGGCACGCACTCGACCGTGCCCGTCACGTCGCGCAGCGCGTAGAGTTTTTTGTCGGCTGGCGCCAGGTCCGCCGTCTGGCCGATGAGTGCGCAACCGATTTCCGCCACCTGTTGCCGGTAGGCCTCGAGTGAAAGGTTCACGTTGAAGCCCGGGATCGATTCCAACTTGTCCAGCGTTCCGCCGGTGTGCCCGAGCCCGCGTCCGCTGATCATCGGCACGGGCACGCCGCAGGCCACGACCATGGCCGCGAGCGGCAGCGAAACCTTGTCGCCCACGCCGCCGGTGGAGTGTTTGTCGACCTTGACGCCGCGCACGTGCGAGAGGTCGGCCACGACGCCGGAATTCATCATCGCCCGCGTGTAGGCCGCCGTCTCCTCGGCGGTCATGCCGTTGAGGTAGATCGCCATCAGCATCGCGGTGAGTTGGTAGTCGGCCCACGACCCGTCCGTCGCCCCGCGGACAAACGCCTCCATCTCCTGCGGAGCCAGTACCTTCCCGTCCCGCTTACGCGCGATTACGTGCTGAGGAAACATGCGTCGCACGATGTCCGCGACTGGTGATTTTTACAGAAGGAAACGAAGGAAAACCGAGGGGCTGACGCACCGCGGAGGTTTTAACCACGAATGGACACGAAAGGCTTACTCCTTCGCCAAGGCTTCGGCGGCACAAGTCGCCTACCGGCTACGCAACGAAACCCACAGACTGAAAAGCGAAACGGTAGTGGAGCTATTCGTGTCCATTCGTGGTTAAAAAACCTCCTTGCCTCCCGGCCGCCATTTCGCCCTTGCCGCGCCGTCGGGAGGCCATGTTCTCGGACGTTTTTTCCCATCCCTTCTCCATGTCGACCCCTCCGGCCGCAGCCACCTCCTCCGCCTCCACCCCCAATGCCGAACACGTGCTGCAGCTCGCCGATGAGCTGAACCTGCCCGTCGCCCAGATCGCGGCCACCGCGCAACTCCTCGCCGAGGGCGCGACCGTCCCCTTTATCGCCCGCTACCGCAAGGAGGTCACCGGCTCGCTCGACGAGGTCGTCATCACCACCATCCGCGACCGCCTCGAATCCCTGCGCGCCATCGACGAGCGCCGCGCCGCCATCCTCTCCGGCCTCAAGGAGCGCGGCCTGCTCACCGACGAACTCACCAAGGCCCTCGGCGCCGCCACCACCCTCGCCCAACTCGAGGACATTTACCTGCCTTTCCGCCCCAAGAAACGCACCCGCGCCACCATCGCGCGCGAACTCGGACTCGAGCCGCTCGCCGACCAACTCTGGGCTCAGGATCCGGCCTTCGATCCCACCGCCGCCGCCGCGCCATTCGTCGGCGCCTCCGTCACCCACGAGACCAAGACTAACACCCTCGAATCCGTCGCCGACGTCCTCGCCGGCGCCCGGGACATCCTCGCCGAACGCGTCTCCGACGACGCCAACGCACGCGCCAAACTCCGCACCCTCTACGCCGAGCAGGCCGTCGTTTCCTCCAAGGTCCTCTACGGCAAGGAAACCGAGGGCGCGAAATTCAAGGACTACTTCGACTGGTCCGAGCCCCTCGCCAAAGCCCCGTCCCACCGCGTGCTCGCCATGCGCCGCGGCGAGAAGGAGGGCTTCCTCATGATGCGCGTGCAGCTGCCCGACGAGGACCTCGCCTTCGCCGAACTCTCCCGCCTCTACGTCACCGGCGACGCCGCCAACGCCTCCGCCCAACAGGTCCGCCTCGCCGTCGAGGATGCCGCCAAGCGCCTGCTCTTCCCCGCCATGGAGACCGAGATGCGCCTCGACTCCAAGAAGCGCGCCGACGCCGACGCCATCAAGGTCTTCGC
>CBFGUO010000075.1:0-17755 GCA_965652375.1 uncultured Opitutus sp.
ACGCCCGGGTGAAGGGCGATGTCGGCGTCTGCATGGCCACCAGCGGCCCCGGCGCCACCAATCTCGTTTCGGCCATCGCCGATGCCTACATGGACTCGATCCCCATGGTGGCAATCACGGGGCAGGTTTATTCCAAGTTCATCGGCAAGAGTGCCTTCCAGGAGACCGATTTCTACGGCATGACGCTGCCGATCGTGAAGCACTCCTACCTCGTGATGGACGCCGCGGAGCTGCCCCGCGTGTTCAAGGAAGCCTTTCACCTCGCGCGCAGCGGCCGGCCCGGTCCGGTCGTCATCGACATCCCGAAGGACGTCCAGCAGAAGCGCCTCACACCGGTCTTCCCGGCTTCGGTCGAATTTGCCAATCCCTACGTGGGCAAAAAACACGCCGCCACCGATGAACAGTTGAAGGAGGTGCTGAACCTCATCGCCGCGGCCAAACGCCCCATCCTCTACTGCGGCGGCGGCATCATTTCCGCCGAAGCCTGTGCTGAGCTGAAAGCCTTTGCCGAAGCCACCAACATTGCCGTGGCCACGACCCTGATGGGCGTCGGTGCCTTCCCGGAGACCCACGAACTGTCGCTGCAGTGGTTTGGCATGCACGGGGCCGCCTACGGCAACTGGGCGGTCGACGAAGCCGACCTGCTGCTCACCTTTGGCGCGCGCTTCGACGATCGCATCACCGGCGACGTCAACAAGTTCGCACCCCAGGCGAAGATCGTCCACATCGACATCGACGCCTCCGAGCACAACAAGAACAAGCGCGTCCACCTGCCGATCCAGGCCGACATCAAGCAGGCGCTGGGGCGTCTCAACGAGTTGATCGCCGCCCACAAATTCACTCCGCCCGACACCGCGGAATGGCACGCGCAGCTCAACGCCTGGAAACGTGATCATCCCTTCGCCTACGAGGAGAGCCCGCACATCACCTCGCAGGAAGCCATCAAGGTGCTCTACGAGGAGACCAAGGGCGAGGCCATCATCACCACCGGCGTCGGCCAGCACCAGATGTGGGCGGCCCAGTTTTATCGGTTCAACGAACCCCGCCGCTACATCAGCTCCCTCGGTCTCGGTGCGATGGGCTTCGGCTACCCCGCCGCCCTCGGCGCCAAGGTGGCGGCTCCCGACCGGGAGGTCATCGACATCGACGGCGACGGTTCCTTCGCGATGAACATCCAGGAACTCGCCACCGCCAAGATCGAGAAAATCGCCGCCAAGGCACTTATCCTCAACAACCAGCACCTCGGCATGGTCGTGCAATGGGAGGATCGGTTCTACGGCAGCATCCGCGGCAACACGGTGCTCGGCGACCAGAGCAACATCGGCAGCCCCGACAACCCCGACGCACTCTACCCCGATTTCGTGAAGATCGCCGAAGGTTACGGGATCGCCGGTCGCCGCGTGATCAAGAAGAGCGAGCTGCGCGCGGCCATCCGCGAGATGCTCGATCACGACGGTCCCTACGTGCTCGACGTCATCGTCCCCTACACCGAACACGTCATGCCCATGATCCCGGCCGGCAAGACCGTGAAGGAGATGATTCTCAAGTAGGACCGCTGCTCCGCCCGCGTATCTGTTTTTCCAGGACGCCCGCGCCCTCACCGGCGCGGGCGTTCTTGCATTCGGTCCCGACCGCTCATTCGCGCTCACCCCGGTTCTGCAGCGTCCGCAGCAGCAGCAGTTCCACGCGCTTCACTTCGCGCAGGACCCGGTTGCTGTGCATCTCCATCCAGAACCAGACCTTCATGAAGGAAATGAAGATGATGGTGAACAGCGCCACTCCACCCCACAATAGCTGCTCGCGCACCTCCGCCGCCTCGTAGAAGCGGACGGCGGACCAGATGAAGGCCGCCAGCGATACGATGCTGAAGACGAAGGCCATCGTATTCGTGAAGCGGTTACGGCCGCGGAAAGCGGTGATGAGTTCCTCGGCAAGGTTGGGTTCCTGGGCGAGCGCGTCGCCATCCTGCGATCCCCGCAGCGCGGCGCGGATCTTTTCGTCAATGCTGTCATTCATGGCATGGTCCTTTCGATTTGGCGTTTGAGTTCCTCGCGGGCGTGATACAGCCGGGACTTGATTGTCCCGGGCGGCATTGCCCAAAGGTCGGCGATTTCGCCGACGGAAAGTCCGGTGGTGTAGAACAGATGCAGCAGTTCGCGGGTGGGCGCATCCATGCGGGCGATACATTCGTGCAGACGCGCCGACTCGCCGGCGTTGGCCGCGGCTCCGGTCGTCTCGATTGCCTGTTGGTCCGCTGCGTAGTCCTCGAGGGCCGTTGCCTCGCGCCGTTCTTTTTGGCGGCGGCGAATGTAATCCGCCGCCCGTCTCTCCACGATGCGAAACGCCCAGCGCAGGAAACACGCGGGGTCATCCAGGCCGCCCAGCCCGCGCGCGATCGCGATCCAGGCGTTTTGCGCCACCTCCTCGGCGGCCTCCGGGCTACCGAGCCGAGTGGCCGCCAGCCGCACGACATCCTGGCGCCAGAGCGAGAACAGCTCGGCAAACGCCTGCTCGTCGCCCCCCTGGGCGCGGAGCACCAGCAACTCGCTGAGGATGTGTCGGGCGTCTCGTTCCATTGCTTCTACGCCTCAAAGGTCGCAAATGCGGCGGGCCCGGTTCACCAAAACCGGCCAGGGGCTTCAGTTTCCGGCGGGCGCCGGCTGTTCGATCGCCAGCGGCTCCACGCTGACGCCCTCCGCCCGGAGCAGGGCAAGCAGGCCTGCCTCACCGCCAAAATGTCCGACGCCGACCAGCACCCACTCCCGCTCGGACGAATCGAACAACTCCAGGATCCGCGGCACCCAGGCGCGATTGCGACCGGTCACCAGGACTTCATAGACTTCGGGAAAATCGCGGCGCATGGAGTCGGTCATCTCCCGATCAAAAAACGCCAGATCACCGCGCCGCCATGCGGCCACCAATTCATCCACTTTCGCTGGCGCCTCCTCCAGGTCGGCGAGGGTGGCCCGCACCATCTCGTCCTCCCGTCCCTGGCCCAGACTCGTCAAATATCCCAGGTGCCGATCGACGTCCTCCAACCCGTGCGACGCCTTACCCTCCCGGCCAGCGAGCCGGTGATAATGGAGATCGACGCCATCCTGCACGGCGCCGTTCCGCTGCCACTCCAGCACCGCCAACGTCACGGTCGCCATCCATGGCCGCATGCGCTCCACCACCGCCAGCGGCAGATCAAGACGGCGGCAATGATCCACCAACGCGCGCCAGGTGTCCGTATCGAGATGATCCTGCAGGGTCGATCCGTCGATCAACATGCCCAAGCCCAGCAGCACGCCCTGCACCTCGGGGGATTGGAGCCGGGCTATGTCGGTTTCGAAATACAACACATCCACCGCGGCATAGGCGGCGTCGAACTCCGCCGGCAGGGGGAAATCGCTCGCCCGCAACATGTGGCAGGTACCACCGAGATAAACCGTCTCGCCTTTCCACTCGGCCACCCAGACCGACGACTCGGCCCAGCCCGGCAAGGGAGTCAGAAACGTCCCCACCAGATACCAGATGCGCCAATTCACCATGGCTTCACCTTCGGTCGCCGAAACGGCGTTGACGATTCCATTCGGCACCTTTTCCCGTCGCCAAAACCCTTGAGCCCGCGCGGGTGTAGTCCTAGCGACAGGAAGCCTTGAATCAATCCTCCGCCCCCACCGTCGCTTCCGCCGCCCGAGCGCCCAGCCGGACCGAACATCTTCTGGCGCTGGTCTGTTTTCTCGCGGCGCTCTGCTGGCAGTTTCATTCGGTCACGCTGGAGTGGAGTTCCAATGCCCTGCCCGGCCACACCTTTCGCCAGACCCAGACCGGCCATTCCGCGCGATTCATTGCCGCGGAGAACAACTATTCGCTCGCCTATCCCACTCCCATCCTGGGTCGCCCGTGGTCGATTCCGATGGAGTTTCCCCTCTACCAGTGGACGGTCGCCGCACTTACCCAGCACACCGGACTGACTCTCGTGGAGAGTGCGCGCACCGTTTCCTTGGCCTGCTTCTACGCCACCCTTCCCGCCTTCTGGTGGCTCGCCCTGCTCGCCGGGGTGCCGCCCGGGCGCCGCTGGTGGTGCCTTGTTCCCATCGTACTGAGCCCGGTCACCATCCTGTACGGCCGGGCCTTCCTGATCGAAACGATGGCCTTGGCTCTGGCCGTCTGGTTTGTGGTGAGCTTCATCCAGATGCTGCGCCAACGCTCGCTCGCATGGCTGGCAGCCACGGCCGCACTGGGCGGGTTGGCCGGAATGACAAAGGCCACCACGCTGTTGGTGGCCTGCCTGCCCTGCACCGCCATTGGACTGCGAGCATTCCTCCGGGCTTGGCGAAACGGCCAGCACCGCGAGGTCCGCCTGCTTCTTGTTTGGGGCGCCGCCGCCGCGCTCCCCGTCTTTCTGGCCACCTGGGCGTGGACTCGTTTTGCCGACACCACCAAGGCGCTCAATCCGATTGGCCAGGCGCTTCGGTCCGACCATCTCGTGGGTTTCAATTTCGGCCAGTCCCTGCTCGCCGACCGCCTATCCGGGGAACGTTGGGCGCAGCTCCTACCCCAGTGGGAAACCGCGCTTGCACCGGTTCCCCTCATTGCCGTCCTGGCGCTGCTCGTCGCCGTCATCACCCGTCCCCTACGAGGTCCCGCATTCCTCTGCCTGGCCACCTTCCTCGGGGCCCAGCTTGTCTTTCCTCTCCTGTATTCGATCCACGACTACTATTTTGTCGCGATCGCAGGCACGGCGGGCCTGGGCTGGGGCCTCACTCTCGTGGGTCTGGCCGAACGTCGGGGGTGGGGCCGACTTGGCGCCGTCGTGTTGCTCGCCCTGCTGGCCGGCTTCCAGGTACATGGCTTTTATACCCACTACCGCGCAGATATGATCGTCGGTAGCGCGGGCGACGACCTGACGAACGAGCTTTTTCGCCTCACCGAAGACGACGAGGTATTAATCATCGCCGGCGATGAATGGAACGCGACCATTCCCTACTTCGCACAACGTCGGGCACTCATGTTCCCCTTCGGCACCGTCAACGACCCTGCCGTGGTCCGGTCGGCCTTCGACGCTCTGGCACCCGATGAAGTCGCCGCACTCGTTCTCGTGCGCGACGAGCGCGGCAATCAGACCTTCCTCAATCATGCTGCCGCCAGGTTCGACTTGATTCGCGAACCCTTGCTGCGGATGGCTCACGCCGATGTCTATGTCACCCGCCGGGTGATGTCAGAACTCCTGCCGCCCGCCGCCGGCGCGGCCCAGGGCGGCGCGGACCCGGTGCAGGTTTTCTCCGCAACGATGCGCGACACGGTGGTCACGACCAGCTCCCTCAGCAAACGCCAGCAGCGCCTCTTTGCCAACATGTCGCCGGTCCCCGCCCAGTTTCATTTCGAATTTGGTCCGGCCGTTCTCAATACCGGCCAGGGCCTGCTCATCAACGCCCACGCCACCACGCGCCTCTGGTTCGATCCCCCCTCCTCCGCCACAGAACTTGTCGTCGAGTATGGCATGTTCGACAGCGTCTGGCAGCGGGACGGAATGGACACCGACGGCGTCAGCCTGCTGGTCATCGCCCTGTCCACCGACGGGTCCGAGCGCAGCCTCTTTCGGCGTCACCTCGATCCCCGCCACGAAAGCGTCGATCGCGGACTCCAGGTACTCAATCTTCCGCTCGATTTGCGATCAGGCGAACGGGTACTCGTGATCAGCGATCCCGGCCCGGCAGGGTCGCGGAGTTTTGACTGGTTTTACCTCCGGCGCATCCAGTTCAACTAAACCCTTCCCAGCCAATGCCCTCCCCCCCTTCCTCCGCCGCTCCGAATCCTCATCCCGCCGGGCCGCATTGGCTGCCCCCCGCGGTATTTCTGATCGCCCTGACGGTCCATTGCGCGCTCTCGGCCGTCGGCTGGAACAACAACAATCTTCCCGGGGTGGAATTCCGTCAGGCTCAGACCGCCATTTCTGCGCATTTCATCCAAGTGGAGAACAACTTCTCGCCAGCCTATCCCACCCCGGTGCTCGGCAAGCCGTGGTCGATCCCGATGGAGTTTCCCCTCTATCAATGGAGTGTCGTGGTCTTGAGCAATGCCACGGGGCTGCCGTTGATTCAGGCGGCGCGGACCATTTCGCTGCTGTGCCTGTATCTCAGCCTGCCCGCCGTTTGGTTGCTCCTGCGACGCCTGCAGTGGAGCCGGGCCGCACGCTGGCTGAGCCTGGCGATCGTGCTGAGCTGCCCCCTTCACATCTTCTATGGACGGGCGTTTCTGATCGAGACCATGGCACTGATGTTTTCACTTTGGTTCACGGCCGCATTTGTGGAAACAATGCTCCGGCGCAGTTGGTCCTGGTGCGTCCTGGCGAGCCTCGCCGGTGCGGCGGCGGGAGCCGTCAAGGTTACGACGTTGATCGTCTATCTGCTCCCTTGCGCCGCATTCGCCGCGCTCCTGCTCTTCCGGACCCTTTGGCCCTGGAAACGTCGCGACTTTTCCAGGGCCCGCGAAGTCTTGGCCTGGGGCCTCGGCACCGTGCTGGTGCCCTTTCTAGCCACTTGGCTATGGACCCGGTTCGCGGACAGCGTGAAAGCGGAGCAGGTGCAGGGCGCTTCGCTGATGTCGAACGCCATGACCCAATTCAATTTTGGCTACGGCGCCTTCCAAGTCCGCTTCCAGTGGGCCACCTGGGAGGAGATCCTTCGCATCCTACGGACCGCCGTGGTGAATCCGTGGCTGCTGGGAATCGCCCTCAGCGCGGGTTTGATGGTGGCGGGCCGCCATCGGTGGGTCATCGGGGCAACGCTGGCGGCTTTCACCGCCGCGCCACTGATTTTTCCCCTGCTTTACGCCTGGCATGACTACTATTTCGTGGCCAACGCCATTCTGTTGATGCTGTTGATCGCGGCCGGCGTGGCCGGTCTTGCGGAAAGGCGACATGGCGTTGTCGCAGCGGCCGCCGCCACGCTTCTGGCATTCGGCCTGCAGCTCAAAACGTATTGGGATAACTACTACGCAGACCAATCCTTCAAAGGCGCGAGCGGGCCGGTGCTGGCCGTAACGCTGCACGACCTCACCGAGCCGGACGAAGTGATCGTGATCGCCGGCGATGACTGGAACTCGATGATTCCCTTCTATGCACAGCGGCGCGCGCTGATGATCCGTCGTGAACTTGAGCAGGATTGGCCATTGATCGGGACTGCGTTCAGCCGACTGAAGGACGAGCGGGTCGCCGCCCTGCTGCTGATGGGCGATCAGCGGGACAATCGAACGCTGCTCCAAATGGCGGCCTCGGAACTGGGGATCCATCCCGACCACCCGGTTGAAGTGGCGGATGCCGCGGTCTACCTGCATCGGGACGTGCTGGAGGAACTCCAGCCGGGGCTGATCACGGGAGAAAGCGCCGCGGGTCCCTCCATGCGCGAACGGTTTGGCGACCGCATCGTGAACATTGAGGAAATGCCGCGCCGCGTACGCTCGGTGTTCAGTTCGATCCATCCCACCCCCTCGCAGTTTTACATGCAGTTCGGGCCGGCTACGATCCCGCACGGCAGTCACCGCGTACTCAACGCGCATTCACTCACGCAACTTTGGTTCACCGTTCCGGAAGGCACCCGGGAATTGCGACTGGTCTGCGGCTTCTTCGACGGCGCCTGGCAGCAAGGGGATAATTCAACCAACGGGATTGGTTTGGTGGTAAAAAACCTCACGGGCAATGCGCCGGAAACCTTGTATGAACGGTTGATCGACCCGGTGGCCAATCCCGCGGACCGCGGCCCCCTGCGCATCACGATCCCCTTGGATCTTCCGCCCGGGGCCAAGGTTCTCGTGGAGGCCAACCCCGGCCCTCACGGGAATCAGAACTGTGACTGGTTCTACTTCGAGCGAATCGAGTTCACCCGCTGAATCTCCGATTCCATCAGGTCGGCCTGCGTTCCATTCACGCCGCTATTTGCTGGTCATGTGATACACGCCATCCCAATCCGGGGGCGGCGGGTGGTCTTCCATTTCCGCGACGATGCCCTGGTAAATGAGCGAGGGATTGGCCTTCACGCCCGGGGATCGACCCGGAGCGAGCGGCTCGAGCGCCTCGGCTCGGGCGAAGAGCGCCGCCGCGCCCACCCAGTCGCGTGCGTAGTAGCGGGCCATCGCCTGCTCGAAGAGCGCCAGGCATTCCCGGGTTTTATCGGTGACGTTCTCCTTCAGACCCACGACCTCGTGGATCGGCACCGGCTGGGAGCGCCCCTGGACCGTGATGCGGCCCAGCGCTCGGAAAACGATGCGATCTCCGCCATGTTGCTCGCAGGCCAGGCGGGTCGACTCCGTCACCATCGTAAATGCACCCCAGGCCTTGGCGCCGCTCTCCATGCGCGCGGCGAGGTTCACGTTGTCGCCCATCATGGTGTAGTTGAATCGCGTGCGGCTGCCCATGTTGCCGATCATGCACATCCCGGTATTGAGGCCGATGCGGGTGCGCATGCGATGCACGAGTTCGGGCCACTTGCTGCCTTCTTCCGCCCACTTCGCCCGCAACGCGTCCAGCCGGGCATGCACGAGCTGCGTCGTGAGGCAGGCTTTGTAGGCGTGGTTCGGCAGATCAACCGGGGCACCAAACATGGCGACCACCGCGTCGCCGATGTATTTGTCGAGCGTGCCGCCCTCGGCCTGGATGATGTCGGTGCAGGCCGTGAGATACTCGTTGAGCAGCTCGCCCAGTTTCGATGACGACAGCACCTCCGAGAAGGATGAGAAGTTCTGGATGTCGGAGAAATAGGGCGTGATCTCCGCATCGTGACCCCCGAGCTCCGGATCCTTGCCGGAGTTGATCATCGACTCCACCACGGTCGGCGCCAGGTAGGTGCCGAACATGCCCTTGATACGGCCCTTGGCCTTCTGCTCCTGCACGACCTGCCAGCCGATCGCCAGAAAGGTCATCGACAGCGCGGAACCGACCGGCGTCACGATCGGCAGGACCAGGTGGAAACGGTTGAAACAGAAGATCGCCAGGCCGACGTAACCCACCATCAACAATGCCGCCGCCGCCCGCGCCAGACCGCTGCGACGGCCGCTCCAAATCGCCAGCACGGTCAGCAACACCGACAACAGACCGACGATCGCGAAGATCAGCCAGGTATCCAGCCGGTGGATATATTTCTCCGACAGGATCGTCTTCAGGACGTTGCCGTGCACGCCCACCTTGGGCACGGCGGTCTCATCGAAGGGCGTTGGCGCCAGATCCTGCAGCAGCGCATCAACGGGGCCGATGAGGATCAGGGCGTCCTGAAACTCCGGTTGCCGGAAGAACTCCCGGGCCGTCGCAACCGCCTCTGCGTTGTCCGACTCCAGCAGCATCGCATAACGGTAGACATCGACAAAACTGATGCGCGGATTGTGCTCCGTCGAGTCCCAGGGCGAGAACCAGTTCACCTCGAGCAATTGGCCGTCGCGCATCGGCACGCGCCGGACTACGGAACCGTCTTCGGCGACGAACTCCAGGACGTCTCCCGCCACCCGCACGCCGTCGAAAAAGTCGAGGTCCCAGTAGCGGCGCAGCATCTCGACCGCCAGATGGTAGTAGGTCCGCACATTGGAGGGGGTCCACAGCGGCACCAGGCGCACGCCGCGGTCGACGGTATCAATCAACCCCGCCCCGGCCGGTGTGTAAGGATGGGGCGTGCCGGTGAGAAACTCGGCCACTTCCGGACCTTCTATTTCGTCCTCCGGCGGCAACCCGTCGCGCAGCAGCGGCAATTGCCGAAACATCAGGTCGCCGTTCACGTCCTGCGTCACGGTGGCCGTGTACGAACTCGCCAGCACCACGGGCGGATCGTTCAGGAGGTAGCGGATGAACTCGCGGTTGCCGGCAACGATCTTCTGCACGTCGGCCGATTCGGCGATGCCCGCATCGGAGAGCACCAGGTCGACTCCGACCGCCTTCACTCCGGCCTCCTCGATCAGCGCCTGCGACACCTTGGCCAGGTAGTGCCGGCTCCAGGGAAAGTTGCCGATCGTGGTCGTCGCCAGTGAGTCGATGTCGACGTAAACGATCTTGGCTTCCGACGCGATCGGCCCCCGCAGCTGGTAGCGCAAATCCATCGTCCAATCCCGCGCGCGGTCGAGCGTCCCGATCTCGAAGAGCACGCACCACAGGGCCGGAACCGGAAGCAGAGCGAGGATAACCCACAGGGTCTTGCTGCGCGCGGCAGTCATTGGCGGAAACTAGTGGGGCCGTGCGACTAGCGTCGAGAAAATCGAGCGGCACTTCCCGCGAAGCGAGGACCGGGCAATATAAAAGCCCCGGCGGAAACCGGGGCTCTGCGAAGAATTGTGGGAGATCGAAGGATCAACCTCCGCCGCCGCCGCTACCCTGAGTGGAACTCGGATTGTCGGTATTATCGACCGGCGGTGTCGTGGGCGGCAAATTGTTATCCGTGGATCCCGAACCGTCGTTTGAATCAGACTCACCTGTCGTGCTGTCGTTCGCGCCGTCATCGCTCGAGTCGTTGGAGTCGGGCGTGGTATTTTCGTCCGCGGACTCGCCCTCGTCGGTCTGCTCCGCTTCTTCCGACTGCTCGGTTTCCTCCGAGTTCTCCTCGGATTCCTCGTCCGATTCCTCCTCGGCGGCACCTTCGTCATTCCCTTCGCCTTCGTCGCCTTCATCGGTGACCGGTGTTTCGTCCTGATCGGTCTCGGCCGACATCACGACATTGACCACCGCCTCCACCGATTCCTGCACCGCTTGAGTCATATCGGCCAGCACCGCCGGATCGGCAGTGGCGGGTGCGATCTCCTCGATCGGCGTGACGACGGTCACCGCCCCGGTCTCGTCATCGACTTCGACGACGATCACGACCTCCTGATCATCGACCACACTGATGGGCGCATCGACCGTGCCTTCGGTCGTGGTCACACCCACATCACCTTCCAACGTCGTCACCGAAAAGAAGGCCTGTCCCGTGCCGGACGGTCGGAACACGACCCGAAAGGTCGTGCCGCGGATGCCGGCGGCCCCCGCCGGGGTCGCGACGGTAAAGGTGGATTCCGGCCGCAGTGACTTCACGTTGCCGATCAACTCGCCCTCCTTCAGAAAGATCTTCGTCGTCGATCGGGCTTCGGGTTCGTCCGTGGCCGTGTTCAAATCATACTGCCCGGCGAACGGATCCTGCCGGAAGGTTTCGATGTTCAGCGTCGAGTTTTCCTTCACGTTCAGCGTCGCACCGTTCGAGAACACCAGGATCACCCGCGAACCGGCCCCGACGGTGATGACCGTATTCTGCTCCAGGATACGCGTCTCCTCCAGGACCGTCATCTTTTCCTTTTCGCCCTTGTTGTCCTGCACCTCCACCGTCGGCCCGATGCGGGTGAGGCGCACATAACCGCGCCGGCTTTGGGCGAACGCGGACGAGGCGAGCAACAGAGCCACGGACGCGAGGAGGAAGCGGGAGAGAAGTAGCTTTGACATCGGATGAAGGGGACGACGCGGCTTAACGTGACCGCTCCAAGGCAGCTTGTAGAGCTTTTGCCTGACGAATTCGACCGTCAAGACGCAAACAAGTGGCTAAAGCAGATCGGGCGAGCGCGTGGGTCGGAGCTTTTTGGCTGAAGTGGAATGCCTGGTAATACCAAACTCGCGCATTCGTCGGGGCAAGTTTTGTAGCTCGGCCAAACGCCAGGCCCGCCTCCCCCCACCTGCCCTGCAGATCGAGCGCGACCCCCAATCGCACCCAATTCATCGCCTCCTGGTCGCTGAGCGCCAAGGCCCGGCGGGCCGCCTGCTCGGCCTCCCGACCGATTTCTTCGCTGCGATCCCGCGTGTAGTGAGCCTGCAGCGCGAGCGTCATCGACAGCTCGGCCCAGCCCGTTTCGTGCTCCGGGGCCAGGCGCGTCGCGTCACGAAACAGGATTAGAATCGGTTCCACGTCTCCCACCGTGGGTGCTGCCGGTCCGTGCTCCGCCAGGCGATCCGTGAGCTCGCGACCGCGGAAACGCAGTTCGTCCGCCCCATATCTGGGCCAGGCAAACATGCCCAGCGCGACCACGACCGACGTCACGGTGCCGACCGCCGCGATGCCGGCGCCCCACCCAGGTCCGGCTCCCGTCGGCGCCGGCATCCCCCGCCGACGCCCCTCACTCCACTCCGCGACCGCCAGCGCGGCGAACCAGGCGAGGGCCGGGATGTGCAGGTGAAAGTCCACTGCCGTCGCGAGCAAAAATGCACCTATGCCCACGCCGACCGCCATCTTCCATCCGTCATCAAAATCGCGGGTCCGTCCCGTCGCCGAGTGCGCGCGCCGCCGCCGACCGTGGGCCGCCGCCACCGTGGCCAGGCCCCCGGCCGCCACTCCCCAGGAAAGCACAAATCCCACCACGCCGTAGTCACTCAAGGTGTTGAGATAGTCATTGTGGGCCCACTTTGGTCCGTCCCGGAAACCGATCGGTCGGTGCTTATCCACCAAGCCTTCGAAACTCCCACCGCCGCTGCCGATCCAGGGCGACTCGAGCCACAGCCCCCAGGCCGAGCGCCACATCTGGGGCCGGGTCAACTCGCCCCGGAACTTGATCAGCGTTTCCAGGCGATCCCGCACGTTCGGCACTTTCACCGTCGCCACGATCAACCCCGTCCCGCAGACCGCCAGCACGCCGCCGGCCACCAGCAGCCGCATTCTCCTCCCTCCAGCCAGTCCAAACCACGCCCAGCCGACCAGCGCCATCACCAAGGCCAGCAAGGCTCCCCGCGACAGCGTCAGCGCCAGGCCCGCCGTCGCGCCCGCCGCCAGTACCCCGGCGGCCAACGCTACCCCCGGTCGCCGCCGCATCTGCCGCCAGGTGAGCCACCAGGCGGGCGGGATGACGAGCAACATCCAGGCAGCGAGATTGTTGGGATTGCCAAACGTTCCGCTCGAGCGCGTGAGGTAGTGCTCCACCTGCGTGCGCCCCATCGGCAGCCACAGGTTGTCGACGACCCGCTGGTAAAACGCCGCCGCCGCCATCACGAGCGTGAGCAGGCTCACCCCGATCAGCACCCACCGCCGCGCTTCCTTGATCCGCACCACGTGCAGCGCGACCCAAAAGCCCGCCACGCCCCAGACACCGAACAACGCTTCCATCGTCGCCCGCCCCGGCGTGGCCGAAAGGGACCTCGCATGCCAAGCGGCATAGACCAGCATCGGCAGCGGCCACCACCATCCCCGCGGCAGTCCCGTCGGTTTCACCGCGAGCCAGCGCAGCCACACCAAGGGCACCACCGCCATCGCCGCCAAGAACCCCCGCGCCATCGACTCGCCCATCACGCCGCCCAGGTGCCACGCCACCCAGGCCAGCGTGCCGACGAACAGCATCACGATCGCCCGATCCAGCCAGGCGGCCGCAGCACTTGCTCTGTCGCACGAGGACGATGCCATGCAGCCGTTCAGCAAGGCCGATCCCGCGACCGGCGCCATTCCAAAAAAAACCACCCCGCTCGCGGCGGGGTGGTCGGGAAGGATTCCGGATCGAAGGCCCGGAGGAAGCGACCGCCTCAGGCCGTCGGCACCGTGGCGATCGTCTGGAGAATACGACCGGCGATCGCGTAGGGGTCGCCGGAGGAGTTCGGACGACGGTCCTCGAGGTAGCCGCGGTAGTTGTTCTTCACGAAGCTGTGCGGCACGCGGATGGAAGCACCGCGGTCGGCCACGCCCCAGGAAAACTGGTCGATCGAGGCGGTCTCGTGGAGACCGGTCAGGCGGAGGTGGTTGTCCGGACCATACACGGCGACGTGCTCCTCGCGATACTTGGCGAAAGCGGCCATCAGCTTCTCGAAGTAGTCCTTACCGCCGACTTCGCGCATATACTTCGTGGAGAAGTTGCAGTGCATGCCCGAGCCGTTCCAGTCGAGCGGATCGTCGTAGGCGCCACGCAGCGGCTTGCAGTGCCATTCGACGTCGATGCAGTACTTCTCGGCGATGCGCAGGAGCAGGTAACGGGCGACCCAGATCTCGTCGGCGGCCTTCTTCGAGCCCTTGCCGAAGATCTGGAACTCCCATTGGCCCTTGGCGACCTCGGCGTTGATCCCCTCGTGGTTGATGCCAGCGTCGAGGCAGGCGTCGAGGTGCTCTTCGACGATCGTGCGGGCGACGTCACCGACGTTCTTGTAGCCGACGCCGGTGTAGTAGGGACCCTGGGGCGCCGGATAACCGCCGTCGGGGAAGCCGAGGGGGCGACCGTCCTGGTAGAAGAAGTATTCCTGTTCGAAGCCGAACCACGTGCCCTCATCGTCGTCGATGGTGGCGCGGGTGTTGGAAGGATGCGGGGAACCGTCGGGCAGCAAGACCTCCGTCATCACGATGAAGCCGTTCTCGCGGCTGCTGTCGGGATAGAGCGCGACCGGCTTGAGCAAGCAGTCCGAGCTCTTGCCTTCCGCCTGCTTGGTCGAGCTTCCGTCGAAGCCCCACATCGGGCAGTCTTCGAGCGTGAACTTCTCGGGATCGCCTTCGACGATCTTCGTTTTGCCGCGGAGGTTGGCGACCGGCGTGTAGCCGTCGAGCCAGATGTATTCCAGTTTCAGTTTGGCCATATGACTAAGGGTGAGTAACGAATGGGTTGCTGGGTTTTTTGCAGGGATGAGTAACCGTCTCGGTTCCCGCGCCGGGACAGAAAACTGACCAGACGCAGCGCCAGTTTGAGCACCTAATATGCCAGTAAGAAACAAAATTCATGCATAGTTCTTCTTTTGGCCGACATCCTTCACCCTTGCCGCCCGCGCCGCGCGCTGAATGCTGCGGGCTAAGTCCCTCGAATCCATGAATTTTAATCATGCCTGAGATCAAAGACACCCGCCGGGCGACGGTGCACATCGGCTTCGATGGCCGAGTGCACAAACACTACCGCGGCGCCCGCGCCCTTGAGCGATTTGATACAGAAGTCGCGGTCCTGCGCCATCTTGAGCAGCGCGGCTGTCCATTTGTGCCCAAACTCCTCGAAGCGGATCGCGAGGGTCTTAACATCGTGACCACCAATTGCGGCACGCGTGTCCAGCATCTCAGCTCGGCCAAGCTGAAGGAGCTGTTCGGCGAACTCGAGGCCTTCGGGGTGCGCCACGAGGACCCTTTTGCCCGCAATGTCACCTATCGGGCCAGCGACGGCCGCTTCTGCCTCATCGATTTCGAGTTCGCCACCCTGCTCGACGATCCGTCCGTCTCGCTCAAACCGGATCCCGATCCCGAAGAACCGCCCGCCGCCCATGCCTGACTCCGCGCCCGACGGCTCCCCTCCCCTGACCCTCCACTGGTCCGGCCACTCCGATGTCGGCCGCTTCCGCAAGAACAACGAAGACACGTTCCTCGGTCTGCGCTTCAACGGCCACGATCTCAACTACCTCGGCAAAACCGGCAGCGCCTCGCTCGACGATTCGGATTTCGTCTTCGCCGTCAGTGACGGCATGGGCGGCAAGGCCGCGGGCGAGTTCGCCTCCCGGATCACCATCGAAAAGACGACCCAGTTGCTGCCCCGCAGCTTCCGCCAGGGTGCGTCCGGCATGGCTTCCGGTTTCGGCGACGTCCTGGAGGAACTGTTTCACCGCATCCATCGCGCCCTCACCTACCTGGGCAGCAGCTACGAGGAATGCCAGGGCATGGGCGCCACCCTCAGCCTCGCTTGGTTCACGCCCGGCTGGCTGTACTTTGGTCACATCGGTGACAGCCGGATCTACTACCTGCCCGCCGCCGGCGAGATGAAGCAGCTCACGCACGACCACACCCGTCCGGGCTGGCTGCGCCGCCAGGGCAAGATCAACGAACGGGAGGCCCGCAATCATCCGTCCAAAAACTCGCTCCAGCAGTCCCTCGGCAGCGGATTCCAGTTTCTCGAACCCCAGATCGGCGCCGTCGGCTGCGAGCCCGGCGACCGTTTTCTGATCTGCTCCGATGGTCTCGTTGACGGTCTCTGGGACCGGCGCATCCAGGACGCCTTGCGCGAGCAAAAGGACACCGACGTCGGCCGCCGCCTGGTCGAGGAAGCCGTGGCCGCCTCCGGTCGCGACAACACCACCGCGCTCGTCATCGATATCGCCCCATGAGCGTAGCCGCCTCCCCGGGCCGCCTCCTCCTCTTCGTCTACGGCACCCTCAAACGCGGTGGCAGCAACCATCACGCCCTCGCTGGCCAGATCTACGTCGGTGACGCCCGCACCCCGCCCGGCTATCGACTCTACCTCGTGGCGGACTACCCCGGCATGGTTGCCGATGCCAGCGATCGGACCGGCGTGAGCGGCGAAGTGTGGGAAGTCGACGCCCCCGCTCTCCGCCGGCTCGACGCCCTGGAAGGAGTCGACGAACACCTCTACCGTCGCGACACCATCCGCCTGCTCGCCCCCTTCGCCGACGAGACCGTGCAGACCTACTTCTACCTGCGCAGCATCCGGGGCCGCCGCCCCTTTCCCGACGGCACCTGGCCCGTCCGCTTTCCCCAGGCCTGATACCGTGGACGATGAACTAAAGCTGGCGCCCCTTCACTCTGCCTCCAAACAATCCCGCCCTCGTGGAGCTGCCCGCCGATCCCCGCACCCTTCCCGCCCTCTATCGCATCAGCTCGCTCGCCGGTCGCAAGGATGAGCCGCGCGCCATCCTGCATTCCATCCTCAAGACCGTCCTCGACGCCGTCGGCGCCGTCTCCGGCGACATCTCCCTGCTCAACCCCGACACCGGCAAACTCGAGATCGAGATTTCCAACGAGCGCGACGGTGCCAGCCATGAAAACCTCTCCCTGCGCCTCGGCCAGGGCATCACCGGCTGGGTCGCCTTCCACGGCCGCCCCCAACTCGTGCACGACGTGGCGGCCGATTCGCGCTACGTCCGGGTGCGCGATCACGTCCGCACCGAAATGGTCACGCCCATGATCGGCTCCAACGGCCAGGTCATCGGCGTCATCAATGTCGACGGCGACCGCGTCGGCGCCTTCGACGACACCGATCTCGATCTCATGCTCGTGCTCACCGCCGAGGCGACGACGGTCATGGAGCGGCATTGGGAACTCCAGAACCTACAGGGCAAGGAACGCCAGCTCCAGTCCCTCATCTCCATCGGGCAATCCCTCGTCACCAAGCTCGAGCCGCAGGATCTGTTCAACAGCCTCGCCCAGGACGCCCGCAGCATCACCGCCGCCCGCGCCTGCGCCCTGTTCCTGCACGAACAGGAGACCACCGACGGCGGCGCCCGTCTCGTCGCCTACGCCGGTCCCGATCCCGAACAACTGCCCTCCGGGCTGCTCCCGCTCGATTCCTGCCTGGTCGCCTCCGCAATTCATACCCGGCGCGTCGTCGAGTTTGCCAACGTCCAATCCCCCGAATTCGTCGACGTCATCGACCTGCCACGCGAGCCGAGCCTGCGCTCAATGCTCGCCACCCCCATGCAGATCGAGGACGAAACCATCGGCGTGCTCGTCATCTTCACCGACACGGTCCACCGCTTCAACAACGACGAAAAACGCCTGATCCGCGCCCTCGCCTCCCTCGGCGCCGTCGCCCTGCAGAACTCCCGCCTCTACGCCCGCGTCTTCCAAAGCGAAGCCACCCTGCGCAAGAACGAGCAGCTCACCACCCTCGGCCTGCTCGCCGCCGAGATTGCCCACGAGATCCGCAACCCCCTCACCGTTCTCAAACTCCTCTTCAGCACCCTCCGCCTCGACTATCCGGAAGGCGACCCGCGCCGCACCGACGTGCGCGTCATCACCGAGAAACTCGACCAGCTCGAAGCCATTGTTTCGCGCGTGCTCAACTTCGCCAAGGCGCCCTCCAGCCTGCACTCCCGCTGGAA
>CBFGUO010000076.1:0-17545 GCA_965652375.1 uncultured Opitutus sp.
ATCGATAGCAGTTAATGCGCCATCTTCATCAAATTGGCATTCGGGAAGCTTACGCAGCCGCGTTTCCATGCCGCGAGAATCAGTCACCCAGCCTCCTTCCACCGCTACCCGCAACGCCTCCGCGTCCGGCCAGCGCCTGCGCATCGGCTTCATCGCGCTCACCGATGCCGCACCCGTCATCGTCGCCCAGGAATTCGGCATCTTCGCCAAATACGGCCTCAGCGTCGCCCTGCGCCGCGAGCTCGGCTGGGCCACCATCCGAGACAAGATCGCCTTCGGCGAACTCGACGCCGCGCACGCCATCAGTTCGCTGCTCATCAGCACCCGGCTCGGGCTCGACTGCCCGCCCGCCGAATGCCTTACGGCCTGTGTGCTGAGCACCGGCGGCAACGCCATCACCCTCTCCAACCGACTCTGGGATCGCGGCGTGCGCGACGTCGCCACCCTGCGCGACGACATCATCGCCACCCGCCACGACCGCCAACTCGTCTTCGGCATCGCCGCCGCGCATTCCACCCACTTTCTGCACCTCAGCGAATGGCTGCGCCAGGGCGGCATCAACCCGCGTCGCGATGTGCGGGTGGTCGTCGTGCCACCGCCCCAGGTCTTCCGCAACCTCTCCGCCGGCACGATCGACGGTTACTGCGTCGGCGAACCCTGGAACTCCCTTGCCATCCAGAACGGCATGGGCTGGTGCGCCGCCACCTCCAACGAACTGCATCCCAACCATCCCGAAAAGGTGCTCATGGTGCGCTCCGACTTCGCGCGCGCCCGTCATGAAGAACATCTGCTGCTCGTCGCCGCCCTCACCGAGGCCTGCCACCTGTGCGACGACCTCAACTTCCGCGGCGAACTCGTCAAACTGCTGACCCGCCGCGAATACCTCAACCAACCCGCCAGAGTTGTCGCCGCCGGCCTTACCGACCCCTTCGACCTCGGCCAGGGCCGGCGTTCCCGCACGCCCGGATTCGTTCGCTTCGCCGGCGAGGAGATCAACCCGCCCGGCCGTGCCAACGCGCAGTGGCTCATCGACGGCTTCCGCGCCAACGGCCTTATCCCCGGCGACGACAAACCCTCACCCCATCTGGCCCGAGAGATGTTCCGTTCCGACCTCTACGCCCAGGCCCTCCGCCGCCACGGCGTAAGCGCAGGCTGAGCGCGCCCCGGTCGCAACCCCACACAATGTAGGGCTGCCGCTCGCCGGCATGCCGCAGCAGAACGGGCCCGCAGGGAGTGTTCGGCTGGACCGTCAGCCGGCGGCACGGCGACGAGCGCCGGCCCTACACCTCCGCGTAGGGGTCGCGCTCGCCGCGACCCGCGAACGTGATGCAACGCCCGTCCCACCAAATGACCGGGCCCTCACCACCCACTCGGCTTGCCGCGGCACGGGGACGCCCCCCAAAAAAAAAACGCGCCGCACACGCGAAACGAGAAACCGCATATCATATTCCCGAGCAATGTATCGATATCATTAATACATCGTTTCAACCCCTGCTCCACCTCCTCTCCCGATCGTTTACTTTTGACCACACCCGGATCACCCCGCTCCGGTTCACGCATCGACGAAGCTTCATGCAGGAGCCTCATGTTCCGTCGGTCGCAGCCCCCCGGTTTCGATCAGCTCCGCTCATGCATGAACCAAACGACCCGTTTCCATTCATTCGATACATGGCGTGTTTTGATCGCTTGGCATGGCTTGGCACCCCCGACGCTAAGGACAGCCCGCAACCACGGTTCGCCTCGCTCCGCGACGCCGAGCCGCCACCACGCGATCCCGCACCCTTGTCCTTCTGCCATGCCATTCCTCCGCTTCCTCCTTCGCACCGGCACCCTTGCCTGCCTCGGCCTCTTCGTCTTTGCCACGACGCCCCGCGTTCAGGCGCAGCTCACGCCGGAAAAGACCGAACTCAAGTTCGGCTTCATCAAACTCACCGACTGCGCGCCCATCGTCATCGCCAAGGAAAAGGGCTTCTTTCGCGATGAGGGGCTCGCCGTGGAGGTGATCGCCCAGCCCAACTGGAAGACCCTGCTCGACAACGTCATCTCCGGCAATCTCGACGGCGCCCACATGCTGTCCGGCCAGCCGATCGCCGCCACCATCGGCGTGGGCACCAAGGCCCATATCGTCACCGCCTACACCCTCGATCTCAACGGCAATGGCATCACCGTCTCCAACGCCGTCTGGGAGGCCATGCAGCTCAACGACATCGATCTCGACACCCCCGAACCGAAGCATCCGATTTCCGCCAAGGGACTGCGTCCCGTGGTCGACGAGTACCTCGCCAAGGGCGCGAAGCTGCAGATGGGCATGGTGTTTCCCGTCTCCACCCACAACTACGAGCTGCGCTACTGGCTCGCCGCCGCGGGCATTCACCCGGGCATGTACACCGCCGCCGACATCGGCGGCCGCACCGACGCCGAGGTGGAGCTCTCCGTCACGCCTCCGCCGATGATGCCCACCGTGCTCGAAGCCGGCAACATCCAGGGTTACTGTGTCGGCGAACCCTGGAACCAGCAGGCCGTCGCCAAGGGCATCGGCGTGCCCGTGACGACCAACTACGACATCTGGAAGAACAATCCGGAAAAGGTCTTCGGCGTCGCCAAATCCTGGGCCGATGCCAACCCGCAGACCCACATCGCCGTCGTCAAGGCCCTCATCCGCGCCGGGAAGTGGCTCGACGAAACCGATGCCGCCGGAAAGTTCGTCAACCGCGAGGAGGCCGTGCGCATTCTGGCCCAGCCCAACTACGTCGGCGCCGACTACGACGTCATCAAGAACAGCATGACCGGCACCTTCATCTTCCAGAAGTCCGATGTGCGCGAGATGCCCGACTTCAACGTCTTCTTCAAATACCACTCCACGTATCCATGGTACAGTGACGGCATCTGGTTCCTCACCCAGATGCGCCGCTGGGGCCAGATCACCGAGCAAAAGTCCGCCGAGTGGTACCACCAGACCGTCAAGGACATCTACCTGCCCGATGTCTACCTCGCCGCCGCCAAGCTCCTTCTCGAGGAGGGCAAAATTGCCCAGGGCGACATCCCATGGGACACCGATGGTTACAAGCCGGCCACGGCCGACTTCATCGACGGCCTCACCTACGATCCCCGCGATCCCATCGGTTACCTCAACAGTTTCGCCATCGGCAACAAGGACCCGGAATGAAATACAAGATTCTCAAGGCCCTCGACATCGCCGGTCTCCAGGTGTTCGACCCCGTCGTACGTCTCTGCTACGGCGAGGAACCGCGCGCCCAGCTCCGCAAGATCGGCCAGTTCATCCTGATCCCGGTGGTGACGTTCCTGCTCTTCCTCGGCTTCTGGGCCTACGCCGGTCCCCGTCACACCACCAAGTCCGGTGAGGTCCCCACACCTTCCGTCGTGGTCGATGCCGCCGATGGCGTGCTCACCTTCCACGAACGCGAGACGATCAAGGGCGAGGACATGCTCCGCGCCGGGCCCGAACGCGAGGCCGCGCTCACGGCCGTGGACGCACGCATCGCCGAACTCACGCCGCTCGCCGCCACCGCCGCCGAACAGGTCAAGGCCACCGAAACCGAAGCCCGCGAACACCTGAAGGATACGACGGCCGAAATCAACGAGGCCTATCGTGCCGAGCGACTCGAATACCGCGACACCGCCAAGGCGCGGCAGGACGAACTTGCCCAGCTTGCCGCCCGGGTCGTCGCCGGCACCGCCACGTCGGAGCAACTGCTCGAGGCCGTCGCCGCCGATCGCACTGCCGCCGCCGCCGAGACCGCCGAGATTCAGTCCCTGCGCGACCGCCGCACCGCGTTGGAAAACGCCAAGTACCCGCCTCTCATCACCGCGCGTGCCGCCTCCAATCGACTGGAGGAGGAGTTGCAGTTTCTGCGCAAGCGCCGCGATCTCCTCACCACCGAAAACCGCCCGCTCAAGGTCGCCGATGCCTCCGCCGGTCTGACCAAGCTGCACGACGAACTTACCGGTGCGACCAGTGCCGCCGCGGCACTCCAGGCCGCCACCGCCATCCAACAGCAGCGCGACAACCTCGCCACGCTCGAGGCCGCCACCTATTCGAAGCCCTGGACCCTGCCCGCGCAAATCGATCGTTCCGTACGCTGCGTGTTCGCCGGCTTCCTCGTGGCCTCGGTCATCGCCATCCCGCTCGGCATCCTTTGCGGCCTCTCCCGCATCTTCATGGCGGCGATGACCCCGCTCATTTCGCTCTTCAAGCCGGTCTCGCCCATCGTCTGGCTGCCCATCGTCTTCATCATTGTCGGCGGCTTCATCCCTGATCCGTCCAACTCCGGACTGCTGCGCTTTTTCAACCGGATCCCCGGCCTCGCCGGCATGGACGTCAATCCGGCCTTCATCGCGTCCGCGCTCACCGTCGCGCTCTGTTCCCTCTGGCCCACCCTCGTCAACACCGCCCTCGGCGTCGCCTCGATCGACAAGGATCATCTCAACGTCGCCCGCGTGCTGCGCCTCGGCTTCCTCGCCCGCCTCTTCAAGATCGTCATCCCGTCCGCCCTCCCGCTCATGTTTGCCGGCCTGCGCATCTCGCTTGGCGTGGGTTGGATGGTGCTCATCGCCGCCGAACTGCTCTCCTCCAGCGAAGGCATCGGCAAGTTCGTCTGGGACATGTTCAACAATGGCAGCTCCCAGACCTTCGCCCAAATGTTCGTGGTCGTCTTCGTGGTCGGCGCCATCGGCCTCGCCCTCGACCGCATCATGATCGTCCTCCAGCGCCTCGTCTCCTTCGACGGCGCACCCACCGCACTCTGAATATGTCCGATGTCAGATGTAAGATGTGTGATGTAGAATCAGTCCTCCGAGTTGCGTCGAATGGTAGCGAGAATGCGCAAGAGCTCGCCGGCTTCGATCCGCAAAGGTGCGAGTTTCTTCGAAGGGATGACTTCAAGCCTGTCGATGTATTCGAGCCAGAAGGCACTTTCGTCCGCCTCTTCGACTGCGATCTTCACTTTGTTCACGAAGTCCTTTCGCGACTTGCCCCGTTGCGAGGCGCGGTAATTCGCCGCAGAGGAACTCGAACTTTTGATCACCTGCCCGGCCGCATTTGTCGACGCCAGGTCGGATGGCAAGGCCCGCGTCATCTTGGCCACTCGCAACGCAAAAACCATCAACCGTTCGCTCAATTCTTCGGGGGTCATGCGCTGCCCTCTGTCACATCTTACATCTGACATCAAACATCTTACATCGCATGTCCTTTCTCGAACTCCACAACGTCTCCATCGGTTACGGACCTTCGAACAACCGCACCGAGGTGCTGCATGATGTGAATCTCTCCGTCGCGGAAAACGAGTTCGTCGCCATCATCGGCTTCTCCGGCTCGGGCAAGTCCACCCTCGTCAACCTGCTCGCTGGTCTCCATAAACCGGATACAGGCGAGGTGAGCATGGGCGGCGAACCCGTCACCGCCCCCGGTCCCGAGCGCGGCATCGTGTTTCAGAACTACTCGCTGCTCCCCTGGCTCTCCGTCGCCGGCAACATCGAACTGGCCGTCAAGTCCGTCTTCCCACACTTCACCGCCGCCCAGCGCCGCGCCCATGTCGCGCGCTACATCGAGATGGTCAACCTCACGCCCGCGGCCGACAAAAAACCCCGCGAACTCTCCGGCGGCATGCGCCAGCGCGTCTCCCTCGCCCGCACCCTCGCCATGCAACCCGGCGTGCTCCTGCTCGACGAGCCCCTCTCCGCGCTCGACGCCCTTACCCGCGCCAACCTGCAGGACGAGATCACCCGCATCTGGGAACAGGACCGCCGCACCGTCGTGCTCATCACCAACGACGTCGACGAAGCCCTGCTGCTCGCCGACCGCGTCATCCCGCTCACCATGGGCCCGCGCGCCACCCTGGCCACCTCGTTCACCAACACCCTTCAGCGCCCGCGCGACCGCACCGCCATGAATCACGACCCGGCGTTCAAGCACCTCAAGGCTCGGATCACGCACTACCTCCTGGATCTCAACCGCGAAGCCAGGGCCCTGCGGGTCAACCAGACCCTCGCCATGCCCGACATCCTGCCCGCCGACTTCTCCACCGGCCGCCGCGAGCCGCCGCGCGCCGTCACCCGCGAGGCCCTGCGCGAAGCCAATACCCGTTTCAACAAGACCGACAACTCCGACTCCGACGCCAACGCCGCATGAAGAACGACCGCTTCCTCGAGATCTCCCACCTGGTCAAAGCCTACCCCAATCCCTTCGGGGCCGAGGTCAAAGTCGTCGACGGCTTCAGCCTCACCGTGCGCCAGGGCGAGTTCGTTTCCGTCATCGGTCATTCCGGCTGCGGCAAGTCCACCGTGCTTACCATGATCGCGGGCCTCAACGCCATCTCCGACGGCGGCGTCGTCGTCGACGGTCGCGAGATCTCCGGACCGGCCCCCGACCGCGCGGTCGTCTTTCAAGCGCCCTGCCTGCTTCCCTGGCTCACCGCCTGGGGCAACGTGATGTTGGGGGTGAGGGAGGTCTATCCGCACGCCTCGCGCCAGCAGAAGAAAGACATCGTCGCCTACGCCCTCTCCGCCGTGGGTCTGGCCTCTTCCATGCACAAATACCCGCGCGAGTTGTCCGGCGGCATGCAACAACGCGTCGGTATCGCCCGCGCCATCGCCCTCAAGCCCAAGATCCTCCTGCTCGACGAACCGTTCGGCCGCCTCGACTCCCTCACCCGCATGGAGCTGCAGGACGTCATCCTCGGCATCCTCGACCGCGACCACATCACCACCCTGCTCATCACCCACGACGTCGACGAGGCCGTCTACATGTCCGACCGCGTCTGCATGATGACCAACGGCCCGGGCGCCCACGTCGGCTCCCTCATGGAGATCGACTTCCCGCGCCCCCGCGATCGCGACGCCATGATGGCCGACGACCGCTTCTTCGCCTACCGCGAACGCCTGCTCCGCTTCCTCGACGACTGCGAGCACGCCAAGCGCAAACCGGCTTCCCCCGGCGCCGACGGTACCACGCCCGCCGCCGCCTCCACGACTATTCGTCAGCGACTCACCGGCGCCATCGCCGCGTTGTTTTGAGCTGACCGAAATACCGACCAACCTGCACCGTCAACATCTGCCCATCATGACCAAGTTGTGCCCAAAAATCGCGCTGTGCGGCCTCGCCGTCACCGCCTTCTCCGCCACCGCGGCTTCCGCCGCCTCGTCGCTCAACGAGGTGTTTTCCGAGGGTAAAGTCTCCCTCGCCTCCCGCCTGCGCTACGAATACGGCGATCAACCCGGCATCGCCGATTCCAACGCCCTCACCTTCCGCAACCGGCTCGGCTTCACCTCCGGCAAGTTCAACGGCTGGCAGTTCATGATCGAGGGCGAGGACGTCCACGCCTTCGATTCCGACAGCTACAACCAGGCCGGCCTCAACCCCGGCGGCGCCGGCCAGGTCGTCATCGCCGACGTGGAGGGCACCGAGGTCAACCAGGCCTGGTTCGGCTACGCCGGCGAGGCTGTATCCGGAAAGCTGGGACGCCAGCGCCTCGTCCTCGATAACGTCCGCTTCATCGGCGACGTCGGCTGGCGCCAGGATCAGCAGACCTACGACGCCTTCACCGTTTCCGGCAAGCCCACCCCCGGCGTCTCCCTCACCTACGGTTACCTCTGGCAGGTCAACCGGATCTTCGCCGACCGGCTCGACTGGAAGTCCGACAGCCACATCCTCAACGTCAGCGGCAAACTCGGCAACGGCACCCTCGCCGGCTACGCCTACCTGCTCGAGTTCGACAACGCCGCCGCCAACTCCACCGCCACCTACGGCGCCAGCTACAGCGGCAGCGTGAAACTCGACGACACCACCAGCCTGCTCTACCGCCTGGAGGCCGCCACTCAGTCCGACACCGGCAACAGTCCCTTCAACTACACCGCCGCCTACTACGTGGGCGAGGTCGGCGCCAAGTTCGGCCAGGTCACCGCCAAGCTCGGCTACGAGGTGCTCGGTTCCGACAATGGCCAGGGCTTCAAGACCCCGCTCGCCACCCTCCACGCCTTCAACGGTTTCGCCGACCTCTTCCTCGGCACGCCCGGCACCGGCCTGCATGACGCCTACCTCAGCGTCGGCGCCCCCGTCGCGGGCTTCAACCTCACCGCCGTTTACCACGACTTCTCCGCCGACACCGGCGGCGCCGACTACGGCACCGAGTTCGACTTCGTGGTCGCCAGGAAGTTCGCCGAACGCTTCACCGCGATCGCCAAGCTGGCCTCCTTCGAGAGCGACGGCTTCGCGCGCGACACCGACCGTTACAGCTTCGAAGTCAACTTCGCCTACTGAGCTGTCATCTGCACCCGGGGGCGGCCGCCTCCCTTTGCCGGCGGCCGCCCCCTCTCCTTCCCTCGCGAACGCATCCTCCTCTTGCCGGGGTGCCGCACCCGCCCCGCTACCCCGCCCTTTCCGCCACCTCCCTTTCGGTTGCCGCCGGACCGCCAACAACGATTCACAACGCTCATCATTTCGATCCAAGCGATTCGCCTGATTAATTGCCCACTTTGGCACGGCGGCACCGCCGGTGCTTGAAACGCAACCGTGAGCACCACACCCACATTGCTGCCGACCGCCGGATTCACCGCCGAGCAAAAGGAATACCTGCAGGGCTTCCTCGCCGGTGCCATGGCCTCCGGACAATTCCCTTTCGTCGGCACCACCGCCGGCGGTCAACTCACCGCCACCCCCGCCGACGCCATTGGCGGCTCCCTCGCCGTCCCGCCCACCGCCGACACTGTCTTCGGCACGCCGCTCGCCGATCTCTGCAAGCCCGAGCAGTGGAAGCACGAACTCAACGGCCTCGACGTCTGGGACCGCCTCGTCGCGCACGCCGACGCCAACCAGTTCCCTGACGACGCCGACTGCTTCCGTTTCAAGTTCTTCGGCCTCTTCCACGTCGCGCCCGCCCAGGACAGCTTCATGTGCCGCCTGCGCATCCCCGCCGGCATCGTCACCTCCACCCAGCTGCGCGGCCTCGCCGCCCTCGCCGATGACCTCGGCAACGGTCGCCTCGACATCACCACCCGGGCCAATTTCCAGCTGCGCGAGTTCAAGCCCAAGGACATCGTCAACGTCCTCACCCGCATCCAGGACCTCGGTCTCACCTCCCGCGGCTCCGGCGCCGACAACCTCCGCAATATCACGGCCACGCCCACGGCCGGCATCGATCGCGATGAGCTCCTCGACGTGCGCCCCTACGCCAAGGCGCTGCACCACTACATCCTCAACCACCGCGACCTCTACGGCCTGCCCCGCAAGTTCAACATCGCCTTCGACGGCGGCGGCACCATCTCCGCCGCCGCCGACACCAACGACATCGGCTTCTTTGCGGTGCGTGTGACCGAGGTCTCCCTCTCAAATCTCAAATCTGAAATTTCAGATACCAAACCCGGAGTTTATTTCCGGGTTTGTCTGGGCGGCATCACCGGCCACAAGGATTTCGCCCGCGACACCGGCCTGCTCATCAAGCCTTCCGAGGCCGTCGCCGTCGCTGCCGCCATGGTCCGCGTCTTTGCCGCCAACGGCGACCGCACCAACCGCAAGAAGGCCCGCCTCAAATACCTGCTCGAAAAGTGGGGCGACGAGAATTTCGTCGACGAAACCGCCCAACGCCTTGCCTTTCCGCTCACCCGCCTCCCGCTCGAGGCCTGCGAACCGCGCCGGCCCGTGCTCAAGCACGGCCACGTCGGCACCTACCGCCAGGCCCAGCGCGGACTCAACTACATCGGCGCCATCACTCCCGTCGGCCGCCTCGAGTCCTGGCAGGCCCGCCGCGTCGCCGACCTCGCCGATCACTACGGCAACGGCGAGCTTCGCCTCACCGTCTGGCAGAACTTCCTCCTGCCCGACATTCCCGACGCCTACACCGCCACCGTCGAGCACAGCCTCGAGCGCATGGGCCTCACCACCAAAGGGCATGCCACCGCCGGCTGTGTCCTCGCCTGCACCGGCAACAAGGGCTGCAAATACGCCAGCGCCGACACCAAGGGACACGCCGTCGGCCTCATGAAGCATCTGCGCGGCCGCCTCGGTGCGCTCGACTTTCCCGTCAACATCCACCTCACCGGCTGCCCCCACTCCTGCGCCCAGCACTACTGCGGCGACATCGGCGGCGTCGCGGCCAAGCTCAAGGACGGCCGCGAAGGCTACCACCTCGTGCTCGGCGGCGGCATGGACCAGGAGCAGGGCATCGCTCGCGAGATCTTCAAAGGCGTCGGCCACGACGAACTCCCCGCCCTCATCGACCGCATCCTCGCCACGTATCAGGAAAAACACGACACCGGCGAAACCTTCGTCCAGTGGACCCGTCGCCACAGCATCGGCGAACTCCAGGAACTCTTCGCCGCCACTGCGTAGCAGCCCGCTTCTCACTTCTTCCTTCAAACTTCTTACTTCCGTGTCTCCCACCGTCCCCTTCGTCCCCGACAGCGCCCCCTTCACCCCCGAACAGCGGGCCTGGCTCAACGGCTTCTTCGCCGGCGCCTTCTGCCGCGCCCCGGTGAATGAATCTCAAATCTTAAATCTGAAATCTGAAATAGGATCGTCAGCGGCCACGCCGCTGACAATCCTCTGGGGCTCCCAGACCGGCACCGCCGAATCCCTCGCCAAGCAGGCCGCCAAGACCGCCACCGCCAAGGGCTTCGCTCCGACCATCGTCGACATGGCCGGCGCCACCCCCGCCGAGATTGCCGCCCATGCCAACGTGCTCCTCATCACCAGCACCTACGGCGACGGCGAGCCGCCCGACAACGCCAAGGCCCTCTACGACGCCGTCCGCGCCGCCGACGCCCCCGCGCTCCCGGCCGCCCTGCGCTACAGCGTCTGTGCCCTCGGCGACACCAACTACGAGGCCTTCTGCCAATGCGGCAAAGACTTCGACGAGGCTCTCGCCAAGCTCGGCGCCACCCGCATCGCCGACCGCGCCGACTGCGACGTCGACTACGACGAACCCTTCGCCGCCTGGCTGGATGCCTCGCTCACCGCGCTGCAGAAGTCAGAAGTAAGAAGTATGAAGGAAGAAGTGAAGTCACCGGCTCCTGCGTCGCCCCCTACTTCTGACTTCTTACTTCCTACTTCTTCCTTGGACGCCGCCTACGGCCGCGCCCACCCCTTTCCCGCGCCGGTCCTCACCGTGCGCAACCTCAATGGCGCCGGCTCGGCCAAGGAGGTGAATCACGTCGAATTCTCCCTCGCCGGCAGCGGCCTCACCTACGAGGCCGGCGACGCCCTCGCCGTCGTCCCGCAAAACTGCCCGGAGCTCGTTTCCGCCGTACTCGACGCGCTCGGCTGCGACGGCGAGGAAGCGGTCAACACGCCCAGCGGTGAACTCCCCCTGCGCACCGCTCTCACCACCGCCTACGACCTCGGCAAACCGTCCAAAGACCTGCTCGAACTTCTCGGCCAAACCGCCAGCGAAACCACGCTCGACGTCCTCGACGCCCTCTCGGCTGCCACGCCCGCCGCCATCGAAAATCTAAAATCCAAAATCCAAAATCCCACCTTCCTCCGGAAGCTGGCCCCCCGCCTGTACTCCATCTCCTCCAGCCCCAAAGCCCATGCCGACCAAGTCCACCTCACTGTCGGCGCCGTGCGCTACGAAGCGGGCGGGCGGCCGCGCAAAGGTATTTGTTCCACCTACCTTGCCGAGCGCGCCCTGGCCGCTGGAACCGCCGGCGTCTTTGTCCATGCCAACAAGGCCTTCCGGCCGCCCGCGGATCCGGCCACGCCCATGATCATGGTCGGCCCCGGCACCGGCATCGCCCCGTTCCGCGCCTTCCTCGAGGAGCGCGAAGCCACCGCCGCCGCCGGGCCCAACTGGCTCTTCTTCGGCGACCAGCACGCCGCCACCGATTACCTTTATCAGGACCAGATCACCGCCTGGCAGAAAAGCGGCCTGCTGAGCCGCGTCGACACCGCCTTCTCCCGCGACCAAGCGGAGAAGATCTATGTGCAGGACCGCATGCGCGAAGCCGGCGCCGAGCTCTGGGCCTGGCTGGAAAAGGGCGCCCACTTCTACGTCTGCGGCGACGCCAAGCGCATGGCCAAGGATGTCGACGCCGCCCTCCACGACGTGATCGCCACCCACGGCGGCAAATCCCCCGAGGATGCCGCCGCCTACGTCAACGCCCTCAAGGCCGCCAAACGCTACTGCCGCGACGTCTACTGATCCGGATACTTCACGCTCCGAATGGAAACCGCCGACACCATGCAATGTAGGGCTGCCGCTTGCCGGCATGCCGCATCTGCCTCTCAGCCGACCGTCAGCCATGCCAAAGGACAGGCAAGCCTGCGGCACGCCGTCCCGCAGGGCGGGAGGCGGCCCTACACCGTGAATTATCCGGGCTAGTCCGTCTCACTTTTCCCTTTCACTCACTCCCTTTCCCTCCTCCCTCCCACGTGATCGCTCCGGGCAAACCTCCTCTGCTTTCGCTCGTCGACGAACTGCTCGCCGAGCAGCAGTCGCTGCAGACTCCGGTGGCGCGTTTCTCGCGCATCCACGACGGGGCGCACGACCGCCTGGAGGCGCCCGCCCTCGAACCCGTCTACCGCGACCTCATCCCGCTCACCGCGCCCGGACCCGGAGAACAATACGCCTTCGAGGTCGACCTCGACGCCTGCTCCGGCTGCAAGGCCTGCGTCGCCAGCTGCCACGCCCTCAATGGCCTCGACGAGTACGAGACCTGGCGCGATGTCGGCCACGTCATCGGCGGCGATGCCGCCCGCCCGTTCCAGCAGACCGTCACCTCCGCCTGCCACCACTGCGCCGATCCCGGCTGCCTCAACGGCTGCCCCGTGCTCGCCTACGACAAGGACCCGCTCACCGGCATCGTGCGGCACCACGACGACCAGTGCATCGGCTGCAGCTACTGCATCCTCAAGTGTCCGTATGATGTTCCCAAATACAACCAGCGGCTCGGCATCGTGCGCAAATGCGACATGTGCCACGACCGGCTGGCCGAGGGCGAGGCGCCCGCCTGCGTGCA
This sequence comes from uncultured Opitutus sp., assembly GCA_965652375.1. GTDB lineage: Bacteria > Verrucomicrobiota > Verrucomicrobiia > Opitutales > Opitutaceae > Actomonas. Next base: position 12,970 of record CBFGUO010000076.1, read on the forward strand.
GGCCTGCCCCACCCACGCGATCAAGATCATCAAGGTCGCCATCGATCTGAACGGGAGCCGCCCGCGCGTCGACACCTCCGCCTTTCTCCCTGGCGCCCCCGACCCCGACACCACCCGTCCGAGCACGCGCTACGTGTCAAAACGCGAACTGCCCGCCGAGCTGCGCGCCGCCGATCACAGCTCGCCCCAACCACAGCCGGCGCATTGGCCGCTCGTACTGCTGCTGACGCTGACCCAGGCGGGTTATGGCCTGAGTCTCGCCGCGCCTTGGGCGCCCGCCTGGATCGGCTGGTCCGCTCTCGCCCTCTCGTCGGCCGGCCTGGTGGCCGCTGTCGCGCATCTCGGACGTCCCCTGCGCGCCTGGCGCATTTTCCTCGGACTGCGCCGCTCCTGGCTCAGCCGCGAGGCCGTATTGCTCGGGGCCTGGTTTCCCTTGCACCTCCTCGCCATCCTGGCGCCGACCTTCGTGCCCTATGTGCACCTTGCGGCGCCGTTCGCCGCCGCGCTCGGCGCCGCGGCGCTGTTCTGCTCGGCCATGATCTACATCGACACGCCGCGGCGTTTCTGGCGCGCCCCCGCCACTGCCTCGCGCATGGGCGGCACGATATTGACCGGTGCGCTCCTGCCGGTCGCTCCGGTGGCCGCTGCCGCCGTGCTGGGCATCAAACTGGTCTTCGAGTGGCGCCAGCAGCGCGGCGAGTCTCCCTCCGCCCAGCTGCTGCGCACCCGCCTGGCCTTCACCCAGCGTCGCCGCCACACGCTCGGCGTCTTTGCCATGGTGGCCCTCGTCGCCCACGCCGCCAATCACGCCACCGGCGCCCTCGTTGCCGGCCTCGCCTTCTGGCTGCTCTCCGAACTCACCGAACGCTACCTCTACTTCCGCGCGGTCGACAGCGCCAAGATGCCCGGAGTCGCCGCCACATGAAGACTGTCCTCGCCAATCTCCTCCACGCCCGCCAGGGCCCGACCACCGCCGAACTCGTGCAGGAGCCCGGCAAGTTCGGTCTCGGCCGCGTGCCGAGCCGCCGCGCCCCGGTTTCCACCGTCCAGTCCATCTGCGGCTTCTGCGCCACCGGCTGCGGCCTGAAGGTCCACCTCGATCGCGACGGCGCCGCCATCAATCTCACGCCCGACACCCACTACCCGGTCAACCTCGGCATGGCCTGCCCCAAGGGCTGGGAGGCGCTCACGCCGCTCTCCGCGCCCGACCGCGCCACCACCCCTCTTGTGCGCGATCCCCGCTCGGGCGAGTTGCGCCCGACCGACTGGACCACCGCCCTCAACACCTTCGTCGACCGCATGCGCGGCGTGCAGGAACAGCACGGCAAACACAGCATCGCCTTTCTCTCCACCGGCCAGATTCCGACCGAGGAGATGGCCCTGCTGGGCGCGCTCTTCAAATTCGGCATGGGTGGCCTGCACGCCGACAGCAACACCCGCCAGTGCATGGCCACCGCCGCCACCGCCTACAAACAGGCCTTCGGCTTCGATGCCCCGCCCTACACCTACGCCGACTTCGAACACAGCGACGTGCTCGTCTTCGTGGGGGCCAATCCCGCCATTGCCCACCCCATCATGTGGCAGCGCGTCATGCGCAACCCGCACGCGCCCCGCATCGTCGTGATCGATCCGCGCCGCACCGAGACCGCCATGGCCGCGACGGATCACTACGCCATCCAGCCGAAGGGCGACCTGTGGCTGCTCTACGGTATCACCCACGAACTCATCGCCCGCGGCTGGATCGACCGCGACTATGTCGAAGCTCACACCAGCGGCTTCGAGGAACTCGCTCCCTTTATCGCCCACTACTCGCCCGAACGCTGCGCGATCGAGTGCGGCATCTCCGCCGAGCGTATCCGCGAACTGGCGACACTCATCCACGCCGGCAAGGCCGTCTCCTTCTGGTGGACCATGGGCGTGAACCAGGGTCATCAGTCCACCCGCATCACCCAGGCGCTGATCAACCTCGCCCTGCTCACCGGCAACATCGGCCGGCCCGGCACCGGCGCCAACTCCATCACCGGCCAATGCAACGCCATGGGCTCGCGTCTGTTCGGCAACACCACCGGACTCTTCGGCGGCCGCCAGTTCGAAAACCCGCAACACCGCGCCGACGCGGCGCAGATTCTCGGTCTGCCCGCCGAACTCGTCCCGGCCCAACCTTCGCTGGCCTACGACCAGATCATCGACGGCATCGAGGAGGGCACCATCCGCGGCCTCTGGGTCATCGCCACCAATCCCGCCCACTCCTGGATCAGCCAGGGCCGTTTTCACGCCCTGCGCGAGAAACTCGATTTCCTGGTCGTGCAGGACATGTATGCCACGACCGAAACCGCGCGCATGGCCGACCTCGTGTTGCCCGCCGCCGGCTGGGGCGAGAAGGACGGGACCTTCATCAATTCCGAGCGCCGCATCGGCGTCACCCGCAAGGTCGCCCGTGCGCCCGGCCAGGCCCTGGCCGACTTCGCCATCTTTAAACTCATCGCCGAGGCCTGGGGGTGCGGCGCGATGTTCGAGCGGTGGTCGTCCCCCGAAGCCACCTTCCAGTTGCTCGCCCGCCTCTCGGCCGGGCAGCCCTGCGATTTTTCGGGCATCACCTCCTATGCCATGCTGCAGCAGGCGGGCGGCATCCAGTGGCCCTTTCCCGCCGATGCCGAACGGCCGCCGCTGGTGAACTCGGCCAAGCACCGCCTCGTGCGGGCGAAGGCCCCGCGCTGCGCCGAATCCCCCCAGGAGCGGCGGCTGTTCGCGGACGGACAATTCTTTACCCCCGACCGCCGCGCCCGCATCCTGTTCGAGGCCCCGCACCCCGCTCCCGAGTCTCCCTGCGATTCCTATCCCCTCTGGCTCAACACCGGCCGTGGTTCCTCCGCCCAGTGGCACACCGGCAGCCGCTCCAACAAGAGCGAAGTGCTCAACCGCCTCGCGCCCCGACGGCTCTACGTGGAGATCAATCCTGCCGACGCCAGCCGCTCGAGCATCGCGGACGGACAGCGCGTCCTGGTCGTCTCCCGGCGCGCCCGCATCGTCGCCGCCGCCGTGCTCACGCCCACGGTTTCCGCCGGCCAGGTCTTCATGCCGATGCACTTCGCCGAGGTCAATCAGCTCACCCACGCCGCCTTCGATCCCCACTCACGGCAACCCAGCTACAAAGCCTGCGCCGTGCGACTGGAACCAGCGCCGTTCGCGTAGCGTTGCTGGACCGCGCGGTCGCGTCACGATCCCGCGTTCGCGGGTCTCGGCGAGCGAGACCCCTACAGTCGACAATTGGATTTCACCTCATCGACACGCTGCCCGATTGCACTGCGTCCTGGTTTCGACTGAATCAGCGACGATGCGCCTGCTGCTGCTGCTTATGTTGTGCTCCGTGGGGGCACCGCCCATCGCCTTCGCCGCTCCCTTGGTCATCCTCGTCTCGATCGACGGCGGCCGCTGGGACTACCCCGAGCTGCATGACGCAACGTTCCTGCAGGAACTCGCGGCCAACGGTACCCGCGCCGCGCGGCTCCGCCCGTCCTACCCTTCCAAAACCTTTCCCAACCACTACACGCTCGTCACCGGCCTGCGACCCGAGTCGCACGGCATCGTGCAGAACCGCTTCTACGATCCGGCCTTCGAGGCCTGGTTCGGCATCGGCCCCCACCCCGCCAAACGGGAAGGCCGCTGGTGGGGCGGCGAGCCGATCTGGATCACCGCCCAGCGCCAGGGTTTGCGCACGGCGTCTCTCTACTGGCCCGGCGCCTCGGCCGACATCCAAGGCCAGCATCCCTCCTTGTGGCTGCCCTATGACGGACGCGTTGCTCCCAGCCAGCGCGTCGCCCAGGTTCTGCGCTGGATCGACCTGCCGCCCAAGGAACGTCCGCATTTCATCGCGCTCTATTTCGACCAGGTCGACGACGCCGGCCACAACTTCGGCCCAACCGCTCCCGAGACCCGCGACGCCCTGCAGGACATCGACCGCGCCCTGCGCGAACTTCGCAACTGCCTGGTGAAACGCCGACTCTGGGCGCAGACCACGCTCGTCATCACCGCCGACCATGGCATGACCGCGGTCGCTCCCTCCGACGTCATCCTTCTCGACGATCTCATCGATCTCTCCGCGGTCGACATCGTTTTTGATGGCGCCTCCGGTGGGCTCGCCGTCAAGGACCCGACTGTGCGCGCCGGACTGGTTGGCCAACTCGACACGCATCCTCACCTTGCCGCCTACGCCCGTGAAGACGTTCCGGCGCGCCTGCACTTTTCCCACAATCCACGTATCCCCGACATCGTGCTCGTGCCCGATCTGGGCTGGCACATCAGCACCCGGGCTCGTCTCGAAGCCCGCAACGGCCCCGGCCCCGGCGATCACGGCTACGATCCCCTCGAACCCGATATGGGGGCGCTCTTCATTGGGCACGGTCCGCGCTTCGCGTCCGGCACCCGCCATCTGCCGGTCGAAAACATCGACGTCTACAACCTGCTCTGCGCGCTGCTGGGGATCGAGCCCGCCCCGAACGAAGGCAGCGACCGCCTGGTCGAGCTGCTGGCGCGTTGAAATGTAGGGCTGCCGCTTGCCGGCATGCCGCTGGCTGAC
>CBFGUO010000077.1:0-17417 GCA_965652375.1 uncultured Opitutus sp.
TCGAGCGACATCTTGATGGCGGGCGTGAGCTGGATGCCCTTGCCCTCGCCCTGGGAGCGGAAGTTGGTGAGCTGCTTGGCCTTTACGGCGTTGACCGGGATGTCTTCGTCGCGCGGATTTTCGCCGACGATCATGCCCTCGTAGACCTCTTCGCCGGCGCCGGTGAAGAGCTTGCCGCGCTCCTGGATGCTTTCGAGCGCGTAAGCGGTGGTGACGCCGGCCTCGGTGGCGACCAGCGTGCCGGTCTGGCGGGTGGCGATCTCGCCGGCCCAGGGGCCGTATTCCTTGAAGAGGTGGGACATGACGCCGTGGCCGCTGGTGGCGTTGACGAGGTCGACCTCCATGCCGATGAGGCCGCGCGTCGTGATGGTCGCCTCGATCATGGTGGTGGCGTTGAGCTTCTCCATGTTGGTGAGCTGACCCTTGCGACCGGCGAGGTTCTGCATGATGGAGCCGACGCAGTCGTCGGGCACTTCGATCCAGACGGTTTCGTAGGGCTCGAGCACGCCGCCGTCCTCGGCCGTCTTGGTGATGACACTGGGACGTGAAACGAGCAGTTCGTAACCTTCGCGGCGCATGGTCTCGACGAGCACGGCGATCTGCATCGCGCCGCGCGCCTTGACGTTGAAGGCGCCGCCGGAGGTGGTGGAGTCCTCGACGGAGATGGAGATATTGGTCTTCACCTCGCGGTAGAGGCGCTCACGAAGCTGACGGGAGGTGACGTACTTGCCGTCCTTGCCGACGAGCGGGCCGTCGTTGACGGCGAGCTGCATCTCGAGGGTGGGCGGATCGATCTCGGTAAAGGGCAGGGCGTGGCCCTCGGGATCGGCGGTGAGGGTGTCGCCGATGTCGATGTCCTCGAAGCCGGACAGGCCCACGATGTTGCCGGCGACGGCGTGGTTGGTCTCGGTGGTGCCGAGGCCGGAGAATTCGATGACCTTGGTGATCTTGCCGCGCAGGCGTTTCTTGTCGCTGTGGCGGATGACGTGCACCGTGTCGCCCACGTCGACCTCGCCGCCGAGGATCTTGCCGATGGCGATGCGGCCCACGTAGTCGCTCCAGTCGATGTTGGACACGAGCATGTGGAAGGGCTGGTTGGGCCGGGCGAAGGGCGGCGGGACGTGTTCGAGGACCGCGTTGAAGAGGGGGGTGAGGTCCTTGTGCTCGTCGGCCAGGTCCTTGACCATGTAGCCGTCACGGCCGGAGCCGTACACGACGGGGGCGTCGAACTGCTCCTCGTTGGCGTCGAGTTCGAGCAGGAGTTCGAGCACTTTTTCATACATGCCCTTGGGATCCGCGTTCTCGCGGTCGATCTTGTTGATGACGATGATGACCTTGAGGCCGTGGGCGAGGGCCTTGCGGAGCACGAAGCGGGTCTGGGCCTGGGGGCCGTCGTAGGCGTCGACCAGCAGCAGCACGCCGTCGACCATGCGCAGGGCGCGTTCGACCTCGCCACCGAAGTCGGCGTGGCCGGGGGTATCGACGATGTTGATGATCTTGTCGCCCCAGTGGACGGAGGTGTTCTTGGCCTTGATGGTGATGCCCTTTTCGCGCTCGAGGTCCATGGAGTCCATGGCGCGTTCGTCCACGTGTTGATTGGCGCGGAATGCGCCGCCCTGCTTGAGCAGGTTGTCGACGAGGGTGGTCTTCCCGTGGTCGACGTGGGCGATGATGGCGATGTTGCGGATGTTCTGGTTCATGTCCGGAGACGGCTTGGTTGGCGCGAAAAAGGACCACGGTGCGCCGCGGTTCCGGCCAAAGCAAGACGGAAGGCGGGCGCGGGATTTTCGCATCGCCGGTGCACGACCGATGAAACGACGCGGTCCGGAGGCCCCCGTCCACCTGGTGGCGCGGGGCTGTCAGGATTTTGCCGTCTCTGGGGTCACCGGGAAATGGCAGGTGAAGGTGGTGCCTTGGCCGACGGTGCTGTCGAGGGAGAGGAAGCCGTGGTGGAGATGGACGAGACGGGCGACAGTGGGGAGGCCGAGGCCGGTGCCGTGGCCGGGGGGCTTGGTGGTGAAGAAGGGTTCGAAGAGGCGGGTGCGCACCTCCGGCGGGATGCCGCCGCCGGTATCGCTCACGGCCACCGTTAGGTAATCGCCGGGTTTGCCTTCGGCGCCGCCGGCAGCAGGGTGGGTCGCCTCGATGGTGCGGCGGTCGATGCTCAGGGTGAGGGTGCCGCCGCGGGGCATGGCGTCACGGGCATTGACGCACAGATTCATGAAAATCTGGTGCAGCTGCGAGGCGTTGGCGGCAATGAGCGGAAGGGGGGCGCCCTGCGGCTTCCTGAACCGCACGTCGATCATCGCCGGAAAGGTCTCGGATGCGACGTCGGCCACTTCGTGCGCGACCTCGGTGATGTCGACCGGGCGGACGTCGGTGTCGGAGCCCCGGGAGAAGGCGAGCAGCTGGCGCAGCATCTCGGCGCCGCGGCGGCTGCTGGTGAGGATCGTGCCGAGGGGTTTGCGGTCGGCCTCGCGGGCGTTGAGCTCCATGAGTGAGGCGGTGCCCATGACCGCGGTGAGGATGTTGTTGAGGTCATGTACGATGCCGCCGGCAAGTTGACCGAGCACTTCCAGGCGCTGCATGCTGATGAGCTGGGCCTCGAGGGACTTGCGCTCGGTGACATCACGCAGGCTGAAAATGAGGGCGTCCCCGGGCAGGCGGGCGGCGGCGATTTCGACCTGGTTGGGAATGCGGCGGGCGTAGACGAGTTCGGTGAGCAGGGAGACGCGACCGGAGGACGTGTTTTCCTGAAACTGGCGGCGCAGGATGTCGGCGATATCGGGAGCGAGCAGGTCGCAGAACTTGCCGCCGATCGGGGCTTCTGGGGAGAGCAGCTCGCGGGCGGCGGGGTTGATGAGGCTGATGTTGCCGTCGCCATCGGTCACAATGACGCCGTCGGGCGCGTGGTTGATGGCGTGTTCGAAGCGGGCGCGTTCTTCGTAGAGGGTGCGAAAGCGATTGATCTTTGTGATGGTGCGCAGCCGGATCCGCAGCTCGGTGGTGTCGATCGGCTTGGTGATGAAATCGTCGGCTCCGGCTCTCAGGCCTTCGAGGCGGGATGGGCGGTCGTCGAGGGCGGTGAGGAAGAGGATGGGCACCTCGCGCAGACCGTCGATTTCGCGGATGAGGCGGCAGGTTTCGAAGCCGTCCATGCCGGGCATCATGACGTCGAGGAGAATGACGTCGGGGGCATGAGCGCGGGCCGCTTCGATGGCTTGGAGACCGTCCGCGGCTTCGATCAGGCGGTAGCCCTCGGGTTTGAGCAGCGAGGAAAGCAGGAGGCGCGAGCCTTCCGTGTCGTCGACGATAAGGACGGTGGCGTGGGAATTCGGCTCGACGGCGGCATGGCGGATCGGAGACGGGAGGCGGAGGCCTGCCGGCGCGGGCGACGGTTTCGCCGCACGGCCGGTGACGCGGCCGCGAGCCAAAGGGGTTGGGCTCGGTTTGGCAATTCACCTGCGCAGGTGCCGCGTCACGGTTTCGGTAAATTCGCGCATGGTGAACGGCTTCGTGAGATAGTCGCTCGCACCGGCTTCGAAGGCGCGCATCCGGTCGGCGGCGGAAGCCAGCGCAGTGACCATCACGATGGGCGGAACCGGAAGGTTGCGCTCCCGGCGGGCCTGGATCCGTCGGGTGGCTTCGATGCCGTCCATGACGGGCATCTGCACATCCATGAGCACCAGGTCGGGTCGAAAGGCCTCGACGCGCTCCACGCCGATTTCGCCGTTGGCGGCATGGTCGGTTTCGCAGCCCATGATGGTGAGGTAGCTGCGGATGAGTTCGGCGTTGGTCACGTTGTCTTCGACCACCAGCACGCGCGACTTGCGGTTGGCATCCGCGGGCGGGTCATCGCCGGCCGGTGGTCCGGCCGGGAGCGGCGTTGCGGGGGAGAGCGGCAGGGTGGGCTGCGGGTCGGCGTCGGGGCGGCCGGCGAGGGGCGGGGGCGAGACGCGCAGCGGCGAGGGCTCCACCTGCAGGCGGAGCTTGAGTTCCCGCGGCAGGGGCAGGTCGAGGTGGAAATCGCTGCCCTGCTCGGGCGTACTGCGAACCCACACCAGTCCGCCGTGCAGGTGGGCGAAGCGGCGCACCAGGGTGAGGCCGAGGCCGGAGCCTTCGAACTCCCGGGTGAGGGAGCGGTCGAGCTGATGGAACGGGGTGAAGATCTCCTCGAGCTTGTCGGCCGGGATGCCGATGCCGGTATCCGATACGGTGATACGCAGCACCTGGTCGTCGGGCTCGTGCACGTGGAGGTGAACGCGTCCGCCTTCCGGGGTGAACTTGATGGCGTTGGCGAGCAGGTTGAGCACCATTTGGCGCAGCCGTTTGGAGTCGGCCAGGAGGTTCGCCACCCGATGATCGTAGGTGGCCGAGAGGTCGATGTGTTTGCGGCGGGCGTGGGGCTCAATGAGCCGCAGGGCGAGAGCGCAGACCTCGCCGGGGTCGAGCTCGATGCGGTGGAGACCGAGTTTGCCGGAGGCGTCGTGGGAGAAATCGAGCACGTCGTCGATGAGCGAGAGCAGGTGACGGCCGTTCTCCTGGATGATGTGCAGGGCCTTGGTCTGGGCGTCGGCGAGTTCGCCGCGCTGGCCGCTGAGCAGGAGTTCGAGGGAGCCGAGCATCACGTTGAGCGGCGTGCGGAGCTCGTGGCTCATCATGCCGAGGAACTCGCCCTTGGTGCGGTCGGCGGCCTCGGCGGCGGAAAGGGCGTGCTTGAGATCGGCGGTGCGCTCCTGGACCGTGTTCTCGAGGCGATCAAGCACCCGCTGGAGTTCGGCGTGGGAAAGGTCGCGCGCGGCGATGGCCTCGGCGAGTTCGTGGTTGGTGCGGCTGAGCTGGGCGGCGGCCGCGGAGACATCCTGCTGGATGCGGAGCAGCTCGGCGGCAGCGGGTGGCGGCGCACCGGCCGGGGAGGGCGGGGCTTCGCCGCGAGCCAGCGCGGCGGTGTGGCTTACGAGATCGTGCAGGGGAGCGGTGATTTCGGCGGCAGTGGCGCGACTGAGCAGGTGGACGAGGATGACGGCCACGGCGGCAAGCGCCATGGTACCGAGAAACAGACGCACCGCCTCCGATTGGGAGCGCCACAGCGGCTCCTCGACGACCAGCGTCCAGCCATTTTCCGGCACGGTGGTGAAGGCGGCGCGAAAGCGCTCCATGCGATCGGCGGCGGGGTGCCAGCGGTCGTGCGTGAAATGGCCGTCGAAAACGTCGAAGGCGTCGGTGAAGGTGGCGTTGATCACGCGGTCGCGGTTTTCCGCTGTGATGCCGGGCGGGAGGAGGAGGGGGTGACGACGCTCATCGAGGACGATGAGTTCGCGTCCGGGCGACAGGAGCGGCGTGAGCTGGGCGACCGCGAGCGGGGCGGAATGGGGTTCGGCCGCGGCGAGGCGGCTTTCGAGAGCCAGGCGCACGGCGGTGACGTCGCGTTGCAGGTCCTGCTGCGCGGCGGTGGTGATCTGGTTGTTGAGGGCGCGGTAGGCGACGAAGCTGAGGATGAGGACGGGCAGCGCGGTCAGCGTGGAGAAGCGCGAGATGAGCAGGTGGCGCAGGTCGGGGAGGGACACCTGTCCAGCCCACCGGCCGAGCAGTCGGCGGAAGGCTCGCAGGTGGGTCACCTCCTGGGCGAGGAGCGCCACGACGAGGCCGTTGATGGGGTATTTCGCGAGGGCGACGTAGTTGGCCGGAAAGGCGGCATAGGCGAACCAGATGAAATAGATCGCGGCGATGGGGGTACCGAGGCAGGCCCAGTGCAGGCAGGACGCGGCGAGCAGGCTGCGGTGGTGCCGGCGGACCAGGTGTCCGACGACGAAGGGTTCGAGGCCGTAGGCCAGCCAGCCGGCGGGGTGCAGCCAGTATTGAGTGGTGAGGCAAAACGCGATGGCGCCGGAGAGCAGTCCCGCCCAACGCCCGAAGGCGACCGCGACGAGCAGTGGGAAGATGCCGCCGAAGACCCACTCGATGTTGGTGAACAGGACCGGTCGCAGCGTGTTCAACAGCAGACCCGCGATGCCGGCCGCGAGAGCGATGAGCGTGGGGATGAATCGGCGCATTCCGCACCGCGATCGTCGCTGGAGGAAATCGCGGAAGTCGGGATACTGAAAATAATTGGCGCAACCGGGCGACCGGGGAAACTACGAAGCCGGACCCGGCGGAAGTGCTGAGCCGCTTTGACCATGTCCGCGGCGCCACCGGGTTCGTCGATGGACACAAAAAAGGCCCAGCAAGCCGAAGCTCGCTGGGCCAAATTTGGGGGGTGGGCGTTCGCCACGCGCTCTTTCCCGGCGGTCTGCATTAGGCGCTCTCGCTTTCGCGGGCCGCAGACTCCCCGACGCCACTCCACACGGCATGCGCGGATTTCGATCTCATGGCGGGATCGCTCTGGCTGTTGCCAGCCGGAGTTTATCGAGTGAGGCCTCTGCGCCCGGTTCGACCTCTCCCTGCCGGGAGCGGTGCGCCGGACGAGGTGCTGACGTGCTTGCAAGGAAGCTTCCGTCACGTCGGCACCGTGCTCGCGGGGACGGCCCCGGCTTGTGGCCGGGCGTTGGCCCCGTGGGACGGGTCTGACCTCTTACCTCTCAGGCTGCCTTGGACCCTGCAATGGGGTGACGCGTTTTTCGCGCCGCCCCGCTGTCGAGACCGCTTGGAGCTTTGCCAGACTCCTGCGATCTCCTGCGATTCGTCTCCGTTTTCGCGCCGCCTCCCTCGAGGGAAGGGGCCTTTCGACGGGTTGCGGGTCCGTCCGGAATCGATGCGCAGGCTGGCTTACGGTAGCAGCCGGAACCCTCTGGGTCACCGTATCAGCACGACGTTCGAAACTTCCGTCGCGCCTGACTCGACTCGCCCGCGGTTTCTGACTTCGCGGCTTGTCGCTCAGTTCCTGATTCGTGATCCTGGACCGGGCACGACCCCGGCCAGAGGAACTGGTGATATATGCCTCCCGCGGCGCACAAGGCGCTCGGCGCGAGGGGGCGAACCGGACCAGCTCCGATTCCCCTTTCCCCGGTTGCCCGGGCGTATCCCAGTCTCCGCTTCCGACGGGTTTTTCATGCCGCCGTGCGCTTGACTGTTCTATCAAGGAACGAGGCAGAGGCTGAAGGATCGACGGGAAAAAGTCACGCTTTTGATATACACAAGTTATTCACCATCAGTCGCATGGTGAATAGTCGGTGAATAACTTGTGGGTTGTTCACAAGCCGGAGGAGCCTCGGGGGCTCCTCCGACTCGAGTGAGAGTGAGAGTGAAAGGGAAAGGGAGAGTGAGCGTGGGTCGCGACCGGGTCTTGGAGTGCGGCGCTCCGCGCCGCTTTATTCCCCGCTTCGCCGGCTCGGCCGCCAAACGAAAGCCCCCTGAACGACGCGCCCGGGCTGAGAGCTTGCAGGTTGCGGTCATTCGCGAAGGGTTCTGCGTTTCGCATGGCCGCATCGTTCGACCTTCCCATCTACGAACTCGAATCCGCCTTGGTGCGCGCCCTGCGCGAAACCGGCCGCGTCGTGCTGCGCGCCCCGACGGGTTCGGGCAAATCCACCCAGGTGCCGCGCATGCTGCTGCGTCACGGTTTCCTGGATACCGGCGGAGTCGTGGTCCTGCAGCCGCGGCGGCTGGCCGCGCGCATGCTGGCGCGGCGCGTGGCGGCGGAGGAGGGGGACGAACTGGGCGGCGTAGTGGGTTATCAGATACGCATGGAGGGACGTACCTCGGCGCGCACCCGCATCCGTTTCGTCACCGAGGGCATACTGCTGCGGCAGATGTCGTTCGACGCGCGCCTGCCGGGCGTGAGCGTGCTGGTCTTCGACGAGTTTCACGAGCGGCACCTCTACGGTGACATCACGCTGGCGCGGGCGCTGCAGATCCAGCGCGAGCTCCGACCCGACCTGCGCATCATCGTCATGTCGGCCACGCTGGAGACCGGCCGGCTGCGCGATTACCTGGCGCCCTGCGAGGTGCTGGAGTCCGCCGGGCGCACGCATCCGGTGGAAATCGCCTACCTGCCGAAAGCGCCCAATTTCGATCGCGAGCCGGTGTGGGAGGTGGCGGCGCGCGGCTGTGTCGAGGTGGCGGCAAAGGGAGACGGCGACATCCTGGTCTTCATGCCGGGCGCCTACGAGATCAGCCGCACGGTGCAGACGATCGAGGGGGATCGTGCCCTGCGGGCGTTCGAGGTGTTTCCGCTGCACGGCGAGCTGCCGCCGGAGCGCCAGGACGCGGCGGTGGCGCGCGGGGAGCGGCGCAAGATCATCGTCTCGACCAACGTCGCCGAAACCTCGCTCACCATCGAAGGCGTAACGGCCGTCGTCGACGCCGGCCTGGCGCGGGTGGCTCGATTCGACGCGCATCGCGGCATCAATACGCTGCTCATTGAAAAGATTTCGCGGGCCAGCGCCGACCAGCGCGCCGGGCGGGCGGGCCGTACGGCACCGGGGGTGTGCCTGCGGCTGTGGACCGAACGGGAGCACGCCGATCGGGCGGCGCAGGAGTTGCCGGAGGTGCATCGCCTCGACCTGTCCGAGGTCGTGTTGACCTTGAAGGCGAGCGGGATCAACGATGTCGCGGGTTTCCCCTGGTTGGAGACGCCCGACCTGAAGGCGCTGGCGCGGGCGGAGCAGTTGCTGGCCGATCTCGGGGCGATCCGGCCGGGGCGCGATGGCGCCATCACGGAGGTGGGGCGCAAGATGCTGCGCTTCCCGCTGCATCCGCGTTACGCCCGCATGATGATCGAAGCCGAAGGGCGCGGCTGCGTGCGCAGTGTGGCGTTGATGGCGGCGCTCACTCAGGGGCGGACTTTTCTCCTGCGCGGCGTGCCGCGGGAGGTGGAGCGCGCGCGCGACGACGTGTTGGGCGACGAACGGGGCAGCGACTTCTTCCGGCTCATGCGCGGCTGGAGCTATGCGCACGAGAACCGTTACCAGGTGGAGGCCTGTCAGCGGTTGGGGATCCATGCCCAGGGCGCGCGGCAGGTGGGGCCCCTGTTTCAGCAGTTTCTACAGATTGCGGAGAAGGAAGGACTGTTGGTCGGTGATGACCGCGGTTCGGCTGACGATGTGCGCAAGTGCGTGCTGGCGGGGTTTTCCGATCAACTGGCCCGGCGGCTCGATCGCGGCACCCTGCGTTGCGAACTGGTGCACGGTCGGCGCGGCGTGCTAGCGCGGGAGTCGGTGGTGGGCGACGCGGACCTGCTGGTGGCGGCGGAGATCAGCGAAATCGAAGGGCGGGGCGGGGAGGTGAACGTCCTGTTGTCGCTGGCCACCGCGGTGGAGGAGGCGTGGCTGGCCGAGTTGTTCGCCGACGATTTTGCGGCGGTCGCGGCAACGGTTTATGATGAGTCGACGCGGCGGGTGGTGGTGAAGCGCGAGCGGCGGTTTCGCGATCTGGTTTTGGAGAGCAAGCTCACCTCGGAGACCCCGCCGGAAGGCCTCGCGGCCGAACTGCTCGCGCGCGAGGTGCTGGCGGGGCGGGTGAAGCTCGGCGAATGGAACGAGACGGTCGACCAGTGGATCGTGCGGGTGAATCGGTTGGCGGAGTGGTTTCCGGAACTGGAGGTGAGCCCGATCACGGCGGAGGACCGGGCGATCCTGGTGGAGCAGATATGCCTGGGCAGTTTTGGCGCCCGCGAGCTGAAGGACAAAGCGGTCATGCCGGTGCTGCGTCAGTGGCTGCGCACGGAGCAGTTGGCGGTGCTGGATGATTACCTGCCGGAGCGTATCGAGATGGCCAACGGTCGTCGGGCGCGCCTCCGCTATGCCGAGGAAGGGCCGCCCATCCTGAGCGCGCGGGTGCAGGAACTGGCGGAGATCAAATCGACCTTCACCCTGGGCCACGGCCGGGTGCCCGTGCGGTTTGAAGTGCTGGCGCCGAATCAACGGCCGATCCAGGTGACGGACGATTTGAAGGATTTCTGGGAGAACCTGTATCCGAACAAGATTCGGCCGGAGCTTTCGCGGCGGTATCCGAAACATCCCTGGCCGTGAAGGGGAAGCGCGGTCGAGGGCAAAGGGCTCCGGCGGAGTGGCGTAGTGCTGGCTTCAGCCGGCATTGCGTGGGAGTCGGCGGCTGAAGCCGCCGCTACGGGGAGGGAGACGGTGGAGCGGCGGCGCGCGCCTTCAGCCTGGTTGGCCGGAGCGGTGGGACTCGACGAAACGCCGCAGTTCCCAGTCGCGAAACCCGGCGATCACGTCGCGACCCCAGATGAGCGTCGGGACCTGGCAACGGCCGGTGCGGCGGATGAGCCGATCCCGCGCGATCTCGTCCCGCGAAACGTCGTGCTGTTCGTAATCCACCCGTTCCTGGCTGAGCAGACGAATCGACTCGAGGCAGCTCGAGCTGCCGGGGCCGACGAAGAGAATGGGACGCGACTTCCGAGGCATGGCGGTGGCGGGGACTGTGTTTAATAGTCCGATCGTTTGGTAACTCAACGATACGGCCAAGGTCCGCCTGAATTATCGCCAATCCTAATCGCAAAAATCGGCGTGTCCAAGCTGAGCTGATACGGGGCTGATTGGCTCCGTATCTTGCGCTGGGGAAAGGAACTTAAGGGATGCCCCTGAGGCCTCCTGGGGGATCTTACTTGCGGGGGCGCCGCTTCTTTTTGGGCGCGTGATCGATGCGCAGGTAGGTCTTCGTTTCGAGCATCTCCTCGTAGAACTCGAGCCAGCGTACCCCTTCGCGCGGCTTGATCTCGTCGCGCTTGGTGGCGGCGTCGATCTGCTGCTTGAGGCGACGGCAGAGGTCGGTGTGCTGGTATTGCACGCCAGCGACCACGTCGCGGATGCGCGAGCCGGGAAGCGTTTCCTCGATGTAGAAGCCGTTGTCTTCGTCCTCCTCGAGAAACACGTGCACCTCGTTGACGCGGCCGAAGAGGTTGTGCAGGTCGCCCATGATGTCCTGGTAGGCGCCGGTGAGGAAGACGCCGAGGTAGTAGGGCTCGTCGTTGAGGGGATGCAGGGTGAGGTGGTCCTTGGTGTCTTCCAGATCGATGAAGTGGGAGATCTTGCCATCGGAATCGCAGGTGATGTCGACCAGGATGGCGTTGACGGTGGGGCGTTCGTCGAGCCGATGGAGCGGGGCGACGGGGAAGAGTTGGCCGAGGGCCCAGTGGTCGAGCAGCGATTGAAAGACGGAGAAGTTGCAGACGTATTGGTCGGCCAGCACGGAGGAGAGCTCGTGCAGCTCTTCGGGCGTGTAGCCGGACTCGGTGTTTTCGGAGGCGATTTCCTCGCAGATCTGCCAGTAGAGGGATTCGGCGGCGGCGCGGTTCTCGAGGTCGAGGTAACCGAGGTTGAAGAGGGAAAAGGCCTCCTCCTTGCGCTGCACGGCGTCGTGGAAGCGCTCAAGGCGGCCGAGCTCCGACTTGTTGCGGGCCAGGGCCTCGAGAGCGCGCACGACCTTGTGTTTGCGCTTGGGGCGCTGCTTCACGCCCAGCGTCTCCCGTTTGTTGATACGTTCGAAGACCTCCAGCACGAGCAGCGAATGGGGGGCAACGACGGCGCGGCCCGATTCGGAGACGATGTCGGGGACCTCGACGCCCATGTCCACGCAGATGTCGCGGACATTGGCGACGACGTCGCGGGCGTATTCGGCCATCGAGTAGTTCATCGAGCTCTCGAAGTTCGTGCGGGACCCGTCGTAATCGATGCCGAGGCCGCCGCCGACGTCGAGCAGGCCCATGGGGAAGCCCATCTTGGTGAGCTGGCAATAGAAGCGAGTGGCCTCCACCACGGCGTTCTTGATCGTGAGAATGTTGGGTACCTGCGAACCGATGTGGAAGTGCAGGAGGCGCAGGCAGTGGGTGAGCTTGGCTTTGCGCAGCTTCTCGGCGGCGAAGAGGATCTCGGCGGTGTTGAGGCCGAACTTGGCGCTGTCGCCGGTGGAGGTGGCCCACTTGCCCTCGCCGCGGGTGAGCAACTTGGCGCGGAAGCCGATCAGCGGCTCGACGCCCGTCTCCTGGGCGAGGGCGATGATGTGATCGAGTTCGCTGAGCTGCTCGACGACGAGGATGATCTGCTTGCCGAGCTTGCGACCGAGCAGGGCGATGCGGATGTAGTCCTGGTCCTTGTAGCCGTTGCAGATGATGAGGCGCTCCGGCCCTTCATGCATGGCCAGGGCGATCATCAGCTCCGGTTTCGAGCCGGCCTCCAGACCATAGTCGAACTCCTCGCCGGCATCGACGATCTCCTCGACGACCTCGCGCAGCTGGTTGACCTTGATGGGGAACACGCCGCGGTAGCGCCCCTCGTAGTCCTCCTCGGCAATGGCCTTGCGGAAGAGGCGGTTGAGCTGCTGCACGCGGTGGCGCAGCAGGTCCTGGAACCGGATGACGAAGGGGGCTTTGAGGCCCATTTCGACCGCTTCATCGATGACGTCCTTGATGGCGACGGTACGGCCGTCCGCCAAGGGACTGACCGTGACCAGACCGTGGTCGTCGACGTTGAAATGGCCGGAACCCCACCGCTTGAATCCGTAGAAATCTTCGGATTGGGCCGTGGACCAAGAGGAGACAGGATCGGTCTTCAATGGGGGAGGAGGTGTCGGGTTTACTGGCTTGCTTTTTGAACTTCGGGGGCGGTTAGATGCCCGTTTCTTCTTTTCAATCAAGCAACACGCAACGACGAAAATGACCTCGTTTTTCCCTCTTTTGGCTCAGGCCGCCCCCGGTGGCAGCGGCGGCTTCATGATCATGTTCTACGTTCTGCTGTTCGCAGCGATGTGGTTCCTCATGATCGCCCCGCAGCGCAAGAAGCAGAAGGAACACGAGAAGTTGGTCAAGGAACTGGCCAATGGTGACGAGATCGTGACGACCGGCGGGGTCATTGCCACGATCGTCGCCGTGAAGGACGACCGCCTCGTGGTTCGCTCGGGCGAAGCCACCAAGCTTGAGTTGGGCAAGACCTTTGTCGCCCAGGTGCTGAAGAAGTCCGACAAGTGACCCTGCCCGCCGCCGCGTCTGACGCCACCCCCTGCGCACGGCACCGCCCGGCGCTGTCGTGATCGTGGCGACCGATCCCCTCCGCCTCCCGCGCGGCGAGACCCCTTTTCAACAAACCCAAACCACCAATGTTCAAACGCAACCTCTGGAAGATCGCGTTGACCACGCTCATCTGCGCATGGGCCGTCTCTTCGATCCTTCCGCTCAAAGACACCGAGTTCAACGACTACATCGTCACGCAGGTCGGGGACCGCAGCACCGAGTTCAACGCCCTCATGCGCCAGGCGCAGGAGCGGGTTGAGGCCGGTCAGGCCGCCAGCGTGTTCGTGGCCCTCAAGCAGATCGGCAAGGAACAGCGCATCGATCTCAGCCAATACTTCCCCCAGGTGCGGCTCGAGTCCTCCCTGCACAACATCGAGAAGCGTAACGCCATCCTCCTCGACTACCTCCTCAAGGAGTCCAAGGGCAAACTCCAGCTCGGTCTCGACCTCAAGGGCGGCGTTTCCTTCATGCTCGAGGTCGCCGACGACGGTGTGGCGGGCGACGTCTCCGAATACGAGCGCGAGGAAAATCTCAGCAAGGCCATCGAGATCATCGACGAACGCGTCAATCAGTTCGGCGTCGCCGAGCCCATCATTCGTCCGGTCGGCACCAACCGCATCGAGGTGCAGCTCCCGAGCGTCAGCACCAAGGACAATCCCGAGGTGGTCGACCAGGTCAAGAAACCCGCCCGCCTCGACTTCCGCCGCGTCCATCCCTATCTCTCGCCGCTCAACAACCCCGAGACGCCTCCGGGCTACGAGGTCCTCGTCGAGGAGCGTGAGGGCCGCGACGGCGCGATGCGCGAAGTGCCTTACTACGTGAAGCGTCTGCCGGAGATGACCGGTGAGTCCATTGACGTCGCCTTCGCCACCACCGACGAGTTCGGCCGCTTCAAGATCAACCTGCGCTTCACCGACGAGGGAGCCGAGCGCTTCGCCGACGTCACCGGCGAGATCGCCCAGGAGCGCCAGGGCGGCGGCCAGCTCGCCATCGTGCTCGACGGCAAGCTCTATTCGGCCCCCAGCGTCTCCCAACGCATCAACGGCGGCTCGGCCGAGATCACCGGCTCCTTCACCCAGCGCGAGGCCATCGACCTCGCCAACGTACTCAACAACCCGCTCGACGTGGAACTCATCGTGCGGGAGCAGAACGAAGTCGGTCCGTCGCTTGCCACCGACGCGATCAACTCCGGCATCAAGGCGTCCCAGATCGCCGTCGTGCTGGTCGCACTCTTCATGATCGCCGTCTACACCATCGGCGGTCTGTTCGCGGTGATCAGCCTGGCGGTCAACATTCTCATCGTGCTGGGAGCCCTCGCCAGTATCGGCGCCACCATTACGCTGCCGGGCGTCGCCGGTATCGTGCTCACCGTCGGCATGGCGGTGGACTCCAACATCCTCATCTTCGAACGCATCCGCGAGGAGCTGAACGCCGGCAAGTCCCTCAAGGCCGCGTTCCTCGCCGGCCACGAAAAGGTGCTCTCCACCATCCTCGACGCCAACATCACGACCCTCATCACCTCGTCGCTGATGATCGCCTTCGGCACGGGCCCCGTGCAGGGCTTCGGCGTCACGCTGACGATCGGTGTGTTCTCCACCGTCTTCTGCGCGCTCATCGTGACCAAGCTCCTCCTCGAGTTCTTCGTCGAGGGCGACATCATCAAGAAGTTCCCGATGACCCTGCCGGCCAAGGTCCCGAGCTTCGACTACCTCAAGTGGGCCCGGCCCGCCTTCGCGGTGTCCTGGCTCATCGTGCTGGTCGGTATCGGCGTTGTCGCCTACAAGGGCCACCGCATCTACGGCATCGACTTCGTGGGCGGTGACCAGGTGACGCTCACCTTCAACGACCGCTCCGCCTTCGACACGGCCGGCGTGCGCGACACGCTCGAGAGCACCGGCATCGGCGAGGTGAATCCGATCTTCCAAAACGACTTCGACGGCGAGAACGAGACCCTGCAGGTCCAGGTGCCGGTGGGCCACGGCGACACCGTGCTGCCGACCCTCCAGAACGCCTTCCCGACGGCCGGCTTCGCGTCGATCGGTCAGACCTCGATCGGCCCGTCCATCGGCGCCGAGATCCAGTGGAACGCCCTCATGTCCCTGGGCCTCGCCATCGTGGGCATCCTGCTCTACGTCGCCTTCCGCTTCGAGTTCGGCTTCGGTATGGGCGCGGTCGTTTCGACCGTCCACGACATCCTCATGACGGTGAGCATCTTCGTGCTATTCGACCGCCAGTTCACCGCGCCGATGGTCGCGGCGATTCTCCTCATCGCCGGTTACTCGATCAACGACACCATCGTCGTCTTCGACCGCATCCGCGAGGAGCTCAAGTCGAACCCCGACATGAAGCTGCGCGACGTGATCAACACCGCGATCAACCGCGTGTTCACCCGCTCGTTGCTCACCAGCGCCACGACCTTCCTGGCCTCGGTCGCCCTCTTCATCTGGGGCGGCGGCGTCATCAACGACCTTGCCTTCACCTTCCTCGTCGGCGTCGTGACCGGCACGTTCTCCTCGATCTTCATCGCCAGCCCGATCTTCTTCTGGTGGCACAAGGGAGACCGCAAGCACGTCGAGCGTCACCAGGATGTGAAGCCCACCTACGAGTGGACGGGTTCGAGCCGCGCATCGGAATAAGCTGACCGCCCAAGCCCTTCGATGCGCTGGACCTACACGCCGCCCCCGGCCGATGAGGTCGGGGCGCTGAGTAGGAGCGCCGGCGTCAGCCCGGTGCTGGCGGAGCTGTTGTGGCGCCGCGAGATCGCCGACGAAGCCGCGGCGCAGAAGTTCCTGCGCCCCGCGCTCGCCGAGCTCGGCGATCCCTTCCTGCTCGCCAACCTCGATGCCGCCACCGAGCGGCTCGCCGCGGCCATTGCGCGCCGCGAGGACATTGTCGTGCTCGGCGACTACGACGTCGACGGCGTGAGCAGCACCACGCTGCTCGTGAGCCTGCTGCGCCGCTTCGGGCTCAACCCCCGCTTCATCGTGCCGCGCCGCATGGAGGACGGCTACGGCCTGTCCCTGAGCGCCATAGAGCGTGCGCTCGAGGACGGACGTCCGCACCTCTTCATCGCCCTGGACTGCGGGACCAATTCCCACGCCGAGGTCGCCTTCCTGCAGGAGCGCGGCATCGACGTCATCATCATCGACCACCACCGGGAAAAGGAGGGCGCCGTCGCCACGGCCACCCTCATCAATCCGCACGTGTATCCGGGGGAGGACGACGCCGCCTGGCGCCATCTCTGCACCGTGGGCCTGGTCTTCAAACTCGCCCACGGTCTGCTCAAGCGCCTGCGCAACGAGAACCATCCCGTCGCCTTCCGTATCAAGCTGCGCGACTACCTCGATCTCGTGGCGATGGGCACGGTGGCCGACCTGGTGCCGCTCACCGGCGAGAACCGGCTCATGGCCCGCTACGGCCTGCGCATCCTGCAGGGCGCCAATCGCCCCGGCCTGCGCGCGCTCATGCAGGTCGCCGGCGTGCGGCCGGAGCAGGGCATCGCGCCGGTCGACATCTCCTTCCGTCTCGGCCCGCGCATCAACGCCAGCGGCCGCCTCGCCGACGCCTCGCTCTCGGTCGAGCTCATGCTCAGCGAGGATTCGCGCTTCTGCATCCAGACCGCCGAGCAGCTCGATGCCTTCAACCGCGAGCGGCAGGACATCGAGCGCCAGATCACCACCGAGGCCGAGCACATGATCGAAACGCTCTACGCGGAAGACCCCGGCATCGTGTTGTATGCCGACGGCTGGCATCCCGGCGTCGTCGGCATCGTGGCCGGCCGCGTATCCCGCAAATATAACCGCCCCTGCGTCGTGCTCGGCAACGAAGGCGATCAGGCTAAGGGCTCCGGCCGCAGTGTCGACGGCATCAACCTCGTGGAGGTGCTGGCCGACTGCGACCGCTACCTCGGCAGTTGGGGCGGTCATCCGATGGCGGTGGGGGTCGCCGTGCCGAAGGACCAGCTCGACGCGTTTCGACACGCCTTCGCGGCGGCCGTGCAGGCGCACGTCGGCGGACCGATCGAGGAGCGGGAACTCCCGATTTCAGCCTGGATCCTGCCGGAACAGATCGGGATGAAGCTGATGGACGAGCTCGACGCCCTCCATCCCTTCGGCCAAGGCAATCCTGAGCCCGTCTTCGGCCTGCGCGGCATCGTGCTGCGGCAGCGCCCCGACATTTTCAAGGGTCAGCATTTCCGTTTCAGTTTTGAGGACGGACGCGGTCGTCGGCTGTTCGGCGTGGCCTGGAAAATGGCCGACCGCCTGCCACCCGTGCGCGAACCGCTCGACCTCGCGGTGCACCTGCGCTGGAACCACTTCAATGAGCGGAAGCTGTTGCAGCTGGAGTTGGTTGATTGGCGTAAGGCTCACGGCTGACGAGGCGGGGGATATTTTTCAATGTAGGGCTGCCGCTTGCCGGCATGCCGCAGTTGCCTCACGGTCGACCGTCAGCC
>CBFGUO010000078.1:0-15378 GCA_965652375.1 uncultured Opitutus sp.
CGAGCCAACTCCGGCCAGCGCTCCGCGCTGACCTCCGCGGCTCACTTCAAACGTTAGCTAGATACCCATTATGATCGTCAATTTCCTGTTGCTCGTCTTCGCCTTCGGCGCGGCCAAGAAGAAGATGAGCCCGTATGCCGCTGCGGCCATCTTTGGAGCCGTGAAAGCCGTCCTCTATTTCATCGGATCGAAGAGCGTCGTAGTCTCGCTCATCGCGTTCATACTGTTCGCTGCGCTCGTCGCAGCGTTGATTTTCTTTTTCCGAAAGCTGGACGAGAAGGAAGTCGTTGAGAATCCGAAGGACCTATATTCCTCGAATCCCAAAGCGAAATTCAAGTGGGAGTATATTCCGATCACGGTTCTGATCCTTGCTATCATGTTCGGAGAGACGGCCATCACCCTCGCGATGTCATGAAAGGAGCTAACCAACCGCCGCAGAGAACGGCCACAAGTGGCCGTCCCTGAGCTGAATCGTTAGCCAAAAAATGAACGTTGCCTACGCGCCTTCTTACATCGACGCGCTGTTCGAGCGACGCGACGCTATGGCGCTGCATACGGTGATCTCAGTTCGCGGTCGCAGCACAGCACTGCCGGACGAGTGTTTGCTGTTCGTTCGCGTGCTCGAGTGGCTCGGCTCCGATTGGCAGTATTACGACACGCTGAAAGAAGCAGATTTCCAAGAGGTCTGCCGTCTTTTGGAAAAATTTGGCCTGCTCGGCGCGCTCGCCGCATTCAAGAAAGGAAGAGCGGCCCCTGAAGGCTCCGACGAGCTGTCGAGGTGGTTCGGCGTTCATGAGTCAGAGGTCCGCGAAGAGATATTTCGCATCGCAGAGAGCACATCCGACTTCCTGAAGAAAAATGGCTAACAAGGCGCCAGAGCCAACGCCCCGACCTGTCACGATCCGTGCTTACGCACGGCTCGCGCCAGGTCGTGTCGTGGCTCATCTTTGACGTTCGGCAAAGCAATGAGCTTCCAGCGCGCATCCGAACTCATCAGCAAGATCTCCACGCCCCGTGATCGCCGGATCGCGCAGCGTGTGTTGGAGTTGGCGAAGTTGTTGCCGCGAATTGGCGCCGATCAGCATGAGGAGGCTGTGGCGGAGATTCATACGTTGAGCGGCCGGTTGGATTACGTTTTCGATGATGACTTCGGAGCGGTCGTTTTGGAAGAAGCGGGCGATGAATCTTTTGGTGCTCAGCGACGCTATTTGTATCGGCATGCGCTTTATCGCGCGACGTGGTGTGCGCAGGCGGCGACTGCCGGCGGAGAGGGAATTGCGCGATCGCTCCGCATAGATCGCATCAAAGCGAAGCTCGCATGAGCAAGAGGCCGAACCCCGAGAGTTTGGATGACGCGAAGCCGTCATCCTGACTCCTGATGAACAAGCCCAGAGCACCGTTGTGCGTGGGTGCCTATGCCTTATGCGTTTTGTAATTCTGGCGGTATCTGGTGCGAAACGCACCGGGGTTGCGCAGCCGTCTGGCCGCGCGTCCGCTGCGAACGTTTTCGCACGCTGAGCGCTGACGTTTGACCACGGTAGCGCGTTTGTCGGCGAAGATCGGACCGGTTTTCACGGCGTGTCCGGGAATGGACGCATGGCTGTGCGGGTTCACTGCGTCGAACGGTGAACATGGGCGAGCGGGGGTGTGGTTGCGGGCGGGCAATCATGCGACGTGGCAAGCGGCTGGAGGTGAACGCGCCACTCGGGGCAGTGTGCCGACGCAGCGCAGGGACTCGGTGTGGCAATGCGGACAGACCAGGTGCCAGCGGACCACCGGTGCGGATTTGCGCACGGTGATCACGACCGCCAGCACCGTCTCCACCCGCCGCCGTCGACGATGCGCAGCGGGATGTTCCCAGCCAAAGTAGCGCACGCGGTGGATCCCCACCGGCGGAACGTGTTGCAGGTATCGCCGCATGAACTCATCGGCATCGAGCGTGCACACCTTGCGCTCGCCGGTGGCCGAGTCGGGATAGCCGAAACGCACCTGTTCGTCGCCCAGCTCGATGATGCGTTCGTCACTGATGGCGGTGCGTTGCACGTAGCGAGCGAGGTATTTGATCGCCGCTTCGCCGGCGCCGACATGCTGGATGTCGACGACCCACGATTGGCGCCAGCACGAGTCGGGAATCTGCGCATGCCATGCGGGCAAGGCGGCGCGCAGCGCCGCCTCCATGCCGGAGCGGAACCCCGCAGCCACCGGCGGGGCGGGCAGCAGCCAGTCGGGCTGGCGGGTCCGGCGCCACTTGCGCCCGTCGGCCCGCAGGCCGCCGCCGGGCACGATGCAGTGCAGATGGGGGTGCAGTTGCAGTTGGCGTCCCCAGGTGTGCAGCACCCCGCTGATGCCGAGCCGGGCGCCGAGGTGGCGCGGTTGATCGGCAATCGTTTGCAGCGCCCGGGCTGCCTCGGCGAACATGGCATCGATCATGATCTTCGGCTCGGCCGCGAACACCGGGCGCAGTCCGGCCGGCAGCGTGAAGGTGACCATGAAGTACGGCACCGGCAGCAGGCGTTCGCGCTGGCGTTCGGTCCACGCGGCGGTGCGGCCGCCGCCGCAGCGCGGGCACGCGCGGTGGTGGCAACTGTGATACGCGAAGTCGGTGCGCTCGCACTGGGCGCAGCGATACACGCGCCCGCCCAGCACGGGCGTGCGACAGCTCGCGATCGCGTCGAGGGCGCGGCGTTGCGCCACGCTCAGCGGATGCGAGCGAGCGTGGCTGGCGGCACGCGCCGCCAGCCAGTCGGCCAGAGCCGACACCGGATCAAATGCCGTCGATCAAACGGGAAACCGCAGCCCGCGCGTGCGCCTCGTTGACCGCGGTCAAGTGCGTGTAGATGGCGGTCGTCTCGATGGAACTGTGGCCCATGAACTGGGCGATCAAGCGGATGCTCACGCCCTGTTCGAGCAGGTGGGTCGCATACGAATGACGCAGGGTGTGCGGGTGGGTTGCCTTGGGCAGTTTGGCGACCGGCACGACCAGACGCAGGCAGTGTTGGATTGAGCCCACGCCCATCGGTTCGGCGGCCTGGGTCAGGCGCTCGCGCGCACCGGGTCCCTCGCGCCAGCCGCGGCCCACGCCCGGAAACACCCACCGCGGATGCCGGTGGGTGCGCCAATACGCGCGCAGCTCCTCGAGCATGGACTCGGGCAGCGGCACGTAGCGCTCCTTCTGGCCCTTGGTGCGGTGCAGGTGCAGGCGGCACGGGTCGCGCTTGATGTCGGTGACCTCCAGGGTCGTGGCCTCCCGGATACGCAGACCACAGGCGTAGATGAGCCGCAGGATGGTGCGAAATCGCGGCTCGGTAACGGCCGCGAACAGGCGCGCCACCTCGGCGCGGGTGAGCACCTCGGGCAGGGTCTTGCGATCGGGTGAGCGCACCAGATCGAACAGCTTCCAGTCGTGCCCGAGCAGCTTGCCGTAGAAGTTGCGCATGGCGCAAACGGCGGTGCGCATGGTGCTCGGGCTGTAGTGGTGGGCGTCCTTGAGATGGAGCAGGTAGGCGCGCAGCTGCGACTCGTCCAACTCGGCCGGATCTCGCTTCACGTGTTCGGCCAGCTTGCGCACGTAGCGCAGGTACTCGCTGCGCGTCGTAAACGCCATGCTTCGCAGCTTGAGTAGCTCGGCGAAACGGACCAAGGATGCATACTGTTCGGTGACGTCACGACGGAAGTCGCGACCTTTGCGGGTTGATTTATGTGATGACATAGCACGCCCATCCTTGCCAATCGACCGGCAAAAGGCATCGTCAACCTTCGTGCGTCCCGGACGTCATACCCCAACCGTTTCCCTGCGCCGCGCAGCGGCTTGGTTCAACAGGCCACCGCAGCCAACGGCGGCAAGCCGCCGCGGATGACCCCTATAGTCGTTAGGCAGAAACAGGCATGAGAACCACTTGGATTGTCGCTGCGATTGCTTGCGTTTCCCTTTTGACCTCGTGTAGGCGTCATCCCGAGCTTCATCGCGATTTTCCCACGATACATCCACAAATTCATGTGGTAGGCGATTCCGGCAATCCCATAACGAGTGGCAAAGTCAGTGTTAGCACATATTATTGGTATCCGTCATTATTTGGATACGCGAAAGGAGAATCGTATACTGATGAGTTTCCGATCCAAAAGGATGGCACTGCTATTCTAGCGTTGAGGCGCCATCATCAGATCACTAAGCAAGAGATATCAGTGGAAGTTGGGGGGGCGACTGTTTTTAAGACAAGGGTGGATGAGGATCTTGATTGGGCAAGGTTTGAGCTTCAACCACGCGGAGTCCATCTGGTTGGGGTTTCTTTCCTCAGGCCTAGGCGAATCTATTGGCGCGGGCAAAATGTTTATGAAAAGAAAGAATATACCATAAGTCCCGAGGCGGGGTCCGTTCAGTATTCTCTGCTTGAAGGTAAGTTTGTGGATTCAGATGGTGATATCGCTTTTATTCTAGATAGGCCAAGTGCGCACGATCCACAGAAATACGACAAGCCCACAAAATTTATTATTAGCCCCGTAAATGGTCTCGTCCAAAGGATGTCGGAGCATGAGGTGGTTTTCAGTCTAGATGGAGATATCGCAAGATGGGGAGACGCTGAAAGCATATCGATCGAAGCTCGGAATTCCAGAAGTTGGCCTGCATTTAAATGTGCATTTGGTTACAGCTCAGGAGATGGAAGCGTACGGTCATTAGTATCTCTTCATGCGCATCCTATTGTCGAGCGAGCCAATGAGGATGCGCGTATGTCGATCTCGATTTGGTCGAAGGTGGATTTATATAAGAATGAAGACTGAGCCCAACTATTGGCTTACGTGGCCGATCGAGGAGAGCCGATCGGAGAGGGAGAGACAGTGGGTCGAACGGCGGAGCAACGGTTGCCGGTGCGTTACGTACCGTCGCCGGTGGACGCCAAGGTGAAGGTCTGGCGCGTCGAGTTTCCCTGATGGCCGACACAAGGCCGGCCGGTTGAACAGTATCGAGCGGTGAGACGGGCTGTGACCCGTCGACCGCGGGCAGCTCGGCCCGCCCCTTGCGGATTGGCGTAATCCGGCTAGGGTGGGCGCTTCTCACTTCCTGAGAAACGGGCTTCAGGCCCGCCTCCCAAACTCCCGACCCTGCCCCCATGAAATCGATCAACAAACTCATCGTCATTATCGCGGCTTCGCTCTTCGCCGCTGGATTTGTTTACGCCGACGACCAAAAGGATGCCACCGAATCCAAGCCCGCCAAGTGCTGCGCGGCCGCCGCCAAGGATGGCAAGGACTGCACCCACGGCTGCTGCGTCGAGGCCGCCAAGGCCGGTCAGAATTGCGCCAAATGTGGCGGCAGCGGCGCTTTGCCGAAGAAGGACTGAGCTCAGAGCCGAGACGCACCGGTTTTATCAAGGCGCCCCGCCGATCCAAACGGCCGGGCGCTTTGATGGTGTCTTATGCGCCCTTCGCATGGTTGACTGTGGGCCGAGGGGCAGATGCGGCGCGCCGACGAGCGGCGGCCCTACACCGGGTAATACGCGGGCTGATCCCGATCCGGCCAGGTGGTGAGCGTTCCTGTGCCTTGGGCGCCCCGGCGTCCTGCCGGCTTTGTTCCCTTCGTTTCCTTCTGTAAACACTCTGCCCCGCGCTGGGGGCTTACAGGTCGGCGGGACGCTCGGTGGGCGTGACGCCTTGCACGCCTTCGACCGGGGCGGTCACGGGCGGGGGCGCGGGGGCGCGCAGCATGAGCGCGAGGGCCTGGGCCTTGCGGCTGTAATCGATCGACTCGGCGAGGATGCGGGCGGCCTCCTGGTCGGCGTGGAAGCCGGCGGAGTTTTCACTGCTGATGAAGTCGAGGCGCCACATGGCTTTGCGCTGGAGTTCGTGCAGGCCCTTCAGGTCGCTTTCCGATATGCCGACGGCCTGCGCTTCGCGGATGGCGTCGAGCATGTCGGTCATCGCGTCGGCGGCGCGGTCGATGAGGGCGCGGGTACGGCCCTGGATGGTGGCCACTTTTTCGCGAAGTTCGTCGGCGTCGACGTTATGGCAGGTCTGGCAGGAGTTGTTGAGGGTGAGCAGCGGACTACGCACCCAGTGGCTGCTCACTTTCATGGCGCCCTGGCGTTCGTAGGGCATGTGGCAATCGGTGCAGCTCACGCCGCTGCGGGCGTGGATGCCCTGGCTCCACAACTCAAATTCCGGGTGCTGCGCCTTGTAGGTGGGGGCGCCGGTTTCGCCGTGCTTGTAGTCGTAGAAATCGGAGCCGTCGGGGAAGGTGTGGTTGTCGTAGGTCGCCTCGATCTGTTCGACCTTGAGGCCCTGCTCCCAGGGGAAGAAGAGTGTCTCCTTCGAGGCGCAGTAGTATTCGACGTGGCACTGGCCGCAGACGAAGCTGCGCATCTCGCGGCGGCTGGCGTCGAGGTTGGGATCGTAATCCTGCTCACGGTTGCCGACCCGCCAGCGCGCGATGCTGGGCAGGTGCGGAACGGGATCGTTGCTGCGGGCGAGGGCGGCGATGCCGTTGACGAAGCCCGGGCGGGTGACGCGCAGCTGCATCGTCTCCGGATCGTGGCAATCGATGCAGCTCACCGGGTGAGCTTCGGAGACCTGATGCGGATCGCTGGGGTCGGGCACGCCGCCGGGCATGAGGGGCTCGGTCTCGCCGGGCGTGCCGTCGGGCGTCTTGAGCAGCTCGGCGTGGGCTTCGCTGTAGTTCATCGTGCTGGCCACACGGAAGCCCTCCATGACGGCGGGCCAGTTGAACCCGGCGGCGAGGGCTTCGGGGGAAGTATCTTCGCCGAAGGACTCGAGGCCGAGGCGACGATAGGTGGGGATGACGGAGGCGTGGCAATGCAGGCAGGCGCCGCTCTGGGTACGTTTGGTGACACGCTCGGTGACCTCCTGGTCGTGCAGCATGTAGGCGTGGCCGCGCAATTCGCGGTAATCGATGCTGAAGGCGTAGCCGGCGTAGAGGCGCTTGAGCCAGGGGTCGGACTCGAGCTTGCTCTGCGGCATGGCGGAGGAGCCGCCGAACTCGGTGTGGGAGCTGTCGACCGTGCGCCGGTAGGTGTCGAACTGATACGGCCAGTTCATGCCCCAGGGCACCGGATCGGTGGAGACCTCGCTCACCTCGGCCACACGCACGAAGGGGATGCGGGCCTCCTGCCGGTGCTCGAAGATGGTGATGAGCAGGGCGGTGATGCCGAAAGTGAGGACGGCCGTGCCGATCATGACGACGAGCGGCAGGGTGAAGAACCGGCGACGGGATGCCGGTGCGGCGGCGGGCGGGTTTGGGTTCGGATCGTGCGGGGAAGCGGTCATGGCGCGGCGGTGGTTGAAAGGGTGGCGGTCGGCGGCGGTTCAGCGTTCAGCGGAAGGCGTGGCCGACATCGCTGTGGCAGTGCACGCAGTTGAGCATGTCCTGCTGGGGAGTGGCGGGAAACATCTGGTGCACCGTCTCGCTGTGGCAGCTGATGCAGGCGGCCTGGGTGACGCGGCGGTTGCGGGGCTTGATCTTGATGGGTTCCTCGAAGTCGCCGGTGGTGAAGGCGAGGGAGTGGAAGAACCCGTTGTCGGCCTTGGTGATCCATTTGCCGATCGGGTGGTGGGAGAGGTGGCAGTCGTTGCAGACGGCGACGTGGTGGTGGCTGGAGTTCTGCCAGGTATCGTAATACGGCTCCATCACGTGGCAGTTGACGCAGGTCGTGGGGTTGTTGCTCAGGTAACTGGCGCCCTGGCCGTAGCCGAAGGTGAAGGCTCCGATCCCGCCGGCCAGGCCGAAGGACACCGCAATGAGCACGTACAGGCTGCCCGCGACAGCGAGGGGGTGAAACTTGCGCTTGGGCTTCTTCATGGACGCGGGTCGGGCGAAAGGCGGAGGCAGGGCGGCCGAAACGCGATCAGCCAAGGGGTTGCGTGAGGCGCGGAGGGATCAAAAGACGGCGGCGCCCGCGAGTTCAAGCCGTCTGCGCCCTCCGGCGTATAAATGAGGGCGACAACCCATGGCCCGGAGGGGGCGCGACTGGCTGAGTTCGTCAACGGATCGGTGCGCGGGCGCGAGAGGTGCCCGGCCATGAATTCTTTTCAGCACGGGTCTCCTTTACGGTCCGCCGGATGCCGACTACCTTGGCGGGCTCGTGGCGGCCCCCTTCCGCCCCTCCCAACCCCGATTTTTCATGCACCTTACCTGCCGGATTCTCCGTCGGCGCGGTGGCTTGGTCGCGCTGTCGCTGGCGTTGGCCTTCACCGTGGCCGGCACCGCGGCCAGCGTGGCCCGTCCCAGTGGGCGCGACTGGATGCACCAGTATCATCGGCGGCCCGAACCCGATCGTTTTGTCGCCTCGGTGTTCGAGATGAGTCGCACGCGGTATTTTGCGCTGCCGGGCCAGGCGATGACCGGCATTGGATTCATGGCGACCCTGTTTCAGCAGCATCCGGAACGGGTCGACGAATGGTTGCTCTACTGCCGCAATCTGCCGGAGGAGGAGTGCCGCATGGTGGTGGCGGCGTTGTGGTATGCCGGCTACCCGAAGGGCGAGGAGTATCTGCAACTGCACGCCCGGCTGGCGCAGGACCAGCGGCTGCGCGTATTGCTGGACCGGATACTCGCCACGTCGCCCTCGCTCGATGACCTGCCGATCGAGTCGAAGTCGGCACTGTATCTGTGCTGGGGGCGCTTTCTGGCAAACGGCGACACGGCGGTGCTCGAGCGGGTGCTGGCGGCGCTCCTGCGCCTGGACAACGTGTCGCCCACCGACCGTTGGTGGCTCGTCTCCGGGATCGCGCGGCACGATGCGGCGGTCGCGTGGTGCCGGTCGGAGCGTGACGGCCAATCGGCGGACGTGCGCGAGTCGATGGAGTGGGTGCTGCGGGCGGCCGAGGCGCTGGCGGCGGTCGATTGAGCAGGCCGTCCGGTGAAGCGGGCGGCCCGCCCAAACGCCGCCTGGGTCTCCCGTCAGGAAGACGGCAGCGAACGGAGGTAGGCAATGACGGCCTGGGCCTCGTCCACCGACATCCTATAGGCCGGCATCGGCGGAAGCGGGGCGGTGCCGTCGGGCCGGGTGGCCCGGGTCAGCAGATGCAGCACGTCCGCTTCATTGCGTCCGGCCAGGCCGGCGATCGAGGGGGCGGCGGGCGCCCAAGGCATTTCGGCGAGCGGCGCAAAGCCGAGCGCTGCCCCTTGGAGCGCGTGGTCGGGATCGAGTTGTCCGGTGGGCAGGCGCGGCGTGTGGCAGTCGACGCACATGGCGACCGCTTCGACGATGTGGCGACCGCGTTCGATGAGTTCGGGATCGGTCGGAGCCGGCGGGTTGGTGGCGAAGGCGCTGGCAGCGGCCCAGAGGGCGCCGATGGTGATGAGGATGGGATGGGTTTTCATGGTTGGTATTGGATGCCGACCTGCCTGAGGGCACGGTCGGCGAGAAGAGCGGCCCCTTTGCAATGTGCATGCCAGGGAAGCGTGTGATGTGTATCGAGCTATGCGCCAGTAGGTTGCAGATTGATGCGCGGGTGGGCGGCTGCCTGCCTTGTGCCCAGAATGGGAAAGGCTGATTCCGAATCCGGCACCGCGTTTGCCCGCGGTCGGGGCCGAGGCGGCGCCAATAAAAAGCCGCGTTCCGGGAGGGAACGCGGCGGTCGCAGGTGGGCAGGGGGGCTTCGTCGGCTAACCTTGCGGGCCCGCGGCGAAGCCGTCGGCGGTGCCTTGTTGGCGATGGTATTCGCCGGTGCGGGTGGTGCCGGAGCGCGTGTTGTAGAGTTCGATCACGCGCAGGAGCTCGGTGAGGGAAATCTGCGCGTCGTCGTCGTAGTCGGCGGAGTGGAAGCGGGCGAGGCCGGGGGTGCTGCCGAGAACGGTGGCGGGATCGGGGTCGTAGCCGTCGACCGTGCCGCTGCTGACGAGGTAACGGCCGGTCCGGGTGGTGCCGTTGCGGGTGTTGTAGAGCTGAATGACGCGAAGCAGCTCGGTCAGATCGAAGCGACTGTTGCGGTCGTAGTCGCCGTCGTGGAAGGAGACCGGGCCGTTTACCGCGTTGATCTCGTCCAGCCGGATGGCGAGGGCGGTGTTGCTCTCGAGCTGGCCGCCGGAAACCCGCGCGATTTCCACTGCGGCGGGGTTGAAGCCCTGGTCGGCGACCCAGGCGACGACGGCGGGCAGCGCGGAGGTCTCGATGGCGGCGTAGGCGGAGGCGCCGGCGGTGTCGAAGAGCCGCACCTCCAGGGAACTGGCCTGGTTGCCCGAGAGCGTGCTGCCGGCGAGGGAGATCGCGTCGTAGCCGCTGAGGTCGAGGGGGGCGGAGCTGTAGTGAATTTCCAGATACGAATCCGCATCCTGCGTGACGCCGGTGACGTCGAACACGCCGCTGTCCTGCGCGAGGCCGGCGGCGGGCGAGGTCGTGCCGGTGGTCGAGCCGCCCGCGGCCCAAGTGCCGGCGAAAAACGTGTTGCCGGTGGCGAGGTTGTCGAAGGTGGCGATCGATTGATCGGCGGAGAGCGTCGGCACGGCCAGGAGAGCGCCGCCGAGCAGGAGGGCCGAAGCCGGGAGAGGTGCGCGTTTCATGGGGCTCACAGGGAGTAGGGGAGCGACAGGATCAGCGGGGTGCTGCCGGTCGTGCCGTTGCGTTTGATGATGCGGATGGGGGTGCCCGCCGGGATGACGACGGCGTCGCGGCTTGCGCTCGAACCGGGGGTGCGTTGCCAGTTCGTGCCGTTGTGGAAATAGTTGACCCAGGAGGCGCCGGTGGCGACGGCCAGGAGGTCGGCCTGGGCGGTGTCGGTGTGGGAGACCCAGCCGGTGAGCTGATCCTGCAAGGCGAGGTTGCCCAGCGAGACGGCGGTCGGGAAGCCGGTGTGGGTGTAGGTGTTGCCCACATTGGCCACCGGAATGTTGGTGCGGGTGATGGGCACGGCGCCCAACAGCGTGAGATTGAAGGCGGCGGCCTTGCGCACGACGGCGATCATACCGTTGGGCGGGAGGCGGGTGGCGCCGCGGTTGGTCGCGTCTCCCCCGACCAGCTGCCAGCGGGAGTTGGTCGTGTTGTAGTAGTAACGGGCGCGGCCCTGCTCACCGAGGGCGACGATGTCGGCGGCCGTGGCGTCGGTGCCGCCAAGGAAGGTGTCGCTACCGAAGAAGGAATCGAGGGTATCGACCGGCACGAGTTGGTATTGGTCGGAGACGGCGACGCCGAGGGTGGCGAGGTCGCGTCCGGTCACCGTGAGGGTGTCCGCGGTGTTGGCGGTGACCGCGAGACGGGCGCCCGCCCCGCTGCCGGTTACGAGCAGGACGTCGTAGGGGTACGCGGGGTCGGCGAGGGCAGAGGCGGTCCACCCGGCGCCGGAAACGGTGAGGGTGCTGCCGGAGACGGCGGTGATCGCGCCGCGCAGGCGGCCGGAAGCGGCGGGACGGTCGGTCAGGGTGAGGGCGAGAGGCGTCGTGACCGGAGCGGCGGGGGTGCCGCCGTCGATGGTGAGAACCTCCGCGCCGACCGGAGGAGTGTAGGCCACTTCGGCCTGTGCAGTGCCCAGACAGGCCACGGCCAGGGCGAGGACCTTAGGTTGGAGGGAATTCATCTGAGTCGGGGGGCTAGCGCCAAGGAATGACTGTCCGACGCGGGCGGTCGGGCAAGCACAGAAAAAGTGATTGAACAAGAAACGCGCGGGCTAAGCCGCTTGAATAAGGCGATTTGCAACGCCGTTGCCTCGCCGGGATTTTTGGTCCGGCGGAGCAAGGGTCATCGCGGGATCGCAGGAATTGCGGAAATTAGAGGAGGTTGAAACAGGTCTATTCGATTGGCTCCACGAAGGTTGCAGAAATCGTCTGCTTGTAGTGCAAACAGGGGCTCTGGAATTGGCTTGCGCGGATTTCATGGTGAGGGCTGAGCTTGCGGTTCACTGCTGGCGCGAGAGTCCTGCAAACAACTGACGTTAGGGTGATTGGCACATTGCAACGCTGACGCGCTGCTCCTGACCCCGATGACCTAGCAGTTTGTTAAAATAGGGTCAATCCCCTATGTAAGTCTTGCACCGCTGGCCCCCTTTCCCTGTTTTCATCGCTACGTCTAGACGCTCTCGACTCGCCCATGCGTTTTTCACTCCCGATTCGCAGCGCGGCACTCCACCTCGGAGTTGCTGCATCCACCTTAACTTTGGCGGCTCCGCTCAGCGCGGTCGCTGATTCGACGCAAACCTACAGCCTGCACGATCTGTTGGTCGCCGCGCTCAACACCAATCTGGAGCTGCAGGCCAAGCGCATCGACCCGCAGCTGCAGGATCTGCAGATCGACGCAGCCTGGGGCGAGTTCATGCCCAACGCCGTGCTGGCGGGCAATTATGCCAGTTCCGAACGCCCCAAGACCTCGCAGGAGTTGTCTTCGCTCGGATCGATCTTCGGCGGGGAGAACGATCCCATTCTCAACGACGACCTTGGTCGCCTGCAGGTCGGCCTCACCGGCAAGCTGCCCACCGGCATGACCTACGAGGCCCTCACCGGCATCGACGAGGCGCGCAACGACTACAACGACTTCAACTCGGAGTTCATTTCCCTCTCCACCCTCTCGATCTCGCAGCCGCTGCTGCGCGACTTCGGCTTCACTGCCAATCTCGCCGAGGTGCGCCTGCGTCGCCGCGCCGCCGAGGCGTCGCGCCATGAGCTGCAGACCGTCGTCCTGCGCGTCCTGCGCGACGTCACCAACGCCTACCACGAGCTCGTCTTCGCCGAGGAAAATGTGCGCGTGAAGGAAGCCGCCGTAAAGGTCGCCGAGGACCTGGTGCATGAAAACACCCGCCGCTTCGAGGAAGGGCGCATGGCTCCGATCGATGTCACCCAGGCCCAGAGCCGGGTCGCCGAAGCCAAGGAGGAACTGCTCGTCGCCCGCAACTTTCTCGAGCAGCGCCAGAATCAATTGCTCGAACTCACCCGCGACAGCTTTGATCTCGATCACACGGACATTGCCGTCAACCGCGACTTCATCATCGACACCGCGCCGGTCATCGATCGCGAATCCGCCCTCGTCGATCTCTTCGAACTCAACCCTTCCTACCAGGGCAGCCTCGAACTCGTCGAAGCCGAGGACATTCGTGTCGCCTACGCCAAGAACCAGCGCTGGCCGCGCGTCGACCTGAAGGCCTCCTTCGGCTACAACGGTCTCGGCAAGACCCTCACCCGCGCCTACCGCAACTACTGGGAACGCGAACAGCCGACCTGGAGCGCCGGCCTCGTCGTCAACTACCCGATCTGGGACCGCGCCGGCCGCAGCCGCGTGCAACAGGCCCAGAAGCGCAAGGAGCAGGCCCTGCTCGAACTCAAACGCACCGAGGTCGTCCTGCTGTCCGCCTTCGACACCGCCATGCGCGACCTCAACAACGCCGCCGAGCGCATCGTCCTGGTGCAGGATTCCGTGCGTCTCGCCGAGTCCGCGCTCAACGCCGAGCTCAAGCGCCTCGCCTCCGGCCTCACCACCTCCTTCAACGTGGCCCAGGCCCAGCGCGACGTATCCACCGCCCGCTCCCGCGCCCTCGCCACCCGCGTCGATCTCAACAAGGCCTACACCCAGCTCGGCTTCGTCCTCGGCACGCTGCCCCGCGACCTGAAGATCGACGTCATCGCCGAGTAGACCCCCGCCGCCCTTCGGCGTCTTCCTCCCACTCCCCACTCCCGCCATGACTCCGACCGTTCTCCGTCCGGTTCGCTCCCTCCTCCTGCTGCTCGCCGGTCTCGCGGCGCTCCCGGTGCTTCACGCCGCCGCCTACGAGGGCATCGTCCTGCCTTTCAAGGAGGTCGTCGTCTCCTCCCCGGTGCAGAGTTCCATTGTCGAGCTCGCCCACAAGGAGGGCGACCATGTCAAGGCGGGCGACACCCTCGCCCAGCTCTACAGCCGTATCGAGGAACTGGATATGCTGCGCACGCGCGCGGCCCTGGAGAAGCGCGAGTTCGATTTCGAGGGATCGAAGAACCTCTTCGCCGACCAGATCATTTCCGAAGACGAGGCGATGAAGAACCGCATCGAGCTGGAACTCGCCCGCCTCCAGGCCGAACAGGCCAAGGAGATCTTCCGCCAGCGCACCATCGTCGCCCCGATCAACGGCGTCGTCGTGGAGCAGATGCGTGAGATCGGCGAAGCCGTCACCGCCTCCGAGCCCATGTTCCGCCTCGTCGACATCGACCGCGTTTATGTCCAGATCTACGTGCCAGCGGACGAGGCCGCCGCCCTCGAGTTCGGCAAGACCCTGTCGGTGCGCTGCCGCGCCGCCGACCGTGACGCCGTCTTCACCGGTCGGGTCGATTTCGTCGATCCGCGGGTCGATGCCGCCTCCGGCCTCGTGCGCATCAAGGTCCTGGTCGACAACCCCGGCCACACCATCAAGCCCGGCCTCCGCGCCGAGGTGCTGCCCCCGGCCGACGCCTGAGTTGCCGGTCGCCCCCGCCCCCGCTCCCTTTCCCCTTCACTTTTTCCTCAACCCTTTCAGATGAGTCGACTCGACCCCGTATCCTCCGGTGAAGCCGCGGCACGATTGGAGGCCTGCCGCCTGTTCGACGGCGCCGTGCAGGACTTCTGGCCGATGTTTGCCCGCACCTGCGCCGAGATCGCCGGTGCCGCCGGCACCCGTGTCGTGGTGCGCGCCGGCGAGGAGTGGAAGCTCGCCGCCGCCTGGCCCAACCCGCGCGATTTCCCCGCTGCGATGCACGGCGCGTCCTTCCAAGCCCTCGCCCGCCAGGCCCTGCTCGAGGGTGTCGCCGGTGCCCCCGCCGCCGAAGGTCAGCGCGCCGGTCTGCTGCTGGTGGCGCTCGCCACCGGCAATGCCGGCGACCAGTGCCTGCTCGCCGCCGCCATTGCGCCCGGTTCGCCCGAGGAACTGGCCACCGCCGGCGCCCTGCTGCGTCTCGCCGCCGACACCCCGCTGCTCTACCAGCGCCAACGCCAGCTCGAGCGCTCGCGTCGCGACGTGGAAAACTTCACCCAGGCGCTGGAGATTCTCGCCGTCACCAACGCCCACACCCGCTTCCTCGGCGTGGCCATGGCGCTGGTCAATGAGATCGCCACCCGCCATCGCTGCACCCGCGTTTCCCTCGGCTGGCACGACGGCGCCTACCTTCGCGTGCAGGCGGTCAGCGGCACCGACAATTTCGAGAAACGCATGGGTGTCGTTCAGAAACTGGAAGCCGCCATGGAGGAGGCGCGCGACCAGGATGAAGAGATCATTTGGCCTGCCAGCGAAAACGCCGACGTCATCGTCCGCGACCACGCCGCCTACGCCGAGCTCGAGCGTCTGCCCGCCCTGTTGTCCGTGCCCGTGCGCATCGACGGCGAGGTCAAGGGCGTGCTCCTGCTCGAGCGCACCGAAGCTTTCGGCGAATTCGACGCGCTCGCGCTGCGGGTGATCGCCGACCAGGTCGCGCGGCGCCTGGACGACCTGCGTACGCACGACCGC
>CBFGUO010000079.1:0-14358 GCA_965652375.1 uncultured Opitutus sp.
GCCTGTTGTTTGGGCGGCCGCTCGCGGGTGTGCGGTTGTTTTGCGGGCCTTGGGCTGGGGTGGGGTGGGGTGGTGAGTCTGGTGGGGCGCGCGGGCGAGCGGCGACCCTACCGTGTGAGATATCCCAGCCAAGGGCGAAGGGACAGTCCCCGCGCTGCCGACTCGGGTTACGCGCGAGCGGCGGCCCTACACCTTGGCCTTCATGACCGCGGCGCTGTCGGGACAGAGGGCGCAGAACTCGGTGCTCGAGCGGATGGCCTCCGGCGCTCCGTCGCGGTCCACGCGCACAAACCCTTCGCGGGCAAAAAAGCGTTCGGCGGTCGTCGTGAGCAACCAGAGTTCCCGCAACCCGAGCTGGCGGGCGAGGCGACGGGCTTCGGCGAGCAGTCGGCGGCCGACGCCGGCGCCCTGGGTCGGCGGCGCCACGACCAGGGAGCGCAGCAGTGCCAGCTCGCCGGCCGGCTCCAGACCCACTGCGCCACAGAGGCGGTTGCCGCTGCGGGCAACCACGAAGTGCAGCCAACGTTGATCCTGCAGATCCTCGGTGGGCAGGCCCGCGGCCTCGAGCAGGGCGAGAATCGCGGGGCCATCCGCGGCCTGGGCGAGTTCGAAGTGCGGTTCGGGCAGGGGCGGCCCGCGGTGCTGGGAGGGTGGCGAGGTGCGTTCGGCACAGCTGCACGCAGCCTCGCGCTGACGGAAGTCGATCGCGGTGCCGAAACGGTCGACTTCGAACTGGCAGCAGGCAAAGAGGCGCGACCGCAGGAGTTCACGACCGCGCGCGACGCGGGACTTCGTCGCGGTGAGCGAGAGCCCCAATCGCTGGGCCACCGTTGCCAGCGGCAGGTCTTCGAGATCAGCCAGGGTCACGGCCTCGCGATAAGTGTCGGGCAGCGCGGCGGCGAAACGCCGCACCGAGAGCTGCAGGCGCGCGCCCAACTGGTCGAAGTCGGGCGCGTCGGTCGCGGCGACATCCTCGGCCATCTGGACACTTTCCCGCCGGCCGCGGAAGTGATCGGCGATGGCACTGCGCGCCGTGCGGTAGAGCCAGGCACGCAGCTTGGCCGGATCCCGCAGGGCGTGGCGCGAGCGGAAGACCTTGAGCATCACGTCCTGGGCAAGATCCTCGGCATCGGCGGCCGAGCGCACCCGGCCGCCGATGAAGCGGCGCAATTCATCGGCAAAGGCGACGACATCGTCGGCAAAGGGATCGGCGCGGGGGCGGTTGGTCGGCGCGGGCTTCACGGTTTGGTGGCTTCGATGATCGCCGAAACCAGGAGGTCGCCGAGCTTTTTGCCGGAGGCATCAACAAATTCCGGAGCCCACTCGTCGACGACGCGGCGCGTTTCCTCCTTGGTCGTGAAGCGCAGGTCGGTGAAGCCCGCGGCTTCGATCCAAGTGCGCAGGTTGGTCACGGTCTCGGCCCCGGCGATGCAGCCGGAGAGCAGTTTGGCGTCCTCCTTCAAGACCGCGGGCAGGGGGGCGCGGGACACGACGTCGGAGACGGAGATCCGTCCGCCCGGACGCAGGACGCGGAAGGCCTCGCGGAAGACCGCCGCTTTGTCGGGGGAGAGGTTGATGACGCAGTTGGAGATGATGAGGTCGACCGAGGCGTCGGGCAGCGGCAGGGCCTCGATTTCGCCGAGGCGGAACTCGACGTTGTCGTAGTGGTTTTCGGCGGCGATGCGGCGGGCGCGGCTGATCATCGCCGGGGTCATGTCGACGCCGATCACGCGGCCGGTGCCGCCGAGGGCGCGGGCGGCCACGAAGGCGTCGAAGCCGGCGCCGCTGCCGAGGTCGAGCACGGTTTCGCCGGGCTGGAGGTCGGCGAAGGCGAAGGGGTTGCCGCAGCCCAGGTTGAGCCGGGCGTCGGCCGGCACGGCGGCGATCTCCGCGTCGGAGTAGCCGATTTGGCGGTCGTAGTCGGCGGTGGCGGAGTCGGGCGTGCAGCAGACGGTGCCGCTGGAGCCGCAACCGCAGCCGCAGCCGGCATCGTCGGCGCCGCCGGCGCGTTCGGAGTAGTGGGCGCGCACGGTGGCGCGATGCTGGTCGGCGGCGAGGGCGGGAGAGGAGTTTGCGTTCATGATGATATGGCTTTGTTCAACAGGGCTGACGGAACGGGACGCGAAAGGACGCAGACTTTTTTCGACAGTTTGACGACGGCGGGGGGGGAGGTTTGCTGAGGGCCATGTATTTGCGGAACGTTCTCCCTTTTTCGATGGCGGCGGTGGTCATTCCGGTGTTGGCGGCCATCGCCGGGGAGCCGCTCAACCTGAGCCGGGCCAAGGCGGCGGTGATCCACTATCATGACAGCGGAGCCTATCATGCGGATGTGCAGGCGGTGGCGGATGCGGCCGTGGCGTGGTTGGAGGAACGCTCCGCGCGGCGGGGCGAGGGCGAGCGTCTGGCCATGGTGTTCGACATCGACGAGACGGTGCTCAGCAACTACCGGCACATCGTGTCACAGGATTTTGGTTACGTGCCGGCCGTGTGGGAGCGCTGGGTCGA
Organism: uncultured Opitutus sp.; assembly: GCA_965652375.1. Classification (GTDB taxonomy): domain Bacteria; phylum Verrucomicrobiota; class Verrucomicrobiia; order Opitutales; family Opitutaceae; genus Actomonas. The sequence goes on from CBFGUO010000079.1 coordinate 2,506, forward strand.
GCAGGGGGCGGCGCCGCCGCTGGAGCCGGTGCGGCGGGTGTATCGGCGGGCGCGCGAGCTGGGTGTGGCGGTGGTGTTTCTCACCGGCCGTCACGAGGCCGCGGAACGCGAGGGCACCCTGGCCAACCTCGAGCGTACGGCGATGGGAGCTTACGAGCGGCTGATTTTCCGCGGCGAAGCGGATACCGCGGCCACGGCGGCCGAGCGCAAGGAAGCGCGCCGGGCCGAAGTCGAGGCCGAGGGCTGGACGATCGTGGCGAGCATCGGCGACCAGCTCAGCGACCTGGCCGGTGGCCACGCTGAGCGCACCTTCAAGCTGCCGAACCCCATTTACGAAATCGAGTGAGCGGAGGCATCCCGCGCCAAAGGCGGCTGGCCCTCCTCGACCTGAATACGCGAGGGGCAGGGCGCTATCCTAGCCAGTTTGGGCCACGGATTTCACGGATGGGCACGGATGCCAATCCATGGCCTTGCCCTCAATTATGCGTCTTTTCGCGGCGACTTCCTCTCTGCCTCTCCGATTCTGTGTACTCTGTGCAATCCGTGGTTAAAAAATTCCCTGCCTCTCAGCTCCTCTACCGCACAGCTCCACCGCAACCCGAAGACAGAAAAATCAGCGGCAAAAAAATAGCAGTCGCGCTTCATTCGTCTTTCTATCGTCGATCTTTCGGTCGTCGATGCTTTCACCACGCTTACGTGGCCGTCCCTTCGGGTTTTTATCTGTGAAAGTCCGTGTGATCCGTGGCTGAATCGGGCTGGGATGCTACTCGTTTATTGCCTGCGCCACGAAGGCGAGGTCGAAGACGGCGAAGCAGAGCGGACGGGCGTCGGGGTTGGGGGCCTCGGGGACCGGCGGGGTCGGTGAGCTGAGGGTGAGCACCGCGGTCTCGTGTTCGTCGAAGGTGAGGGCGGTGAGAGGGATTGCGACGAAGCGTCCCTGGGTGGGGGCCTCGCCCTGCCACAGGACCTGTTCGTCGTGGCGGATGGTGACCTCCGCCGGAATGAAGCCCACCAGCTTGATACGCAGGAAGCCGGTGGCGGCCGGGGGCTGTTGGCCGGGATAGAAGCGGCGGAGGTGAAGGGTGCCTTCGCCGCTGGTCCAGGACCAGCGGTGGTTGGGGTTCTGCTCGATGCCGAACCAGCCGTCGCCCTCGGTAGCGATGTAGGCGGTGCGGTCGAATACGGCGTTGGTGTATTCGTGATCGATCTTGCCCCCGCTGGAGAGGACATCGATGCCGGCGAACACGGAGAGGTTGCCGAGGAGGAGAATGGCCAGGCCGCGGCGAGTCGCGGGCACGAGCCGGTTGAAGGCCAGGTGCAGCGGGAGCAGGATGCGGGTGTAGGCGCCGGGGAAACCTTCGAAGGTGGGCCAGCCGAGCACGACGCAAAGCAGCACGTAGCCGATGCCGAGCTGCCAGGCCGATTCACGCCAGCGGGGACGCAGGACGAAGAAGAGCAGTTGCACGGTGAGGCCCACGAAGCAGGCGGCGTCCAACCACACGTAGCGGCCGGCCGGACCCGGCGAGGCGAATCCGTTGGCGATGAGGCGCGCCTTGCTCAGCCACGTGGCGAAGGGCCAGTCGAAGTTGCGGATGCTGTCGATCTCGGGCCCGACCGTGAGTCGCACGTAGGTGAGCCAAAGCACCATCGGCCCGACGAGCAGCAGACCGCGCAAGATGCGTTGCTTCCAGGAGTCGCCCGGCAGGAGGGCGGCGCCGGCCAGCACGGCGGTTTCGCGGGCGAGCGTCGCGGCGGCCATGAGCCCGGCGGCGCCGAAGCCCGGCGGGTGTTTTTCAATACGCCACAGCGCGAGGGCGAGCAGGAGCAGGGCCGGCAGATCCGTGAGGGCGTAACGCACGCTGGTGAGGGCACCGCAGGAGGCCATCAAACCCAGCCAGGCTACGAGGTTGTGCAGGGAATGAGGGGGGAAGAAGCGCAACAGCACCGCGCCGAGGGCGAACCAGCCGACGATGTTGAGGGCGGCGTAGGCGTGCAGGGTGCGGTCGGAGTCGCCCGCGCCCACCACGGCGGCGATCCAGCTGCCGAGGATGCGGCGGGCGCGCATGGGCGGATTGTCGATCGCGTCAGCCAGCGCGGGATCGCGGAGCGCGGGGCGCAGGGCCAGTTGGGCGTAGAACTGACCGTCGTAGCCGCCGTCATTTTGATAAACATACACGCGGCCGTGGCGCACCTCGGGCAAGGCCTCGGCGGCAAAGGATTCCTGCAGCTGCAGGAAGCGGGTGAAGCCAAAGGCCGGGTGGTGGTAGCGGGCGACCGCCCAGGAAAACAGGGTGGTGGCGACGAGCAGGACCACGATGCCCGCGCAGAGGCGGCCCGTCAGGCGGGCGGGTTGCGCGGGAGCTGCTGAATCGGAAGACATGGAGGCGTAAGTTATCGCGGTTCGGTCTGCGGCAGCTCGAGGGACATTGCAGTCCCGACCTGCCTGCGTCCGTCGGATGAGGCGTCGGTTTCGGCGATGGGTTGACGGCGGCTGGGCCCGTGTCCGGCTCAGGGCGCGGGGAGCGGGGCGGCGGGAGCCTCGACAGGCGGCGGAGGCGGAGGCGCGGGCTGCCAGAAGTAGCGGCCGTCGTTGAACCAGTCGTGGTGGATGCGGATCGCGAGGACGATGACGATGAGGAGGCCGAACCAGAAAAGGCGTTTGCGGCGGGCGGCGGCTTTGTCGGCGTAGGGATCGTCGAGGCTGCGTTGCGCGTTGGCGGGTATGTGGGCGATCTCGGTGAGGCGGCTGCCGAAGGGCACATTGATCTTCACGCGGCCGTTGATGGCCCAGCCGTTGGCCTCGAGCAGGGGGCCGAGGGTGCGCTGGCGCAGCTTGAGCCAGGCGATGAGCATGGACGGGCCGGAGATCACCAGGATCAGTCCGAGCACGACGAGGGGGTATTGCCAGGCGGCCAGGCCGAAGACGTAGCCGAGGATGAGGGTGAGGGCACTGATGGCGGCGGTGGCGGCGACGCCGATGGCGGCAACGGTGCCGACGTCGACCTTCTTGGGGCCGCCGGCGGAAGGCACGGGTTGGGCGATGTCGGACGTGGCGGTTTTCTCGGCGGCGGCGGCCACCTTTTTGTCGGATTCGGCTTCGGCGGCGGCGGCGCGCTTGGCGACGGTCTCCTCGATCTTGCGGACGAATTTCTTGTAGGGGAGCCAGAAGGCCTGGCGGATGGAGATGGGGTTCTCGACGATGGCGGTGATGCGGGCGTCCCAGTCGCGACCCTTGCGGTCGTAGAAGATGCCGTTGCGGCCGACGAAGAGGTAGTCGCTGTCGCCCTGGGTGAAGCAGGCGGCGATCTTCATCTTGGCGCCGCCGGTCCGGGTGCAGTCACAGTAGGCGATGAAGGCCTTGGACATCGCGGCGAGGGGGGAGGGCGCGGCGACCTCGATGCAGAACTCGGTGGCGCGGCTGTCCAGGTAGAGCGTGCCGGCCTGGAAGGTGGCGCTGCGGTCGGGCGAGTAGAAGTCGGTGAAGTTGACGAAGTTGTTGAGCAAATCGCGGAAGTCGCGCTGAAAGCGGAGGAGTTTTTCGACGTCGGCAATGGCGTTGAAGTCGGCGGCGAGGGCCTGGTCTTCGGCGATGAGCGCGGTGAGCGCGTCGCGCTGCGGCGGGTCAGCCAGGATGGCCTGAAGGCGATCGACACCGAGGGCTTCGACGGCGGCGCCGGCCTTGGCGGCCTGCCAGCTGTTGAAGGCCGAGACCTTGGCTTTGAGGGCGTTCCATTCGGCTTCGGTGAGGGTGGTCTTGGCGGAGCCGTGGGCGGCGGTGACGGCGGTGGCGTGCAGGGTGGCGAGGGCGCCGGCCCAAGCGGGATTGACGCCGTCGAGCAGCGGGAGGGATTTGTCCGGCTCGATGGTGGCGAGCGGGAGGGCGGCGATCTCCGGCGTGGTGAGGGTAAGGTCCTGGGCGGAAAGGGCGAGGTAGTCGGATTCGGCGCGATTGAGGGCGCCGGCGGCGCGGGCGTCGAAGGCAGCCAGCCGGGTGCGGGTGAAGAAGTCGTCGACCTTGGTGGCAACCTTGGCGATGGCGGCGGCGGCCGCGGCGGTGTCGGCACCGAAGGGTTTTACGTCGGCGCTGTCGCCGGCGTGGGCCCAGGCCGTGTAGGCGGAGGCGGCGGTGTAGAAGGCCTCGACGGTGGCGGCATCGATGCCGGTGCGGCCGGAGCGATCGGCCACGCCGCCGATGGTGGCGATGATATCCTTGATGAGCTGGGCGAGCGCGGGGGCAGCGGTGGATTCGGGGACGATGATGCCGTCGCCATTGAGGGTGGTGGCGGCGAAGAGTTTCACCGTGTCGGCGGCTTCGGCGACGGAGAGCGCAGGCGCGTCAGCTTTGCCCAAGGCCGCCAGGATGGATCGCACGGAGGCGAGCGTTGCGCGGCCTTCGGTGGTGGAGTCGTCGAGGTCGGCCAGCGCGAGGGTGTCGGAGGCGGAAAGGAGGCGGCCAAGGTCTTTGAGGCGGGGACGGGCCCAGGCGATGGCGGCGAGGATCTCGGGGACGCGGATGCGGCCGTCACCATCGGCGTCGATGAGCGCGAGCGTCTTTTCGTCGAGCTCCAGGCCTTTGACCGGGCAGCTCAGCGCGACCCAAAGTTTCTGGTCGAGGTGCTCGAGCGCCAGCAGGTCGGCGCCGGTTTCAAGCAGGACCTGATCGAGACCGCCGATGCGGACGAAGCGCCAAACGTGGGAGGCTGACGTTGAGGACATAGGGAGATTCGGAGCACGCTACGCAAACCGTTGGCGGAGGGAAGGTGAAATGGAATCAGAGCCCGCGATCGCGGCGCGTGTTCACGCAGGTCGCATCAGGGGCAAAGCGAACGGGTAAAGCCGCCGATGAGGAATTGATACTTAACCGCGAAAGACGCGAAGAGACGCGAAGCGGTGAGCCCGTCCAAAACGGGCAAGCCTGGCGCACGGGGTCGGCTAGCGAAACCCTTTCATGGTGTGTCAGCCGCGTATGCGCCGGTAGTGGACGGCGATTGCGCTGTTGCGGAGGGGCGTCGACGAGATCAGTTCGAGCCGGCGGGTGCCGGGTAGCCCGGCTTGGTAAAGGGTCGGGCCGTGACCGGCGATTCTGGGGTGAACGAGGAATTTGTAGTCGTCGATCAGATCCAGTCGGTCGAGTTCGGTCGCCAGCTTTCCGCTACCGAGGAGCACACCGGTGGGGGTGGCGTCCTTGAGCTTCTGCACGTTCAGGCGCACGTCGCCGGCGAGGTGGTGGCTGTTGGTCCAGGGGAAGTCGGTTCGGGTCGCCGACACCACGTACTTCCGTTTTGCGTCCAGTTTGATCGACCACTCGCGCATCGCCGGCGGTGCCTCCACCTCGCCGCGGGCGACCGCCGGCCAGTAGCCCTCCATCATCTCGTAGGTGACGCGGCCCCACAGCATCGCACCACATTCGTCCAAGAGGTGGGTGAAGAAAGCATGGGTCTCGTCGTCGGCGATTCCCTCCTGGTGATCGACGCAGCCGTCGAGGGTCAGGTTGTAGGTGAAGGTGAGAAGTCCCATGGCGATGAGTACACTTCGATAGGGGGGCCCTCACCCGGCGTCTGGATGAGCCAAGCTGCTGCAGGGCGGACGGGTGAGGGATTGGGAGGGCGGTGGAACGCACCTTGGCTGAAGGTGAGTTTTGCCCACAAATTGGGAAGGTGTGGAATGAGGGAATCAGGATGAGGTCATGATCGGACACGAGCGACGGGGCGGGGGGGACTTACTCGCCGATGATTTTAACCAGGACGCGTTTGCGGCGGAGACCGTCGAACTCGCCGTAGAAGATCTGTTCCCAGGGGCCGAAGTCGAGCTTACCTGCGGTCACGGCGACGACGACTTCGCGACCCATGATGGTGCGCTTCAGGTGGGCGTCGGCATTATCCTCACCGACGTTGTGGGCGTATTGGCTGTGTGGTTTTTCCGGGGCGAGCTTCTCGAGCCATTTTTCGAAATCGGCGTGCAGGCCGGACTCGTCGTCGTTGATGAAAACCGAGGCGCTGATGTGCATGGCGTTGACCAGGCACAGGCCTTCGCTGATGCCGCTTTCGCGCAGGCAGGCGGCGACTTCAGGGGTGATGTTGATGAGCTGGCGACGCTGGGTGACGTCGAACCACAACTCGCGGCGGAAACTTTTCATGCGGTATGGAGTATGCGACGGATGCGGTGCAAGGCGAGCCGGCGTGGCTACGGTCTGGCTGGGTTCTCCGGGCCGCTCGCTCACCTTGTCACGCTCGCAGCCACTGCACGACTGCCACTCGCTCACGCTCGTAGCCACCACGGGCAGGCGGTCGTGCTTTTGGCTAGGGGCGGGAGCGCGTGGCGGGATCGGGCGATAAGGTCCGGCGGGCCTGGCGGGCGGCGGCGACCGACTCCATCGCGCGGTCGAGCGCTTCCACGGAAACGGGTTTGGTGAGGTGGGCGAAGAAACCGGCTTCGCGCGTGCGGGCGAGATCCTCCTCCATGCCATAACCGGTGAGGGCGATGCCCATGACCTCGTCGTCGTCGATGGCTTCCATGATCTCGTGGCCCTTGCCGTCCGGCAGGCCGATGTCGGAGATGAGCAGCTGGAAGGGGCCCCGGTTGAGGGCTTGTTTGGCTTCCGCGACGGTCCCGGCGGCGACCACTTCGTAGCCCTGGCGTTCCAGCAGGCGGGTCATGGCGAGGCGGGTGGCGGCGTGGTCTTCCACGAGAAGCAGGCGCCCCGAGCCGGTCGGGCGGGGAGCCGGTTGGCGGTTGGCGGGACGGGACTGGGGATGCGCATGGTTGGGCGGGCGGCGGGCCTCGAGCGGCAGCTCGACGACGATGCGGGTGCCGCGGTCGGGGCCTTCGCTCGCCGCGGTGATGGTGCCGTGGTGCAGCTCGATCAGGCTGTGACAGATCGAGAGGCCAAGGCCGAGGCCGCCGAATTTGCGGCTGACGCCGTCGGAGGCATGGTCGCCCTGGGTGAAGGGCTGGAAGATGCGGCCGAGTTCGGCGGCGGTCATGCCGATGCCCGTATCCACGACTTCGAGACGCCAGCGGCCGGAGTCGGCGGCGAGGGTCGAATGGAGGGTGATGCGGCCTTCGTCGGGCGTGAATTTGACCGCGTTGTTGATGATGTTGAGAAAGATCTGCTTGAGGCGGACGTCGTCGCCGAGGGCGAGGTCGTGGCTGGCGGCGAGATCGATCGACACCCCGATGCGTTTGGCGGCGATGGCGTCGTTGGCGAGGGCGAGCGAATCGCGCACGAGCGTGTTGAGGGAGACGGGGTGGCGCTGGACATCGAGCTTGCCGGCGGAGATGCGGGTGAGGTCGAGCAGGTCGTCGATGAGGCGGGCTTCGAGGGCGATGTTGTCGGCGATGGTGCGGAAGTCTTCGCGGACCCGGTCGCCGAGGCGGGCGTCGCCGGCGCGGTGGCTGGCGAGGAGGAGGGTGGGGTTGAGGGGCGTGCGCAGTTCGTGGGAGAGGCGGGCGAGGAACTGATCCTTGGCGCGGGAGGCGGCGAGAGCCTTGTCGCGGGCGTCGGCGATCTGAAGCTCGGCGTTCTTGCGGTCGGTAATGTCGGTGACGACGGCGACGAGCCCGACCACCTCGCCGTCGGGCGAGCGTTCGGGTTCGTGAACGGCGTAGACCCAGCGGGGGGTGCGGCCGGGGTAGGGCAGTTCGACCTCGAACTGGACGCGGCGACCGCCGAGGGCGGCGTCGAGCCAGGGACGCAGGAGGGCGTAGGCCGGCTCGCCGAGAACCTCGGGGACGGTGCGGCCGATGATGGCGGAGGGATCGAGGCCGAAGCGTTCGGCGTAGGGGCGGTTGACGTATTTGATGCGGTGGTCGCGGTCGCAGTGGGCGATATAGACGGAGGCGTGGTCGGTGACGAGGCGGAGCTGGTTTTCGCGCGAGCGCAGTTCGGCCTCGATGCGGCGTTGCTCGGCCAGCTCGATCTGCACGCGGGCTTCGCTCTGGGCGAGGGCGTCGCGGTGGCGGCGCAGGTCGTCGTTGGCGCGGGTGAGTTCGGCGGTGCGTTCCTGGACGCGCACCTCCAGTTCGGCCTTGGCGCGGGCGAGGGCGTGGTTCTTGCGGTAGAGTTCAACGAAGACGGCGATCTTCGATTTGAGGATGCGCGGATCGAGGGGCTTGGTGAGGTAGTCGACCGCGCCGGTGTCGTAGCCCTCGAGGATGTGGGTGTCGTCCTGATAGTAGGCGGTGAGGAAGATGATCGGTATCTCGCGCGTGCGACGGCGTTGCTTGATGAGTTGGGCGAGCTCGATGCCGTTCATCTCGGGCATCTGGATGTCGAGGACGATCGCGGCGAAGTCGCCGTCGAGCAGGAGTCGCAGCGCGCTTTCGGCGCTGTTGGCGCGCAGGAGGTTGTAGTCCGGACGTTCGAGGATGCTTTCGAGCACGTCGAGGTTGCGCGGCTCGTCGTCCACCAGCAGGAGGTTCACCGCGGTCAGCGGAGGCGAAGCGATGTCGGAAGGCATGAGGGAGGAAGGTCGGGAGGCGGCGCGAATCAACGGTAGAGCCAGACTCGCATGAGCGAAAGCAGTTCGGTGGTATTGACGGGCTTTGCGATGTAATCGGACGCGCCCGCCTCGAGGCATTTCTCGCGGTCGCCGGTCATGGCCTTGGCGGTGAGGGCGAGAATGGGAAGGGTGTCGAACTCGGGCTGCTTGCGGATGCGGCGCATGGTTTCGTAGCCGTCCATCTCGGGCATCATGATGTCCATGAGGACGATGGTGATACTGCGGTCGGCCTCAAGCAGCTCGATGGCTTGGCGACCGTTGGTGGCCGAGACGATCTCCATGTTCTGGTTTTCCAGGATGGTGGAGAGGGCAAAGATGTTGCGGGCGTCGTCGTCGACGATGAGCACCTTGCGACCGTTGAGGACTTCGTTGGAGGAGTGGAGGCGCTCGAGCATTTCGCGCTTGGCTTTGGGCAGGTCGGCGACGACGCGATGGAGGAACAGGGCGGTCTCGTCGAAGAGGCGCTCGGGGGACTGGACGTCCTTGAGCAGGACGCTCTTGGCGACGCGGCGGAGTTTTTTGTCCTCCTCGCGGGTGAGTTCGCGGCCGGTGAAGACGACGATGGGAATATCGGCCAGGGCGGGTTCGGCGTTCACCTTTTCGAGCAGTTCGAAGCCGGACATGTCGGGCAGGCGCAGGTCGAGCACGCAGCAGTCAAAGGGGCGGTCGAGCAGGGCCTGCAGGGCCTCGGCGCCGGTGCCGACGGGGGTCACCTCGATGTCGTCATGGGCGACCAGTTCGACGATGCTCTGGCGCTCGATGGCGTTGTCCTCGACGATGAGCAGGCGCTTGGTGCGGGGTTCGAGGAAGCGGTTGATGCGGTCGAAGCAGACCTCGAGGCCGTCGGTGGTGGAGGGTTTGACGGTGTAGGCGAAGGCGCCGTGGGTGAGGGCGTGCGAGCGTTCGTCATCGACGGAGATGATCTGCACGGGGATGTGGCGCGTGGTGGCGTTGAGCTTGAGGGCGTTGAGCACGGTCCAGCCGAGCATGTCGGGCAGGAAGACATCGAGGGTGATGGCGGTGGGCAGGTATTCGCGGGCCAGGGAGAGGCCGGCGCCGCCGCGGGTGGCGACGAGACCCTTGAAGCCCTTTTCGCGGGCGAGGCCGAGAAGCACGCGGGCGTAGTGGGGATCATCCTCGATGATGAGCAGGACGCGGTCGCTCGCGACGATATCCTCGCGGTCGTCGGGAATGTTCTCCTCGCGGGGAGCGGGCAGGGCGGGGATGGGCGGGGTGGTGCCGGAGCGGGGCGGGACGTTGTCGGCCCGGCCGCCGATGTAGTTGAGCGGCAGATACAGGGTGAAGGTGCTGCCCTCGCCGGCGACGCTGGAGATGCGGATCTCGCCGCCGAGCAGTTGGGACAGTTCGCGGGAGATGGAGAGGCCGAGGCCGGTGCCGCCGTATTTGCGGCTGGTGCCGGCGTCGGCCTGTTGGAAGGCCTCGAAGATGAGTTTCTGCTTCTCGGGCGCGATGCCGATGCCGGTGTCATTGATGGCGAAGCTCACGACCTGCGAAACCCGGCCGAGGGTGGGGTGATCGGCGAACCATTCCTCGTCGGCCAGGGCGACGTGCACCCCGACGTGGCCCTGGTGGGTGAACTTGAAGGCGTTGGAGAGCAGGTTTTTCAGGATCTGCTGCAGGCGCTTGGGGTCGCTGCTGAGGGCGCGGGGGAGGTTGTCGGCGAAGTCGACGACGAAGGGCAGGTTCTTGGCTTCGGCGATGTGGGCGAAGTTGCGTTCGAGGGAATCGCGCAGGGAGGAGAAGCTGATCTCCTCGGCGTCGACGGTGACGGTGCCGGACTCGATCTTGGAGAGGTCGAGGATGTCGGTGATGAGGTTGAGCAGGTCGGTGCCGGAGGAGTGGATGTTGCGGGCGTATTCCACCTGCTTGGGCGTGAGGTTGCCGGCGGTGTTGTCGGCGAGTTGCTGGCCGAGGATGAGGATGGAGTTGAGCGGCGTGCGCAGCTCGTGGGACATGTTGGCGAGGAACTCGGATTTGTATTTGGAGGTGAGGGCGAGTTCGGCGGCCTGTTCCTCGAGGGCGCGGCGGGCCTGCTCGACCTCGCGGTTCTTGCGCTCGACCCAGGCGTTCTGTTCGGCGAGCTGGCGGGCCTTCTGGGCGAGTTCCTCGTTGGTCTGCTGGAGCTCAACGGTGAGCTGCTGCGACTGCTGGAGGAGTCCCTCGGTGCGCATGGTGGACTCGATGGTATTGAGCACGACGCCGATGGACTGGGTGAGCTGTTCGAGCAGCGAGATGTGGGTGATGCTGAAGGGGCGCAGGGAGGCGAGCTCGACGACGGCCTTGGTCTGGCCCTCGAAGAGCACCGGGAGAACCACGATGTTGATGGGGTCGGCCTCGAGCAGGGAGGTGCTGATGCGGTTGCGGTTGGGCTCGATGTCGGTGAGCAGGATACGCTGCTGGTCGGCGGCGCACTGGCCGATGAGGCCCTCGCGCAGGCGCAGGGTCTCGGGCTGGCCGGGACGCTGGGCGTAACCGGCGAGCAGGCGGAGGACCGGACCTTCCTCGCTGTCGGTATCCATTTGATAGATACTTCCCTGCTGGGCGTCGACCAGGGGCGGGAGCTCGGTGAGGAGCATGCGGGCGACGGTGGAGAGGTCGCGCTGGCCCTGGAGCATGCGGGTGAACTTGGCGAGGTTGGTCTTGAGCCAGTCCTGCTCCTGGTTGGACTCCGTGGTGACACGGAGGTTGTAGATCATGGTGTTGATGTTGTCCTTGAGCTCGGCCACCTCGCCGCGGGCGTCGACCTGGATGGCGCGGGTGAGGTCGCCCTTGGTAACGGCGGTGGCGACCTCGGCGATGGCGCGGACCTGGGTGGTGAGGTTGGCGGCGAGGAGATTGACGTTGCCGGTGAGGTCCTTCCAGGTGCCGGCCGCGCCGGGCACGTGGGCCTGACCGCCGAGCCGGCCCTCGACGCCGACCTCGCGGGCGACGTTGGTCACCTGATCGGCGAAGGTGGCGAGGGTGTCGGTCATGTTGTTGATGGTCTCGGCGAGGGCGGCGACCTCGCCCTTGGCCTCCACGGTGAGTTTCTGGCGCAGGTTGCCGTTGGCCACGGCTGTCACCACTTTTACGATACCGGAGACCTGGTCGGTGAGGTTGGCGGCCATGACGTTGACCGAGTCGGTGAGGTCCTTCCAGGTGCCGGCGACGCCGGGCACGACGGCCTGGCCGCCGAGCTTGCCCTCGGTGCCGACCTCGCGGGCGACGCGGGTGACCTCGGCGGCGAAGGCGTTGAGCTGGTCGACCATGGTGTTGATGGTGTTCTTCAGCTCGCGGATCTCGCCCTTCACATCGACGGTGATCTTGCGGGAAAGGTCGCCGCGGGCGACGG
>CBFGUO010000080.1:0-12574 GCA_965652375.1 uncultured Opitutus sp.
GAAGCCTTTCATGAGGCTATATCAAAAGACAGTGCACTCGCCGCTTGACGCCGCCGTCGAGGGTACTTGCGGCGCATGAATCATGCTCATTTCGATTTGCCCCGTCGCGATAGGTAGCATTGCGTTCACAACTGTTCCGACTCTGGCCTGGTCGAAATCAACCACGCCACGTCATGTCAAAAACCAGCCTTCCTGCTCTAAAGCTCTGGCAGCCCTGTGAATCTCTGGAGCAGAAGCAGCGAGTTCGCTCTTTCGGCCGAATGTGCCTGTCACGAGCGAGGTCTTCGATTCCGACCGGAGTTGTCGCTCTCGCACTCGCGCTGGGTTCAAGTCTCTGGGCGGACGAAGTCGTGCATATGTCGAAGGTGCAGGTCACCGAAAAGATCGATCCACCGTCTTGGCGTTATGCGGAGGTTGGGGCGTTTCGGATTTGGAGCCTGCTGGAGGATTCGGAGACGCAGAATTCGGTGACTGCTGAGTTGGCCTGTTGGTCTGCGTTCCCTCCGGTCTTGGTCGAACTGAATGGTCGGAAGGTAGTCCTGATCTACACCAACCAAAGTTTGGTCCTGCCGGTTATTCCGGAGGTTGAGGCTCTGTCCAAAAAGGAACAGCGGATCGGGGAGAACCTCACCCACAATACCTACATCAGGATCACGGATGACGCGGTGGTGGCGGTCGCCAACCTGACCAGTCTCAGTCGGCTTCGTCACTTCGATCACGACATCGCTCGCACGGTCATCGGACTCAACCGGGACCAGATGCCGCTTTGGTTGAGCGAAGCGCTGATTGGTCGCTACGGGCTGTTCGAGAATGGAATCCCGCTGAATAACCAAACCGAAAAAATGACACTGCGGGAGCTGCAGGGTTGGCCGGAGCTCAGCGAGGAAGAGGCAGCTGCGATCGAGTTGGTGCCAATGGCGCAGCTGCTGAGCCATGACTGGCCGGATGCCGAGGAGAATCCGGAGGCCTTCGACCGGTGGTCGGCGCAGGCCGCCTTGTTTGTCCAATGGCTTGTCGGCGGGCGAGGCACCCGCGAGGAGCACTGGGCGAGCTTTCGTCGAATCGCCACCTACAGCCTGCACTACCCCATTGTCGAAGCGGCCTTTGCCCAGGAGACCGGATTTTCCTTTGCCGAGGTCGAGAACGAGCTGCGACGCTACCTGCCTCGCGCGGTTCACATCAACCAGATCGTGCGCGTGCCCGATGTCTATCATCTCGGCGATTTGAAGCTCCGCACCGCCTCGACCGTCTCCCGGGACTTGATCGAAGAGGTGAACGAACTCCTGGCAGGCTTCGGCGAATTCGCACCGGCTTCGCCGTGACGGACTGGAGTAAGCCACGTTCCTGCGAGCCATAAGCTGGGCCGCAATTGCGCAAATTGCACGGCCCGGCGCTTGCGTGGTGAAGGCGCCCGGACTTGGGTGCCCATCCTGTGAGCATGCCTGCTGTATCGTCGTCGCCGTTGTTGGTGGCCCGGGGGTTGAGCAAAACCTACGGCTCCGGGCATGCCGCGGTGCGGGCCCTGCGGGAGGTTGACTTGGACCTGCCCGGCGGGGAACTCGTGGTGCTGCTCGGGGCCTCCGGCTCCGGGAAGTCGACCCTGCTCAATCTGATCGGCGGGCTCGATGCCCCCACGGACGGCTCCCTGCACTACCGCGGTTGGGATGTCGGCCGCGCCGATGAGGACGGGCTCACCGCCTACCGGCGCGACGTGGTCGGGTTCGTGTTTCAGTTCTACAACCTGATCCCGTCCCTCACCGCCCGCGAAAACATCGGCCTCATCACCGAGATCACCCGCCACCCCATGAGCACCGACGAGGCGCTCGAACTGGTAGGGCTCACCGAACGCGCCAACCACTTTCCCGCCCAGCTCTCCGGCGGTGAACAACAACGCGTCGCCATCGCCCGCGCCATCGCCAAGCGCCCCGAAATCCTGCTGTGCGACGAACCCACCGGCGCGCTCGACGTGAAGACCGGTGTGCTCGTGCTGGAAGCCATCCAACGCATCAACCGCGAACTCGGCACCCTCACCCTCGTCATCACCCACAACGCCATCCTCGCCGAGATGGCCGACCGGGTCTTCACCATGTCCGACGGCCACCTCAGCCCCCCGCGCCACAACCCCCACCCCCGCCCCGTCAGCGAACTGGAGTGGTGAGCACCACCCGGCGGCTCCGCCGGGTTGAGTGAGAGTGAAAGGGAAAAGTGAAGAAACCGACAACCAGCCTCTGACCCCTCCCTTCCGACACTTTCCCTCTCCCTCTCACTCTGCCCGTCCCTTTCCCTTACTCACTTTTTCACTCCTCCCTCTCCATGAGCCTGCTTGACCTCAAACTGCTGCGCGATCTGCGCACGCTGAAGTCCCAGGCCTTTGCCGTCGCCCTGGTCATGGCCTGCGGCCTCGCGATGATGATCATGACCCGCAGCCTGATCCAATCGCTCGAGACCGCCCGCGACGGCTATTACGAACGGCACCACTTCGGCGAGGTCTTCGCCGCGCTCAAGCGCGCCCCCGACAGCGTGCGCGACGAACTCGCCGCCATCCCCGGGGTCGCCGCGCTCGAGACCAGCGTGGAGGTGCGGGTCACCCTCGATCTGCCCTCGCTCGTCGAACCCGCCTCCGGGCTCATCAACTCGCTGCCGGACCGCCGCCCGCAGGTGCTTCACCAACTCTACCTGCGGCGTGGCCACTTTTTGGATACGTCGAGTCATCACGAGGTGCTGGTGAGCGAAGCCTTCGCCGAGGCCAACAACGTGCAGCCGGGCGACCGCATCGCCGCCGTGCTCAACGGCAGTCGTCTCGAGCTGCGCGTCGCCGGCATCGTGCTCGCCCCGCAGTATGTCTTCGAGGCGCCGCCGGGAGCCGCCCTGCCCGACAACCGCACCTTCGGCATCTTCTGGATGCGCGAACAGGAGATCGCCGAGGCCTTCAACCTGGAGGGCGCCTTCAACACCGTCGCCCTCACCCTCGCCCCCGGCGCGTCCGAGTCCGAAGTCATCGCCGCCGTCGACCGGCTTCTCGAACCCTACGGCGGGCTCGGCGCCTACGGCCGCGACGAACATCCGTCCGACGTGCGCGTGAGCGATGAGATCCGCGTGCTCGAGGGCCTCTCCTTTGGCTTTCCCCTGGTGTTCCTGAGCGTGGCCGCCTTCATGACCCACTCGGTGATGAGTCGCCAGATCGCGCTGCAGCGCGAGCAGATCGCCATCCTCAAGGCCTTCGGCTTCAACCACCGCACGATCGCCTGGCACTTCGTGAAGTTCGCCCTCGTGATCGTGGTCGTCGGCACCGCCCTCGGCACGCTCATGGGCTTCGGTTTCGGCTACAAGCTGGTCGACATGTATCACCTGTTTTTCCGCTTTCCCCGGCTCGACTTCGTGCCCGCCACCCGCGCGATCGTCGGCGCCCTCGTCGCCAGCTCCGCCGCCGCCCTGCTCGGCGTCGCCGGAGCCGTGCGCAAGGTCGTGCGACTCGCGCCGGCCGAAGCAATGCGCCCCGAACCGCCGGCCAGCTTCCGTCCCGCCCTGCCCGAGCGGCTGGGCATCGCCCGGTGGTTCAGCGTCTCGCTGCGCATGTCCCTGCGCAACCTGGAGCGCAAGCCGTGGCAGGCTTTCTTCACGGCAGTCGCGCTCGCCCTAGCCACCGGCATCCTGATCATCCCGAATGCCTTTCGCGACGGCATCCGCTATATTCTGGATTTCCAATGGGACGTCGTACAACGCCAGACCGTGACCGTCTCGCTCGTCGAACCCGGTCCGTTGCGCGCGCTGCACGACTTCAGCCAGCTGCCCGGGGTTGTGCACGCCGAGCCCTTTCGTTCCGTCGCCGTTGAGCTTTCGTCCGGCCATCGCTCCCGCCGCCTCTCCGTTCATGGTCTGACCCGCGGCGGCCACCTCAACCGCGTGCTCGGCCCCGGCCAACGTCCCCTGCCCCTGCCGACCGAGGGCATCCTCCTCTCGCGGGCTCTCGGCGAGGCCCTCGAGGTCAAGTCCGGCGACCCCATCCACATCGAAGTACTCCAAGGCAAACGCCGCCGATTGAGTACCACAGTGGCCGGCTTCGCGGAGGATTTTGCCGGCATCGCCTCCTATATGGAGTTCGACGCCCTCAACCGTATCCTCGGCGAGGGCGACCGCCTCAACGGCGCCTACCTCTCCGTCGCCCGCGGATCCTGGCCGACGTTCCTGCGCGAGCTCAAGGACACCCCGCAGGCTTCCGGCGTGGTGATCAAGGACGCCATGCGGCAAAGCTTCCGCGATACCACGGCGCAAAGCATCGGACTGCTCCAGGTCCTCTACTCCACCTTCGCCACGATCGTCGCCTTCGGCATCGTCTACAACACCGCCCGCATCGCCCTCTCCGAGCGCGCCCGTGAACTCGCCACCCTGCGCGTGCTCGGCTTCAGCCGCGGTGATGTCGGCAGCGTGCTGGTCGGCGAACTGGTCGTGCTCACCGTCATTGCCCTGCCGCTCGGCCTGTGGCTCGGCTCCGG
Source organism: uncultured Opitutus sp. (assembly GCA_965652375.1). Taxonomy (GTDB): domain Bacteria; phylum Verrucomicrobiota; class Verrucomicrobiia; order Opitutales; family Opitutaceae; genus Actomonas. Next base: position 4,494 of record CBFGUO010000080.1, read on the forward strand.
CATGGCCGGCCAGCTGCTGAAGAGCATCAACACCGAAACCGTGCGCCTCCCGCTCGTGCTGACCGCCTCCAACTACGCCTACGCCACCCTCGTCATCACGCTGGCCACCACCATCTCCGCCGTCCTGGCCTGCCGAAAGCTCAACCGTCTCGACCTCGTCGGCGCCCTGAAGGCCCGCGAGTGATTCCCACTCTCATGACCGCTCAGTTGGCATCAAACCGCAAAGGTCGCGAAGAAGCGCGAAACACTCCGCCCATTTCATATTCAGGAGAATCGAACCGTGGCCGTTTCCTAAGTAACCACTTTTCGGATACTGCCGACCCGCTTTGTTTCCTTCGTTTCCTTCTGTAAAACAAACCGTCCCACCAGACCACCATGTCTGCTCCTTCCGACTCCACCGACTCCCCTGCCCCGTTCGATCCGACCGCGGGCGACGACCACCAGCGCCGCCGCAAGGGCTGGCGCTATCTTGTGGGTGCAGCCTTGCTGGCCCTGATCGTCGCCGGCCTCTGGCCCGCGCCGCTGCCGGTGGAAACCGCCACCGCCCGCCGCACCGATCTCGCCGCGACCGTGAACGAGGAAGGCGTGACGCAGGTGCGCCACCGTTACGTGGTTTCCAGCCCTGTATCCGGTCAGTTGCGACGCATCACACTCAAGCCCGGCGCCGCCGTCGTCGCCAATGACACCGTGCTCGCGGTGCTCGAGCCCGCCGTGGGCGACATCCTCGACAACCGCAGTCGCGCCCAGGCCGAAGCCCGCGTCCGCGCCGCCGAAAGCCAGGTCGCCCAGGCCGAGGCCAATCGGGACCGCGCCGCCGCCGCCTACGAGCTCACCCGCACCGAGGCGGCCCGGCAACGCACCCTCGCCCGCGATCGGCTGGTCTCGCAGCAGGAACTCGACATCGCGGAGAACCGCGAACGCACGGCCGCCCAGGAGGACCGCGCCGCCGCCTTTGCCCTGCAGGTCGCCCGCTACGAACTCGAACAGGCGCGCGCCGTGCTCCAGCGCGGACAGACCGATCCCGCCGACGGCACCGTCCTGATGCCGATCACCTCGCCGGTGAGCGGACGCGTGTTGCGCGTCTTCCAGGAAAGCGCCCGCATCGTGACCGGTGGCACCCCGCTGCTCGAAGTGGGTGACCCCACCGATCTCGAGGTGCGGATCGAAGTGCTTTCGCGGGACGGCGTCGCGATCGCCCCCGGCGCCCGGGTGTGGCTGGATCAATGGGGCGGCGAGCGGCCGCTCAAAGCGCAGGTGCGACTGGTGGAGCCGGCCGCATTCACGAAGATCTCCGCGCTCGGCGTCGAAGAACAGCGCGTAAACGTGCTCGCCGACCTGATCACCCCGATCGATGAGCGCTCCACGCTCGGCGATGGCTACCGCGTGGAGGCCCGGATCGAGCGCGACCGCCGGGCCAACGTCCTCACTGTGCCGGCAGGCGCTTTGTTTCAGCGCGACGGCCGCTGGCGTACCTTTGTGGTCGAGGGTGGCCGCGCCCGCGAACGCGAAGTGAACACCGGTCTCTCCAACGGTGTGACGACCGAAGTCACCGCCGGACTGAACGAAGGCGACACCGTCGTCGTGTATCCCGGCGACCGCGTGGCCGACGGCAGCCGGGTCGAACCGCTGGAGTAGCGGCTCCCTGTTCACATCTCCCTTCCGAGTAGCCGCGCTTGAGCCGCAGGCGAAAGCGTGGTCGTTGCCCACATTGTCGTTTCACTCCAATGCGGCTACCCGGAATAGGGCGGCTACTCCGGAATAGGGCATTGGCCGGTCTGCGACATGCCGATGAGCGGCGGCCGTACTTCGTGAAAAATTCCGGCCACAGGCGCTTCCCTGCCCCCGTCCCCTCTTCGTTTCGTTTTGCCTCCCGCGCATTCCGCGGTTCGGTCTGCCTTTCCGCATGCCCGAGTCCGCTGCCATCATCAACGACACCATCGCCGCGCCCGCCACGCCCAAAGGCACCTCGGCGATCGCGGTCGTGCGCGTGAGCGGGCCGGATTGCGCGGCGCTGGCCCAGGCGATCTTCGACACGGCTCTTCCTCCCCGCGTGGCGAGTCACCACGACTACACCGACAGCTCTGGAAAGGTGGTCGATGACGTGCTCGTCACTTTCTTCGCCGGCCCCCAGTCCTATACCGGCGAGGACCTGCTGGAGATCTCCACGCACGGCAATCCTCTTATTTCCCAACTCGTTTTGGACGATCTGTTTACGCGCGGCTGCCGCGCGGCCGAAGCCGGCGAATTCACTCGCCGCGCCTTCCTCAATGGCCGGCTGGATCTCAGCCAGGCGGAAGCGGTCATGGACCTGATTCACGCCCGCAGCGCTCGGGCGGTCGCGGCCGCCAATCAGCAGCTCCGCGGGAGCCTCGGTCAGCACCTCGAGCGGCTCACCGATGAACTCCTGCTGGGCCTGGCGCGCATCGAGGCCTACATCGACTTTCCGGAGGAGGATCTACCCGCCGAAGATCGCGGCATCGTCGGCGAAATTCTCGCGAATGTTCTACGTGGAACGCAGCGCCTGCTGGCCACCCATCGTTACGGTGATCTGCTGAGAGAAGGCATCAAGACGGTGATTCTGGGCGAACCCAATGCGGGTAAAAGTTCACTGCTCAACGCCCTGCTCGGCCGCGACCGCGCCTTGGTGAGCGAGGAGCCCGGCACCACCCGCGATTATCTGGAGGAGACCGTGATGGTCGGCCCGCATTGCCTGCGGCTGATCGACACCGCCGGCCTCAATCCGCGCCCGGGCACCGTTGAAGCGCTCGGCATCAAAAAGACCTACGAACGCATTGAGGAGGCCGACCTCGCGCTCCTGGTGCTCGATGCCACCCACCCTGCCCCGCCACTGCCGCCCGAAGTCGCCCGGCGCCTTGAGCCGTCCACCACCCTGGTCGTGCTGAACAAGATCGATCTTCTGCACGACCGGCCTGCGTTGGCCACACCGCCCGGCGAGCTTCCCGCCGTCGAGATCTCCACCCTCACCCGCCAAGGGCTCGATGAGCTGGAGGCTCGGATCACGGCCATCGCCGACCGTTTCCAACCTCAGGACCTGGGTGACCAGATTGCCATCAATGCCCGGCACGCCGACGCATTGCGCCGCGCGATCGGCTGCCTCCAGGCGGCCACCGCCAACCTGCAGCACCAGGGACCTACCGAGCTGCTGGCCAGCGACTGCCGAGGGACGCTTGATGCCTTTGGTGAGATCGCCGGCCGGATCGACAATGAGGCGATGCTCGATCGACTTTTCTCGACCTTCTGTATCGGCAAGTAGATGCGCTACAACAAGATACCATACGACGTCATCGTTTGCGGCGGCGGCCATGCCGGTTGCGAGGCCGCCCTCGCCGCCTCCCGCATGGGCGCCACCACCCTCCTCCTCTCCGGTAACATCGACACGGTGGCCGCGATGAGCTGCAATCCCGCGATCGGCGGGCAGGCCAAAGGCCAGATGGTGCGGGAAATCGATGCACTGGGGGGCGAGATGGCGGTCAACACCGACGTCACCGCCATCCAGTTCCGCCTGCTCAACGAGTCGAAGGGACTCGCGGTGCAGTCCCCTCGCGCCCAGTCCGACAAGAAAGCCTACCAGTTCCGGATGAAGCACACCCTGGAGCTGCAGCCGCATCTCCAACTGTTCCAGGCGACCGTAACCGGACTCCTTTACGACCGCGGCCGGGTCGTCGGCGTGCGAACCAACCTCGACATCGAATTCATGGGAACGACGGTGGTGGTCACCACCGGCACCTTTCTCCGCGGATTGATGCACATCGGCACCAACAAGAATGAAGGCGGCCGCATGGGTGACTTTTCCGCCAAGACGCTTTCGGCCTCGTTCGAGGAGGCCGGCATCCAGCTCCAACGCCTGAAAACCGGCACGCCGCCCCGGCTGCTGGGCCGGAGCTTGGATTTCAGTCAGATGACGGAGCAGCCAGGCGACCCGGAACCCACCCGCTTTGCGTTCCACGACACTCGCCAGGATTCGGATCTGTTCCACGTGGAACAAACCGGCGAAGAGCGCCTGGGCTGGGAGCCCGGGAGCAATCAGGTTTCGTGCTGGATGACCTATACGACCCCCGAAACGGCACAGATCGTGCAGGACAACCTCAACAAGTCGGCGATGTATTCCGGCGAGATCGTCGGCACCGGTCCGCGTTACTGCCCGAGCATCGAGGACAAGTTTGTTCGTTTCGCCGACAAACCGCGGCACCTGCTGTTTCTGGAGCCCGAAGGGCGGTCCACCAACGAGTATTACGTCAATGGTCTCTCCACCTCGCTGCCTTTCGATGTGCAGATGCAGATGGTGCGTTCCGTGCCCGGACTCCAGCAAGCGCAACTCCTGCGGCCGGCGTATGCCGTGGAGTACGATTTTGCTCCACCGACGCAGCTGTTTCCGTCGCTGGAATCCAAAAAGGTCGAAAATCTTTTCTTTGCGGGCCAGATCAACGGCACATCCGGCTACGAGGAGGCTGCCGCTCAAGGACTGATCGCCGGGGTGAACGCGGTGCACAAGGCGAGGGGAGAGGAGCCGTTGATCATCGGCCGTCACGAGGGCTACATCGGCGTGCTCATCGACGATCTTGTCACCAAGGGAACGCGCGAGCCCTACCGCATGTTCACGAGCCGCGCTGAGCATCGACTGCTTTTCAACCACGGCAGCGCCGAGATCCGCATGCTGCCGCACGCCCGCCAGCATGGCTTGGTGGGAACGGCGCGTCTGACGCGCATGGAAGAAAAAGCCGCCGCGATTGCGCGTTGGATCGACGAGCTCGAATCCCAGCGACCCGGGGGAGGGCAGGGGACTTTTGGTGATCACATCCGGCGCGCCTCCCAAGACGATGGCGCTTGGCCGACCCTGCCGACGGACTTCGATGCCCTGCCTCCCGAATCGCGTCAGGAGGTGCTTTATCGGGTCAGCTATCGCGGCTATCTGGAGCGCGAGCAGCGCCAGATTGCGAAGCTGGCCAACATCGAAAAGGTGCACATTCCGGCCGGTCTCGACTACCGCGCCATCAAGGGCCTGCGGGCCGAAAGCGCCCAAAAACTCGCGGATACCCAACCGTTTACGTTGGGGCAGGCAAGTCGCATCAGTGGCGTTAACCCCTCGGATATCAGCATCTTACTGATCTACGTGGAGGCGTTGCGGCGCCAGCGCTCCGCCTGACCCGCGGCTTTTGCAGTTTATTTGCTCAGGTTGTAACAATTGTGAAACGGCCGCTGAATCGGCTAGGAGGAGAGGTTTCGAACGGGTAACTTCGTCACAATGCCGGAGAACTCCCGTAAGAAAATCCTGGTTGTCGACGATGAATCCGATGTCGCGGATCTGGTTGCCTATCACCTCAAGGCCAAGGGCTTCGCCGTCGAAACCGTCAACGATCCCACTCAAAGTATCGGCATCGCCCGCTCGCTGCTGCCGGACCTCGTCATCCTCGATGTCATGATGCCCGAGATCAACGGCATCCAAATCTGCCGGATGCTGCGCGCGGATCCGAAGCTCAAGCAGGTGCCGGTCATCTTTCTCACCGCGAAGGTGGAGGAGAATGACCGCGTGCAGGGCCTGGAAACCGGTGCCGACGACTACATCTGCAAGCCTTTCAGCACCAAGGAACTCGTCCTCCGGGTGCAGAACCTCCTGCGCCGCACCTCCGAAAAGCCGCACGATGCTCCGCCCAAACTCATCGCCGGCGGTATCGAGTTGGACGTGGAACGACACGAGGTGAAGATCAACGGCACGGTAGTGGAACTCACTGCCACCGAGTTCAAGCTGCTGCACCTGCTCATGGAGCGCCGGGGCAGGGTGCAGACCCGCGAGCATTTGTTGATCAACGTCTGGAACTACGAGACCGAGATCGAAACCCGCACCGTCGACACCCACGTGCGCCGACTCCGCGAGAAGTTGGGCGACGAAGCCGAATGGATTGAAACCATTCGAGGGGTCGGCTACCGGATGGCTGAACGCCGCGCTCAGGAATCCTCCGCCTGAGTCCTGCCGCTCGCAGGCCCGCCGCGCGCGGCGCCGTCAGCTTCAACCGTCCACTGTCCGCACCATCTTCCGTCTCGCATGCTCGAAACCGTCACTCTGGCGCTCGCAGTGATCGCTGTGCTGCTATGGCGAAAGTTGGCGCGACATCGCAGCGCGTTGCGTAGCCTGAGGTCGTCGCTCGAGCGCCGACAACCCTTTCTGCGTGATGCGCATCCCGGCACTCTGGACAGCGATTGGGACCAATTTTGCGAGCTCACCAACCGGCTCATCACCACCGTGGAGAAGCTGGAGCACCAGCAGTCCAGCCAGCTCACCCAGCTCGAGGCCACCCTCGGCAGCCTGCAGGAGGCGGTGTTACTGGTGGATCACCACAATCACATCCTGCTGGCCAACAAAGCGTTGCAGGATATTTTTCCCAAGGCCACCAATATCATCGACCAGCGTCTCGAGGTGGTCCTGCACAGTGTGGCCTTCCTCAACTACGTCGAGGCCGTGCGCAAGGGCCGGGCGGATCCCCAGCACACCATCGAGTTCGATGACGATGAAGACACGCGCTGGGTCGAAGTCACCGGCAGCACCATCCCGGCCCTCGACGGCGGCAAGGGGCGTTGGGCGCTCTTCGTGTTGCACGACATCACCCGCCAGAAGCGCTTGGAACTGGTCCGCAAGGAATTCGTCGCTAATGTCTCCCATGAGCTGCGCACGCCGCTCAGCGTCATCAAGGGTTACGTCGAGACCCTCGTCGACGGACACCACGAGATGGATTTGGACGACCGCACCAAGTTTTTGGCCACCATCCATCGCCATACGGAACGCCTGAACTCCCTGCTCGAGGACCTGCTCACCCTTTCCCGCCTGGAATCCATCAACCCCGGCCTCCAACGCGAATCGACTTCGCTGCACACCCTGGTTGGCGGCATCGTTGACGACTACCGGGGTCGCCCGGCCGCCCGCGCTCATGAGCTGCAGTGCGACATCGATCCGGCGATCGAAAAGCTGCTGATCGATCCCCTCAAAATCACGCAGGTGTTCGAAAACCTGTTGGACAACGCCCTCAAGTATACGCCGGCCGGCAGCCGGATCTCCGTCACGGGCAAACGTCGCACCGATGAGATCGAGGTTCGCGTGGCCGACACGGGGCCCGGCATTCCCGAAGCCGACCTGCCGCACATCTTCGAACGATTCTACCGGGTGGATAAAGGACGATCGCGGGACAAGGGCGGCACCGGCCTCGGCCTGAGCATCGTGAAACACATCATCCAATTGCACGGCGGCCGGGTGAAGGTGGAAAGCAAGGCAGGGCAGGGGACCGTGTTCATCCTGACCCTGCCGGCCGGCAAGAGCGGCCGCAACTGAGCCCCGTCCGTTGCTTGGCGCTTGCGCCGCCGCCGCTCGCCGCATTTACCGCGCCGATGCCCATCGAAGAGGCCCAAGCCATCCAACAACAGCGTCTGAGCGCCCTGCGCCAGGCACTGGAGACGGTGCCGCTCCATCATCCCGCCCTCACGCTGGAGATCGGTTGCGGTCATGGTCACTTCATGGCGGCCTACGCTGCGGCCCATCCGGACGAACACTGTGTCGCCATCGACATCATCCGCGAACGCCTCGAACGGGCCGACCGCAAGACGCGGCGCGCCGGGCTCCACAACGTCACCTGGCTGCATACCGCCGCCGAAGATCTCTTGGCGGCTCTCCCCGCCGAAGTTCGTTTTACGCGTCACATCTTCGTGCTGTTTCCGGACCCGTGGCCCAAGCGCCGCCACTGGAAAAACCGGCTCATCCAGCCCGGCTTCCTCACCCGTCTCGCCGACCGCTGCGGTCCGGACGTCCGCCTGTGCTTCCGCACCGACCACGCCGACTATTTTGCCGCCGCCAGCGAGGTGGTGGCCCAACATCCCGACTGGCAACTGTTACCCCAAGCCGCGTGGCCCTTTGCCCAGGAGTCCGTGTTCGAGGCCAAGGCGCCCAGTTACCAATCCTTGGTGGCTGCGCCCACCTCTTCCTGACAGGCTCCCAATTTTGCGCTGTAGGGCCGCCGCTCGCCGGCGTGCCGCACCTGCCTCTCAGCCCACCGTCAGCCGGGCTGTAGCCAGGCAAG
>CBFGUO010000081.1:0-12551 GCA_965652375.1 uncultured Opitutus sp.
AATGGTCGGGCCGGGGAGATTCGAACTCCCGACCTCTTGCACCCCATGCAAGCGCGCTACCAGGCTACGCTACGGCCCGAACCGAGGAAGGAAGGGTGAACAAGTCGCATCGCTCCGCCCGAAGCAAGCGGTTTTTTCCACCGATTCTTCCACGTTGTCGCAAGCTCCGACGCGGCAATCCAGCCGCCTCCCGTACCCGCGCAAGTGTAGGGCTGCCGCTCGCCCGGATATTTCACAATGTAGGGCTGCCGCTTGCCGGCATGCCGCTGGCTGACGGTGGCCCGAGAGGCACACGCGGCACGCCGACAAGCGGCGGCCCTACAGCATCAGCCAAGGGGAGAACGGCCGCTCGCGCGCCTCAGGAGCGTCCCCGCCCCGTTTGCGACGGATTCCCCTCCCTCGTCACCCCGACCTTCCCCTCATCCCTAGTCCCTTCCCCTCATCCCTTATCCCTTCCCCTCATCCCTTATCCCTTTCACTCATCCCTTATCCCTTTCACTCATCCCTTATCCCTTTCACTCTGTCCGTCCCTCACTCCCGGCCCTACCCCTCCGCCCGCCGATCCAGCACGCGCCGCACCTTTTCGCTGAGCGATTCGATCGTGAACGGCTTTTGGATGAACTCGATGCCCTCGTCGACGATGCCGTGATGCAGGATCACATCCGCGGTGTATCCCGACATGAATAAACAGCCCAGCCCCGGCCTTTCCTCCTGCAAACGCGCGCAAAGGTCGCGCCCGTTCATCACCGGCATGATGACATCGGTCACCAGCAGATCGATCTTCCCGGCGTGGCGCCGATGCAGCTCAATCGCTTCCTGCGGTCCGGCAGCCGTCAACACCGTGTAGCCACAACGCTCCAGTATCCGACGGCCCAACGCGAGCACCGGCTCCTGATCCTCCACCAGCAGCACCGTCTCGGTGCCGCGCTGCAAGGTTACGGATGCCGCGGGAGTCGCCTGTGGCACCCGCGCCGAGCGCGGCAGGTAGATCTTGAAGGTGGCCCCCTGCCCCGGCTCGCTGTACACACTGATGAGGCCGCGGTTCTGCTTCACAATGCCGAACACGGTGGCCAGGCCCAGCCCGGTGCCGCGCCCGAGTTCCTTGGTGGTGAAGAAGGGTTCAAAAATGTGCGCCCGGGTCTCGGCATCCATGCCCCTGCCGTCGTCGCTCACGCTCAGCAGCACATAGTCCCCCGGCTCGCACTCCGGATGCGTTTCCGCATAGGTGTCGTCGAGGCAGGCGTTGCGGGTCTCGACCGTGATGCGCCCGGTGTCCGTGATGACGTCGCGGGCGTTCACACAGAGATTGGCCATGATCTGGTTCACCTGCCCCGGGTCCATGTCCACCGGCCAGAGTCCATGGCCGGGATGGAATGCGATCACGATGTTTTCCCCGATGAGCCGGTTGATCATCTTCAGCATGCCCGCGATCAGCTCGTTGAGGTCGACCGTCTCCGGCTTGATCGCCTGCTGGCGGGCAAAGGCCAACAGCTGGCGGGTGAGCGCGGTCGACTGCTGGGCCGACTGCTCGATCTGGCGCACCGCTTCGGCCCACGGACTGTCGGCGGGCAACTCGGCCAGGATGAGCGCGGCGTTGCCGGAGATGATCTGCAGCATGTTGTTGAAATCGTGGGCCACGCCGCCAGCCAACCGGCCGATCGATTCCATCTTTTGCGCCTGCGCGAGTTGATCCTGCAGGCGGGCGCGCTCGCGCTCCCCTTCCCGCCGGGCAGTCACGTCGCGCAAAAAATTCAGGGTCGCCGGGCGCTCCTGCCAGCGGATCAACACCACGTTGATGTCGACCCACCGCGGCTCGCCGCCGGCACCGATGATGCGGAATTCATCGCGACTCGGCGCCGCCTCCCCGCCGATCCTTCGACGATGACGTTCGAGGATCTGTGACCCTTCGTCGGGGTGGATGAAGTCCATGAACGATCGCCCCGGCAGCTCGTCCGGGGACAACCCCAGCATCCGGCCCATCTGCGGATTGGCGAAGACGCACTTGAAGTCCTGCACCACCAGCATGCCCTCGTCGGCGTTCTCGACGACGGTACGATACTTTTCGTCCGCCTCCTTCAGGTCGCCCAGGGCCGTGCGGATCTCGTCGAAGGCCTCGCGCAGGCGTCCGCTCATCGCATCGAACCCGCTCTGAAGCAGACCGATTTCGTCGTGGAATCGACTCTCGCCCAACCGCGCGGAGTACTCGCCGCGACGGATGCGCTCCACGGCGGCGGCGACCCGCCGCAGGCGCCGCGTGACCAGTACGTGCACCGCCGCCAGCAGGGCCATCGTCGTCAGCACCATCGCCACGAGTGAACCGCCCACCAATCGTCGGCGCAGCGCCGCGAGCTCCGCTTCGTTCTCGGTCGTGCGCACGCGCAGGTAGCTGAAGAGCACGGGCGCCCGTCCGCTCATCAGCGCGACCGGCGCCAGGTGGACGAGATAGCTGTTCCCTCCGTTCACGTGTCGCACCGTCGCGGCGCCGGCGGCGGCGCGGTCGATCCAGTCGAGGTCGAGGTCCGGCAACTCGCTCCAGTTGCGTCCCACCCGGCCGGCGTCCAAGGCCACCAGGACGGTGCCGTCGCGCGTCACCACCATGGCGTCGGCCAGCGCCGGACCCACCAGGCTTTCCAGCGTGTCCCGCTGTCCAAACGCATCAGTCGTCAGCGCGCCTCCCGCCACCAGCGCGCCGGGGCGGCCGAGCGACTCCAGGAGCCGCCGGTCCACCTCCGCGCCGAAACGCTCGAGATAGTAGGTGCCGAGGGCGAAGAGTACCACCCCCTCGATGAGGATCACGAGGCAACCCAGCCGAAACGCCACCCCCATGCGAACACGCGCAGTCATGGCGACAAAGGCTCCAGGTAAAACTGGCAGGGGTTGAGGGAGCCGGGATCCGGATACAGCCAGGAATCGAAGTAACTGGCCGGTACATTGCGAAAGCGGGGCGTATGCACCGCATGGCGGCTCGATTCCAGGCAGATGCCGATGGTGTAGAATTCGTCGGCCGCCTGCTCCAGAACCTGACCCATGAGCGACACCCGTGTCGCCCAGTCCGGCTCGGCCCGCAATCGCCGAAACACCTCCAACTGCGCCCGCACCCGCTCCGGGGGAGCTTCCGCGCCCTCCGAAGCCGGATCATTGAACCAGCGCGCCCAAGGCATGGCGAAGGCCGACTGGTTGCCGTCATAGACCGTGACCGGCACGTAATAATCCGGTTCGAGCACCGCCGCGATGCCGCCCGCGCCCTTGAAGACCGCACCGTCGTGCTCGTTGCGATCGATGCGCCCATAGCCCGCCGACCGCGACACCGCCTCCCAACGCAGCTCCACCCCCACATTGCGCCAGTCTTCCCGGATCTGGCGCAACACCTTCACCCACAGCGGATCCACCGGCTGGTGGATCAACAACGTGACGCGAAACGGCCGGCCGTCGCTGAGCAGACGCCGCTCTTCGGCATCCCAGCGGATCAAACCCGCTTCATCGAGGGCCGCGTTGGCCGCGGTCGGATCAAAGGCGGTGTGGGCCGCGCCCAACCGCGGCAGGTGAAAGACCGAACCGGGCCGCGGCGCCACCTGCCACGGGACCGCCGCGCCGCCAAACAGATGGGTGATGATGCGCGGCCGGTCGATCGCCTCCGACAAGGCCACCCGCACCCGCCGGTCTCCGAGCACCGCCCGCATCACCGGATCGGGATGCGTCAGATTGAGGCAGATGGCCAGGGCGTTGGCGCGATCGGGCACCACGCTCACGAACTTCAGCCGGCCTGCCGCTTCCGCCCGCTGCAGCGACCGCGCCGACTCCGGCCCCAGTGCCGCAAAATCCTGACGCTGGAAATCCACCTCCCCGGCCAGGATCCGTTGCAGCGCCGCCTCCATCGTCGGCACGATCGTGAACCGCACCTCGTCAAGGTTAGGCAGCTGCCGTCCCGCCGTATCGACCTTCCAGTAATACGGATTGCGCCGCGCGACCACCTCGCCGACCCCATCCGTGTAGGGATTTTCCAGATACCAGGCATCGAGGGTGGGGATGCCGACCCGATCCCAGTCGCCGGGATCCCACCAGTGTTTGAAAGCCATCACCCAGGCCGTCTCCCCCGTTTCGGCCTGGATGCGGCGCGCCCCCTCCGCATCGTGCCGACGATGGATCCGGCGGTAGTAGTGCGCCGGATACCGCGTCACCTCCAGGGCGCGGATTCCCGCCAGGCTTTCCAGGAACAGGGCCTTCGGCGCCGCAAACCGAAACGCGACCGTGACCTCGTCCAACGCCTCGCATTCAGGCAGCCGCCCCCCCGCCAGCAGCCAGTTGGGTGGATAGGGTGTGACCTCGGGATCGCGCACCACGTCGTCCATCCAGGCCACGATGTCGCGGGCCGTGAACGGGTGCCCGTCCGACCAGCGCATGCCCGGTCGCAAGCGGAAGGTGAAGCGGGTGGCATCGGCATTCACCGTCCAACTGCTCGCCACGTTGGGCACGATGCGGGTCCAGTTGGCGTCCCACCGAACCAGCGGCTCATAGGCGAGAGCGCGCGTGATCACCGACTGGTTGCTGGGTCCCACCAGAACCTGCCGCCATACGCCGCCGTACTGCCCCGGCTGTTCGACCGGCGACACGATCAACGGCACCCGCGGCAGACGCTCATCCACCGGCGGCAGCTCGCCCGCCTCGACCCGCGCGCGGGAAAGCGGCGGCTCTTCGTATTGAGCCGTCGCGGTCGAGCAGAGCAACAGGGGGGTAACGGCCAGAAAAAGGAACGCCCGCAGGCGCCTCATGGCCGGATCATGGTCTCTCCCCGGTGCGCAAACAAGCCCCTTCGCCTACGCGATAATGCCGAAACGCTTCCGCCGGGCGGCGAGGCTTGCCCAATCAAAAGCAATCAATGCGTGGCCTTTCCGGGCCTCCGGGAGTAAAGTTCCCGCATGAAGACGATCCTCACCCCTGTCGACTTCTCCCCCGCCACGGCCCAGGTGATCGACGCCGCCGTCGACCTGGCCAGCGCGCTCGACGGCAAAGTCGTTCTTCTGCATGCCAATCAGCCCCCCACCGTCACGGCCGACTACGGCCTCGCGATGGAGAACGTGCAGGAAATCATATCCGTCACGGAGAAGGCCTCCGCGCGGCAGCTCGAACACCTGCTGCGCCAACTCTCGGATCGCGGCGTCGACGCCTCCACGGCCTCGGCTTCCGGTCCGGCGGTCAATTCGATTGTCAGCAAGGCCAATGAACTCGGTGCCGCCTACATCGTGATGGGCTCACACGGTCACACCGCCCTCTACGACCTGCTCGTCGGCTCCACCACCCACGGCGTATTAAAAAAGGCCCCCTGCCCCGTCGTCATCGTCCCGCCCAAAGGCGACTGAAAGGAGTGAGGAAGGAAGAGTGAAAGTGAGGAGTGAGCGCGCACTGCGCTGCCCACCGCCCCGCCCACTCACTCCCTAGCGGGCTCCGCCCCGCGCCCCTCCGACGCAAACGGACGAGACGTCCGTTCTCCTCCTGGCCGGCTCCTCTGGAGAACGGACATCTTGTCCGTTCGCCCTGCCCCTCGGCCGCCTCCCTTCCCCTCACTCCCTCCTCCCTCACTCCCTTTCCCTCACTCCCTCAACCCGGCCCCGCCGGGTTGCCCCGCACCAGCGCCAGCCGAAACCCCAGCGTGTAGTCGAGTCGGCCGGCTGATCCACCGGCCCGCGCCGCGGAGCGGCCCACCGCCGCGTCCATGCGCCAGCAGCCACCGCGCGCCATGCGGTAGTAGCCGCGTTTCGGCCCGGCGGGATCGACCACCTCGCCGCCCGGATACGGTCCGTACCAATCGCGGCACCACTCCAGCACGTTGCCCGACATGTCGTGGAAACCCCAGGCGTTGGCCCGTTTCGTCGCCACGACATGGGTCTGCCCGCCGCTATTGTCGGCATGCCACGCCATCGCATCGACCTCTCCGGCGAAGGCCCCCGTCGTGCCGGCGCGACAGGCGTATTCCCACTGCGCCTCGGTCGGCAGGGAATAGACCCAGCCCTCCGGCAAGCGACCGGCCGCCCGCTCCCGTTCCGTGAGCCGCGCGCAAAACGCCATCGCATCGATCCACGAAACATGCTCCACCGGCCCCTCCGGGCCCGTCGCCTGAAAGTGGCTCGGGTTGACCTCCATGACGGCGGCATACTGCGCCTGGGTCACCTCGGTTCGGCCCAGCCAAAAGCCCTCGCTCAGCGTCACCCGCGTCTGCGGCCCCTCGGCCTGGTCTCGGGAGGCTTCGCTGGTCGGACTGCCCATGGTAAATGCCCCCGCCTCCACCCACAGCAATTCGAGTCCGAGCCCCTCCACCAGCCGCGGCTCCGCCGCCCCGACGGCGGCCCACCCGATCGCCAAAGCCAGCCCGATGGCCGGCCAACGCCGTAGCCGGTTTCGTGTGTGTTCCCGTAGTTTCATCACGATGCTCGTCCATGGCGTAATTCAATTCCTGCCAATCGGAAGCCAATTCCCGTCCGGAGCCTCAGCCCTGCCGTTCCATACCGGCCACAGCTAAACCGGCGGCGGTCGCTGGCGGGAAGACTCGACCTGACTACGATCGGGCATGCCAAAACGCGCGTTTGCCACCCTTTCCGGTCTTCTCTCCTCGTTTTTCTTCTGGGTTGGATGCCAATCCGGTCCCCAGCGCGGCAACCCACCCATGGCCCTGGCCGACTTCGTCGACCTCGATCGCTTCATGGGCACCTGGTATGTGCATGGCTACACCCCGACGGCCATCGACGGCGACGCCTACAACCCGACCGAAACCTACGTCCGTGGTGCAGACGGTCGCATTGAAACGACCTACCGCTTCAACGCCGGTGGATTCGACGGCAAGGAAAAGGTCTACCACCCCACCGGCCGGGTGTTTGACTCCGAGAGCAACGCCGAATGGCGCATGACCTTCTTCGGCCTCATCACCTCGCCCTACCTGATCCTGTATGTGAATGACGACTACACTCAGACCGTGATCGGCCACCCCGACCGCGACCTCGCGTGGATCATGACCCGCTCCCCGCAGATCGAAGAGACAACCTACGAGGTCCTGCGACAGGAACTCGAGCGCCGGAACTTCAACCTCAGCAAACTGCAACGCGCGCAGCACCGGTGATCCCCCGCCCAACGGGGCCATGTCGGAATGGCACTTAGTTAGGCAGGTGAGCCCCAACGGGGGCAATTTATTGCAGCCTAGGGCAACGCCCTAGGTACCAGGCAGTAAGAAATTGAGCCCTGAAGGGGCGATTGATGCGCCATGAGACGATCCATGCCCTTAACCAAGCGCCATTCGGGTCATGTCGTTACATCGTTACATTTGGCGATACCTGCACAGCCGTGTCCGCAAGGCGGCCGGACGGCGCAACGCAACGCCTCCGCCAACCAGACCACCGGCACGCCCATTTCCCGTTGCAGTTGGTCGGCCAAGCGCACCTTCCAACGCCTGTCGCCCTGTTTTCGGTCCAAATCCCGGGGGTATGAACCGGGGACATACCGATGCGCAGGAGTTCATGCGGCGCTACCTGCAGCATGTATTGCCACCGGGGATACACCGCGTGCGGTATTTTGGCTGGGAGCATCCCGCCGCTCATCGCCGCCGCCGGCACGTCGACGCAGCGCGGCAGCGCGGAGATGGCGCAGCCCCGAACGGGGTGAGCAGAGCGGGTGCCCGCCATGCGGGCAGCGAGGCGAACAATGCCTGCTGGAGGTTCTCATCGCGGTGCGCGAATCCGGGCCGCTCGTGCGCTGGCACCTGATCTGCCCGCACTGCCAAACCGAGTCGCTGCGCTGTGTCGGCACTATAGCCCGGCAACGCTCTCCCCCGCAACGACGCGCCTGACATCCGCCATCATCTCCCGCCCCCGATGGTCCACGCAAAGGCGTGGGCGCGGCGGAGCCTGCGCTCCATCGTATCATCCATATCGATACACCGTTAATCGGTCGATCGACGACGGCCAAAACCACCTCTGCCGGGTCGACGATGCCGGCGATCGCCCGCTCCGGGCGCCTCGTCGCTCATCAACCACCCTCCCTGCGTCAACCTCGGCCAAAATACAAAGCGCATAAGGCGTAGGCACCCGCGCTCAACGGTGCTAGGCCTGCGCGAAGGGGTCAAACTTTTAATCTTGCAGTTAATCGCTGGTAGAGTCGCGCCGCCTCTACGCGGTCCCCGCGCAGGCATTCGGTCGCGTAGCGGCTCACCCCGGTCAGCGTCCCCATGTGGAGTTTTTCAGCGATCCAACTGTTCCGGGCCATCTCCCTCACTTTGAGCACCGTCGCGATTGCCACCTTCCAGTCCGCCGCCTTCGGACCAGTGGTCACCGAAGCCGCGGTGTGCCCCGACAGCTTCAGGCAGGCATCCAACACTTCCGCCCAACGGGCCTGCGCGAAGGGGTCAAACTTTTAATCTTGCAGTTAATCGCTGGTAGATTCGCGCCGCCTCTACGCGGTCCCCGCGCAGGCATTCGGTCGCGTAGCGGCTCACCCCGGTCAGCGTCCCCATGTGGAGTTTTTCAGCGATCCAACTGTTCCGGGCCATCTCCCTCACTTTGAGCACCGTCGCGATTGCCACCTTCCAGTCCGCCGCCTTCGGACCAGTGGTCACCGAAGCCGCGGTGTGTCCCGACAGCTTCAGGCAGGCATCCAACACTTCCGCCCAACGCGCTTCACGCGCCAACCGCGCCTCCTTCGCATCCAAATGCGCCAGGCAACGTTTCTCCTTCTCGTCGACCGCCAAGGCGCGGACAAAACCGTCCGTGCCGATGGCCCATCCGCTGCTCATCTTTTCGAACGCCAGTTCCTTTTGCGCTCCGACGTCGGCCGCCAGCCAAGTCAGGTAGGCCAGATACTTCTCCCGTCCCCGCTTGGTGTCGGCCAGCTCTCCCGCGCCCTGCAGAGCACCTTCGAATTTCAGAAACGGCGGCCGCTCCCGCGGGCAGTTCAGGTAGCGCAGGCTGGTCCAGGGATAATCGGACAACTGTTCGACCTGGCAGATGCCGGCCCGCACCGGATTCAGATGAATGTAGTGGCAGAGAGCGGCGAGGCGTTGAAAGTCCTCCACCGCCAGACTCTTGAATCGACCCTGGAACAGGTGGCCGCCCTCGCCATGAAAACGGTTGAAGCGGTTGGCGAAGACACTTTGCAGCCAACGCATCCCTTCGCTGAGATTCCCTCGCGGCGTCTCCAGAGCCAAGTGGTAGTGATTGCCCATGATGGCGTAGGCGTGAAGCACCCAACCGGTCCGCTCGCAGGCTTCGAACAACGCTTTCTGAAAGGCGCCCTTGGCCTTGTCGCTCTCAAAGATCCACTGCCGAAAGTTGCCGCGGTTCAGCACGTGATAAAGTCCGTCCTCGTCTTCCAACCGGAGCTTGCGTGCCATGCCGCAGCGTCGGTCTCACCCGGCAACTACTGCAAGATTAAAAGTTTGACCCCTTCGGGTCGTCCCTGCAAGATTAAAAGTTTGACCCCTTCGGGTCGTCCCCCGTCGTTGGCTCGGGCGACTGGATGGGCTCTCTCTTCATTCGTAGTGCTTTCCCGCGTAGAGGATCTCGGCGCAGCGCTTCCATGGATTCGTGGCGGGCGTATACCGAGGTGACCGCTTCCAATCTTGGGCCCACGCAGCTGCGGACTCCAGAAATGCTTCGACTGTGGAATTCTCCCATCCGTTCGCCCCGGCTCCGAACTGAGAGGACGGTGACTTCTTTTCTTTCCGAACTTCGTCGACGCGATCAGAAGCGAGAGCACTGACGAATGTCACGAAGCTCGCCTCATCGCACACTGCTTCGAGCTTCGCCTGTAGACTATCGCTCATCACTTGTTCGCCCATCGATTCAAGTGAGACGCGGAGTGCAGTGCGCAGCACTGCACGGAGTTGTCTCAACTGGCTGGTGTATGCCCGGCATGGGCATCAACGAATGGGGTTTAAGTCCCCTGTGCAAGAACCTGTAAGTTAATGATCTAATGAACATTGAGTTATGAAAAGCAGTAGCCGAAGGCAAGGGCGTAGTCGCGAGGCTGGGTCTGAAAGAAGCCGTAGGCGGACTCGCGGGGCGACGGACAGGAACACCGTAAAAGGCTCAGCGGCCGGGGCGAGCGACCACCACATCGCGAAGCCCATGGGTTCAGGCCGCAGGGTAGACGGTGCGCTCGTGCGAGGGACGTTGATGCTCTTATCCGGGGAGGCCTGCGCGTGAAGCGCCCGGTGCCAACTGGGAGCGTCGTCGGTGGCAACACCGGCGGAGCTCGCGCAGGAGTCAGCAGAGGGCGTAGTAGTCGCCGCGGAAACGAGCCGGGAGTAGGCGCCGACGGGTTACCCGTCCGCCGAAGGATCCGGAGGTCTCACCCCGACGAAGGCCCGAACCGAACGCACGGGTTCGGCGCCGCCCGCTCATCATCCGCGCAAACGCCGCCCGGCGTTGCGGACTGGTGGTGCGAAGCGGCCCCGCCGGACCCGGGATATGAACAAGGACAGGAAAACCGCCTGCTTGAAGCGATCCTCGACACCCAAAACGTGTCGGCGGCGTGGAAGCGGGTGAAGGCCAATCGCGGAGCACCGGGCGTCGATGGCATCACCATCGACGAGTTCCCGACGTGCTTTCGCGAACACTGGCCCCGACTGCGCGAAGCGCTGCTGGCAGGCACCTACGTGCCGGCCCCGGCGCGTCGCAAGGAACTGGAAAAGCCGGATGGCGGAGTCCGGCTGCTCGGCATCCCTACCGTGCTGGATCGGTTGATCCAGCAGGCGATCGCCCAGCAGCTCGGCCCCATCTTCGATCCGGGCTTCAGCGATCACAGCTATGGCTTCCGACCTCACCGCAGCGCGCATGACGCGGTGCGCCATGTCGCGGACACGATCAAGTCGGGTCGCCGCTTCGCGGTGGACCTCGACCTGTCGAAGTTTTTCGACCGGGTGAACCACGACGTGCTGATGGTGAGGCTGGCCCGCAAGGTGACCGATAAGCGCGTGCTGCGCCTGATCGGCCGTTACCTGCGGGCCGGAGTCGAAGTGGACGGGCGCTGGCAGCGCACGGCCGAGGGCGTGCCGCAAGGTGGTCCCTTGTCCCCGTTGCTCGCCAACATCATCCTCGACGACCTCGACAAGGAGCTGGAGCGACGTGGCCACCGCTTCGCCCGCTACGCCGACGACTTTGTCATCCTGACGAAGAGCCAGCGTGCGGGCGAACGGCTCATGGCCAGCGTGCGCCGGTTCCTGGAAGATACGCTCAAACTGAAAGTGAACGAGACCAAGAGCGCGGTCGTCAAAGCGACCAAGCTCACCTTCCTCGGCTTCGCCTTCAAGGGCGGCCGGATCGTCTGGAGTGAGAAGTCACTCCGACGGTTCGAGCACGAAGTGCGCGAACTGACCAGCCGACGCTGGGGTGTCGCGATGTCGGTGCGGTTCAGGCACCTCGCGCAGTATCTGCGCGGGTGGATGGGCTACTTCGGCATCAGCCGCACCTACGCGGTGGTGCGTCACCTCGAACACTGGATCAGGCGGCGCCTGCGTTGCTGCTACTGGAAGATGTGGAAGACCCGTCGGAACCGAATACGCCAGTTGCTGCGCCTCGGCGTGGCCAAGCGCGACGCGATCCTCAACGGGCTGTCCGGCTCGGGATGTTGGGCCATGTCCAAATCCCCGGCTCTCAACCAAGCGCTGCACAACGACTGGCTCACCGTCGAAGGCCTGCCCTCCCTCGTCCAACTCTGGACACATATCCACTATCCAACTACGGTCCGATGACGATTCGGAACCGCCCGGTGCGGACCCGCACGCCGGGTGGTGTGGGGGGCGGAGGCTAACTACCTCCGCCTACCCGATTGGACTATTTGTTCTGTGCCTCAAAGTCCTTCAACATTTGAGCTTCACGCTTTCGAGCTTCCTCAAGCGTCGGAACGTTGAATTCGCGGCGCAAAGAGTCCGACACTTCTGGATCTACTCGCTCAAGGCGCATCGGGCTGAACGGTCGCTTCGAACCAAACTGCGTGCCGAAGCGCTGCGGCCGATCGATGCTGACAAGAAAGCGATCCATGCTCGCTGCTGCCAACCACTTCGCCCTCTGCTCTCCCTTACTGATCGCGACGATACACAAGTCGTGACAGAGTAGGAAATCATCAGGTCTGGGAGCATGCTGCAGAATCATCGCCGCGTGATAATAGTCCGCTCCGGTTTGAAGCGCGCCGTCGTCAATCAACTGCTTGACTCGCGCCTCACGTGCTTGGTCGCGGGGGACTATGGCTCGCCAATCGATCTGCTTCCCTGGGCCGGGCATTCGATCGCCCTGATCCTCATCATAAATCGTCTTGAGTTCCGAATTGTCGGATACTGCTGCCTGAGCCGAGGGTTCGTCTTCGGCGACGACGGGGCGAGCCAAGCAAGCAAGCGCTAGAAGTAGGGGTATGAATTTCATATCAATTTCGTCCAACGTCTGAACTCAGCCGCGAGGCGCGCCAGCGCCTCGTTGGCTGCGGTGGTTTGTTCGCCCTTTTTCTTTCATGGTAAATAGGGCTTGGCCGGGTCTAACCGTCAGTGCACTGGTTGAGAGGGAATGGTTCCCTTGATG
>CBFGUO010000082.1:0-12263 GCA_965652375.1 uncultured Opitutus sp.
TGTTCGAAGGTGCCGGGATCGGCGAGGTAACTGTCGCCCTGGGCGCGGAAGCGACCGGCGAAGCGCACGCGACCGCGCAGCCGGTTGCTTTTGAAGACAAAGCCGTTGGTGCCTTCGTAGAACTGGATGCGGGCGTAGTGGTAGGGCAGGTGAAAACGCAGGCGGCCACCGAGCACGATGGGCCAGCTTTGGGCGTCGAGGCTGAAGAACCACACCCCCGGCTTGCCGTCGACCTCGACGTAGGTGCGCAGATTGAGCTCCGGAAAGGAGGGCATGATCGGCAGCCACGGCAGGTTGCGGCGTCGCATGTGCCCGAGTTGAAAAGGCACGACGCCCACCCAGGCTGCCCCGTCGAATTCCTGCAGCGTGACGCCGTTGGGCAACAACGCCCGCAGCTCGCGCCGGGAGGCGCGGTAATGGGCAAAGGCCAGATCGGACCAGGTTTGATGCCACGCCCAAGGAGTGCCCGGCAGGGGCCAGGGACGGTGAGCGACGTTTTGCAGGACCGGCAACATGGAGACGCGTAAGTCTCACGCGGTATCCCTTTTCGGGCCGGGCCGCAACTCCGCGTATGCAGCGGCAGGCGCTTTGCAATACCCAAGGAGCCGCGGTTCAGAACCCTTTTCTGCTCGACGGTGGTGCCCGCTCCGCTGACCTCAGGCCTGATTCGGGTGTTCTGAAAACGCGGTGGAACGGGGAAACCGGGGGCGGCGTGACCTTGACGTGGGGCGCGGCCCTCCGGTTTGTTGCTGGGCTCAAGATTCCGTGATGTCGATGGTGCTCGAAAAACTCTCCGGCCTTTGCCGCTCCCGCTGGCGAACCGCCGCGGCGATGGTGGTCACGGCAATCGCGCTCGGCCTTGGCGGTTGTGTGGGCCCGCGCTCGGGTCCGCCGGTCGAACCCGTTTATGCCTCCGTCGAGGAACGGGCCGAGGCTCAGGTGGCGGTGCTGCAGCAGGCCTGGGAGCTGGTGGATCGCAAGTTTTACGACGAGGCCTACAACGGCGCCGACTGGTCCACGGCCTTCGAGCGCTACCGGGATCGCGCCGCCACGGCTCCGGACACGGCGGGGTTGTATGAGGTGATCAACGAGATGCTCGCCGAGCTCGACGATGCCCACACGCTCGCCATGGATCCGCAGACGGCGTGGGAGGACTACATGGCCGAGCGCGCCTTTGTGGGCATCAATCTCGAGCGGGTGGAGGAGGAGTGGGTCGTGGCGGAGTTGCGTCCGGGCAGCGCGGCCGAGGAGGCGGGAATCCGGGTGGGTTGGATCGCCATCGCGCGCAACGACGAGCCGCTCACCGAGGAGGGCATCACCTTTGCCAGCCAGCCCGGCGAGAGTTACAAGTGGACCTTTGTCGACGAGGACAACGAGCTGCGGCAGGTCGTGCTCACGGCGCGCACGCTGTCCGACCGCATGCCGCCGGTGGAGCGCCATTCGGCCGAGGGATGGATCTACCTGCGGTTCGATGAGTTTGAAGGAGACTACGACGAGTGGCTGCAGGAGCGCCTCGCCGTGCATCGGGAGGCGCCGGGCATCGTGCTCGATCTGCGCAACAACAGCGGCGGCGCGGTCTCTTCGCTGGAGCGGGTGATCAACCAGTTTTTCGTGGATCGCAAGGCGTACGGCGCCTTCGTCTCGCGCCAGGGCAAGCGCAAGGAGGAGAAGTCGGCCTGGCGCAGTGGGGTCGATTACGAAGGCGAGCTGGTGGTGCTGATCGGTCCCGGCTCGGCAAGTTCGGCCGAGATCCTGGCCCACGTGATGAAGCACTACGAGCGCGCCACTCTCATCGGCCGTCCGACCGCCGGAGTGGTCGTGGCCAGCCAGTATCACCGGCTTCGCGACGGCGGTGAACTGCAGCTGGGCACCTACGATTTCCAGACCCTCGACGGGCAGCGTCTGGAGGGCCACGGCGTGCAGCCCGACGTGCTGGTGGAACGCACCCTGGCCGATCTGCGCGCCGGGCGGGATCCGGATTTGAGCGCGGCGGTCGAGTGGCTGCGGGCGCAGGTGAAGCCCCGCCAGGTTCGCCATTGAGCGGCCGGCGGAGGCCGGTTTACCGGCGGGGCGGGCTCCTGTCCTGGGCGTCGCGGAGGGCGCGCGGAAAGGGAGATCTCCCCCGGAGAAGCGGGTTTGCTTTCATCCTAGTTCCTAATCACCGGAGCCCGAAACGACCCCGGGGGAGTGCCGGGAAATGTGCCCACTTTGCCCCGTTCGTCCAACTCCGATTGTTGAAGAACGCGACAAAGGCCGCGTTCGCCCACCGATTTGCAGAACATTTACGGATGTTCAGGGGGGACGCTGATAGGTCGGCCGGGGCGGGTCCTAAATCCGTTTGGACAGGTCTGGATGGCGGAGCGGGATCCCAGCCTCGAGCGCCTGCGGCGTCGGTCAGGGAAGCAGCTGGGTGAGGCCGGCGTCCTGCAGGCGCTGGCGCAGATCGGCAACCCGCCGACGGCTGGCCGGGAGCTCCGGCAGGGGCGCGTCGAATTGGAAGCGCACGTTGTCGCCGTCGGCACGGACGATCGCGCGCACGTGGCTGAGGTTGATGAGGGTCTGGCGGTGGATGCGCACGAAGGCGGTCTGGGCCAGGCTGCATTCCCAGGACTTGAGGGTGCGCAGGGTCATGAGTTTCTGGCCGTCGGCGAGCAGCAGTTCGGTGTAGTTCTCGTTGCTGTTGATGGCGACGATGCTGTGCACGGGCACGAAGCGGGTGGCGTTGCCGGTCTTCACGTAGACGCGGTCGTCGGGCAGCAGGGGCGGGCGGGAAGACTCGACGGCGTCGGTGTCGGCCGGTGTGGCGGTGCGCTGGCGATCGATGCGCTGGAGCGAAGTCGCGAGGCGTTCGGCGGTCACGGGCTTGAGCAGGTAGTCGAGGGCGTTCACCTCGAAGGCCCGCACCGCGTAGCGATCGTAGGCGGTCACGAAGATCACGGTGGCGGCGGGCGGGATGTGATCGAGCAGTTCGAAGCCATTGCCGCCCCGCAACTGAACATCGAGAAAGACCAGGTCGAACGCGACGCGGCCCACGAGGGCCGTGGCTTCGTTGAGCGTACCGGCTTCTCCGACGACCTCGATCCCGGCGTGCGACTGCAGGAGGCGGCGCAACTCGAGACGCGCGAGCGGTTCATCGTCAATGACGAGCGTTTGCAGGGGTGAGGACATGGCAGAACGGGAGCGGAGCGGCGCGAAGCATCGTCACGTCGGGCGCGGTCCGTCGGCCGGAGGCAGGCGGCAGGGCAGGGCGACGGTGACCGTGACGCGGCCATCGGTTTCGTGGTGGGCGACGCTGGCCTGCTCGCCGTAATGGCGATGGAGGCGCTGGCGCAGGTTTTGCAGGCCGATGCGGGTGGAGTCCGTGAACGGGTTTTCGTGCGGCGCGACCCAGCGACCGGTGTTGCTCACGGCGCAGACGAGCCGGGAGCCGTCGCGACGGATGCGCAGGGTCACCTCCAGCAGGGCGTCGGAGGTGCGGCCGCCGTATTTGATGGCGTTTTCGAGCAGGGGCAGGAGGAGGTTCTGCGGGAGTGCACAGGCGGAGGCGGCGGGATCGATGTCGAGTTGTACGGCGAGGCCGTCCTGCCAGCGCACCTGCTCGATTTCGAGATAGTTGCGGGCCATCTCGACTTCGTCGTCGACACTCACCATCTCGTCGCTGCCGCGGTTGAGGGTGCGGCGGCAAAACTCGGCCAGCTTGGTCACCATCTCACTCGCGGACTCGGGGGCGCTGTGGACGAGGGCGCGGATGGAGTTGAGGGAGTTGAACAGGAAGTGCGGGTTGAGCTGGTAGCGCAGGAGCTCGAGGCGAGCGGTCTCGGCGGCGAGACGGGAGGCGAGGTTGGCGTCGTGCTCGAGCTGGTGGAGGCGCTCGAGGGCCTTGGCCTTGTTGGCAAGTTCGGCGGTGCGGGCGGCGACCGTGTGCTCGAGCGCCTCGCGCTGATGCAGCAGCCGCCGGGTTCGCCAGCGCACGATGCCATAGACGCCCAGCAAGGCCGCGAGCAGGTAGACGCCCTTGGCCAGGGGCGTGAGCCACCACGGGGTGGGCACGATGATCTCGAGGCGCAGCGGGTCGCTCCAATGGTGATCGGCGCTGCGCCCGTGGGCCTCGAACACGTAGCGGCCGGGCGGCAGGTTGGTGAAGGTGCGTTCACCGGTCGGCGTGGGTTCCTCGCCGCCGTCATTGAAGCCGATGAGTCGGGAAACGTGATCGCCATCGGGTTCGCCGGCGAGGCCCGGCGTGCCGAAGCGAAAGCGCAGGGAATTGATCCCGGGTGGCAGTCGGAGCGGACCCTCGTCCGCCGCCGGGCCACGGAGGATGCGGCCGGTCACGCTGCTCACCTCGCTGAGGAGGGTCGCGCCGAGGGGAGGAGGGGGATCGGCCAGGTAACGGTCGACATTGATGCGCAGCAGCCCCGCGCGGCCGCAGATCCAGAGGATTTCCTCCCCGTCGACGAGTTCGGCGTGGAGGCTGTCGAGAAAACCGATCGCGCCGAGGTCGGTCAGGCGCAGGGGCTCCCAGCGCCCCTCCCGCGCGCGGCCGATCTGATTGAGGGCGGGGACGCCACGGTTGTCGGAGCTTTTGGCCTGCAGCCAAACGCCTCCCCGAGGCGAGTCGACGGCATGATGCGCGGTCCAGCCACCTGCATCGAAGGCCGGGCCGAAGGACGCATCGCGATGGAAGTGTTGCGTGGCGGGATCAAAACGGAAGAGGCCGCGGCCGGTGAGAAAGAGCGGACGGCCGCCGATCTGCCGCACCGTGGTGTGCGTGTCGCCGGTTTCGAGGCCGTGGTCGTCGCGGTAGTGGGTGGTGCGGGGATCCGGCAGGGGCTGGCCGAGGTCGGCCGGAGCGCGGAGTTCGCTGTAGTGGAGCCGCCAGATCCCGTCGTTGACGGTGCCGAACCACAGGTCGCCCGGTTCGTCCTCGATGAAGGACTGCAACTCGGCGCGTGGATCGGGGACGAGGTGGTCAAAGGCCCAGTCGGTTGCCGGGTCGCGGCGCCACACCGCGAGACCATTGAGATGGGTGGCGAAGACGTGGTCGGGGAAGCGCGGCGACAGGTGGATGCCGCCGATGTTGGAGGGGCTGCGCAGGCGGGTGGCCTGACCGTCCTTGATCCACCACAGGCCACGCAAGCCGCCGGCAAAGACGCCGGTGGGCAGCGGGTGCAGGACGTTGAGGTTGTCGTTGAGTTCGACCCAGGCCGCCAGGCGAGGGTTGGCGGCGGGCCCCTCGCCGTCGACCATGCGCAATGGACCGGAGTTGGTGGCAAAGATGATCTCGCGACCGATGCGTCGGACGGATTCCGCTCCGCTCGGCCCGAGTCCGTTGGCCGGGCCGAAGCGCTGGACCGCCGCCGAGAAATCGGCCCGCACGATGCCCTGTTCGGTCCCCAGCCAGGTAATGCGCTGCGAGTCGGTGTGCGTGGTGATGACGATGAGCGAAGGCAGGCCGTTCTGGTCATCGAGGTGGAGCAGCGGACGCAGACCTGGATCGGTGAGCAGCAGACCGTGGCCGTAACTGGGAAACAGCAGGCGGCCGTCGGGGAGGCGTTCGATGCTCGCGAGACGGCTGGCGCGGATGAGATCGCCCATCTCGCCGGTCACCGTCCGCGCCGGCGAGGTGCCGTCGGTGTGCATCAGGCCGTGCCGGCCCCCGGCGATCCACCAGCCGTCGTGGCCGTCCGCCGTGAGCGCCGAGACGAAGTGGGCTTCAAAAGGCTCGGGCGTCCACGGCACCGGATCCCACTCGCCCTCGGGACGCGGCATCACCAGGCGCCGCGGGGTGCTCAGGACGAGTCGATCCTGCCAGGCCGAGGCGTAGGTGATGACGGGTTCCTGCAGGGGCCAGACCTGCAAGGCGTCGTCGTGCCAGCGGATCAGCACATCGTCGGACTGAAAATAGACCCCGTCCGGCAGGACGGTGATGGTGCGAAAATCACCCAGGGCCGCCGTGGGGTCGGGCAACAGGGGGCGCAGGGACTGGAAAACCAGCTCGCCGGCGGCGCTGGGTACGAGGCGGCCAAAGGTGTTGACGCCCGCCACCCAGATGCGGTCCTGCGGGTCGATGGCGAGCCCGCGCATGAAGGCGCCGCCGGGGACGCGAATATGAGTCCAGGAGATGCCGTCGAAGCTGAGGATTTCCTCCTTGGCGCCGAAATAGAGACGGCCGCGGCTGTCCGCGGCGATCCGCCAGATCTGATTGTGGCCGTCGTAGTCCCGAGGTGAATACACACGCAGCGCCGGCAGGCCGCGCGCCTCGAGGCGCTCCGGGGTCGTCTCGGGCGGTGGCGGCTGGGTGCGAACGGCGGTGGCGGTAAGGCATCCGGCCAGGGCGGCGGCAGTCCGAAGGAGAAAACGGAAGCGGAGCCGGAGACGCATCGCGCGAACGATGGCGGATCCCGGTCCCCGTTTGCCAGCCGAACCTGGGCCCGCTAAGGGATGAAGGAAGAGGATCAGGATCAGGCGAGTGGTTGGAGGAGGAAACCGCCGGAGCCGGCGCCATGATGGCTGGTGGCGATGATCTGGCCGCGGCCGTTGAGGTCGACGGCGGAGGCGAGAGGAGGTGAAGCGGAGCCGGGGGCGAGCAGGTCGTCGAGGAACTGCACGCCCTCCCGCGGCGTCCAGCGGACGGCGGCGGAGCGACCATCGGCACGCACGGCCGTGCCGACGAGGAGCCGGGCGTCGTGGCCGGCGAGCGGGCGGAAGTTCAAGGCGAACGGCGTGCCGAGATCGACCAGGCGACCGCCGATCCAGAGCGCGGCGCATTCGAGACCGCCGGCGGTTTGGATGAGTCCCGCGACAATGCCGTCGGCGCTGAGCGCGGTGCCGACCGAGGAGCAGTCGGCGGGGGTTTCGAGTGGTTCCCACACCTGGTCGTGCCAGAGCCAGGCGCGGTGGGCGGAGTCGGCGGGCGACAGGCTGCTCACGTTCACGAGGACGGTGCCGGCATCGTTGAGAGCGACGGCGTTGGTCATCCCGCCTTCCGGGGCGTTCAAGAAACGCGGTCGGCCCGTCGGACCGATGATGAAGGCGCGGGAGATGAGCACCGGCTCGATGGGCAGCAGGGTCTTGCCCACGACGATGCCGGCGGCGTTGACGCCCTGGGCGATGCTCACGGAGCCGGGCCAGTAGGTTTCCCCGAAGTCGCCGAGGTGGGAGGCCCAGGCGCGGCGGGCGCGCGCCGGGGTACCGCGGGTGCCGGCGATGAGCCCGCTGGAACTCAAGGCGTGGTAGGGCCAGCCATTTTCAGCCTGGTGGCCGCCGAGCTGCGGCGAATGGGCGGCCGGCAGGTGAACGCCGCTGGCGACCCAGGCGCCTGCTTCGAAACGAGGAGGCCGCACGAGGTTGCCGATGATGTCTCCGCGGTCGTTGAGCGCGGTGGGCCGAAAGCCGTGGTCGGCCGGCGGTGAAAAGAGCGATTCGGGACGATAGGAGGCGGGAGCGGGTGGGGTGGAGTCGGGCCGGTGGGTCTCCGTTCCGACGAAGGGGGCTTGGGAGCTGAGCATCAACGGGCGCATGACGGCGGCGACAAGGGTTGGGTGGAGCCCGGCCTCGGCCCGAAGCCGGGTCGAACGGGAGGGATCCAGCAGAAGCGTCGCCGGCGGGGGGCCGCAAAGGGGGATTGACGGGTGGAGGCGCTCGCTTGACGAGCGGATGCCGTCCCCCGCGTCGACCCCCCGCAGAAAGATGGAGCCGGGCCGAGGTCAGGCGGAGGCGTCGGACTCGGGTGCGGGCTTCGGTTTGGTCTGCTCCGTGCGCTTTTTGACGAGGGCGTGCACGGCGTGGAGCAGCACGCGACCGCTGAAGGGTTTGGAGAGCGAGGAGTCGGGACGGGCCTGGTTGGGTGAACCCCACTTCTCGGCGGCGTTGGGGTGACCGCTGATCGCCAATACGGGCAGGTCCGGTGCGATGCGGCGCAGGACATTGACCAGGACGTCGCCGGTCATGTGCGGCATGTGGATGTCGGTGATGACGAGGGCCACGTTGGCGGGATTGAAGTTGATGACCGACAAGGCTTCGACGCCGTCGGCTGCCAGCAGTACCTCATAGCCCCGCGAACCAAGGGTTTCGCGGATCACGTCGCGTACGGAGGGTTCGTCGTCGACCACCAGGATGCGGGCGCCGGGCGGAGGCGTTTGCTCGGCGAGATCGACGGGCGGCGCCGGCGGTTCCGGCGGAGCGGAGACGGTGGGCAGGCTGACGGTGAAGGTGGTGCCTTCGCCCGCCCGGCTGGAGACCTCGATGAAGCCCCCGTGGGCGGTGACGAGGCTGCGCACCGTCGAGAGGCCGAGGCCGGTGCCGAGGCCGGCGGGCTTGGTGGTGTAGAACGGCGTCCAGATCTGATCGAGCTGGTCGGGAGCGATGCCCACGCCGGTATCGGAGATGCTGATACGCACCCACGGTACCCGGTTGGCGGCGACGACGGTGTGGGCGGGCGGCTGGGTGAGGGTGAAGGTCTCGACGCCGATGGTGAGCGTGCCGCCCTGAGGCATGGCGTCGCGGGCGTTGACGGCCAGGTTGAGCAGCAGCTGGTGGAGCTGGGTCGGATTGGCGTTCACCTGCGGAGTCTCCGCCGGCACCCGCGAATCGACCCGGATCATGCGCGGGAAGGTCTCCTCGACGACGAGCAGGAACTCCCGCAGCACGAGGCGCAGATCGATGGGCCCGCGGCCTCCGTCGTCGGCGTGGGCGAAGTTGAGAATCTGGCGCACGATGCGCGACCCGCGTTCGGCCGAGGATTGCAGGACGCGGACCATGCGGCGGTGCGGTTCCTCCTTGGCCAGCGGCTCGAGCAGGGAGCCGGCGATCAGGATGGGCGACAGAATGTTGTTGAGGTCGTGGGCGATGCCGGCGGCCAGCAGCCCCAGGTTTTCCAAGCGCTGGGCCTCGATGACCTGCGCCTCGCGCATCCGCCGGACCGTGATGTCGACCATGATGCCCACCACCAGGGAACTGCTGCCGGCCGTCTCGGCCGGATCGACGGCGGGATTTTCCCGCAGTTCCACCCAGAGAGGCAGATTGTCCTCGGCCAGCAGCTCGAGTTCGACGGGGAGATCACATTCGCCGCGGGCGGTGGCCGATTGCAGGTTCTTCCATGCCGCCAGGCTGTGCGGATTGTGGACAAACCAGGAGGCGAGCTCGCGGCCAATGACCTTTTCGGGGGGACAACCGAGAAACCGCTGGCAGGCACCGGAAACCTGCAGCAGCCGACCCGACGCATCGCGCAGGTAATGCAGGGCGGGGCTGTTGCGCAGGGGGGCGGAAGGGTTGCCGGATTCCATGGCCAGACTTCCAGATTCGGCTTTTGTGTTCGGAGCGCAAGGCAAAGCTATGTTTGCTAACTATCTGCAAAATAGCATGATGCAAAGCTAGGAAAATTCGCCTGAGGGGAAATGCCCAAGCCACGACCGGGGCTAACCCCGAAGGTAGGACGGGGGAATCGCCCGGGTTTGCGGTTTCCGCCCCGGCCCCGGGCTTGCGCCGTCGAGAGGCGCGCGTTGAGCTGTCCGTTTTTAGCCGCCGACACCCGCTCGTATCGACTCCCGCATGCCCAAACGCAAATCGCCCAAGGACGACCAGACCGAACTCGAACTCGCTGCCGCCGCGCCCGCGGCCGGCGACGGCGCGCAGGAGCCGCCGGACGAAGCAGCCGAGCGCCCGGCCGCGACCAACAGCGACGGCGACCCACCCCGGGAAGCCCCCCTCGCCGGGGCCTATCGCAACTGGTTCCTCGACTACGCCAGCTACGTCATCCTCGACCGCGCCGTCCCGCACATCAACGACGGCCTCAAGCCTGTGCAGCGCCGCATCCTCCACACCCTGTGGGAAAAGGACGACGGCCGCTTTCACAAGGTCGCCAACATCGTGGGCGCGACCATGGCCTACCATCCGCACGGCGATGCCTCCATCGAGGCCGCCCTCGTCGGCATCGCCCAGCGGGGCTACCTCATCGAGCCGCAGGGCAACTTCGGCAACACCCTCACCGGCGACGGCGCCGCCGCCTCGCGTTACATCGAGGCGCGGCTCACGCCTTTCGCCCGCGAGGTCGTGTTCAACCCCAAGACCACGGTCTGGCAGTCCAGCTACGATGGCCGCGCCAAGGAACCCCTCACGCTGCCCGCCAAATTTCCCCTCGTGCTCCTCGAGGGCGCCGAGGGCATCGCCGTCGGTCTTTCGACCCGG
This sequence comes from uncultured Opitutus sp., assembly GCA_965652375.1. GTDB lineage: Bacteria > Verrucomicrobiota > Verrucomicrobiia > Opitutales > Opitutaceae > Actomonas. The sequence continues at coordinate 10,186 of CBFGUO010000082.1, forward strand.
ATCCTGCCGCACAATTTCAACGACCTGTGCCGCGCCTCGGTGAATCATCTCCAGGGCAAGACCTTCCGCATCCGGCCCGACTTCCCCACCGGCGGCACCGCCGACTTCGCCGAGTACAACGACGGCCAGCGCGGCGGCCGGGTGAAGGTGCGCGCCACCATCGAGTCGCAGAGCAAATACGTGCTCGCCATCACCGAACTCGCCTACGGCACCACCACCACCTCGCTCATCGACTCGATTCTCGCCGCCAACGCCAAGGGCAAGATCAAGATCAAGCACGTCGACGACAACACGGCCGACAAGGTGGAGATCCTCGTGCACCTGCCGCAGGGCGCCGACCCCAAGCAGGTCAAACAACAGCTCTACGCCTTCACCGACTGCCAGGTCTCGATCTCCCCGGCCGCCTGCGTCATCGAAAATGTCGAGGGCCGCGATCGGCCGGCCTTTCTCGGCGTCTCCGACATCCTCAAGCGCTCGACCGATCAGACGGTCGCGCTGCTGAAGCAGGAGCTCGAAATCAAACTCGGCGAGCTCGAGCAGCAGTGGCACTGGGATTCGCTCGAGCGCATCTTCATCGAGGAGCGCATCTACCGGCGTATTGAAAAATCCACGACGTGGGAAAGTGTCCTGCAGGAGATCCGCACCGGCCTCGGGCCCTTCCTCGACCGGCTGCGCCGCGAGGTGACCGATGACGACATCACCCGCCTCACCGAGATCCGCATCAAGCGCATCTCAGCCTACAACCGCTTCAAGGCCGACGAGAAGATCCAACAGATCGAGACCGACATCAAACAGGTGAAGCATCACCTCGCGCATCTGGTCGACTACGCCATCGCCTGGTTCGAGTCCCTCGCCGAGAAGTACGGCAAGGGCCGCAAACGCCGCACCGCGTTCGACGAGATCGAGCAGATCGAAGTCGCCAAGGTCATCGCCGCCAACCAGCGCCTCTACGTCGACCGCGAGGGCGGCTTCATCGGGCTCAACTGGCGCCAGCACGAGTTCGTGACCGAGTGCCGCCCGATCGACCAGGTGCTGTGCATCATGGCCGACGGCACGCTCAAGGTCACCAAGGTCGCCGACAAGGTCTTCATGGGTCGTGACATCCTGCACGTGACGCTCTTCGACAAGAACGCGCCCCCCGAATTCTACACCCTGCTCTACCAGGACAAGAAGAGCGGCAAATGCTTCGCCAAACGCTTCACCGTCGGCGGCGTCACGCGCGACAAGCTCTATCCGCTGGTCGCCAGCGAAGGCTCGAAGGTGGTCTACTTCGACGCGACGAAGAACGAGTCGTCGATGCCCGACAAGCTGCGCATCCAGCTCAGCGGCCGTTGCTCGGCGCGCGTCAAGGACTTCGAGTTCGACCTCTCGGGTCTGTCCGTGAGCACCCGCGGTGCCAAAGGCGTCACGGTCACGAAGTACCCGGTGCGCAAAGTCACCAAGGTCCTCGGCACCGGGGAGACGGAGTAGGGGGCGTGCGTCGGTGGCCCGGCTCCGCACGTCCTGTAAACCGTTCGCAAAAATCGCAATAGGGGCTCGCGCAAAGGGAACCCGGGCGTTTGTTTGGGCCTCGCATCCGTTCATGAGCGCCTCACAAGCCGTTCCCTCCAGTCCCAGCGTCTTGGTGGTGGAAGACGAGAAACAACTTCTCGAGATCACCAGCCTGCGTCTCGCCTCGCTCGGCTGCGAGGTCCACGAGGCCTCGTCGGGCGAACGGGCGCTCGAGATCTACCGCGAACACGGGCGCCATATCGACTTCGTGTTCACCGACCTGCGCATGGACGGCATCGGCGGCATCGCTCTCATCGAGCGGTTGCTGGAGATCGACCCCGAAGTTCGCATCGTCGCGGTCAGCGCACTCATCGACGAGCTCGACACGGTGCGCAACCGCTGGGGCGGCCGGGTGCGCATGATGCTCAAGCCCTACAACACCGAGGAGCTTCAGGTACTGCTCCGACTGGAAGGCGCCTGATTGTAGGGCCGCCGCGCGCCGGCGGGCCGCGGGGTTGGCGGGCGCTGGCCCCGCGGGGGGGGGGGGGGGGGGGCGGTGCGGGGCGCCCGCGGGCCGCGGCCCCACC
>CBFGUO010000083.1:0-11245 GCA_965652375.1 uncultured Opitutus sp.
AACCGCGTGTTTTTTAACCACGGAATGCACAGAATGCACGGATACCGAGGGGCAGGGGGCGGGTCGCGGCGAGCGCGACCCCTACAGGGTGTAGGGGCGCCGCTGGCCGGCGCCCGGTTGCGGCGGATGGGGCGGGACGGCGGCGAGGCCGCCTACGGTGCTCGCGAAGCGAGCTACAGTGGCCGGCAAAGCCGGCACGGTGCTGCCGGAGGCAGCTTACGGTGAGCGCCGAAGGCGCTACGGTGGCTCGCGGAACGCGAGCTACGGGGGTCGGCGGCGCCGGGTCACGGCGCGAGGTCGGCGTACTTCCAGGGGAAGTTGTCGAGGGGCGTGGAGCGGTAGTGCAGGACCTTGTCGCGGTCGATGAGGCGGACGCGGGTGTAGTGGTAGATGGGCATGATGGGCATCTCGTCGAGGAGGATGCGCTCCATCTGGTTGTAGATCGCGAAACGGGCGTCGTCGTCGGGGGCGTCGAGGGCCTGCTGCAGGAGGGCGTCGTAGCGGGCGTTGCTCCAGCCGGTGTCGTTGTTGCCGCCGCCGGTTTTCCAGAGGTCGAGGAAGACGTGCGGGTCGACGTAGTCGGCGATCCAGCCGGCGCGCGAGATGGTGTAGTCGAGGTTGTCCTGGGCGTCGAGGTAGACCTTCCACTCCTGGTTGTAGAGGCCGACGTCGATGCCGAGGTTCTGCCGCCACATCTGCTGAATGGCTTCGGCGATGACCTTGTGCTTTTCGGAGCTGTTGTAGAGGACGTCGATGCGGGGGAAGCCGCGGCCGCCGGGGAAGCCGGCGGCGGCGAGCAGGCGCTTGGCCTCGGCGAGATCGGCCGTGAAGGGATGCTGCGATGTGTAGTCGAGCACGTTGGGCGGAACGGCCGTGTAGGCGGGTACTTCGTTGGCGAGGGTGACGTTGTTGACGAGGGCTTCGCGGTCGATGGCGTAGGCGAGGGCCTGGCGCACGCGCACGTCGTCGAGCGGCGGGCGGGTGACGTTGAAGCGGTAGAAGTAAATGCCGTTGTAGGGGGCGATCTCGAGGTCCTCGGGTCGCTCGGCCTGGTAGGCCGGGATCTTGGCCAGCGGCACCTCGTTGGTGACGTGCAGCTGGCCGGTGCGGAACATGCGTTCCTCGGTGTCGATGCTCTCGATGGGATAAAAGTGGATCTGGTCGAGTTTGACGGTGTCGCGGTCCCAGTAGGTGGGGGAGCGCTCGGCGACGATCTTGCGGTTGGGCTGCCACGCCTTGAGCACGAACGGGCCGTTGCCGACGAAGTTTTCGGGGCGGGTCCAGCGGGAGCCGCGCGTGGCCAGGCCGCCGTGTGCGGCGATGGTCTTCACCGGCACGGGATACCAGGCGTAGTGGTTCATGGCGTGCAGCAGGAAGGGCGTGCGCTGGCGGAGGGTGAGCTGCAGGGTGTGGGGATCGAGGGCCTTGAAGCCGGTCTGGCTGAAGTCGGTGAGTTTGCCGGTGTGGTAGTCCTCGGCACCGACGACATGGTAGAGCATGTAGGCGTATTCAGCCGCCAAGGACGGCGTGAGGATGCGGCGGTAGGATTCGGTGAAATCGGTGGCGGTGATGGGCTCGCCGTTGGACCACTGGGCGGCGGGGTTGAGGTGGAAGGTGTAGACGAGGCCGTCGTCGGAGATGTCCCAGGACTGGGCAACGCCGGGGATGATGTTGAGGTCGGGATCCTCCGCGACCAGCCCCTCGAAGAAGGCGAGGATGAGGCGGTGTTCGATGGTGCCGGTGACGATCTGCGGATCGATGTCCTGGGGTTCGGCGCCATTGCCGAAGTGGAGGACCTTGAGATCGCCGGTGGCGGTGGAGGAGGACTTGCCGCAGCCGGAGGCGAGAACGAGCAGGGCGCCAAGGGCGAGGACAAGGAGCGGGCGGAGTTTGGGCATGCGGCAAGGACAGCGAAGAGCGTGCCGGGTTCAATCGCGAAGCCGTATTTGGCGGCGGCGCGTCGCCGTCAAATGGTCTAAAAGTCTAAAAGTCTAAAGGTCTGAAAGTCTGAACACGCCGGAGGCGTGCAAGAGTCGGCTGGGCGGAGCCCAGTCTCGCGAATGCGGGTCGCGGCGGAGAGGCTGAGTGATTTTTAGCCACGGATTGCACAGATGCTCCAAAGGCGCACAAGTAGACACGGATACCGAGGGGCAGAGAGGTATTGGCCGCGGCTGGGCGCAGCCTAGTCCCGCGACTGCGGGACGCAGAAGTCGCAAAAAAACCGAGAGGCAGATGAAGAAATTGATTTATTGCCGTTGGCTCACCGGAACCCGCCCACGCGTCTATAGACGCACGCAACCGTCCGCCTGCAGTTGAGATTTTCTGCGCCTTCTTGCGGCTATTCAACCGCGTGTTTTTTAACCACGGAATGCACAGAATGCACGGATACCGAGAGGCAGAGGGAACGACGTGGTCGGGGACGCCCATGTCCACCTGAAAGGCAGCTGGGTGGATGCCGGCGTCCCCGACGGCGTTGGCGTTGGAGTGGGCCGCGGGACGTGAGGGCGCAGTGGCAGCGCGGTGCGAGCTACAGTGGCAGCGCGGTGCGCTGCACGGTGGCCAGCGGAGCTGGCACGGTGGGCGCCGGAGGCGCCACGGTGCTGCCGGAGGTTTACCCGCCTTTGGCGGGCAACTTACCGTGAGCGCCGAAGCCGCTCACGGGTGGCTTTGAATTCGGTGCCGGGGAGCCACTCGGGGACGGTGTCGGCATCGGCGAGGCGGCGGCCGAGCTCGAGGAGGAAGTCGGCTTCCTGGGCGATGGCCTCGAAGTTCCACAGGTCGCTGATTTCATCACTCACCTTGTGGTAGTGCTTGGCGGTGTATTCGGCGCGTTTCTGGTCGATGTAGTCTTCGGGGAAGCCGAGGGCGATGCGGCCGGCCTTGCTGTAGAAGGCGGGCACGCCGACCTTGGCGAAGGAGAAGTGGTCGCTGCGGTAGTAGAAGCCTTTCTCCGACTGGGAATCGGGCAGGATGATCTGGTCGTTCTCGGCGGCGATGGCCTCGGCGACGGCTTCGATGGTGGTGCCGCCGGAGCCGACGATCTCGATGTCGCGGGTGGGGGCGTAGATGTTGGCGCCGTCCTTGTTGATGTTGGCGATGGTGTCGGCCAGCGGGTAGAGGGGATTCTCCGCGTAGTATTTCGACCCGAGCAGACCGCGTTCCTCGGCGGTGACGAAGAGGAAGAGGAGCGAGCGGCGCGGGCGCTCGGTCGGCGGACGGGCGGCGAAGAGGCGCGCGATCTCGAGCACGACGGCGGTGCCGCTGGCGTTGTCCATGGCGCCGTTGAAGATCTGGTCGCCGGTGAGGCGGTCGTCGGTGCCGAGGTGATCCCAGTGGGCGGTGTAGATGACGTATTCGTTTTTCAACGACGGATCGGAACCCTCCAGCAGGCCGATGACGTTCTGCGAGGAGAGGGTGCGGGTGGTGTTGCGCACGGTGTAGTCGAGGGTGGCGCCGAGCGGCACGGGCTGGAAGTCGCGGCGGGCGGCGGCGGCCTTGAGGGTCTCGAAATCGTGGCCGCCGGCCGCGAAGAGGTGTTCGGCGAAGTCGCGCGAGATCCAGCCCTCGAGGCCGACGCGGTCGGTGTGGCCGCCGGGGGTGTCGAGGGCGAAGGTCTCGCGGCCGGCGCCGGCGGTGAGCACGGCGAAGGGGTAGCCGGCGGGGCCGGTTTCGTGCACGATGAGGCAGGCGGCGGCCCCGAGGCGGGAGGCCAGTTCGTATTTGTAGTCGTAGCGGCCGTAGTAGGTCATCGCCTTGCCCTTGAACTGGGCGGGATCGAGGCGGGAGGGATCGGCCGGGTCGGGCAGGGGCGGATCATTGACGAGCACGACGAGGGTCTTGCCGCGCAGGTCGAGGCCCTTGACGTCGTCCCACTCGAACTCCGGGGCCTGCACGCCGTAGCCGAGGAAGACGACTTCCGAGTCGGTGGCGGCGATGGCGCGTTCGGTCACGTGCTTGGATTGGGCAACGTAGTCGTTGACGAGTACGGGCGTAAGGGTGCGTTCGCCGGCCTGGAACGCGAGGGCGGTTTCCGAGGTGATGCCGACGAGGTCGACGGCCTGGGTGTAGGTGCCGTCGGGATTGCCGGGGGCGACGCCGAAGTCGGCGAGGGTTTCGGAAAGGTAGTCGACGGTCTTGGTTTCGCCGGGGGTGCCGGGGCTGCGGCCCTCGTAGGCGTCGGAGGAGAGGATCTCGATGTAGGAGCGGAGTTGGGCCGGGGAGGCGGAGGGGGCCGCGGCGAAGGTGGTCGTCGCGAGGAGAACGAGGGAAGCAATCGCAGCGCGGGCGATGCGGGAACAGTCGTTGTGCATGAGGCGAAGAAAAGCGTTGGTGCGCGAAAGTCGATCGCGGCGGCGGGCAGCGGGCAGCGCTTGGCGCTGCCGCGGTCTGAAGGTCTCAAAGTCTAAAGGTCGGCTGGGCGGAGCCCAGTCCCGCGAATGCGGGATCGGAAGCGGCGGGAGGGCCCGCACCCCCGGGGGATAGCCGCGGCTGGGCGGAGCCCAGTCCCGCGACTGCGGGGCGCAAGAGGCGCAAAAAAAGACCCTGCGAGGCGTAAGTTTTTCGTGCCTTTCGTGGGTAAACCCATGCTCTGCGCCTTTCTGTAGAAAACTCGGCAGTCCGGTCACCGGAACCAGTCCACGCGTTTAGGGAGGTCCTAAAATCTCTGAAGGGGTCTGCGTTGCGGGCCAACGCACGATTCGCAAGGCGGGATGAAGGGGGGTATCCTGGAGAGGCTATCCCCCTTCATCCCAACGCCGCGGGCGTGGGAATGGCCCACAACCCTTTGGGCGGCCGGGAAATGCGACTGGGCCGGCGTTGGCCGCACCGGGACATACCTCCCAGGTATGCCGCCGACGCGTCCGCCTGGGCCGAGCCGCATTTCCCGGTCGCGCAGATCCCTTCAGAGATTTTAGGACCTCCCTTTATAGACGCACGCAACTGTCCGCCTGCGACGCAGATATTTTGCGCATTTTTGCGGCTATTCAATAGGATGGGTTTTTAACCACGGATTGCACGGAATGCACAGATACCGAGGGGCAGATGGAACGACGCGGTCCGGAGGCCCACGTCCACCTGAAAGGCAGCGGGGTGGAGAACGGACGTCTCGTCCGTTTGCGTTGGAGAGCGCGGGCCAGCGGGCACACCACCACGGCGCGTTCGGCGAACACGCCTTACCGCCACTTTCACTTTCACTCACTCCCATTCACTCCGGCTGCGATCCGGCGGCGCCGGATCGCAGCCAGACGTGTTTGTAGGGGTGGTGGTCGAGGAGGGTGGGGTGCCAGCCGCGGACCGCCGGGTCGAGGGCGAAGACGTGGGTGAAGGTGAAGAGGGGGAGGATGGGGGCCTGGTCGAGGAGGCGGGCTTCGGCCCGACGGAGGAGCGACTGGCGGGCGGCGCCGTCGGTCGTGCGGGCGGCTTCGTCGAGCAAGCGGTCGTAGGCGGGGTCGGCCCAGCCGGTGTAGTTGTTGCCGCTGTCGGCGCGGAAGACGTCGAGGAACGAGGTGGGGTCGTCGTAGTCGGCGATCCAGACCGAGCGCAGGAGGTCGTAGTCGCCGGTGCGGCGGGTCTCGAGGACCGACTTGTTTTCCATGTTGCGCAGGGTGACGCTGAGGCCGAGTTCGCGCTGCCACATGGCCTGGATGGCTTCGGCCACGAGTTGGTGGTTCTCGGAGGTGTTGAAGAGGATCTCGATGGCCGGCGCGCCGGCGCCGCGGGGATGACCGGCGGCGGCGAGCAGCTCGCGGGCGCGGTCGTAGTCGAGCAACAGAGCGGGGGGCGGTGCGTAGCCGTGGCCGGTGCCGCGGGGGACGAAGGCGGCATGGGGAATCTGACCGCCGCGCAGGATGTTTTCAACGATGGCGGTGCGGTCGACGGCGAGGTTGAGCGCCCGGCGGACGCGGGGATCGGCGAGGAAGGGGCGGGTGGTGTTGAGGCGGAAGAAGTAGGTGCCGAGATAGGGATCGATGCGCAGGCGCTCGGGGGAGGAGGCGCGGTAGGCGTCGATCTTGGCGACGGGCAGGGCGTCGGTGAGGTGGATCTGGCCGGCGCGGAAGGCGCGTTCCTCGGTGTCGACGCCTTCGAAAGGATGGAAGTGGATGGCCTGCAGGCGCACGGTGGCAGCGTCCCAGTAGTGTGGGTTGCGGGTGGCGATGATGCGTTCGCCGTGGTGCCATTCGCTGAGTTGAAAAGGGCCGTTGGACACGAGGCTGCCGGCGCGGGCCCAGGCGTTGCTGCGGGAAAGCGGATCGCCGTGAGTGGCGATGGAAGGGAGGTGGAGGGGATACCACATCCAGTGCTGGAGCAGGGAAAGGAAGTAGGGGGTCGGATGGGCGAGCGTGACCTCGAGCGTATGGTCGTCGGGGGCGGTGACGCCGACGGTGGTGAAGTCGGTGGTGTCGCCGCGATGGTAGGCCTCGGCGCCGGCGAGCACGTGGAGCAGGTTGGCGTAGTCGGCGGCGAGTTGGGGTGAGAGGGCGCGTTGCCAGGAGGCGACAAAGTCGGTGGCGGTGACGGGATCGCCGTTGGACCAGCGGGCGTCGGGGCGCAGGTGGAAGGTGTAGTGCAGGCCGTCGGGGGAGACGTCCCAGCGGGCGGCGACGCCGGGCACGGGGGAGAGGTCGACGGGATCCTCGCCCACGAGGCCTTCGAAGAGGGCGCTGAGGACGTTGTAGTCGGTCGTGCCGGTGGCGAGGTGAGGGTCGAGGTTGGCCAGGGCCGGACCGATGCCGCGGTGCAGGGTCTGCGTGCGGTTGCCGACCTCGACGTTGGTTTCACGCGGGCGGCAGCCGGGCAACAGGGCAAGGCCGAGGCCGAAGGCGACGGCCAGGCAGGCGACGAAGCGGAGAGGAGGGCGCAAGGAGCAGGGGGGCGGCGGAGCCGCAGTGAGAGGGAGGGGCGGCGGAGCCGCAGTGAGAGGGAGGGCGGCGGAGCCGCAGGGAAAAGGGAAAGGGAGGAGGGGGCAGGGAGCAAGGAGCAGGGCTGCGGGGCCGTCCTATACGTCCTATAGGTCCTATACGTCCCATGTCAGCCCTGCGCGCCCGCGCGCCCTACTCCAGGGCGCGCTCAGCGAGCCGCGCGCCGGCGCTGAGGCAGTTGGGGAGGGAGATGCCGTCGCGCACGTGGCCGCCGATGAGCAGGCCGGGGTGGGTGCGTTCGCAGGCGGCGATGGCGTCGAGGAAGCGGTCGTAACCGAGGTTGTACTGCGGGATGGCGCGGGGCCAGGTGTGGAGGCGGTGGAAGACGGGTTCGCCGGTGACGCCGAGGAGTTCGCCGAGTTCGCGGCGGGCGACGGCGAGGGCCTGCTCTGCGGTGGCACGGCCGAGGTCGTTGCGGCGCACGCCGCCCATCATCACCGTGAGGGCCACATGGCCGGCGGGGGCGCGCCCTTCGAACAGGGAGGAGGAGAAGAGAATCCCGAGCACCTGGCGGTTTTCCTTCTGCGGCATGAGGACGCCGAAGCCGTCGAGCGGGTGGGCGACCTGCTCGCGGCGGTAGCCGACGAAGAGGGAGGCGACGGGGGGATAGGTAATGTCGGCGAGCTCTGCCAGCGGGCGTTCGCCGAGGGCGCCGATGGTGAGTTGCGAAAGCGGCAGGGCCGGCAGGGCGAGGATGACGCGGTCGAAGACCTCAGTGCGCGTTTCGCCCTCGCGGGCCCAGACGAGGGTCCAGCCGTCTTCGCCGCGCACGAGGTTAGTGACGCGGGCGTCGGTCTCGATGGCTCCGGCGGGCAGGCGGGCGGCGAGGGCGGCGGGAATCATGCCGAGGCCCTCGGTGAAGGAGATGATGGGCGACGGGCCGCTCTTTTCGCCGCGGGCCTTTTTGGCCTTTGCGGCCTTGATCTGGCCGCGGATGATGGAGCCGGTTTCGCGCTCGATCTGCCAGAGGGAAGGGAAGGAATGTTTGGCGGAGAGTTTCTCGGGATCGCCGGCGTAGACGCCGGAGACGAAGGGGTTGAGACCGTAGTCGACCAGCTCGTCGCCGAAGTGGGCGCGGACGAAGTCGGCCAGGCTGATATCCGCCGGGCGGATACGGGGGCGCTTGAGGATTTCGGCGAAGAGGCGGACCTTGGCGCCGAAGGAGAAGAGGGGCGACTTGAAGAGGCCGGGGGGAGAAGCCGGGGCGGCGAGGGGCTGGCCGTTGCGGAGGATGTAGCGGTTCTTGGCCTCCGGGCGGGCGGCGCAGCGGGCGGCGTCGAGGCCCAGCTCGCTGATGAGGGCGGTAAGTTCGGCGGAGTTTTCCTGCAGGGAGTTGGGGCCGGCCTCGATAAGCCAGTCGCCGTCGCGTTCGCTGCGCACGGCGCCGCCGAGTTGCGGGGAGGCTTCAAAGAGCCGGACGGTGGCACCGGCCCGGGTGAGGTGATGGGCGGCGGAGAGACCGGTGGCGCCGCCGCCGATGACGGCTATGGTGCGTGGTGCGGACATGGCGCTAGTTTAGCTGAAGAACGGGAATGCGGGTGTGCGGATCTTGTCGTAAGGGCGGCTTGGGCCGGAAATTCGGCGGAGAGGCAGGTCATTTTTGTTTTAACCACGGATGGACACGGATGGCTTCGCCTACCGGCTACGCACTGGAAACGGGAGGATGATTATCATCTCAATTCAAGGCGAAGCCATCCGTGTCCATCCGTGGTTAAGAATCGGCGGTTGCTTGGCTACCGCCAGGTGGTGACGGTTTCGACGAGGGACTCCATGCAGGCGATTTTGGCGCGCGGGGTGATGCCGTGGCCGAGGTTGAAGATGTGACCGGGCAGGCCGCGCATGGACTCGAGCAGGCGGGTGGTGTTGGCGCGGACGATGTCGGGCGTGGTCTGCATGAGCACGGGATCGAGGTTGCCCTGCACGGCGACGTTGGCGGGCAGGTTGCGACGGGCGATGGCGAGGTCGGCGGTCCAGTCGATGCTCACGACGCGCACGCCGCTGAAGGCCTGGTCGGTGAGGTGGGGCGCGGTGCCCTTGGCGTAGAGGATGATGGGGAAATCGGCGGGCAGGGCGGCCACGATGCGGCGGATCCACTGCAGGGAGGCGGCTTCGTAATCGGGGCCGGCGATGATGCCGCCCCAGGAATCGAAGATCTGGATGGCGTCGGCGCCGGCTTCGATCTGGAGCCGGAAGTAGGCGATGAGGGCGGCGGTGAGTTTTTCGAGCAGGGCGTCGAAGAGGGGACGGTCGGTGTAGAAGAGGAGTTTGATGCGTTCGAAGTCCTCGGAGCTGCCGCCTTCGACCATGTAGGTGGCGAGGGTCCAGGGGGAGCCGCCGAAACCGAGGACGGCCTTGGTGTCGGCGAGTTCGGCGCGGATGAGGCGCAGGGCGGCGGGCACGTAGGCGAGTTTGTCGGCGATGGCGTCGGGTCCGGCGAGGGCGTCGACGTGGGCCCGGGTTTCGATGCGGTGGGCCATCTCGATGCCGCCGGTGTCGCGGAAGGCGTAGGGCTGGCCGAGGGCCTCCGGGATGACGAGGATGTCGGAGAAGAGGATAGCGGCGTCGAGGGCGAAGCGGCGCAGCGGCTGAAGGGTGACCTCGAGAGCGAGCTCGGGGGTGCGCACCATTTCGAGGAAGGAAGACCGGGCCTTGAGCTCGCGGTATTCGGGCAGGTAGCGCCCGGCCTGGCGCATCACCCAGAGGGGCGGGCGGTCGAGGGGCTCGCAGGCGCAGGCCTTGAGGAAGCGTTCACGGGAAGTCATGGGATTCTGAATTACGAATTACGATTTACGAAGGACGATTTGCGATGGTCGATATGGCGGACTGGCGAGGCTGCGGTGCTGCAATTCGTAAATCGTAAATCTGAGATCGTCATTCAGCCGCGAGCCAGTCTTGCGGCCGGAGGAAATCGGTGTGGAGGGTGGCTTCGGGGGTGCCGGGGGCGGGGGTGTAGTTGTATTTCCATGACACCTGGGGCGGGAGGCTCATGAGGATGGACTCGGTGCGGCCGCCGCTCTGCAGGCCGAAGTGGGTGCCGCGGTCCCAGACGAGGTTGAACTCGACGTAACGGCCGCGTCGATACAACTGCCAGTCGCGTTCGCGCTCGCCGTAGGGGGTGGACCGGCGGCGGGCGACGATGGGCTGGTAGGCGGGCAGGAAGGCGTCGCCGACGCTGCGCAGGAGGGCGAAGCTGCGGTCGAAGCCGAGTTCGTTGAAGTCGTCGAAGAAGAGGCCGCCGATGCCGCGGGGTTCCCGGCGGTGCTTGAGGAAGAAGTAGTCGTCGCAGTTTTGCTTGAAGCGCGGATGGAGGTCAGGACCAAAGGGGGCGACAGCGTCGCGGGCGGTGGCGTGCCAGTGGATGGCGTCCTCGGCGTAACCGTAGTAGGGGGTGAGGTCGAAGCCGCCGCCGAACCACCAGACTGGCGCCGCCGGGGCGGCGCCAGAGGGAGTGAGGGAAGAGGGAAAAGGGGAAGGGGCGGCGGCGCTGGAGGTCGGAGGGGGAATTTTGATTTTTGATTCTCGATTTTCGAGTGCGGCGGAAGCGTCGAGGCCCTCTCCGGCGCAGAAGAAACGGACGTTGGCGTGGCTGGTGGGGACGTGGGGGTTGCGGGGGTGGATGACGAGGGAGACGCCCATGGCCTGCCAGGGCTGGCCGGCGATTTCGGGGCGGTGGGCCGAGGCGGAGGGCGGGAGTTGGTCGCCAAAGACGTGGGAGAACGCGACGCCGGCTTTTTCGAAGGTCTCGCCCTCGGCGAGGATGCGGGTGCGGCCCCCGCCGCCGGCGGGGCGGGTCCAGTCGTCGGTGAGGAAGCGGGCGCCGCCGGTTTCCTGGGCCTCGAGGCCGGCGCAGATGCGGTCCTGCAGATCGAGCAGGTAGGCGCGGACGGCGGCGAGGTCGGGCGGAGCGGCGGGCATGTTGCCTGAGAAGGCGAATACATTCCCCGGCTTGGGCAACGTGAAAGTCAGGGGAACTGGGGGCCCGCCTTCGTCCGCAGGCGGACTTCGGCGGACAGGGGTGGGGATCTGGGTACGGGGAGGATCGGCTGGGCTGGGTGGGGGGCGACGGAGCGGGCATCGACTTCCGGGCGATCTTCAGGCAACCGCCAAGGGACGCGAAGGGGCGCGAAGCCGGAGAGGCAGGGCAAACGGACAAGATGTCCGTTCTCCGAGGGGCGGTGGACGGGTGGAGAACGGACGTCTCGTCCGTTTGCGTAGGAAGGGCGGCGGATGGAGCGGGGGAGAGGCAGATGGAGCGACGCGGTCCGGAGGCCCGCGTCCACCGGAAAGGCAGCAGGGTGGACGCCGACGTCCGCGACGGCGTTTGCGTT
>CBFGUO010000084.1:0-10005 GCA_965652375.1 uncultured Opitutus sp.
ATCGGCGTTGACCACGAGATAGTCGTCGGCCACGGCGCCGGTGGCGAAGGAGCGTTCGATCTGGTAGTCGTCGATGTCGTAGAGGTAGGCGCGCAAAGTGGCGGAGAAGCGCCCGTCGGCGGTGGTGTGGGTCACGCCGGCTTCGTAGGCGGTGGTGTATTCGGCGTCGTAGGGCGCGAGCACGGCGTTGCCGGTGAAGGCGGAGAAGCCGCCGGTCTTGTAGCCCAAGGCGACGTTGGCAAAGGCGGTCGTGCCGCCGCCGAGTTCGTAGCGCAGGTTGAGGTGGGGCAGGATGGCGTCGGAGCGGTGCTCGGCGGGGGTGACTTGGGGCACGGGGATGACCTCGGTGCGCACGCTGTCCATCTCGGTTTTGACGTAGCGCAGGCCGACGCTGAGGGCGAGGGCGTCGGTGGTCTGGAAGGTGGCTTCGCCAAAGGCGGCGAGGTCGAGCGTGTCGAAGCGGTAGGAACTTTCTTCGAAGACCTGCGGACCGAAGGCGCGGACAAAGGAGCCGTTGGTGCGGCCGTCGTTGGCAAAGAGGCCGAGGTGCCAGGCGGCCGGGGCATCGGGAGCGGCGGTGAAGATGATCTCTTCGGAGAGATTGCGCTGCTCGAGGGTGGAGCCGTTGCCGAGCTCGGCGAAGCCGAAGTCGAGGGTGTTGTCGTAGGGGCCCATGTCCCAGAGGCTGTAGCCGGTGGTGGCGGTGAGGCGCCCGGTGGGCAGGGTGAAGGCGGCGGTGAGGGCGGTGTTGAGGGTGTCGAGTTCGGTCACGCCTTCGGCGCTGCGTTGCACGGTGTGAAGCGGACCGAAGAGCGGCACGAGGGGCTGGGCGCCGTCTCGGGCGCGCAGGGCGTTGACGAAGAAGGTGAGTTCGGTGGTGTCGGTCGGGCGGTGGCGGAAGCGGGCGAGGGCCGTCTGGGTTTCCGACGGGTCGACGTCCTGACCGAGAGTGGTGTTGCGCACGTAACCGTCGCGTTCGCGCCAGGTGGCGGCGGCGTAGGCATCGGTGGAGCCGCCGGCGGCGGAAGCGCCGGTGACGGTGGCGGTGCGCAGTCCGTGCTCACCGGCGGCGAGGGTCACGGAGCCGGTGCTTTCGGCGGGCGAAGCCGGAGTCGAGAGCAGGAGGATACCGCCGGGGCCGGAGCGGCCGAAGCGAGTGCCGGCGCCGGGACCGCGGAGGAGTTCGGCGCGGGCGAAGCCGGTGAGGTCGGAGGGGAAGGTGAAGCCGGAGCCGAGGGGCAGGTCGTCGAGGTAGACGGTGACGGCGGGGGCGCCGAAGATGGGGGTGTTGGTGAGGCCGCGGATGGCGAAGGTGTCGGTGAAGGAGCGCGACTGGTTGGACCCGACCGTGAAGCCGGCGAGGGTGTTGGCGATCGCGGGTAGGGCGAACTCGGTGGGTGCAGCGGTGGCGTCGAGTGTGAGGTCGGTGGTCGGGCTGGCGTTGGTGGTGGTGAGTCGGGTGGTGCTCACCTCATAGGCGGGCACCTCGATCACGGGATCGGTGGCCTGCCCTAGGAGGACGGCGGCGGGCGCGGCTAGAATCGCGGTGAGGACAAAGGTGCGGCGGAGGGATTTCATGGCGTGAAAAAGGGAGTCGAAAGATCTGTCGGCGCCGAGGTTTGCGGCGGACGAAGAAGGGAGGGAGTGAAAGGGAAATCGGGGCGGGGCAAACGCAGAGCGGTTTTTGCCAGATTTTTGCGGGGGTGAACGTGGAATGGCTTGCCCACGCGGCGAACGGGATAGGCTGATCTTTCTCTTTCTTCTTTCTCTTTATCCTCCTGGGCGAGATGGCGGGCGGATTCCGGTCGGCACGGAGAAAGAGAAAGATAAAGAGAAAGAAGAAAGAAGCGGGGCGTTGGGGCGTGAAAAAGGCCGCCCGGGTTGAGGGGCGGCCTGGAAGGGAGGAATGCCGGCTGAAGCCGGCACTACGGGAAGGCGGGTTTAGAGGTCGTAGGGCTCGAGCTGGCGCTGGACGCGGACCTTGTCGAGTTTGGCGAAGACGGGGAGGCCGTTTTCGTGGGCCACCTTGGTCTCGCCCTGAACGAGCGGCGTGGCATAGCGGACGAACTGGTAGTTCATCGAAATGCCGTCCTCGTTGATCCACTCCTTGGGCAGTTTCTTTACGCCGTTGGCGATGTCGGCGAGGGGAGCGAGGCCGGTCTCGCAGGAGTAGTGATCGGTGTCGCCGCGGAGGAGGGTGACCATCTTGTCGGTCTCACCGTTGATGGCGGCTTCGACGGCGGCCTGGCCGGCGAGGAAGGCTTCGTCGGCGTCGGTCTGGGAACCGTTGGTGACGGCGGCGCGCTGGGCGATGCCGAGCTTGGCGGTGCGGGCCTTGATGCCGGGGAGGTTGGCTTCGACGAGGCGCTGGAGGAAGTCGGCGGCGCCGCCGAGTTGGGCGTGGCCGAAGGCATCGGTGGCTTCGGCGGCGGCGACGTAGTTGCCATCGGCATCGACGAGGCCTTCACCGACGACGATGAGGCAATATTTCTCGCGTTTGAGGGTGCGCTGGACGTCGGCGATGAACTTCTCGGCGGAGAAGGCGACCTCGGGCAGGAGAATGATGTGGGGCGGATCGTGCGGGTGGTCGCGGCGCTTGGCGAGAGCGGCGCCGGCGGCGATCCAGCCGGCGTTACGGCCCATGACCTCGAGGATGGAGACGAGGTCGCCCTGGCCCATGGCCGCGTGGTCGCAGGCCATCTGACGGACGGTGGTGGCCACGTGTTTGATCACGGAGCCGTAGCCGGGGCAGTGGTCGGTGACGGGCAGGTCGTTGTCGATGGTCTTGGGGATGCCGATGACGCGCAGGGCGTAACCCTGCTGCTGGGCGAGCTTGGAGATCTTGTCGGCAGTGTCCTGTGAATCGTTGCCGCCCGCGTAGAAGAAGTAGCGGATGTTGTGAGCCTTGAAGACCTCGAGGACGCGTTCGAAATCGGCCTGCTTCTTGAGCTTGTAACGGCAGGTCCCGAGGGCGGCGCCGGGCGTGGAGCGCAGGGCGCGGATGGTCTGCTGGGACTCGGAAGCGAGATCGATGAAGTCTTCGTTGAGGATGCCCAGCACGCCGTTGAGGGTGCCGTAGATCTCCTCGATGCAGTCGTGGTTGAGCGCTTCGGCGACGACGCCTTCGACGCTGGCATTGATGACGGCGGTGGGGCCTCCGGATTGGCCCACCAAGATGTTACCTACGAGTTCTTCGGCCATGGTGTTGGGTCTATAAAGATCGGGAAAGGGAATCGGTTGAGAGAACGGTGAAGGTGGCGCGGCGGTTCGCGGGGTGGCAAACGTAATTTTGGGGGTGGCTGCGCAAGAGTGGGCGGTCGGCCGGAACCTCACTCCGGCGGAGAGGAAACCTGTTTGCGCACTTTGACCCAGTCGGGGTTCTCCGGATCGACGACGCCCCAGGCGAGCGCGCGGGAGATGAGGGTCAGCGCGATGTCTTCGCGACCGAGTTCGATCCAGTTCAGGACCCGGGCCAGGGCGATGCGGCGATCCCGCGGATAGGCAGCCCCACCCTTTCCGATAAATTCTGCATCCTCCGCGGTGAAGCGGCCCTGACGCGCGGCGATGATCGCCAAATAGGTATGATACACCTCCGG
This sequence comes from uncultured Opitutus sp., assembly GCA_965652375.1. Taxonomy (GTDB): domain Bacteria; phylum Verrucomicrobiota; class Verrucomicrobiia; order Opitutales; family Opitutaceae; genus Actomonas. Next base: position 3,597 of record CBFGUO010000084.1, read on the forward strand.
CATCTGGGGGGAGCTTCCTGCCGCGGTGCGCAGCAGTTCGAGCCAGGGCGCGGCAACTGCGGCGGGCAACAACTCGTCGGTCCCGGCGTTGTCAGCCTGCCAGCGGGCGAAGCGAAGGCGGGCCAGTTCCAAGTAGGCACGGGGACGCAGCGGGGCGCCGGTGGCGAGGGCCTTGGCGAGGAGTTCCTCGGCGGCGGTGGGGTCGCCGGCCTCAAGTTCGAAGAGGGCGCGCACGACGAGCAACTGCGGGTCGGCGTCACCTTTGCGGCCGCCCCGGTAGAGGGTTTGGCGGGCCTTGTCGGCGTAGCGGTCCTCCAGCTCGCGATGGTTGTGGCGGACCCAGTCGGCTTCGAGGCGCTCCCAATCGCCCTTGATGCGGGCGACTTCGATGCTGGTGGCTTCGCGAAAGGTAATCTCGGCCAGTTCGACCGCGGGCTGGTCCCAGTGAACGCCGTGGCGCAGGGCGTGCGGCAGGTAGTCGCGCAGGGCCTGGTCGATCTCGGCCGAGCTGAGGAGGAAGGCGCGTTGGATGGCGGCTTCGTCGACGGGTTGGCCGCAGGCGTGCTCGACGAGCGTCCACAGTGCGTCGGGCGCATTGCCGCCTTTCGGGTCGAGGGCCCAGCGCACGAAGAGACCGAGTTGGCGATCATCCAGGAGAACGTCCCGGTGGGCGGGTGGGCTGAAGAGCAACTGCGGCAGGGGCACGAAATGCGCCGTGACTGTCTCCGGGTTGTTTTGCGCGGCGGCGGTCGCCCCCGTCGAATCCAGCTCCAGCGGGGACAGCGACAAACCGAAGGCGTTGAACTCGACCTCGCGATAGACTTCCAGGAATCCGCGCATGAACCAAGGCGGCAGCGAAGAGGTGCGCTTGCCCATCAAGTGGGCGACGAGGGTGGAACGCAGGGAGATGCTGAAGGTTTGGTTGTAGCCGGGTGGGGCCAGGGAGAAAATCACGACTTCATCCAGATCGGTGAGTCGCATGTCCGTGAAGAAGACCGAAGCTGGGGTTTGGGGTGGACTAGGTTTGTCGGGGACCTCTACAGCCTGACTCGTCAGCCAAGGTGCGCGCATCTGGTCGAAGTAGACCTCTTGGCGGGGCGTCAGATCCACCTTGGGTACACGGTCCGAAATGCCGGCCAGCATTGCCGCGACCTCCTCCTGGGTGGATCGTGGCCAGAGGCTCTCGTCATAGACGATGAGTTTGATGGGAAGATCGTGCGTGGCGACGAAACGTGGCGGCAACAGGACTTCCAGCTTCGCGAAGGCGGCGCGATAGGCTTCGACCATGTCGGTGGCCTTGTGGTCGTTCGAACGGCTGAGCACCTCGAAGCGATCGGTACGGGCGAGGCGCCAGCGTGGACCGAGCAGAGGCTCCTTCACGATGAAGGGCGGGAGGCGTACAGGCTCCTCAGCCGGGGCCTGGGCCGACAGAGCAAGGCAGGCGATCAGGAGCGTTGTCGGGTGGAGCGGTTGGTGGAACGGCGCAGGGATGCGGCGGGCGAAGCGCCGCCGGAGGGAGGCAAGAGGCATGTCCGGGTCGGGGTGAACCCGGGCAGGTTAGGGTTTCGGTGGGCGGGGAGAAAGAGAAAGAGAAAGATAAAGACGAAAGAGAAAGATCGCGGTTCCGTTTGGGCTCAGAGCAGCTTGCCCGGTTTCACGCTGGCGGCGCCCTTGACCTTTTTGGCGGCGGCTCGGGCCTGGGCGATGAAAGTGTCGACCTGGGCGGGGGCGGCGCCGACGAAGCGGTCGGTGTCGAGCAGGAGGTTGTGAATCGTGGCCGCCTTGAGGCCGAGGCGTTCGTCGGCGGCGAGGCGGTCGACCAGGGCGGGTTCGGCGCCCTCGCGGATGGCGGCGGCGGCGGCGAGCGCATGCTCCTTGATGGCGGCGTGGGCGGTTTCGCGACCGGCGCCCTGCTTGACCGCAGCCATGAGGATGGTGGTGGTGGCGAGGAAGGGCAGGTTGCGGGCGGACTCGGCGGCGATGACCTTGGGGAAGACGGTCAGCTGCTCGAGCACGTTGAGGAGGGTTTCGAGCAGGCCGTCGATGGCGTAGAAGGCGTCGGGCAGGGCGACGCGGCGGACGACGGAGCAGGAGACGTCGCCTTCGTTCCACTGATCGCCGGCGAGGGCGGCGGTCATGGTGACATAGCCGGAAAGAATCGTGGAGAAGCCGCAGATGCGCTCGCAGTTGCGGGCGTTCATCTTGTGCGGCATGGCGGAGGAGCCGACCTGGCCCTTCTGGAAACCCTCGGTGAGCAGGCCCTGGCCGGCCATGAGGCGCAGGGTGGTGGCGAAGCTGGCGGCGGCGGCGCCGATTTGGTGGAGAGCGGAGACGACCTCGAAGTCCAAGGAACGTGGATACACCTGGCCGACGGCGTTGAAGGCCTCGGTGAAGCCGAGGTGTTTGAGCACCTTGGCTTCGAGGCGGGCGACTTTTTTGGCATCGCCGCCGAGCAGGGTGAACTGGTCGAGCTGGGTGCCGGCGGCGCCCTTGAGTCCGCGGGCCGGGTAGCGGGCGGCGAGTTCGTCGAGGTGGGTGAGGGCGGCGAGCAGTTCCTGGCCGAACATGGCGATGCGCTTGCCGAGGGTGGTGGGCTGCGCGGGCACGTTGTGGGTGCGGCCGGTAAGGAGGAGTCCGCGGAACTGCTTGGCGCGTCTGGCGTAGCCGAGCAGGGCGGCGGCGGTCTTTTGGCGGATGACGGCGAGCGAGCGCTGAATCTGGAGTTGTTCGACGTTTTCGGTGAGGTCGCGGGAGGTGAGGCCGAGGTGGATGGACTCGTGGCCGGCGAGGCTGTTAAACTCCTCGATACGCGCCTTAACGTCGTGGAGGGTGACGCGCTCGCGGGCGTCGATGGCGGCGAGGTCGATCTGGTCCTTTACGCGCTCGTAGTCGGCGATGGCGGCGGCGGGGATGGCGATGCCGAGATCGCGCTGGGCCTTCATGACGGCGATCCAGTAATCGCGCTCGATGCCGACGCGGCCGGTGGGCGACCAGATGCCCTTGATGGCGGGCGAGGCGTAGCGCTCGGCGAGCACGTTGGTAATGGCAGGCTGCACGGAGGCGGCGGCCGCGGGAGCAGCGGATTTGACCGGGGCGGACTTCTTGGCTTTGGACTTCGACATGGCGGGACCGGCGAGCGTGAAGCGAGGGTGGCCTCGCTGCCAAATGCAAAAGGCGATGAAGCGCGGCGAGGCAGCGCCATTTTTGACACAGAGGGCACGGAGGGAACACAGAGACCACGGAGGCAGCTGCTGATAGGGGATTCCTACGCTCCGACACTAGGCCCGCTTCGGCTACGAAGATCGCGGCAGCTCTGGGCATTAGTATCCCGCGAGGGCATTTCGCACGTGCGACTTAGCCGCCGGCTGATCAAGTCCGGCAGCCGGACTTCTCGATTGAATCAAACGCCGAAGCAGCAGCTGATCGATGCTCGACCGATCTCTCTCGATGGATAAGAAGATCGGCATGGTCGAACCGATTAGCCTCATCGCCGGAACCGCTTCTGAGTATCTGCTGACGAAATTCGGGAAAAGTGTCATTGAGCGCTGGACGAGGCACCGCGCTAAGAACTTCATTGATTCGTTTTTCTTGGCCGTCGCGCAAAAGAAGCCGAAGGAGGATATCCATTCGTTGTTGAGTGAAATCCTCGAATCAGACGTGAAGACTGAGGTCTTGTTTGATGCGTATCGTTCGGTGGCGTTTTCGAAGAGCCGCGACGTTGGTCCCAGGGCGATCGGACTTCTCACCGCACAGATCATCAGCGAAAATAGACCGTCCACGGGATTCGAGGATAGATGGGTGAAGGTCTTCGAGACTTTGAGCGACATCGAGCTGGTAGCGGTCCACGAATTCTATCACGACCAGTTCCAAAAATATCGTTCTGGGACGAGTAAGGATCACAAGGTTCGTGGAAAGGAAATGGAGATCAGATGGTTGGACGAAACAACGGAGTTCAAAGGCAAGGACATCAATCGGTCACAGCTCGACCTGAACTACGATCTTGGATCATGGGCTGGCCCGCTTGGGAATTTAGGGATGATTCGAACACGAGTCACAGAAGACGTGTGGGACTATAAGGGGGATTCAGAGCGGCACATCGATGAAGATGGGACCGCACGAAAAACCACGTATTGGATTTATCTCGATCTCCCCGACGAGGAATTTGCCGAGCTTATTGCCGGGGCTATTCCTGCATCCAAACCTCAAGAACAAACGCAGCCCACCGGCGAAGCCCGCTAGAGCCTGCTATCGCTGCTGCTAAATGCGGTCCGCGACTTGATGCCGGCCGCCGACGATTGGCCCGATCCCGACGACATGCCCTTCGTGGCCGCCACTTTGCCCACGCCGGCCCGGGCAGACGTAGCCCTCCATCCGGCGGATTTTGCACCTGGCTCCGCCACGGACTAGGGATCCTCTCACCCTCGCAAGCGCGCCAAGAGTAGCTGTGAAGACGCGATGCCGCAACTCGATCTCCCTGCTCAGCTTTTGCGCGAACGCCGTCAGTCGCTGTTCTGGTCGGAACCGAGCAGATCGATGCGATCCGACGTGCTGACAATGTGACGACATGACCCCGTTGGATTGCCCATGCAGGAAACTGAGAGTGTTTCTGCCGGAATTTCAAAGATGTCAGCTCACCGACAAATTCTTCAGGTAGGCGGCGGGAAGCCAGTGTTGCTTCTTGTAGGGCGTCATTCGAGGGCGGGTATCGCTCGTTACGCCACCGTTTCCAGCACGGCTTCGGGGTGACGTTCGGCGACGCGGAGGAGCACCTTTGCCGGACCGGAAGGCTGGCGGCGACCCTGCTCCCAGTTTTGCAGGGTGTTGAGGCTGATGCCAAAGGCGCGGGCGAATTGGGCCTGGCTTAGCTTCAGCTTGGTTCGGATAGCGGCGACCGACTGAGGCGAGATCCGGTCGGTTCGGGTGACGGCGCGGCGGTCTCCTTTCAGATAGGCACTGGCGTCACGGACACTTTCGAGCAGCTCTTGGAAGGCAGCGGCTTTCATGGGAATTCCTGTTGGACGAGTTGAGCGAGTTGTTTGGCTTGGGATGGAGTCAGGTCCCCTTGGTCGGATTTGCTGTAAGCGAACAGAAGCAGGATCTGTTGAGCGGAAATGGTGTAGAAATAGATTACCAGCGGATGAATTCCACTCTGGGATCTATGCGCCAATGGCGGACAATGGCAAGCGGGTTGATAGTCCCTTTTCCCCTTAAATTGAACAGTGGTCGCGCTGCAGACCGGCGAATGGGGGGCTCAATCAGCTTTGGCTGTTCCTCCGTCGCAGAACGGCCTGCACGGCCGCGGTGCCGGCGGGTTGCGGAGGAAGCTTTGCGCCGACGCGGAGCAGGGCCTGCACGACGCCGGCGTAGTCGCCGGTTTCGCGGTGCCAGCCGTGTTCGGAGCCGAAGGTTGCCCAGCCGATCGGCGGCGCGTGGTGGTCGGCGTCGGGCAGGTCGAGCGGGGGGCGGTGAGGCAGAATGGTTTCGACCATCTCCAGGTTGCCGTGGAACGCGGCCCAGTGAAGCGCCGTGCCCTGGTGTTGGCCCTTGGCGTCGACCGGCCAGCCGGCGTGCAGCATCAGGCGGACGGCGGCGGTGTCGTTGTCGCGCGCGGCGTGGGCGAGGTGCGATCGGGTGGGCTCGGACAGGTGGGCCACGACCTCGGGATGCGCGGCCAGGATCTCCCACACGGCGCTTTCGTCGTGGTTTCGCGCGAGGGCGAGGAGTCGCAGTTCGACCGGACTGTGTTCGAGCAGTACCGGCAGGAGTTCGAGGTGACCGAACTTCCGGGCCACGTCGTGAGCGGACAACCCGCGACCGATCGTCCATTGATAAATCGTGCCGCCGCTGCGTGGGTTTTTCTTCGGGAAATATGCGTCGTCGACGCGTTGGTGGATGCAGGCGGGATCAGAGGCGAGGTGTTGTTCGACGCGAGCGCGGTCGCCGAGCGCTGTGACCAGCAGCAGATCGGTTGCGCAGCCGCGCTCGACGAGGAAGCGGGCGACGTCCGAACGCTCGCCGAGCATCCACTGCGCGGGGGTGGACTCGTGGTCGAGGTCGCGGGCGTCGATTTCGGCGCCGTGGTTGAGGAGGACTGTCGCGACCTCCACCGTGGCGGCGAAGTGCAACGGGGTCTGGCCGTCGCCGCCGCGGGCATCCACGAGCGACGGCTCGGCCGTGAGCAACGCGCGCAGGCGGTCGAGGAGACCGAGGCGCGCGGCGGCGTGGATGTCGACGACGGCGCCGCGCTCGATGGCGTAGGCGGCGAGTTCGGGCGGCGCGTTGTGCAGCAGGCCGAAACCGCCCGCCCACCAGCGGCTCTTGGCGTTGAGGTCGGCGCCAGCGTCGAGGAACACGTCGAGCATCGCGCGACTTTTAACGTGGGTGATGGGCGGCGAATCGAAGGGGCCGA
>CBFGUO010000085.1:0-9801 GCA_965652375.1 uncultured Opitutus sp.
AGATGCGCCTCGACTCCAAGAAGCGCGCCGACGCCGACGCCATCAAGGTCTTCGCCGACAACCTGCGCGAACTCCTGCTCGCCTCCCCGCTCGGCCAGCGCGCCGTCCTCGCCATCGACCCCGGTTTCCGCACCGGCTGCAAGACCGTCCTGCTCGACCGCCAGGGCAAGCTGCTCCACCACGACGTCATCTACCCCGACCGCCACGGCGTCGAGGCCGAGGAAAAGCTCCGCGGCTTCATCGAGTTCTTCAAGGTCGAGGCCATCGCCATCGGCAACGGCACCGCCGGCCGCGAGACCGAAGCCTTCGTCCGCGCGCTCAAGCTCCCGCCGTCCATCCCCATCGTGCTCGTCAACGAATCCGGCGCCTCCATCTACTCCGCCTCCGAGGTCGCCCGCGAAGAGTTTCCCGACCACGACATCACCGTGCGCGGCGCCGTCTCCATCGGCCGCCGCCTCATGGATCCGTTGGCCGAACTGGTGAAGCTCGATCCCAAATCCATCGGTGTCGGCCAATACCAACACGACGTCGACCAGAGCGCCCTCAAGCGCTCGCTCGACGACACCGTCGTCTCCTCCGTCAACGGCGTCGGTGTCGAGCTCAACACTGCCTCCAAGCAGCTCCTCTCCTACGTCTCCGGCCTCAACAGCAGCACCGCCGCCGCCATCGTCGCCCGGCGCGACGCGCAGGGCCCGTTCACCTCCCGCGCCGAGTTGCTCGAAGTCCCGCGCCTCGGCCCCAAGGCCTTTGAACAGGCTGCCGGCTTCCTGCGCATCCGCGACGCCGCCCACCCGCTCGACGCCTCCGCCGTCCATCCCGAGCGTTACGCCCTGGTCGAGCGCATGGCCGCCGATCTCGGTGTGACGGTGGCCGACCTCATCGCCGACCCCAAGGCCCGCGCCCGCATCAAGCTCGACGCCTATGTCTCCGACGATGTCGGCCTGCCCACGCTGAAGGACATCCTCGCCGAACTCGCCAAGCCCGGCCGCGACCCGCGTCAGCAGTTCGAAGCCTTCGCCTTCGCCGAGGGCGTCAACAAACCCGAGGACCTGCGCCAGGGCATGAAACTTCCCGGCATCGTGACCAACGTCACCGCCTTCGGGGCCTTCGTCGACGTCGGCGTGCACCAGGACGGGCTCGTCCACGTGAGCCAGATCGCCGACACCTTTGTGAAGGATCCGTCCGAGCACGTGAAGCCCGGCCAGAAGGTCACCGTGACCGTCACCGACATCGACCTCGCCCGCAATCGCATCGCCCTCAGCATGCGGAGCAACCCGGAGTTCGGCGGCAAGCAGTCCGGCGGCAACCGCAATGAGCGCGGCAACGGCAACGATCGCGACCGCCGCGGCCCCGGCGGTCCGCGTCGCGACAACGGCCCCCGCGGCGGCAACGACCGTCGCGGCGGCGGCGGCGGAGGCTCCAGCTTCGGCACCTCCCTCGGCGGCGACTGGTTCAGCGCCGCCCTGAACAAAAAAAAGTAACCCAGGTGGACGTGGGCCTCCGGACCGCGTCTCTCGGTGCGTCAGCCCCCAGTACCCAGCCCCCCAGCACCCAGCTCCCCTGCACCCGCCCTACGTGTAACCCGCCCTTGCATCGCCCGGGCTTCGGCCTACCGTTTGCCCCTCCCAATTGCGAACCCTTCGCATGTGAATCCCCCTCCCATGATCCAAGAAATCCCTCCCGAAGTTCTCGACGAAAAGCTCATCATCAGCGGCATCCACCTCGACCTCACCGACGGCATCAAGCAGCACGTCCGTGACAAGGTCGCCAAACTCCTCCGCCACGAGCCGCGCATCGTCCGAGTCCGCATCGACCTCGATTATCACGCCACCAAATCCCACCACGGCCAGTTCACGGCCAAGGGTCAGATCGAGATCCAGGGGCCCGACCTCATCGCCTCCGACACGGGCGACGACGCCTACGCGGCGATCGACAAGGCGGTGAAGGAACTCGACCGCCTCCTGCGCAAGCGCGCCACCGACCGCCTCAACAAGCGCAACCACCCCGGCCCTGTCGAAATCGACGCCAGCCTGCCGAAGGTCGACTGACCCTCCCGTCGCCTCCCGCTCGTTTCCCCGGCCGGCCGCTCCCCGCGGCCGGCTTTTTCATGCCCGTCGCGCCCGGCGCCATTGCAGCCTGCCCGACGGCTGGAAAGCACCTTGCCAACTTGTAACGAACCGAAGCCCTCCGCCGGCGTCTGAGTTGCCTGCATGACCACGCCAGCACCGTCCTTCCATTGTTTCGGCGATCGACTCACCGCTACCGGCGTCCACGTAAACCTTTCCGACGCCCAACGTCATCACATCGTCCTGAAGGCCGGCCGCCTGCTGCGCCATAAGCCCCGCATCGATCGCATCGACGTCGAGGTCAGCCACGATGAAAGCCGCGCGCCGGATATCGCTGTCGTCGCCCGCGGCCGCGTCGTGACCCGCGGACCCGACATCGTGGCCGAGGCCGCCGCCCCCGATGCCTACGCCGCCGTCAGCCTGCTCAGCGACCGCCTCGACCGCGCCCTCCGCGACCGCGCCGCCGCCGGCGCACCCCGGCCCTTTGCCCGCCGGCGGACGCCACGCAAGGTGTATCCGGCCTCCACCCCGTAGGCCGCCCAGCCGCGCGCCCCGCGCCCGCTCCGGACTCGTTCGGTCGTCGCTGGGCGCGACCTTCCGCCTTCTTTTCGCTTCCGTCGCCGCGGCTGCCTCGCAATCGTCACCCGGCGATGATCCAGACCATCGGGTTCGACGCCGACGATACGCTGTGGCACAACGAAACACTCTTCGTCGCCACCCATGCCCGGCTGTGCGAACTGCTCTCGCACTACCATGAGCCCGCCCAGGTCGACGACACGCTCAACGCGACCGAGCGCCGCAACCTCGCGCGTTACGGCTACGGCATCAAAAGCTTCACGCTGTCCGCGATCGAAACCGCGATCGAGCTGAGCCACGGCCAGGTCTCCGCCACGGAGATCACCGAAATCATCGCGCTCGCCCACCACATGCTCGATCACCCGGTCGAGATCCTCGACGGCGTGCCCGAGACCGTCGCCGCGATCGCCGCGACCGGACGCTACCGCATGCTCATCATCACCAAGGGCGACCTGCGCGACCAGTCCCGCAAGTTCAGCCTCTCCCGGCTCGATCCGCATTTCACCGACCTCGAAGTCGTCACCGAAAAGGATCCCGCCACCTACGCCCGCATCCTGCGCCGCCACGACGTCGATCCCGCCCACTTCCTCATGGTCGGCAACTCCATCAAGAGCGACATCCTCCCCGTGCTGGATCTCGGCGCCCACGCCGCGCACGTCCCCTACCCGCACACCTGGATCCTCGACCGCGCCGACCGCGAACCCGCCGGCCCCCGCTTCCATCAACTCGCCACCATCGCCGACCTCCCCCCGCTGCTCGAGCGCCTCGACCGCGGCGACGCCACGGCCGAGGAGTGAAAGGGAATGAGTGAAAGGGAATTCCCAAACGCTCCGCCTTCCTCCCTTCACTCCCCTTTCACTTTCACTCACTCCCTTTCCCTTTTCCCTCACTCCCTTTCACTCCTCCCTCCCTTTCCCTTCCCCCGGTGCCTTCCCTCAAGATCCTCTTCGTTTCCCCCGAAGTTGAGCCCTTCGTAAAAGTCGGCGGGCTCGCCGACATGGTGGGCTCGCTGCCCAAATCGCTCGCGGCCCTGGGCCATGATGTGCGTGTGGTCTGTCCGGCCTACGGTTCGATCAAGCTCAGCGACGACTGGAGCGCACAGTCGCAGCCGCTCGGCGTCGACGTCGGCGCCGCCGCGCACTGGGCCCGCACCTGGCAGTCCCACCTGCCCGGTTCCGAGGTGCCCATCTATTGCCTGGAGCACGAACACCTCTTCGGCCGGCCCGAGGTTTACGCTGGCCCCTGGGGTGATCATCCCGACAACGACCTGCGCTTCGTCTTCCTCTGCCGCGGCGCGCTCAACCTGTGCCTGCAGCTCGATTGGATTCCCGATGTCGTGCACTGCCACGACTGGACCACCGGCTTCGTGCCGCTGCTGCTCAACACCACCCTGCGTCACGGTCCGCTCGGCAACACCGCCACGGTTTTCACCATTCACAACCTCGAGCACCAGGGTTACTGCGACCGCCGTGCCCTCGACTTTGCCCACGTGCCGGTGAGCGAGTTTCGCGCCGACAGCACCGAGTCGCACGGCAAGGTCAACATGATGAAGGCGGGCCTCTACCACGCCACCAAGATCACGACCGTCAGCCCCACCTACGCCGAGGAGATCAAGACACCGGGCGGCGGCTTCGGCCTCGACCACGTGCTGCGGTTCCGCGCCGCCGATCTCTCCGGCATCGTCAACGGCATCGACAACACGAGTTGGGATCCGGCCACCGACCCCGCCCTTCCCAGCCGTTACACCGCGGCCAACTTCGGCGGCAAGAGCGTGTGCAAGGCCGCCCTACAGAAACAACTCGGCCTCGAGATCGATCCCCACATCGCCCTGTTCGGCGTCGTCTCGCGCTTCGCCACGCAGAAGGGCCTCGATCTGCTCGCCGAAGCTCTGCCGCACGTCGTGGGCCGCATGCACGTGCAGTTCGCCATTCTCGGCAGCGGCGATGCGGGGCTGGAAAGCGTTTTCCGCGACACCGCCGCGAAGTATCCCGGCCGGGTCGGCGTGCACGTCGGCTTCAACGGCAAGCTCGCACGCCTCATCCAGGCCGGCAGCGACTTCTTCGTCATGCCCAGCCGGAGCGAGCCCTGCGGCCTTACTCAGCTCTACGCCATGCGTTACGGCACGCCGCCGATCGTGCGCGCCACCGGCGGACTCGTCGACACGGTCGAGCAATTCGAGGAGGCGACCGGTGCCGGCACCGGTTTCAAGTTCAACGACGCGACCGCTCCGGCGCTCTACAACACCATCGGCTGGGCCAACGCCACCTACTACGACCGCCCCGATCAATACCGCCAGCTGCGCCGCCAGGGCATGGCCCGCGACTTCAGCTGGACGACCAACGCCCGCCGCTACGTCGACGTCTACGAATGGGCCGTCGCCGCCCGCCGCAGCGCGTAGGTGACGGACCCGTTCTGCTGTAAAAACAAATCACCGATACGGCTGGTTCAGCTCGACGGGGTGGGCGGCGTTTTTCTTGGCCCGCATGCGCAGGTTGAGCATCTCCACGCCGAACGAGAACGCGATGGCGAGGTAGACCCGGCGCAGCGCGCAGCCGACTGATCCGCGCCGCGCCGAACGGACCGCCTCGTCAGGGCGCCGGAGCGAAACCGTCGACCGAAGACGCTGACAACCCATACCCGCCCGTGCGGGTCGTGCCGGTGCGGGTGTTGTAGAGCTCGATCACGCGCAGCAGCTCCGACAACGACAGGGCGCCATTACGATCGGTGTCGGCGGAATGATACCGGGCCAAGGCGGGCGCTTCGCCACTCGTGCTATCGGGCGCGAAGCCATCCACCGAGTCGGCGTCGACCCGATACCGGCCGGTGCGGGTGGTGCCGGCGCGCGTGTTGTAGAGCTCGATGACCCGCAGCAGTTCGCCGAGGTCGAGGCGACGATCACCACTCGTATCGGCGTCGTGAATACTTGGCAACCCGTACACCCACTTGATGTAGGGCTGCGCCTCACTGGACCATTCGCGACCGGCACCATCGGTGTAGAACGCTTCGCCCCAGATGTAGTTGAAACGCTCGGACGATTCGGGCACGCGCACTCGGTAAGTGAAGGTGAGCGAGCCCTGTTCGGTGGGTGAACCAAAGCGCCAGATCAATGCGCCTTGGTCGCCGGCCGTGGGCGCCGAGGTCGCACTGGTCGCGTCATCACTCACGAACTCCCATCCGGCGGGTAATTCGTGACGGTAGCCGACATCGGTGGCGGCCCGGTCCCACATCAGTTCCACCGTGATGGCGACGGTTTCCCCGAGGCCCACCGTCTGGGTGGAAACGTTGCGGTTGGCGCGCACCGGACCACCGCCAATCACATCCAGTTCGACGGGCCCGTAAACCAACTCCTGCTCGCCGGCCGTGATCGTCAGCGTGTAACTGCCTTCGTCGGCCGGTTCGGCATCCTCCACCACCAACGACGAGCTGTTCGCGCCCTCCACCGGCTCACCGTCGAGGCTCCATTGGAAGGCCATATCGGTCGGCCCCGCGACCACGACTTCGATCCGCGTGTCGTAGCCGGCCCCGATCGTCTGATCGTCCGACGGCACCAACACCGCCGGTTCGGTAGGGGACGCCTCCGCGAACGGATCGACGACTTCCAGCAGGCCAAAGCCAAAGGACTGATTGTAATGCATCCGACCTTCGATCTGATACGCCCCCGGAGCCAAACGATCGATGCGCATCGCGTCGTTTTCCCCCGGCACGAGCGGAACACCCCGCACCCCGTCGAGCAACCAGTCCGGCCAGAGTTCGGGATCCCAGCCCGCGTGGGCCTCGGCCGTGACCGGAGTCTCTCCCTGCGCAAGATACACGGACGGCTGCCAAACGAAGTCTTCAATGTTGAGCGCCCGTCCCAGAAACCGGGTCACGATTTCACGCTCGCCGCTCCCCGCCACGATAAAGCCAAGGGACGGTCGATCCAGGGTGAGACGACGGTTGAAGATCGAGATGGAAGCCAGGCGGGCCGATGAATCGGTGTCCGATCCGAGGTCCCAAACCTCAGGAATCACGGTTCCACCACTGTTCCATCTCACCTTGAGCACATAGGTGCCCGGGGGCAGATCCAACACCAACGCGGCATCACCACTGCCCTCTGTCAGCGGCAACGCTCCGGTCGCAGCAGAGGCTTCCCGCACGGCGGCGCCGCCATCGTCCGCATCGTTCCAGTTCTCATTGGCCGCGATCACGTTTGCTCGACGATCGAGGACCTCAATGGACGCATTGGTCACCCCATTGTCCTGGGCCGAACCCACTTGGCCGATCGTGGGCCCAACCGCCCGCAACAGCAGACGTCGCGTGCCCGATCCGTCAATGCGGAAGGGCATCCATACCGATCCCCCGATGTAATTGCGCAGCACGACCATGCCCGCTACCAGCGCAGGACCTTCTTCGGTGACACCGTCGATCGCCAGCTGGGCAGGTCGAGAGCTCACTGTGCCACCGCGATTGCGGACCACGACATCGTAGACCCCGGCATCGTTTGCCCCAACCGATGACAGCGTAAGCGACGCCCGCGTCGCTCCTTCAAACGGCACGCCGTTGCGCCGCCATTGGTAGGTCAGAGATGAACCCGCCGCTTCCACGGTGAAGGTCACGGACTCACCGACGTTCGCGGTGACGTCGAGCGGCTGCGTGGTGATCTGCGGCGCCTCGGGAATGAACAGCACCGCCGGCTCACTGAGCACAGCGCCGTATTCGTCATAGACGCCGACGACATACTCGCCCGCCACGTCCTCGGCCAGGACATCGAGTTGCAGCTGCGCCGAAGTGCCGCCGTAGGGCAGCGGCACGCCATCGCGCCACCACCGGTAGTTGAGCGTGCCGGAACCGGTGGCTTCGACGCTCAGCGTGATCGTGCCGGAGACCGGAACTTCCCCACCGACCGGCTGGGTCACGATCACCGGCGGAGTCTGCACCTGCACCGGCAGCGTTTCACTCGACCACGATTTCGCGCCCGAGGTGACGCGCACCCAGAACGTGGCATCGCCCGTGATCTCGCCCGGCGCGAAGTCGAGCACCGCCGCCGTCGCACCGGCGATCGGTTGCGAGGTGTCGCCGGAGTCGCCGCGATACCATTGGTAAATGAGGTCCGCGCCGATCGCATCCACCGTCAACCGGATCGGGTCGCCCGCGGAAACCTGCAACGAGCCCGAAGCCGCGATGATGCCGCCCACGCCCGGATCGCGGCGCGAGATGGCGAGGTGCGTGCCACCGGCCAACAAGGTCGTGTGACCGAGCTCGGCCACGCGCTTATCGGGGAAACGGTTCTGCGCGCCCACCTGCGCCAGAGCCTCGGAAAACAGTTCGTCACGCCGCCAGAGCGAACCATCCAGAGAAAAGCTCTGAAAGGAGCGATCAAGCGCGATGAACCGGCCATCCGCAAAGCTGAGCGCCGAGTCGTAACCGCCCGCGGGCGTCTCGGCCTCCTCCCAGTGGATGCCATCTCGTGATACAAAAACCTGATTGAAAGAGTCACTCCGCACGACAAAGCGGCCCTTGCCGTAGGCGATTGAATCGAGGCGATAGACGTCGAAGGGAAACTCGACCGGCGCCCACAGCGCCAAATCCGAGGACACGCGAATCGAGTTCCCCCAGGGCGCAACGAAGCGCGCCCCGGAACTCGCCAGTTCGTCGGGTGTGAACGTGCTCCAGCGCGGAGCAGCCGTCCAATGCTCCGCGTCCGTCGAAACCAACTGGCGACTCAGGCTGGTCATCGCCACGAGACCGTCATCCGTGACTACAAAATGCCGCACGGTTTCGAACGGCTCGAGCACGAGTGCGCTCTGCCAAACCGTGCCGTCTAGGCTGATGCGGATGGCATTGTCGGACTCCTGCCGCGCAGACGTCACAAACCAACCCTCGTAGAAGACCAGGCCGTCCTCCACGTAACCCGGCGAGCTCACCTCGGTCCACAGCACACCGTCGGGCGACGTGTAAGCCCGGGTGTTGTCTTCGCTGTAAGACGGATTGGGTGCCAACAGCATGAAGAGGTCGTTGCCCGCTGCCAGCCCCGGAATCGGTTCGTTGAGCGATTGTCCATTTGCCGATCCCACCTCCGGCCACGCTGAGACCAACGACCATGTCACACCGTCCGGCGATTCATACGCCCAACCCTTCGCGCCCTCGGCCCGGAAGCGACCGGCAACGAAGAATACGTGATCGCTCGACATCTGCTCCGGACCGACAACTTCGCTCCAGCTTTCCCCGTCCGCCGACCACCAGACGGTGTTGCCGCCAGCCACGCCCGCGACATAGCGACCGGAACCCCATGCGATGGAGGCGAACGACACCTCGCCCGACGTCGCCAGACTGACCTGCGACCAGGTCAGCGCGTCTTCAGAGCGAATCACCGTGCCATCCTCGCCGACTGCGACGAAGCCATCGTCGCCAAACACCACCGCGTTCAAGCGCGTGTCATCACCCAGCAATGCCGGGCTTCGATCCACCCACGATTTCCCATCGAAGGACGAATACACCCGACCGTCGTAGTATTCGCTGTTGGTGCTGCTCGAACCGACGGCCACGAACCGTTCATCGGCAAAGACAATTTGTCGGACCTGCCCCGGTCCGCCGTCGAGGTAGTTCCACTCCTCGCCGTCGGGCGACCAGCGAATGTCCGGGAACGTGCGCACCCAGACTCCGGCGCCATACGCCGTGCGACCGGTCCCGTAGCCACCGCTGGCCCGGGAAAGCAGTTCCCAGTCGTCACCGTCGTCGGTCCACCAAAGACCACCCGCACTCGACGCGACCAGCCGATCATCGACCTCAAAAAAGTGTTCGGCGCGAAGACTGTCGTAGGCGTCCCCTTGAGCGAGGGTCGACCACTCCCAACCGTCGTCCGACACCTGCACGTAGAACGCGTTCGCGGCGAACCAGCGGCCCTGGAACTCCACCATGTCGGTGGCCGCGCGATGGCCGTTGAAGACCTCCCAACGCGTCACGGTCGCCGACGCACTGTCCACCGATCCGGCCGCGTTGGTCGCTCGCACCCAATAGGGCCGCGTCCACGCATCCATCGGCACCTCCAAGGTCAGCGCCGTCGCGCCGCTGATCGGCGCGGAGGTGTCGCCGGAGTCGCCGATAAACCACTGATAGGTCAGCGGTGCTTCACTCGCGACCTCGACGGTCAGCTCAACCGCCTGTCCGATCACCGCCTCGC
>CBFGUO010000086.1:0-8030 GCA_965652375.1 uncultured Opitutus sp.
TGCCCAACTGGCTGCAGATGCTCGGCATGACCTTCTCGCTCATGCTCTGGGCTCCCTCCTGGGGCGGCATGCTCAACGGCCTCTTCACCCTGCGCGGCGCCTGGCAG
The DNA here is from genome assembly GCA_965652375.1 of uncultured Opitutus sp. Classification (GTDB taxonomy): domain Bacteria; phylum Verrucomicrobiota; class Verrucomicrobiia; order Opitutales; family Opitutaceae; genus Actomonas. Next base: position 108 of record CBFGUO010000086.1, read on the forward strand.
AAGCTGCGCACCGACCCGGTCATCAAGTTCTTCGCCGCCGGTGTCACCTTCTACGGCATGGCCACCTTCGAGGGGCCGCTGCTCTCCATCAAGTCGGTCAACGCGCTCGGCCACTACTCCGACTGGATCATCGGCCACGTGCACGCCGGCGCCCTCGGTTGGAACGGCTTCATGGCGGCCGGCATGTTCTACTTCCTCGCGCCCCGCCTGTGGGACCGGAAGCTCCATTCCCAGTCCCTGGCCAACCTGCACTTCTGGCTCGGGCTCGTGGGCATCCTGCTCTACGTCGCCGCGATGTGGACCTCGGGCATCACCCAGGGGCTCATGCTCAACTCCACCACCGAGGGCGGCACGCTGCTCACGTATCCAAACTTCCTCGACACCCTCAACACCATCCGTCCGCTCATGCTCCTGCGCGTGGTCGGCGGCGGCCTCTACCTCGTCGGCTGGTTCGTGATGGCCTACAACCTCTGGCGCACCGTTGCCGGCGCCCGCGCCGTCAACGGCTCGATCGACATCGTGGTCGAGGACGAGACCCACGCCCACGAGGAACAGCCCCTGGGCGCGGTCGTCACCTTCCTCAATCCGCCGGTCATCTTCTCCGCCCTCGGCACCCTCTTCGCCTGCGTGTGGATGTTCGGCGGCGCCACCCTGCAGATCGTGGGCATCTTCGGCACCGCCGCCTCGGTCATTCTGGCCTGGATCCACTTCGAGTCCAAGGGCAAGCGCTGGGCCGGCTGGTATGAGCGGCTGCTCGTGAGCGCCGCCCCCTTCACCGTGCTCACCCTCATCGCCGTCGCGATCGGCGGCATGGTGCAGATCATTCCCGGCATCGTGAGCCACCAGGCCGCCAACGTGGAGGACCGCCTGCAGCACGTCTACACGCCGCTCGAACTCGCCGGCCGCGACCTCTACGTCTCGGAGGGTTGCTACAACTGCCACTCGCAGATGATCCGCACCCTCGTCCCCGACGTCCTGCGCTACGGCGACTACAGCCGCCTGGGCGAGTCGATCTACGACCGACCCTACCAGTGGGGCTCGCGCCGCACCGGGCCGGACCTCGCCCGCGTGGGCCGCAAGTATCCAAATTCCTGGCACTATCGCCACATGGAGGATCCGCGCCAGATCTCCGCCGGTTCCAACATGCCCGCCTATCCCTGGCTGCTGGAGAACGACACCGACGTCGCCGCCCTGCCGGCCAAGATCGCCGTGCAGCGCAAGCTGGGCGTGCCTTTTGCCGAGATGAGCGAGGCCGAGATCCGGGCCCGGGTTGACGCCCAGGCCGCAGAGATCGCCGAAAACCTCAAGGCCGACGGCATCTACGTCGCCCCCGAGAAGCAGATCGTCGCCCTCATCGCCTACCTGCAGCAGCTCGGCAACTACCAGGACATGACGCAGACGGCGGGCCGTTAAAATCGAAAATCAGAAATCCAAAATCAAAAATTTCTCCGCCATGTTTCGACGCCTCCTCATCGAAGACTGGACCGCGATCTTCACCCTCGTGGCCTTCGTGACCGCCCTCTCGGTCTATCTTACGATCTTCTATCGCACGCTGCGCATGCGGCCCAGCCGGGCGGATGAGCTCGCCCGCCTGCCGCTCGCCGACGAACCCGCCTCCTCCCGCCATGAGTGATTCCGAAAAGCTTCCGCCGCTCGACGAAAACAGCACCCGGCCGCACGTCTACGACGGCATCGAGGAGTTCAACAAGCGCCTGCCCAACTGGTGGCTCTTCACCCTCTACATCACGATCGTCTTCTGGGTCGGCTACTGGTTCTACTACGCCCAGTCCGGCCTCGCCATGAGCGACGGGGCGCGGGTCGAGGCCGAGATCGCCCGCATCCAGACCGCCAAGCTCTCCAGCGATCTCACCATCGACGACGCCAACCTCTGGGAGATGAGCCGCAACGCCACCTTCGTCAACGCCGGCAAGGCCACCTACGATTCGTTGTGCGTCGCCTGCCACCTGCCCAGCCTGCGCGGCAAGAGCGAGAGCCCGGCCGCCATCGGCCCCGACCTCACCGACGGCGAATGGATCCACGGTGGCGAACCGACCAAGGTCTTCCACACCGTCGAGCAGGGCGTGCTCACCGCCGGCATGCCGGCGTGGGGTCCCGTGCTCGGCACGACCAAGACGGCCGAGGTCGTCGCCTACGTGCTCAGTCACCATCAAGCTCCCTGATTGTTTCCCGAAGCCGCGGCGACCGGTGTCCTCCGCGGCTTCCCCGTTTTCACTGCCTGAATGTCCCACGCGCCCAAGCCCAGCATCGATTCCGTCACCACCATCCGGGATGACGGCTCACGGTTCTTTCTGCATCCCGCCGATGTGAAGGGCTTCTTCACCCGGCATCGCCGCTGGTCGGGCCTGCTGCTCATCGCCATCTACCTGTCGTTGCCGTGGATCTCCATCGGCGGCCATCCGGCGGTGTTTCTCGATGTTGCCGGCCGGCGCTTCCACCTCTTCGGACTGGTGCTGGCCTTCCAGGATGTGTGGCTGCTGTTCTTCGCCATCTCGGGATTGGGCTTCGGGCTGTTTTTTCTCACCTCGCTCTTCGGTCGGCTCTGGTGCGGTTGGGCCTGTCCGCAGACGGTGTTCCTCGAACATGTCTATCGACGGATCGAGCGCTGGATCGAGGGCGACGCCGTGCAGCGCCGCCTGCTCGATGACGCGCCCTGGAAAGCGGAGAAGGTGATCAAGCGGGTCGGCAAGCAGCTCGCGTTCATCCTCGTATCGCTCGTTATCTCGCACCTGTTCCTGGCCTACTACGTGTCGATTCCCGAGCTGTGGTCGATGATGCGGCAGTCGCCCTGGGAGCACTGGAGCGCCTTCCTTTTCGTCTTCGTATTCTCGGGCCTCATCTACTTCAACTTCGCCTGGTTCCGGGAGCAGCTCTGCATCGTCATCTGCCCCTACGGTCGGTTGCAGTCGGCCCTCACCGACGACCACACGATGGTCATCGGCTACGATGCCAAGCGCGGCGAGCCGCGCGGCAAACCCGGCCTGCCGGATGTAGGTGCGTGCATCGACTGCAATCGCTGCGTGCAGGTGTGTCCCACCGGCATCGACATTCGCCACGGCCTGCAGCTCGAATGCATCGGCTGCGCCGCCTGTATCGACGCCTGCGATACGGTGATGACGAAACTCAAGCGTCCCACCGGACTCATCCGCTACGACTCCCTGGAGGGACTGGAAGGCCGCAAGACCAAGTGGCTGCGCCCGCGCACCATCCTTTACTCCATCCTGCTGCTGGCGGGAGCGAGCGTGGCGACCTACGCGATTTCGACGGTGCGACCGGCCAGCTTCCTCGTGACCCGCATGACCGGCGCGCCCTACATCGTGAGCGAAGACGCGGTGCGCAATCAGTTCCTCGTGCGGGTGGTCAACAAGCGCGACGAAGCCCAGGCCTTCCGCATCGAGTTGCCGGACCTGCCGGCGCAGGTCGGCCGCAGCGGCTTCGTGGAAACGGTCGAACTCGGCCCGCTCGGCGAGCAGGTCGTGCCGCTGGTCCTGCAGGTGCCCCGCACCGATTACACCGGACGCTTTCATGTGCAGGTCGTGCTCCACGGCAGCGACGGCAACTACACGCTGAAGCGCCAGATCGAGTTCGTCGGGCCCGATCCTCGGCTCTTGCAGGAGGATGCCGAATGAGCGCACCCGCGACCGCCGCCAACTCCGGCTCCGCCCGATCGCTGTGGATCGGCGTGGGCCTGCTCTTCGGCCTGATGGCCCTCGCCTGGGTCGTGCTGTTCACCCTGGCCGCCAAAAACCCGGTCGAGTCCGTGCCGCTGGAGCACAGCAACTCGGCGGAGCCGGGTTGAGTGAGAGTGACAAGGAAAAGTGAAAGTTACTGATCCACTCGTTGAACCGTCCGCGTTCGCTCCCCTTCACTTTCACTCACCCCTTTCACTCACTCCCTCTTCCCTCCTTGTCCGCCGTAGCCTCGGAGAAGTCGGCTCCCTCATCACTTTCACTCCTCCCTCACTCCCTTTTCCTTTCTCACTCCCTTTCACTTTCACTCACTCCCTCTTCCTCCGTGGACCTTGCCGCCGTCAACACGCCCACCGCCGCGCTCCTGGCTGGCCTCGTGACCAGCCTGCACTGCGCCGGCATGTGCGGTCCGCTGGCCTGCATGCTCGGGCCCACCCGGGGTGAACGCGTCGATGCCACGACGGTCAACACGATCTATCACGTGTCGCGTTTGGCCGGATACACCACGCTGGGGGTCGTGGCCGGGGCAATTGGCAGTGTGCCGCGGGCGTTCTTCAATGAAGCCATCGTGCGCTGGCTGCCCTGGCTGCTGGTGGTGTTTTTCCTGATGGTGGCGCTGCGGCTCGATCACCGCCTGCCGCGCCTGGTGTGGTTGTCGCGCTGGTCGCTGCGGATCCAGGCGCGCCTGCGGGCCCGGCCGCGCACGCAGGTGGCGGCGGCGATGGGATTGCTGACCCCGCTGCTGCCCTGCGGCCCGCTCTATTTTTTGGTGACGCTGGCGGCGATCACCGGCTCGGCCCTGCGCGGCGCGGAGTTCATGCTGGCTTTCGGCATCGGCACGGTGCCGCTGCTGTGGCTGGCGCAAACGCAATTCGGCTGGCTGCGGCGGCGACTCTCGCCGGTCGCGCTGGCCCGATTCCAGACCGCCCTCGCGGTCGTGGCGGCGGTCGTCATCAGCTGGCGCCTGCGCGCGACGCTGGGCTTCGACGGACCGAGCGTGGAGCAGTTCCTATGTCATTGAGCGATCGTAGCGAGAATGGGACCTATGGGACCGATAGGACGGCTGGGACGCATACGTCCCATACGTCCCATAAACCCACCTGCCGCCATTGCGGTTCGCCGTCGCCGGCGGGCAGCGAGTTCTGCTGCGCGGGCTGCGCGTATGTGTATCGCATGATCCATGACGAGGGACTGGACGCCTATTACACGATCAAGGACACCGTGACCGTGCCCGCCGATGCGGCGCTGGGGCAGTCGCGCGACTATGGCTGGCTCACGACTCTGCAGCGTGAGGCGGAGGCCGCCGTCGTGGAAACCGGTCGCTTGCCGCGGCTGCAGCTTTCGGTGCAGGGGCTGTCCTGCGCGGGTTGCGTCTGGTTGATCGAGCGGGTGTTTGCCAAGCAGCCCGGCGCCGGCCGCATCGAGATCAATGCGCAGACCGGGCAACTGCGCCTGAGCTGGCGCCCGGATGCGGAATGCCCGTTCAACGCGGCGGACTTTGCGACGACCCTGCAGCGCTTCAATTACCTGCTGGGCCCGGCGGGCGCGGAGGGCGTCAACCGCAGCGAGAGCCGCGATCTCGCCAAGCGCATCGGCCTGTGCGCGGCCTTTGCGATGAATGTCATGCTGTTCACCCTGCCGGCCTACTTCGGCATGGAGGCGAGCTTCACCTATGCGGGGCTGTTCAACACCCTGGCGCTGGGCTTCGGCACGCTGAGCCTGTTGGCCGGCGGCGGTTATTTTCTGTCCCGCGCCGTGCGCGCCCTGCGCGAGGGGGCGATGCACATCGACCTGCCCATCGCGGTCGGCATCGTGGGCGCCTACGTGGGCTCGTTCTACGGCTGGATCACGGGCCAGGAAGCCTACACCTACTTCGATTTCGTGAGCGGCTTCATCCTGCTCATGCTGGTGGGCCGCTGGGCGCAGGTCGCGGCGGTGGAGCGCAACCAGCGCCGCCTGCTGCAACAGCAGCCCACGCCGCCGCGGCTGCGCGTGTATGGCGACCACGGGGTGATGCAGGAACTGCCGCCCGACCGGCTGCGCAAGGGCATGTGTTTCGGGGTGGCGATGGGACAGACGGTGCCGGTCGAGGCGCGGCTCGCCAGTGCCGAGGCCGATCTCAACCTCGCCTGGATCAACGGCGAGTCGGAGCCGCGGGTGTTTCGCGCCGGACAGACCGTCGCGGCGGGGGCGCAGAACGTCGGACGCGCCGAGGTGCGCCTGGTGGCCGGTCAGGACTGGTCGAGTTCGCTGCTGGCCGAACTGCTGCAGCCGGTCGAACGCAAGTCCGAGAGCGAGCGCCTCATCGAACGCGTCATCCGCACCTACCTCATCGCGATCTTCGGGGTGGCCACGCTTGCCGGGCTGGGCTGGTGGTGGTTCGGCGGCGACGGCCTGCACGCGGGCGCGGTGGTCACCGCGGTGCTCGTTGTGTCGTGTCCGTGTGCGCTCGGCCTGGCCTTCCCGCTGGCCGACGAAATGGCGACCGTGGCGCTGCGGCGGCGGGGTCTGTTCGTGCGGGCCGGGGACCTGTGGGGGCGACTGCAGCATGTGCGGAAACTCGTCTTCGACAAAACCGGCACGCTTACGCTGGAGAACCCGGTCCTGGTCGACCCGCAATTGCTGGATGCCTTGTCGCAGGAGGCGCGCGCGGCCCTGCACACCCTCGTGCGCGACAATCCGCATCCGGTGAGCCGCGCCCTCATGGAGGCGCTGGTGCGGCGCGAGTTGCCCGCGGTGTTGCCGGGCGAGATCGTCGAAACGGTGGGGCAGGGGGTGAGTATCGGCGACTGGTCGCTCGGGCGGGCGGGCTGGCGCGACGCCGGACCGGCCGACGGTGCCACGGTGCTGAGCTGGAACGGACAGGTCTTTGCGCGGCTGGTGTTCAGGGACGAGGCGCGACGGGACGCCCAGGTCGAGATCGGCCGGCTGCGCGAGCGCGGGCTCGACGCCTTCATCCTCTCGGGTGATGACACGGCCAAGGTTGCCGCCATGGCGCGTGAGTTGGGCCTGCCGCCCGACAACGCCTACGGCAACCAGAGCCCGCAGGCCAAGGCCGCCTGGCTGCTCGAGCACGGCGCCGAGGATGCGCTCATGCTGGGCGACGGGGCCAACGACAGCCTCGCCTTCGACAAGGCGCGTTGCCGCGGCACGCCCGTGATCCACCGCGGGGTGCTGGCGGAGAAGGCCGATTTCTACTACCTCGGTCAGGGGCTCGGGGGCCTGCGCGCGCTGTTTGAGGTCAACGACATTCGCCGCCGCACGCACCTCGTGCTCCTGGTCTTTATGATCGCCTACAATTTCACCGCGGTGGGCCTGGCGGTGGCGGGGATGATGAACCCGCTCTTCGCCGCGGTGCTCATGCCCCTCAGCTCCCTGGCCACCCTCGCCATCGTCGGCATCGGCATGCGCCGCGCCTGGCGGTGAGAGGATGGGTTTTACAGAAGGAAACGAAGAGAACGAAGTTGGTTGTAGTGAATTCTGGTGGCCTCGAAGTAAATTGACCTTAAGAGCTTCAGTCGTCCGGGGTCACTGTTCCATGGACTATCAAACGGACTTCGCACGCCCAGCCCGTACATTTTACACGGTAGGGCCGCCGCTTGTCGGCGCGCCGCAGCCTGCGTGCAGGATTGGGGAGGATTGGAGGAATGCGGGGGAGAGCGACGCCGTACTTTGGGGAACGGTGGTTTTCCCGAATTGCTTTCCAATGAAATGCAATTCACTCCATTCCAAAGACTAACGATCTGCCCCCACCAGCCATCCATCTGGCAGGCTTTCCCGATAGGCTGCATTCGACAACCTCGCCGGTCTCCGCTGTTGCGGATGTTGGGCGGAGTTTCGACGGGAGAAGCAAAAACGTGAAGTTCACGCCGCTTTTCGGGAAAGTGTCCGTTATTTCAAAGCGCTCCAAGCACGCCGCATAAAGTTATCCTTAGGGTAGTTACGTAGTTTGCTACCTGCATTCCGCTGCCCCCCGGATTACCAATATGCTGCATTCGACAGCGTTCCAAACCATCGCTGCAATTTCCGTCTGGCCAACACGCCGCTTTTCGGGAAACTGGCCCGCGTTCGCTCCGCCCTCAGGAAATACGTTACCCCCTTGTTTCGATGATGATGCCAATCCCGACCCCGCTCCACCCTTCGGCCTCAATTTCCCGATAGGCTGCATTGAATGCAGCCTAATAACACTGTTAGAAAGACAAATGCTCCAAATTCG
>CBFGUO010000087.1:0-6432 GCA_965652375.1 uncultured Opitutus sp.
TGGACGTGGGCCTCCGGACCGCGTCGTTCCATCTGCCCCGTCCGCCGCAACCGGGCGCCGGCCAGCGGCACCCCTACCATTCGCCTGACGCGCCCCCTGTAGGGCTCGCGCTCGCCTTGGCGATGGCGTACCGCAAACGCCGTCGGGGACGCCGGCGTCCACCCTATTGCCTTTCAGTTGGACGTGGGCCTCCGGACCGCGTCGTTCCATCTGCCCCGTCCGCACGTGCGACCGGGCTTCATCGCGCGGGCGCGCTCGCGCCCTCCACCCAGGTGGCGCCGATCAAGGTCGCCCGCGGAAACTCGCTCACGCCGGTTTCGTTGTTGTGGATCTGACTGATCACCATGTCCACGGCGGCCTCGCCCACCGCGAAATTGTGCTGATTCATCCCCGCGACCTCGGGACGGGTTGACCGCCACTCCAGCTGGATCACGGCCGCGTCCTGCGGGACCTTTCGGCCCGTCGCTTCGACCCACCGCAGCACCCGGTTGTAGAGCGTGAACACCACGTCCGGCCGGTGGCGGTCCATCCACTGGCGAAACACCGGCGAAACCTCCTCCGGTAGTCCGGCCGCGTTGAACACCGGTACCTGACGCGCCTTGGGAAGGAGCCGTTGTCCCGTGCAAAAGCCCGCGGAAAACCGATGCTCGACCAGCGCGTCAATGACCTCGTCGATCACCAGTCCGGGCCGCCGATAGCCCAGCTCCAGCGCCCGCTCGAGCGCCCGCAGCGCCAGGTGGTGATGGTCCACGCAACAAAAAGACAAAGCCGGCGCCCGGGTGCGCACGCCCGTGACCACGGTGGGAAACGCCTCCCACAGCGGCGTGAACTCCGGCGGCAGCCGGTTGGAATCCATCAGGCCGACCAGGATGATGCCCTTGATGCCGCGCGTGAGCAGGATGCGCCGCAGGCGCTCCGGCTTGTAGGCCGGATCATGCATCCAGAAACGGTCGAAGGCATAGCCTGTCTTCGCCGCCCGGCTTTCGCAGCCGGCGACATAGGTCGGAATCGTCGGGTGTTTCGTCAGCGCCTCACGGTCGCGGTTGGCATTGATCAAGGCGAGCTTCGCCTGAAAGCCCGAGGCCCGTGAGGCGCGCAACTGGGCCATGAGGTGCGCCACGACGGCGTTGGGTTTGTAGCCGAGCTTGTCCGCCACCCCCTGCACCCGCGCCCGCGTGCTCGCGGAGATCCGGCTGTCCCCCTTCAGAGCCAGAGAGACCGTATACTTCGAGCAACCGACTTGACGGGCGATATCAGCCAGCGTGCAGCGAGCCATGGAGGGGTTCTTTGGACATTGCGTCTAACGGTCAAGCAATGCGCCGATTTTATCGCGACCTTTGCTGCGCAATCATTTGATTTTCTCGTTCAACGCGAGGTCGCCCGAGCGACAACCGCAGCTCCCTTCCCCGCAACCCCACCGCTCAACATGCCCGCTACCTACACTCTCGGCCTGGACTATGGCACCAACTCGGCCCGCGCGCTCATCGTGCGCACCGCCGACGGCAAGGAATTCGGCTCCTGCGTCGTCAACTACCCCAGCGGTCACCAGGGCATCCTGCTCGATGCCAAGGACCACAACCTCGCCCGCCAGAGTCCCCTCGACTACCTGCACTGCCTCGAAGCCGCGACCAAGGGAGCGCTCGCCGAGGCCGCCAAGAAGAAGGGCTTCAAGGCCGAGCAGGTGATCGGCATCGGCGTCGACACCACCGGCTCCAGCCCCATTCCGGTCGACGACCAAAACCGTCCGCTCGCCGCCCAAAAACAATGGGCCACAAATCTCAACGCCCACTGCTGGCTGTGGAAGGACCACACCTCCTGGCGCGAAGCCGCGAAGATCACCCAGCTCGCCGCCAAGCACCGCCCCGAATACATCGCCAAGTGCGGCAACACCTATTCCTCCGAGTGGTTCTGGGCCAAGCTCTGGCACTGTCACAATGTCGACCGCGCCGTCTTCGACGCCGCCTACTCCTGGGTCGAACTCTGTGACTGGCTGCCCGCCGTGCTCGCCGGCGTGACCGATCCCAAACAGGTCAAACGCGGCGTCTGCGCCGCCGGTCACAAGGCTCTCTACGCCGAGGACTGGGGCGGCCTACCCGACAAGAAATTCCTGCGCAAACTCGCGCCCGGCTTGGCCGACCTGCGCGATCGCCTGTACGACACCGCCTATGACGCCAGCGCCTCCGCCGGCAGCCTCTGTGATGAATGGGCCGCCAAGCTCGGCCTGCCCGCCGGCATCCCCATCGCCATCGGTGAATTCGACGTCCACTACGGCGCCATCGGCTCCGGCGTCGAGGAGGGCACGCTCGTCAAGGTCATCGGCACCTCCACCTGCGACGTGGGCGTCGTCTCCGCCCAGAAAACCGTGGCCGACATTCCCGGCATCTGCGGCATCGTCAAGGGTGCCATCCTGCCCGGCTACTACGGCATCGAAGCCGGCCAATCCGCCGTCGGTGACATCTTCAAATGGTGGGTCGAGGTCGTCTGCGCCGGCGACGACAAAACCCACGCCGCCTACACCAAGCAGGCGGCCAAGCTCGCCCCGGCCGAGAGCGGCCTGCTCGCGCTCGACTGGAACAACGGCAACCGCACCATCCTCGTCGACCAGCGCCTCACCGGCCTGCTGCTCGGCCAGACCCTGCACACGCAGCCGGCCGAAATCTACCGCGCCCTCATCGAGGCCACGGCCTTCGGCGCCCGCGCCATCATCGAGCGCATCCGCGACTACGGCGTGCCGATCAAACGCGTTGTCTGCGCCGGCGGCATCGCGGAGAAAAACCCGCTGCTCATGCAGATCTACGCCGACGTCACCGGCTGCACCATGCTCGTCGCCGGTTCGTCGCAGGCCTGCGCCCTCGGTTCGGCCATCAGCGCCGCCGTGCTCGCCGGTGCCCATCCCGACTTCAAGACGGCCGAAGCGAAGATGACCTCGCTCAAGCCGGTCGAATACAAACCGGACCCCAAGGCCCGCCGCACCTACAATCAACTCTACTCCCTGTATCGACAACTCCACGACAGCTTCGGCGGCCTCGCCAAGGAGACCGATCTCGGCGGGGTCATGAAACAGCTGCTCACCCTCAAGGAAAAGGCCCGCGGCTAACCCCCGAATCTTTCTCACTCCTCCCTTTCACTCTCCATGAAGCTCCTTCCCTCTCCTGAAATCTGGTTCGTCTGCGGCTCGCAGCATCTTTACGGCCCGGGTCCGCTCCAGCAGGTCGCGGCCAACGCCAGCGCCATCGCGCAGAAACTCGACGGTTCGAAGCAGCTCCCGCTCAAGGTCGTCTTCAAGGCGCTGCTCACCACGCCCGACGAGATCACCAATCTCTGCATCGAGGCCAACGCCAACCCGGCCTGCGGCGGCCTCATCCTGTGGATGCACACCTTCTCGCCATCCAAGATGTGGATACGCGGGCTCGGTCTGCTCAAGAAGCCCTTCCTCCACCTGCACACCCAGTTCAACCGCGATCTGCCCTGGAGCACGATCGACATGGACTTCATGAATCTCAACCAGGCCGCCCACGGCGACCGCGAGGCCGGATTCATCCACACCCGCATGCGTCTGGGCCGCAAGGTGGTTGTCGGCCACTGGAGCGATCCGGAGGTGCTCGAACGCATCGGCGCCTGGATGCGCGCCGTGCGCGGCTGGACCGACTGGCAGGGCGCAAAGTTCGTGCGCTTCGGCGACAATATGCGTCAGGTGGCCGTGACCGAGGGCGACAAGGTCGCCGCCGAAATGAAACTCGGCTTCGCGGTCAACACCCACGGGGTCGGCGACCTCGTCGCGGTGGTCGACGCGGTCAAGAAGGCCGACATCGACGCCCTTTGCGCCGACTACGAAAAGACCTACGCCGTCGTGCCCGCGCTCAAAAAGGGCGGCAAGCGTCATGAGGAACTGCGTTACTCCGCCCGCCTCGAACTGGGCCTGGGCAGGTTCCTCGAAGACGGCGGTTACAAGGGCTTCACCGACACCTTTGAGGACCTGCACGGTCTCGACCAACTCCCCGGCATGGCCACCCAGCGTCTCATGGGCGCCGGCTACGGCTTCGGCGGCGAAGGCGACTGGAAAACCGCTGCGCTCGTGCGCGCCATGAAGGTCATGGGCGAGGGTCTCGGCGGCGGTACCTCCTTCATGGAGGACTACACCTATCACCTCTCGCCCAAGGGCCATCAGGTGCTCGGCGCCCACATGCTCGAGATCTGTCCGTCGATCGCCGCCGGTAAGGCGAAGGTCGAGATCCACCCGCTCGGCATCGGCGGCAAGGCCGATCCGGTTCGCCTCGTTTTCGACGCCCCGGCGGGCGAAGCACTCAATGCCTGCCTCGTCGACCTCGGCAACCGCTTCCGCCTCATCGTCAACGAGGTCACCGCGGTCAAGACGCCCAAGCTGCCCAAACTTCCCGTCGCCCGTGCCGTCTGGGAGTGCAAGCCCGACTTCAAGACCGCCTGCCAGGCCTGGATCCTCGCCGGCGGCGCCCATCACACCGGCTACAGCTACACCGTCACCAGCGAGATGCTGGAGGACTTCGCCACCATCGCCGGCATCGAAGCCGTGCACATCGACGCCGACACCCGCATCGCCGGTCTCAAACAGGACCTCCGCAACAACGAGGTCTACTACCACCTCAACCAAGGCTTCCGCGCCTGAAGGATTGCCCACGAAATACACGAAAGGACACGAAAGCAGAGGTTTGGATTTGGTGCTCTTTCGTGTCTTTAGTGGGCTTTATACCGATGCTTGAAGAATTAAAACGCGAGGCCTACGAGGCCAATCTCGCGCTGCCGCGTGAGGGTCTCATCAACCTCACCTTCGGCAACGCCTCCGCCATCGACCGCGCCCAGGGTATCTTTGCCATCAAACCCTCCGGCGTCGCCTACGACGACCTGAAGGCCGAGGACATGGTGCTCGTCGATCTCGAGGGCAAGATCGTCGAGGGCTCGCTGCGCCCCTCCTCCGACACGCCCACCCATCGGCGCCTGTTCCTGGCCTTCGAATCCGTCGGCGGCGTCGTGCACACGCACAGTTCCCACGCCACCGCCTTTGCCCAGGCCGGCCGCGCCATCCCGATCTTCGGTACGACGCACGCCGACTATTTTTACGGCGACATTCCGGTCACCCGAAAAATGACTGCCGAGGAAATCGGCGGCGGGGCTTACGAATGGGAAACCGGCAACGTGATCGTGGAGCGCTTCACCGAACTCGATCCCGCGGATTTCCCCGCGGTGCTGGTCAATCGCCACGCCCCGTTCACCTGGGGACCCACGGTGGCCAAGGCGGTCGAAGTCGCCGTCGCGGTTGAGTGCATCGCCCACATGGCGCTCATGTCGCTGCAACTCGCACCGCAACTGCCGATGATCGAGCCCGAGCTCCTCAACAAACACTTCAAACGCAAGCACGGCCCCGGCGCCTACTACGGCCAGACCGGCGGGCGGAGCCCGGCGGAGTGAAAGGGCGCGGCTTCGTCGCAGTGAAAGGGCGCGGCTTCGTCGCAGTGAAAGGGAGTGAGTGAAAGGAGAAGGCGAAGCCTCTTCGTAGCCGCGCTTGAGCCCCCGGCGAAAGCGTGGCCCCAATGCCTCTCCGGCGCCACTCCTCCGCACCACGTTGTCGCAAGCTCCAACGCGGCTACCCAGCCGGGCTGACACCCGGCGGAGAGAGACCGCGGCATCCCTTTCACTCACTCCCGTTCCCTCCCCCTTGTCCGGCGGCGGGGCTTGGCGCCGGCGACGGATTTGGTCGGCAGCATCATGGCCAGCGCGGCGCCGACGACGAAGCCGCCGGCGTGCGCCCACCAGGCCACGCCGCCGCCGGCCTGGCCGCCCAGGGTGCCGAGTCCCTGCGAAAACTGGATCACGAACCACAGCAGCAAAAACACCACCGCCGGAACCGGCAGGATGGGCACGATCCATGGCACCAGGGAAATGATCCAACGCGTCGGCAGCCGCACGAGGTAGGCGCCCATCACCGCCGAGATCGCCCCGCTCGCGCCGACCATCGGTACCGCGCTGCCCGGCCCCGAGGCGATTTGCGCGAGGCCCGCTCCCACCGCCCCCAGCAGATAGATCAGCAGGAACTGAAACGAGCCGATCGCTTCCTCCAACGAGCGGCCAAAGACCCACAGGAACCAGGCATTGCCGACCACGTGGGCCACTCCGCCGTGCAGCAGCGAGGAGCTGAACAGCGGCAGCCAGCCCTCCCACGTCCCCCAGGTCTGCCCCCAGCGGACCGGCACCAGGGCATATTCGCCGAGCCAGCGCGAGGCCATGTCGGGCGCCACCACGAGCATCGCGATCTGCGCGACGAACACGGTCAGAATCAGCGACACCAGCGTGGATGTCACCGGCGTCGCCCGGCGTTTGCCGAGCTTGTCCCAGAGCGGCACCATAAGGGAGGTCCTAAAATCTCTGGAGGGGTCTGCGTTGCGGGCCAACCCGCGAGCC
>CBFGUO010000088.1:0-6021 GCA_965652375.1 uncultured Opitutus sp.
GCAGGGCGGCGATGACGATGTCGCGGCCGGTCTTCATGCCGCCGTCGGTGCGGAGCACGACACGACCGCGCAGGCCGTTTTGCATGAGCACCTGGTGGGCTTCGGCGACACCGATCTCCCAGGCGGAGCCGGCGTTCTTGATCGAGGCGAGCGGCGAGGCGCCGGTGCCGCCATCATGGCCGGAGACGAGCACGACGTCGGCGTAGGCCTTGGCCACGCCGGCGGCGACGGTGCCGACGCCGGAGGACGAGACGAGCTTCACGCAGACCTTGGCGCGCGGGTTGACCTCCTTGAGGTCGAAGATGAGCTGCGCGAGGTCCTCGATGGAGTAGATATCGTGGTGCGGCGGCGGGGAGATGAGGGTCACGCCCGGCACGGAGAAGCGCAGGGTGGCGATCATCGGCGAGACCTTGTGGCCGGGCAGCTGGCCGCCCTCGCCGGGCTTGGCGCCCTGGGCCATCTTGATCTCGATCTCCTTGGCGTTGGCCAGGTATTCGGCGGTGACACCGAAGCGGCCGGAGGCGACCTGCTTGATGGCGGAGTTCGCGTTGTCGCCGTTCTCGCGGATGGAGAAGCGTTCGGGATCCTCGCCGCCTTCGCCGGAGTTGGACTTGCCGCCGATGCGGTTCATGGCGATGGCGAGCGTCTCGTGGGCCTCCTTGGAGAGGGCACCCATGGACATGCCGGCCGTGGTGAAGCGCTTGCGGATGTCCTCGATGCCCTCGACCTCCTCGATATCGACGCCCTTTTCAGGGAAGCGGATCTTGAGCAGGTCCTTGATGGCGACGGGCTGGTGTTCGTCGGCCTCGGCCTTCCAGGGCTGGAAGGCGTCGAAGTCGCCGGCCCGGTTGAACTTGTTCATCGAGGCGATGAGCTTCGGGCTCCAGGCGTGGTATTCGCCGTCGCCGCGCTTGTTGACGCGGTAATAACCGTCGGCCTTGAGTTCGGGCGCGGAGGCGGCGCCGGCATTGTCGGGATCGGCCGGGTCGAGTTGCGGGAAGGCGGCGGCATGGCGGGTGAGTGCGGCCTCCGCGATCTGAACGTAATCGATGCCGCCGATGGGCGACGGCACGCCGTAGAAGCACTCCTCGATGACCTTGTGGGAAATGCCGAGCGCCTCGAAGATCTGAGCGCCGCGGTAGCTGAAGAGGGTGGAGATGCCCATCTTGGCCATGATCTTGCGCAGGCCGGCGCCGATGGCGGTGATGTAGTTGGCGCGGGCTTGGGCGGGCGTGGTGCCTTCGCCGGCCTGACCGTCGAGCGCGAGCTTGGAGATGACGTCGAAGGCGAGGTAGGGATTGACGGCATTGACGCCCATGCCGAGGAGGCAGGCGATCTGGTGCACCTCGCGGGCCTCACCGGTCTCGGCGACGAGGTCGCACTTGGTGCGGACGCCGGCGCGGATGAGTTCCTGATGCACGGCGCCGACGGCGAGCAGCATCGGGATGGCGGCCTTTTCGGCGCAGACGCCACGATCGGAGAGGATGAAGATCTTGGCGCGGTTTTCCTTCACCGCATTGACGGCGGACTCGGCAAGCGCCTTGAGCGCGGGCTCGAGGGCGGCGGGTCCGGCGGCGGCGTCGAAGAGCACGGAGAGGCGCGCCACGCGGTCCTTCATGAACGGGATGCCGTCGATGGCGGCGAGTTCATGGTTCTGGAGGATGGGCGTGGCGACCTCGATGAGGCCGGCGGTCTCGGGCAGTTCCTCGAACAGACCGAGGCGGCCGCCCACGAACATGGAGAGCGACATGACCGCCTTCTCGCGGATGGAGTCGATCGGCGGATTGGTGACCTGGGCGAAGAGTTGCTTGAAGTAGTTGTAGAGGAGGCGCGGGCGGCGGGAGAGCACGGCCAGCGGCGTGTCCTCGCCCATGGAGCCGGTGGGTTCCTTGCCCTCGGCGAGCGGCTGCATGATGAGCTCGATCTCGTCGGTGTCGTAACCGAAGGCGATCTGCGCGGCGGTGTTGGCGGCGGGGGCGGGCTCGTCGGCCGGCGGGGCGCCGGCGGTGGTGTGCAGGTTGACGAGATGTTCCTCGCACCACTGCTTGAAGAGCGGGTTGGCGGTGAAGCCCGACTTGATCTCGTCGTCGTGGTAGAAGCGCTTTTCGGCGAGATCGATGGCGATCATGCGGCCCGGGCCGAGGCGGCCGGCTTCGATGACCTTGCCGGGGAAGTCGAAAACGAGGCCGGCCTCGGAGGCGAGGATGACGTAGCCGTCGTCGTAGATCTTGTAGCGGGCGGGGCGCAGGCCGTTGCGGTCGAGAGAGGCGCCGATGATCTTGCCGTCGGTGAAGGCGATGGCGGCGGGACCGTCCCACGGCTCCATCATGGTGGCGTGGTAGCGGAAGAAGGCCTTGGCCTCGGGCGAGAGGTCGTCGTCGGTTTCCCAGGCCGGCGGCATCATCATCATGGCGGCGTGCAGGGGATTGCGGCCGCCGAGGGTGACGAGTTGGAGGGCGTTGTCGAAGGTGGCCGAGTCGGAGCCGTTGGGCTGCACGAGCGGCTTGAGGTCCTCGAAGCGGTCGCCCCACACGCCGTGGAAGGGCGAGTTCTCGCGGGCGCGCATGAGGTTGCGGTTGCCGCGGATGGTGTTGATCTCGCCGTTGTGCGCCACCATGCGGAACGGGTGCGCCAGGTGCCACATCGGGAAGGTGTTGGTCGAGTAGCGCTGGTGGAAGATGGCGTAGGCGCTGGTGAACTTGGGCGACTTCAGATCGAGGAAATACTTCCGGATCTGCTGCGGGGTGAGCATGCCCTTGTAGACGATGGTGCGCGAGGAGAAGGAGCAGATGTAGAAGCCCTGGATGTTCTGCTCGCTCACGCGGCGCTCGGAAGTCTTCTGCACGAGGAAGAGCCGGCGCTCGTAATCGTCGGCCTCGACCTCTTCGGGACGGCCGACCAGGGCCTGCACGATGACCGGTTCGGTCTCGATGGCCTTGCGGCCGAGGCAGGAGTTGTCGGTCGGCACCTCGCGCCAGCCGAGCCAGGAAAGGCCTTCGGCTTCGACGGCCTCGCGCACGATCTTCTTGCAGTGCGACTGAGCGTACTCGTCGTCGGTCGGGAGGAAGATCATGCCCACGCCGAGGTCGGCGTCGGCGAAGAGGGACTTGCCCTTTTCCTCGAGGTGTTCGCGGAAGAGATCGACCGGGATCTGGGTGAGGATGCCGGCCCCGTCACCGGTCACGGCGTCGGCGTCGATGGCTCCACGATGGGCCAGGGCCTTGAGAGCGGCGACCGCGCGGTTGATGACGTCGTAGCTGCGTTCGCCCGTCATTTTGGCAATGAAGCCGACGCCACAGGCGTCGTGCTCTTGGTCGGGATGGTAGAGCGGAGACGGGATCAGTTGAGCCATGAGTCAGGTGAATGAAAGTTGAGCTGGCGGAGGAGGCGGGAGGAAGAGCGGAGGGAGCAGGAGCCGGGCCCGCGCGGGGTCGCTCGGCGTGGAGATAAAAAAGGCCGGTCGCGTGATGCGAGTCCGGCCCGGGAGTGGGAATGGGGACGAGGCCTCGCTTAGAAGAACCGGATCGTCTGGGAGGCCATTTTCTCGTGCTCTTCGTCGGAACAGCCCGCGTTGGTGGCCACGTCGGTGGATTTCTCCGTGGGTTTCACCAGTTCGTTGGCCAGCATGTAGTTCTCCACTTCCTCGCCGGAGACGTCGGCCAGCATGACGCCATCGATTTCGACGCAGGGCGAGAGGGGCTGCCCGGACTTCTGGACCATTTCCGCGTAGTTGTCGCGGTTGTTGATGATGTCGATGTCCTCGTACTGTAGAGCGTACTTTTGCATGATGGCGCGGACGCCCATGGACCATCCACAGTGAGGCTTAAGGTAGGCTTTGATCTTCATCGGGCAGGGAAATCGGTTGAGAGTGAGACGGACAAAAGTTTCGGGAAATAAAGAGCCGGACCGGCGCCTATCAAGAGGATAGTTCCCCTTATTTGCCGCATTAAGGGGACGCGAGCCGGGCTCGGCATCGTCTACTCGTTCAGCGCCAAGGAACTTGGGGGGATTTCCCGAGCGCCCGCCGGAGTGCGGCCGGAGCGTGGGGCGATGCGGCAAACAGGAGCGTTTTCGGCCGAATCGCGCCGGGTCCGCGCTTGCGCTGAAAGATTCCGGCGCCACGGTTCGTTTCTTTAGGCAGAATCAACCGCCACGTCATTCACTTCAACACTGTCTCCTCCTTCCATGGCCCGCTCCACCCCCGCCAAAACCACCGCCGCCGCCCCCACCACCGAAGTGGCCGCCCGCAAGAACGTCGACCTCGCCATCAGCGCCATCACGAAACAATTCGGTGAGGGCTCCATCATGCGCCTCGGCGACGCGCACAAGATGCAGGTCGAAACCATCTCCACCGGCTCGCTCGCCATCGACCTCGCGCTCGGCGTCGGCGGCCTGCCCCGCGGTCGCATCGTGGAAATCTACGGTCCGGAATCCTCCGGCAAAACCACCTTCTGTCTGAGCGTCATTGCCGAAGCCCAGCGCAAAGGCGGCCTCGCCGCCTTCATCGACGTCGAGCACGCCCTCGATCCCAAATACGCCCGCATCGTCGGCGTGAACCTCGACGACCTGCTCGTCTCCCAGCCCGACTCCGGCGAGGACGCGCTCAACATCGCCGAGACGCTCATTCGCTCCAACGCCATCGACGTCATCATCATCGACTCCGTCGCCGCCCTCGTGTCCAAGGCCGAACTCGACGGCCAAATGGGCGACGCCACGGTCGGCTCGCAGGCCCGCCTCATGTCGCAGGCCATGCGCCGCCTCACCGCCGTGGTCAACAAGACCAAGTGCGTGTGCATCTTCACCAACCAGATCCGCGAAAAGATCGGCGTGATGTTCGGCAGCCCCGAGACCACCCCCGGCGGTCGCGCCCTCAAATTCTTCTCCTCGATCCGCATCGACATCCGCCGCCGCGAACAGCTCAAGCAGCCCGACGGCAAGGTCATCGGCAACCGCACCAAGATCAAGGTGGTCAAGAACAAGGTCGCCCCGCCCTTCACCGAGTGCGAATTCGACATCATGTATGACGAGGGCATCTCGACCACCGGCTCGGTCCTCGACCTCGGACTCGAACACAAAGTCCTCGAAAAGCGCGGCGCCTGGATCTCCTACAACGGCGACCTCATCGGCCAGGGCCGCGACGCCGCCAAGGCCACCCTCAAGGAAAAGCCCGACCTCGCAAAGGAGATCATGGATGCCGTCTACGCCAAGGTGCAGGTCACCGGCGGTACCGCCGTGACGGGCGACGACAGTAATGGCACGGAGGAATAAACCCCCTGTAGGGGCGTGGCTCCTTGTCCGCCGAAGCTTAAGCGAAGGAGGAGCCCGCGCCCGCATCCGTTCGGTCCGCACCGCTCTGCCTCTCAGCGCCCTCCTCCTCGCAGCCCTCGCTCCCTCCCCTGCCCTCCTCGCCCAACCGGCCGACGACGGTCCGGTCCTGCTCTCGACCACGGGCGGCGGCGTTTCTTGGACCGACGTCGACGAAATGATCGCCGCGGCCAAGGCCGGCAACCCGGCCGCCCGCCTCCACTACGCGATCATGTTGGAGGAAGGGTATCCGGGCAAAGTCGAGGCCGACCCGGCGCAGGCGCTCACCATCCTGCGCGAACTCGCCGCCGACGGCGACCACGAGGCGCTCTTCCGCCTCGGCAAGATCGCCCACGACGGCCTGCTCGGGGAGCCCACCGACTATAATCTCGCCCTCTCACTCTACCGCCGCGCCGCCGCGGCCGGCAACGAAACGGCCATGCACAACGTCGGTGCGATGTATGTCAGCGGCCGCGGCGTGAAACGTGACTACGTCGAAGGCCTCGCCTGGCTCATGCTCGGCGCCGAGCACGGCATCGGCGAAAGCTCCGTCGAACAAGTCCGCCACCGCCTGCGCAAATACCCCGACCGCATCGCCGCCGCCGAAAAACGCCTGGCCGGCCTCAAAGCCGAGCTCGCCAACCTAGACCCCCGCGGCCAACCGCCCACGGCATCGGCCCAACCCACCGCGCCCACGCCCCCCATCCCCGCCCCCAC
>CBFGUO010000089.1:0-5934 GCA_965652375.1 uncultured Opitutus sp.
CTACCGTGGCGGGTTTTAATTGTCGCCGCAGACGGGAAATAATTGTCGTTGCCGAGACGACTTCCATGCGCGGGTCAAAGAAGCGGTCAGGACGATCATGGCCCGCCGGGGCGGTGATCATGTGGGCCCGCATGGATTTCGCTGCCGGAAGTGCCGGCCCTTCCCCTACCTCGTCTACTACGAGCTCGATGGCGAAGCTCTCTACATCCTCGGCCTGGTGCAGGAACGAAAGCAACCTGACTATCTTCAGACCGAACTGGAGAAGACGGGTGAAAAGTAGGCGGCAAAGCCCCGGTGATTGTGTGGTTGCGAGTGGGCAATGTGACCAATCCGGTCTTGCGCGGGTGGATCGAGGCCCGATTGCCCGACATCGTACAGCTACTCGACGCCGAGCAACGATTGGTCGAGGTGGTCTGAGCCGACTTCCTTTTTCGCCGCTCTCGGGCTCCGCTTCCGGCCTTATGGCTCGAGCGCCCTTCCGTGCTCGAGTTCGCCTGGCCTACATGTGGAATGACTCGGAGATGATCTTGCCGTCTTTGACGTGGTAGACGCACAGCTCGGTCATGTCCATGCGGCCCTGGCCTTTCATCGTCACGTCCAGTCGCATCGTGCATGCAAACGAGCTGCCCGCGACGACGGGATCCGAGACTTCGAGCCGGTGGAACTGCTCGACCATGGCGTCGAACTTGTGACCTTTCTCGATAATCGCGGGCAGTCCCCGCGTTTCCTTGTCAAAGGCCGGCGTGGCCTCGGGTTCGATGCTCACAACATCTTCAGCGTAGAGTTCGGTCTGGGCGGTCTCCCACTTTGCCTCGCGGCACAGGGCGACGAGTCGATCGGCGATTTCTCGAGTAGTCATGATAGGGTTGAGGAGAACAGGTTCGAACGTGTTTGAACGCGGAGCGGCGGGATCAGCGTCGCGGCTAGGGGCAAAGTTGAGCAAACGTCCCGGGGTGCAACCAGCCGAAGCAAATCGACGGATCATGTGGATTCAGGCCGTAACCACTTCCCTCACCCTGGTCCTGGGCTCGCGACCACTTCCCCGCCCCCAAACCACGCCGTCGGGACGCCGGCGTCCACCTTCACCGGCGATCCAGTAGCCATTTCGGAGAAACAGGTGTTCATTCCCCCCGACTGTGATTTCTTTTCGTGTCCTTTCGTGGGCCACCAAAACCTGCCTCGCGGCCTTCGCGGTAATTTAGTCTGCCAGTATCCAAATCATGGTGACGATATTCACCGCCAGCAGCACCAGGGCGGCGGCGCGCCAGAAGGACAGCGAGCCGCGCTGCAGGAGCGGCACCCCGCCCTGCCCTGCAAACGCCGGATTCGGATGCTCCAGATCGTAAAGCAGCTCCGAAAAGGATTCGTAGCGCAGCTCCGGGCTCACCTGCACCGCCTTGCGCAGCACCCCGTCGATCCAGACCGGCACGAGCGGGTTGTGCGCGCTCGCCGGCGTGTAGCGCAGCAACGAAAACTCCCGCATCGTCTGCGCCTTGGCGTAGCCTTCTCCGTAGGGATAGGCGCCGGTGAACATGCGATAGAGAATCACGCCGAGCGAAAACTGGTCACTCTTCGGGCTGCCCTTCCGCCCGAGCCGATACTCCGGAGCACTGTAGTGCATGGTGCCGAGAATGACGTCGCGCTGGAACGCCACCTCGATCTCACCGATACCGGCCGCATAACAGGAACCGAGGTCGATGAGCACCGCGCCCCGCTCGGGGTGAAGCACGATGTTGTCGGGCTTGAGATCCTGATGCAGCAACTCGCGCCGGTGCATCAGGCGCAGCCCTTTGACGATCTGGCCGGCGATCGTGCGCACGGCTCGCACCTCCGGCTGCGGATTCTGATCCATCCACTTCGCCAGCGTCGGGCCTTCGACGAACTCGAAAAGGTTGTAGAGAAAACGCTGCCGCCCCGGCTCCGACAGCAGCTTCACGACATGCGGACTGTCGACGCACTTGGCGATCCACGACTCCATCGCGAAGCGCTCGAGATAGGCCGTGTCGTCCTCGTAGTTGACCGACGGGGTCTTCATCACCCGCAACTGCCGGGTGGCGGTGTCGCGCACCAGATAAACCTGGCTGCGCGCCGAGGCTTCGAGCTGTTGCTCCACCTCGTAGCCGTCGATGATCATCCCGGCCGACAACTCCGGCGGAAAGGGAAGCTGTTTCACCTGACGATAGACTTCTTCGCCCCGGATCTCCGCCAATTCCTCCACCCGCACCACGATGGCCGAGGTGTTGTCGGTGCTCCCACGAGCCAGCGCCGCCTGCGTAATGCGCGCGGCAGGTTCGTCAACGTCGCTCCCGTTAGCGACGGTCGAGGCGGTCGCGAGCTTCGCGATCTCGGGCTCCGGCAACCACTCGTGCGCGCCGTCGGTGGTGAGGCAATACACATCACCCTCGCGCACCGTGACCTGGCGGTAGTCGACATCGAGTTTCACATCGAGGCCCATCGCCCGCGTGAGCTGACGATGCTCATCGCTGAGGCGCGCCGTATGGTCGCGCGTGAGCCATTCCCATTCCCCGTCGCGCACGCGACCGATGCGCGAGTCGCCGACGTGAAAGAGATGGCCCGTGTTGCCCTTGATCACGAGTACGCTGAGCGTCGTCACGAATCCGCGACTCGCCTGGGTGTAACTCTGCCCCAGTTGATAGAGCCAGCGGTTGAGGGCGTTGAGTACCTTCTGGGCGGCGGTCGTCACGCTCCACGCATCGGGCGTGTCGTAGTAGTCGTTGAGAAATCCCTGCACGCAGATTTCGGCGGCGTCCCGGCCCTTTTCCGCCACACTCACCCCATCGGCGATGACCGCGACGACGCCCTTGGTGGTGAGGAGCGGCTCGTCCGGAATGCGCACGCCGAGGCAGTCGTCGTTGGCCGGCTTGAGTCCGCGCAGGCACGCGGTCGTCGCCTGCACGCGCAGATGATTCCGGAGAGGAAGGGGCACGGCGCGATCCTGCAGGACCGGTTTCATCGCGGGCAACGCTATAGGTGGATCGTGAGAACGGCGTCGGAATGAGCGGCCGTTCCCCATCCGGTCAGCCCGGACAAACAAGACGCCAAAGGGAGGCTGTGTACATCCTGAAATTGTAGGGCTGTCGCTTGCGGCATGCCGCACCTGCCTCCCAGCCCTCGGTCAGGCTGCGGCGTGCCGACAAGCGGCAGCCCTACAGGGCGAGCTATGCGGCCACCGACTGCCGGCCACCCATCCCCAGCCCCCAGCACCCAGTGCCCAGGCCCCATCACGCCACCTCGATCAGTTGCACCGTGCCGTCCGGCAACACCTCGACGGTGTGACCGGCGGGTTCGTCGAGGAAGAGCGAGGCGCCGAAGGCGAGCAGCGAAGACGCGGCGATAACGAGGAAGAAGGTCGCGTTGCTCACCGACGGGAGGCTGAAGATCGTGAGGAAACACACGCCGCCCACGTTGCCGTAGGCTCCGGTCATGCCGGCGATCTGGCCGGTCATGCGTCGCTTCACCAGCGGCACGAGCGCGAACACCGCGCCCTCCCCCGCCTGCACGAAGAACGAGCACATCATCGTCGCCGCCACGGCGAGCACCACCGGCCACGCGCTGTTGATGAGCGACATGGTGACGTAGCCGGCAGCGAGTCCGCCGATCAGGATCAACATGGTTTTCTTGCGGCCAAACTTGTCACTGATGACTCCGCCCGCCGGACGCGCCACGAGGTTCATGAAGGCGAATCCGGCTGCCAGCAGGCCGGCCAGCCGTGAATCGAGCCCGAAGGTGTCGATGAAGAAGAACGGCAGCATCGATACCACCGCCAGCTCCGAGCCGAAGGTCACAAAGTAATTCACGTTCAGGATGGCCACCTGCCGAAACGGATAACGCTGCGACTCGTCGACGCCGTGCGTGAGCATGTCCTTGTTGACGAGGTAAATTTGCCAGGCCTGGAAGACGTAGAGTCCGACGAGTCCGCCGTAGATGAGGTTGGCCGCACCGTGGGAGATGAGGTTCACGTTCGTCGGTGAGAGGCGCCAGGTGAGCACCGCCAACGCCGCATACATCGGAATGTTCATGCCGAGCAGAAACCAGAAATCGCGCCGCGAACTGACCTCGAGCCCGCCGGATTTCTTCGGCTTGAAATACGTCGACCCCTCCGGCGTGTTGCGGGCCCGCAGGAAAAAGACGATGCCCCAGACAAAGGCCAGCACGCCGGTCGTGAGAATCGAGTAACGCCAGCCCTCGTCGCCGCCGTACCACAGGGCCAGCGACGGCAGCAACATGGCCGAGGCGGCGGAGCCGAAGTTGCCCCAGCCGCCGTAGATGCCCTCGGCCAGGCCCACCTGACGCGCCGGGAACCATTCGCCGATGAGCCGGATGCCGATCACGAAACCCGCGCCGACAAAGCCCATGAGGAAACGCATCAGCGCCAGCATCTCGAACGAGTCGGCAAAGGCGAACAACGCGCACAGGATGCCGGCGATCCACAAGAGCAGCGCATAGACGTGTCGCGGCCCGTATTTGTCGACAAGGATGCCGATTACGATGCGCGCCGGGATGGTCATCGCGACGTTGAGGAACAGCAGCGCCTTCCACTGCGCGTCGGTCAGCGTGAAGGCATCACGGATCTGCAACACCAGCGGCGCGTGGTTGAACCACACCATGAAGGTGAGGAAGAACGCAAACCACGTGAGGTGCAGCGTGCGAATGTTGGCGCGCTTGAAAGCGAAGACGTTGAGATTCTCGGAAGACATGCGGAGAAATGGGACAGAGATTGCGGCCCGCCGAAGGTCGGCGCACCGCGTGCAGACTCACTGGCCACATTGAGCGGCTTCTATGCCCGCGCGGGCCGGGCGATGTTTTGTCCGACGCATGGTTTTATGTTTTTTGATTCGCGCCGTTCATGATCGCGCGGCCGCGACCAGCCGTGGCGTGCGTTGCGCACATCAACCACCACCGGGCAGGGCCAGATCGAGCGTCTCGGCCGCGGCCTCGAACAGGCCCAGGAAGGTTTCCTCGGCCAACCCCAGCGATCGCCCGCGCAGGTGACCGAAGCCCCACTCGCGCCGCAGCGGTGCTTCGCCCAGGGGCAGGCACACCAGCGAACCTTCGTCGAGTTCCTTGCGTGCCACCCAACGGGCAAAGATGCCCACGCCCAGGCCGATCTTCACGAGTTCCTTGGCGGCCTCCATGCTGCCCATCTCGATCGGGTTGTGCATCACCACGCCGGCCGAGCTGAGGTACTCGGTCACCATCCGGTAGGTGTAGGTGCCTTTGTTATACAGCACGAAGGTTTCGCGATTGCGGTCTTCGATCGTGAGACCACCCGGCTTGCGCGACGCCCACGGGTGCATGGGCGCGACATACATCTCGAGCTCGTCAGTGAAGACCGCCCGAAACTCGATGTCCTCGCGGCTCGGTGGCTTCAACATCAGTGCCAGGTCGATCTCGTTCGCGCGCAGGGCCTCGCCCATCTCCGGACTGTCGGCCGGCTCCACCCGGATCACACATTCCGGGAAGCTCTGTTTGAACTCCCGCAGCACCCCCGGCAGCAAATACTGGCAGGCCGTGGTGCTAGCGCCCACGCGCAGGCGCGACTGTCCCCAGTTCTGCAGTTCCTCGATGCCGCTGCGGGCGTCGTGCATCTCCCGCAGGATTCGGTCGGCATGTCCCAGCAACTTTTCCCCGGCCAGCGTGAGGTGCGCCTTTTTACCCACCCGGTCGAATACCCGCACCCCCAGGTCGGTTTCCAGCGACTTGATCGCGTGACTCACGGCCGACTGGGTCAGAAACAACTCCTTCGCCGCACTGGTGAAGCTGCCGTGCCGCGCAAGTGTCGTAAAGGCCAGCAGTTGTCTACTGTCCAACAGGTCGCTCATCGCATCGCCCCTTCGTTCATGAAGATCATTGCGACGATCGATAGCAGTTAATGCGCCATCTTCATCAAATTGGCATTCGGGAAGCTTACGC
>CBFGUO010000090.1:0-5381 GCA_965652375.1 uncultured Opitutus sp.
CGGCCCGTCCAGGTGCAGGGCAACGCGGTCGAACAGCGCGCGGTGTTGCGCGACATGACTGTTGCGCAGGACCGAATAGGACACGGCGGCGGCAGCCTCAAGATCGGCGGTTACTGCCGCGGCAGGATCGTCGGCGCGGCGGCCCGCGAAACTGTGCATGTCGGTGATGCCCGCAGCGAGCAGCGTGACGGCGTTGGCTTGCTCGACCCGGATCGTACCATCCTCACCGGGCGTGACGGTGCCGCCGCGCACCTGCAATTTTACCCCGGCGGCAAAACGCACCCCTGCCCCGCCCTCGCGGCCGTCGTTGAGCTGACCGGTGAGCAGCAGGCCATCGGTGGTGGCGACGGTGGTGAAGCGCTCGGGACGGTCGAGCCGCAGTGTGAAACTGATTTGCCCGCCACGGTCGGCGGTGAGTTGCGTGACGAAGACCTCATGCGGCTGACTGACGAAGCTCTCCCGGCGAAAGGTCACGCCGTCGCGGGTATAAACGGTGAGCGCGATTGCGTCGGCGAGGTCGAGGTGACGTTCGTAATCGGTCACGGCCGGAGCGTCGGCCGGCACCTCGAAGTCGAGCCACAAATCGGCGAGCAGCTGATAGGAACCGTAGGGTTCGCTCGCGCCGCGACCGCGGCCGGAGCCTGCGCCGGCGGCAGTGAAATTTTCCGCCACCAGCTTCTCGGCTGCGGCGTTGTCCCCGGCGAGCAGGAGACGGCGGATCTCCGGCAGCACGGCGGCGGCGGCGGGCCGGTCGGAATCCTGCGGCGAGCCGGACCACATGCCGGATTCGTTGAGCACAACGCGCTCGTGCGTCGGATCACCAAAAGGCATGGCGCCGAGGCGACCGTTGCCCAGCGGGGCGGCCGAGGTGAAGTGCGACGCGGGGGCATCAAACGTGACGTAGCGTTCGGGCCAGCGGCGGGGATCGCGCAGGCGGTCCACCACCTCGCGCGGAACGGAGATAACGGTGCCATGGCGCACGCGTTCCGGCGTGCCCTCGAAGGGAAGCTCGAGCTGATCCGAAACGTCCTCCCAGTCGCGCAGGTTGGTCGAACGCAGTGCACCGTAGTGCCGATCTCGATACGCATCGTAGAGCAGAAGGGCGGCGTCATTGGCCAGGAAGGCGGTCGGCCCTTCAACCCAAAGACCGTCGGGGGTGATGGGCGGACCCAGTTCGCCAAAGGGTCCCTGGGCGGAGGCGGCGGGGGCAACGCGCAGGTGCTTTTTGGGCGGGTTGACCGTCTCGTCCTTCACGATCCAGTGCAGCTCGCCGGCGGCGTCGCGCAGGAAGGTGGCGTCGATCACGCTGAAGCTCGGATCGTAGAACAGGCGCGTGGGTGTGAAGGTCTGCCAGTCCTTCGTCGTGGTCGCATACATGCGATGGTTGTAGGCGCTTTCGGAGCTGGCGGCGGTCTCGGGAAAGCGGTCGGGGATCGTCGACGCCCAGAAGAGGACGAACTCTTCCGCCTGCTCGTCGTAAAACACCTCGGGCGCCCAGGAGTTTCGCACCGTCGATTCGTGGGCCATGACGGGAATGGCGCGCGGTTGTGACCAGTGAATGAAGTCGGTCGTGGACGCGTAGCCGATGTGGTTTTCGTTCCAGCCGGTCGTCCAGACCATATGGTAGGTGCCCTCGGGCCCGCGGACGACACAGGGATCGCGCATGAGTTTTTCACCCGTGCCGATGGTGGCCGGCAGGACGGAGCGGCCATCGTTGAGGGGCTGCCATTTGAGGCCGTCCTCGCTCCACAGCAGGTGCAGGCCGTCAGTGCCGTTGCCGGTGAAATAGGTGAAGAGGTAGGCCGTGTCGGCAGCCCGGGCGGTAAGCGACGTGAAAACCAAGGAAAGGCAAACTACTACGGAGCGGATCATAAAATTGACGATTCTGGGAATCAAAGACGGGCCAAGTGAGCTCACACTACACACCGACCGGTCGTCGACTGAACTGCAATTGTAGGGCTGCCGCTTGCGGCACGCCGCATCTGCCTCTCAGCCGCCCTGTCGCTCCGACGCCCCCTCCACCGCGGCACGGCGACGAGCGCCGGCCCTGCAGCTACTGCCTCTTCTGGCCGAGCATCGTTGGCTAATGGCTGCCCACGTTTCATCGGGCAAGGGAAGCGGCCATCAAACCTATCACCACTTCGGTGGAAAGCGCGCGAACGGTCAGGGTCTGTAGATCCTTTTGCGGGTTCAGCGGCAGCGTAAGCACGGTGGCGGCGCCGCCTTGGGGACGGCCGCCATAGCCGTCCGGCAGGTAGAAACGACCGGTGCCAAGCTCGACCCGCCAGGGAACAGGTGAGCGACGGGCAAAGGCGTAGTCGTCGATCACGTAGTCGCGCTCGATGGGCCACCACGTCGTGGGATTGTGCAGCGGCAACACGGCGCGTGATCCGTCGGCGTAGACAACCTCGATCTCGCCGTTGTCGATGCGGCTGTGCATGGGACTGGTCGAACCCGCCACCAGTACCAGCAACTGACGCGCACGGCCGGTGAGCGGGACGCTGAGTTCGCGCGGAAAGTTTTCCCACCAGGAAACGAAGGCGACGTTGGACGCTTCGGCGACACTCGGAATCGCGAAGCTGTCCCCGCTCTGTATCTGCACCGTCCCCTGCCCCGCCGCGGCAGCGGCGCGCAGGCCGTCGTCATCGAGTTCGGCGTGGCCACGGAAATCGGACCAACTGCCAATGCCCTGCTTGGGCAGGCTGAGCGAAACATGCGGCGAACGCGGGGCGAGGTACTCATGCGAAAAGAGGGCGTCGACCGAGTCGTTGTAGATTCCCTTCAACGAGACTGGCTCCCAACGCAGGCCCAACGGGATGGGCTCGACCATGGGAAACTCCGTGTGAGGCAACAAGCCGTGCAAGCGCTCGTCCTGCGGGCGGGACGCTTCGCCCGACCACACCACTTCGACCTCGATTTGGGCCTGCACCGGCACAGTGAATTCAACCCAACCCTGGCCGCGGGCATCGCGTTCGGTGGCTACGCCGGAAAGCGCCGCGCCGTTGACCGTCGCACGCTCGCACTGTCCGCGCGCCGGCAATCGAAAGGTGACGGAACGGGTGCCGGGCAGATATCCGGTCCAGGTCCAATGATCGGCCTCGCCCTCGCGGCGATAGGTCCAGGTGAAATCCGGCGTGCGGATCGACGCGTGGTTCCAATCCGCGGGCCAGCCCGGGGCGAGCTTGAGTTCCCCCGCCAAACCGTCGGGCCGCACGCCGAACAGACCCTCGACCAAGGCTCGCGAAAAGGTGCCGATCGGATCGCCGAAATCGCGGTAGGTTTCGCGGCGGTGTACGTCGTAGTGCGACAGATTGGGGATGTTGCCGGGCGACTGGCTGAGATACATCGCATCGAGCACCGTGCCCTGCCACAGGGACCAGGCAAGGTCGGCGCGACCGGCCTGCCAAAGCGCAAGCGCCGTGTGCGCGTTCTCGGACGGCACCACGTTGTTGAGGCTCCACTCATACGGCTGCCAGGTCGTCGTCGGCAGCACCCAGCCGCCCTCCGGCACGCCCGGGCCGATGACTGGAATGCGTCCGCCCCGGAGATCCAGCGTTTCGGCCAAACGCAGGGCCTGGTCGGAAGTCAGGACGTGAGAATCGATCGTATGATAAACGGTCCAGAGAGCGGCGGAACGATGTGGTCGTTGCAGCCCGGCGCGTTCGACGTATTCGGCGATCGTCGCGCTGCGTTCATCCCACAGCCGCTCCATCATGGCGGCGTGGATACGCTCGGCTTCGGCGGCGTGTGGAGCGGGATCCTCGCCGATGAGGGCGGCGATCTGCGCCGCCATGACGCGGTGCCAATAGTTCAGGGCCGAGGCGTGCGCCGTCCCGCCGCCGTTGTAGGTGAGCGCGTCGCTGGCCCAGATGGCGGCGTAACCCTCGTAGAGGCCGTCGCGGTCAAAGCAGCGTTTTTCCCATTCCAGGTGGCGCTCCAAGAAGGGCCAGATTTCGCGGGCGAACTCGGGATCGCCGGTCCACCTGAGGTGGCGCAGCACCAGGTCGACGAAACCGAGTGCCATGTCGTAGTGCCGTGCCGGGATGGAGCCGTAGCCGTGCAGCGCACGCCAGTCGTCGGTGGCGAGGTTCTTGGCGGGGTCGGCGGCGGGCGGATCGGGAAAGTCGGTGGGATCGGTGTTCTGCTGCGCGATCCAGTGGCATGCGTAGGCGCGGAAGCGATCGTGCCAACCCAGCGTATCGAGCGCGGCCGGTCCGCGCCAGCCGAGCAGCGGCAGCCGCCAGGCGATGGCGCCGTGCATGACGTGCGGCGGTTGCCACACCGCGTCGGCCGCGACGAGCAGGGCGCCCGGCAGGGCGTTGAGGAAAGGGTCGGGCGTGTCCACCGCGACCCGCGCAGCGAGCGCGGCGCGGGCAGTCTCGGTTTCCGCCCAAAGCACCGGGAGGTCAGCGGTCGTGAACGTGGCGTCGGCCGTGGTGGCATAGATGCCGAGGAGGGCGGGCTCGCCGGGGGTGAGTAGTATCCGTCCTTGGAATACAGGGGCGGCGAGCGCGGATCGATCCGCTGTCCAGGCAGCGGGATCCGGCACATCGTCCCAGGCCTCGTACTCGACCGCACCGGTCGAACCGCGCGGCGACATGAGGAAGTCGAAGGCGCCGGCGCGATCGACGTAGCGGTCGAAGCCGGCGGCGATCGTGTTGCCTTCGGCTTCGGCGCGGGTGGGCGTCATGATCTCGGCCGGGTCGCGGCCGGCAATGATGTCGCCGTTGCGTTCGTTGGCGGAGCGATGGTGACCGCCGGTGAAGGCCCAGACCAGATCGCCGGGGAGCGGCCCATCAACTTCGACCCGCCAGAGCGCGGCGGTCTGTTCGCGCACGGCCTGGGCCGTGACGGTGAGCGTCGTGGCGTCGAGGGTGGGATCGGAGATGGTGTAGATGACGCTGCCGGGACGGTAGCGCATGTCGACCTTGGCGGCTTCGTGCAGCCACAGCGGTTGCGGACCGCTTATCCCGAGGCGCAGGACGCCACCTTTACGCGGCAGATTGAGGGCGAACTCGGGTCGGTCGCCCGCATCGACGCGAAAGGCGGTGCGCGCGGCGTAGAGCGGACGGTTGAAATGCCCGTCACCGGCGACTGCCACGAAGTCGGTGCCGTCGGGTCGGTAACGCAGCGGACGGGCAATGGTCTCGGCGCGATTGGGCTCGATGCGCGCCCCGCCGAAATTGGGCGCAGTGGTGGGCAGGGCGGATTGCGCGATAGCGGACAGTGCACTGACCAGGAAACAGGCCGTCAGCCTGACGGCTCTTACCCCGGATATTTCACCCTCCGAAGGGAAATCGTCGACACCGCGCGATGTAGGGCTGCCGCTTGTCGGCATGCCGCAGGCTGAAGGAGAGCCGAGAGGCAGGTGCGGCATGCCG
>CBFGUO010000091.1:0-4205 GCA_965652375.1 uncultured Opitutus sp.
CATCAATGGCGGGTTTTAATTGTCGTCAATGGCGGGGTCTAGTTGTCGCCGGGGGGTCGTCGCCCAGCTTGTCTGAAATCGTCGCGTAACGGGTCTCGGCCTCCAGCAGGTCTCGCTTAAAGACCGAGCTGAACCGAACGTTCATGCCTTTTCCCCGAAAACCTCTTCGAAGGACATGCCCGGGTCCCGGCCAACACGCAGATCTTCGAGCCGGGAGAGCAGTGCACTGCGGATCTCATCGTCGGTCCGACCATCTTCTTGGACACTGTCCATCAGCAATTTGGCGAGCATTCGCCGCTGATCGGCCGGAAGCGCGAGAGCCTCTTCGGCGAGATAAACGCTCGGGTGAGACATCAGAGGACGCTATCTCAAAAGGTCTGGTCCGCAAGTGCTCATTTCCATCGAACGCCAAAGTTGAGAGATGGAGTACCGCTGCGCGGCACGGAGGGAGCGAAACAAGCGTTTGAGTAGCCGCTGTTCGAGTTCTGTTAACGATCGCCTCGTCGACATGGGGACCTGCATAAGCGGTTGCCGTTCAGGGCAAAGATCGAACCAGGTTTTATGAACGCTGAGAGACGCTGACTACCACTCGGCACCCCTACAGCGGATTGCGGCTGGCGAAGAGCCAGCGGGCGAGGGCGGGGAGGATGACGATCGCCGCGAGCATGTTGACCAGGAACATGAAGGTGAGCAGGACGCCCATGTCGGCCTGGAACTTCAGCTCGGAAAAGATCCAGGTGCTTACGCCGATCGCCAGGGTGAGGCCGGTGAAGACTACCGCGCTGCCGGTGCGCACGAAGGCTTCGAACATGGCATCCTCGAAGGCCTTGCCCTCCGCCCGCGCGGCCATGAAGCGGGAGAAGATGTAAATGCCATAGTCGACGCCGATGCCGACGCCGAGCGCGACAACCGGGAGGGTCGACGTTTTCAGGCCGATCTGCAGCGCGACCATGAGCGCATAGCCGAGATAGCTGACGAGCAGCAGTGGCAGAACGATGCAAAGCGTGGCGCGCACCGAGCGGAAGGTGATGAGGCAGAGCGTGATCACCGCGCCGAAGACCCAGAAGACGATGGGGTACTGGGCGGCTGCGACGACCTCGTTGGTGGCGGCCATCACGCCGGCGTTGCCGCTGGCGAGGCGGAAGGTGACTTTGTCGGACGGGTGGGCCGCGGCGAAGGCCTTCACCTCGTCGGTGACACGGGTGAGGGTTTCGGCGCGGTGGTCGGTGAGAAAAATGAGGATGGGCATCACGCTGCCATCGGCGTTGAGCAGGCCGGTGGCGGTCTCGATCGGGGACACGGCCTGGGCGAGGGCCTGCGGGTTGGCGGGCAGAATGCGCCATTTGAGCGAGCCTTCGTTCCAGCCGGCGTTCACGGTCTTGGCCACCGAGGTGAGGCTGATGATCGACTGCACGCCGGGCACCTGGCTCATGTGGCCCTGGAAGGTATCCATGAGCGTGACCACGTCGTAGTCGACGCAGGCGTTGGGCCCGCCTTCGGCGATGACTTTGAGGATGTCGACGCCGATGGAAAACTTTTGGGTGATGGTGCGGCTGTCCTCGTTGTAGCGGGAGCTTTGGCGCAGCTCCGGCACGCCGGCGTGGAGGTCTCCGATGCGGACTTTTTGGGACTGGCCGAAGGCCCACCAACCGAGGCAAAGACAGGTCAGCACAATGGCGGCGGAGATCCCGGGACGCATGACGAGACAGATCTTTTTCCAGGCGGCGTCGGTGCGTTCACGACGGCCGGAAATCTTTTCCCGATAGTGGTCGGGCAGCTCGACGAAGGAGAGCAGGATGGGGAGCAGGAAGAGATTGGTGATGATGATGACGGCGACGCCGAGCGAGGCGGTGATGGCGAGTTCGCGGATGACCTCGATCTTGATGATGAGCATCGTGACGAAGCCGAGGGTATCGGTGAGCAGCGCCACGCCGCCGGGCACGAGTAATTGGCGGAAGGCGGCGCGGGCGGCCTCGACGCTGGTGTGGCCGGCAAAGGCCTCCGCCCGGTAGGCGCGCATCATCTGCACGCCATGACTCACGCCGATGGCAAAGATGAGGAAGGGAACGAGAATCGAGTAGGGATCGAGACCGAAACCGAAGGCGTTGAGTACGCCGAGCTGCCAGATCACGGCGATGAAGGCGCAGCCCAGGGTGAGGGCGGTGAGCTTCAGCGACTGGGAATAGAACAGGATGAGCAGGCCGGTGATGACGAAGGCGACGGCGAAGAAGAAGAGCACGTTTTGGGCACCGTCGGAGATGTCGCCGATGACTTTGGCGAAGCCGATGATGTGCACGCCGAGGCGAACGTCGACGGCCCAGCCGGAAAACTGTCCGCGGATGTTCTGTTCGAGGGCCTCGGCGACGGCGATGTAGTCGATGCGTTCGCCCGTGACGGGATCGACCTCGAGGAGCTGCGCGCTGATGATGGCCCCGGAAAAATCGTTGGCGACGAGTTGGCCGAGTTTGCCCGACTTGATGATGTTTTCCTTCACCCGTGCGAAGTTGTCCGGGGTAGGTGTGAAGTCGGCGGGGATGACATTGCCGCCGGCGAAGCCGCCATCGATGACCTCGACGTAGCGCACGTTGGGGGTGAAGAGCGACTGGACCTGGGCGCGGTCGACGCCGGGCAGGAAGAAAACGGCGTCGGTGGCTTCGCGTAGGGCGGCGAAGAATTCGGGTGTAAAGATGTCCTCACCGTCGCGCGCCATGAGTGCGATGAGCACCTGGTTGGCGCCGCCGAAGTCGGCTTCGTATTGGGTGAAGGTCTGGATGTAGGGGTGTTCGAGCGGCAGCGATTTCCTGAAGCTCGCATCCACGTGCGTGCGCGCCGTGAAGATCGCCATGACCACGGTGAGTGCGGCGAAAGCGATGACCAGCGGGCCGCGATGGCCGAAGACGAAGGATTCGAGGAGGGCAGTGAGGCGCTGCTTCATCGGGATTGAGTCACAGAGGACACGGAGGAGGCACGGAGGTCATGGAGGCCGCGGGGCAGGAGGGGCATTTGTTCTATTGGCCCTCAGGATTCACGGTGTAGGGCCGCCGCTTGTCGGCGTGCCGCAGGCTGATGGTGCGCCGAGAGGCAGATGCGGCGTACCGGCAAGCGGCAGCCCTACAGTTACACGGTGTAAGCGGTTTCCCATGAGAGTGTGAACTATCCGGATTAAGGTGCCGGTTGGGCGCCGTTTTCGCCGAAGGTGAGGAGGTGGCCGCCGGGGGTGAGGAGGAGTTCGGCGATGCCGGCGGTGGTGTCGGTAGGGGCCGTGAAGGTGCGACCGCCGTCGTGGCTCGTCCACCAGGTGCGGGCCTGGCCGGCCAGGATGACGGTGCGGGCGGAGGGCAGTTCGATGCCGGTCATGAGCAGGCCGGTGCCCGGGGTTTTTACGGGCTTCCAGGTGTCGCCGCGATCGTTGCTCCGATAGACGCGTCCGCGCAGACCGTAGGCGAGCAGGGTGTGATCCGCGAGTTCGAGCACGCCGTAGAGCGAACCGTCGTCGTCGGTGGAGAGCGTTTCCCAGGTGGCGCCGCGATCGGTGGAGCGGAGGAGGGTGCCCATCTCGCCGGCGAGGAAGAGGGTGCCGTCGGTGAGGCGGGTGATGCGGTTGAGGTGCATGTCCTCCTCGAGGATGAATTCCTGCTCCCAGTGGGCGCCGGCATCATGGCTGACGTAATACGCGCCGAAGGCGCCGATCGCGATGACATGCCCGGCGTCGAGCGCCAGCAGGTCGAGGAAGGGTGACTCGGGATCGGGGCCGGTGTATTGATGCTGCCATGACACGCCGCCGTCGGTGGTGCGCAGGATGACGGCGCCGTGACCGGCGGCCCAGCCGTTGCGGGCGTCGGCGAAGCTGACGGCGCACAGGGTGGTCGGGACGACGGTGTCCGTGTCGGTCCAGGTCCGGCCGCCGTTGGTGGAGCGGCGGATGAGGCCGCGTTCACCGACGGCGACGATGGCGCTGTCGGCCAGCGCGGCGTCGAGCAGGAGCGGGCCGGCGGTGGCGGCGTGGGCGCGGGGCGCGGTGGTGGCAGCGAGGGCGAAGGCGAGGACGAGGGCGAACGCCATGGGTGGACGCCAGCCTCTGGACGGCGTTGATCCTGGTAGGCGCACGAGCTGGCGGATCCACTCCAATGCCGACCGCGTCCGGAGGCCACGGTCCACCTCGGGCAACCGCGTCCGGAGGCCGCGGTCCACCTCGGGCAACCGCG
>CBFGUO010000092.1:0-3214 GCA_965652375.1 uncultured Opitutus sp.
CGATGGTGGTCTTGCCGGTGCCGCGGTCGCCGATGATGAGCTCGCGCTGGCCGCGGCCGATCGGGATCATGGAGTCGATCGCCTGGATGCCGGTGAAGAGCGGCTGGTCGACCGACTTGCGGGCGATGATGCCGGGGGCGATGCGTTCGACCGGGTAGGTTTCCTTGGCCTCGATCGGGCCCTTGCCGTCGACCGGATTGCCGAGGGCGTCGACGGTGCGGCCGAGCAGGCCCTTGCCGACGGGAACGGAGAGCAGGCGACCGGTGGTGAGAACCTCGTCACCTTCCTTGAGCTGGGAGACGTCGCCGAGGACGACGCAGCCGACCTCGTCCTCCTCGAGATTGAGCGCGATGCCGATGGCCCCGCCGGGGAACTGCACCATCTCGTTATACATCACGTCGGAGAGGCCATCGATCTTGGCCACGCCGTCGGCGACGGTGCGAATGGTGCCGGTGTTCTTCTTGACCGCCTTGTTGGAGAGGTTGGCGATTTGGGATTCGATTTGTTCGAGGACGGTGCTCATGGCTGCGCGGGGCGCGGTTGAGGTTTGTGGGAGGTTGGTTGGCTAAAGGAGGTGGCGGGATTTCAGACGGAGGCCGCGAGGGCGTCGAGCTGGCCGCTGACGGTGGATTCGTAAACGTCGTCGGCAATGCGCACGCGCAGGCCGGCGATGAGGTCGTCGTTGCGGCGGGCGGTGGCGGCGACCGGGCGGCCGTATTTCTGGGTGAGGGCGCCGCCGATGGCGGCGAGCACCTCGTCGGAGATCGCGCCGGCGTGCTCGACGACGGCGTTGGACTTGGCGAGTTCCTGCGCAATGCGGCGCTGGTAGGCCTTGAGCACGGCGAGCGGCTGGGCGGGCGGGTGCTTCTCGAGGTAGGCGAGCACACCGGCAACGCGTTCGGCGTCGACGGCCCCGTCGGATCCCAGGCTCAGCTCGGCGAGCTGTTTGGCGAGTTGGGCGGATTGCTTGGAAGTGGCCACTTGGGAAAACGCTTAAAAGCTGAAATCTGAAAAGCTGAAAGAGGCGGATGCTCAGGCGACGGTGAGCTCCTTGGCGGCGGCTTCGTTGTAGCGCTGGCGGTCGTCGGCGGAGAGTTCCTTGGCGAGGACCTGACGGGTGGTGGCGACGACGAGGCGGGCGATTTCGCCGCGGGCTTCGGCGATCATCTTGCGGTGCTCGAGCTCGGTGGCGTGCTGGGCCTTGGTGATGATTTCCTGGGCCTTGGCGGTGGCTTCCTGGGTCTGCTTCTCGAGGAAGGCCTTGGCCGACCTGCGAGCCTCATCGACGACCTTGGTCGCTTCGACCTGGGCCTGCTTGATGATCTGGGCGCTTTCGAGCTGGGCGGCGTCGAGCTTGGCCTTCATCTCCTCGGCGTGCTGGATGCCGGCGTCGATCTTGGCCTGCCGCTCCTCCATCGTGCCGATGATGGGCTTGATGATCTTGTAGTATGCGACCGCAAAGAAGATCAGGAAGCCGATCAGCTGAAAAATGATGTAGCGTCCTTCGATGCCGAAGTGTCCGAGTCCGATCTGTTCCAGCACGCCTTGGGAGGCTTCCGCTTCGGTGACGGCGAGGATGAGAGGGTTCAGCATAACGGGAGATGAATGAGGAGACGGGAAGAGGAAAAGGGACCGCGCCGAGCGTTTGGAAGAGCGACCGGCGCGGTTGAAGAAAACCTGGGGATCAGGCGAGGAAGAGGGCGAGGATGCCGAGACCTTCCGCGAGGGCCATACCGATGATGGCCTGGACGAGGATCTTGCCGGAGGCGCCGGGATTGCGGCCGACGGCTTCAGCGGCCTTGTAGCCGATAAGGCCCACGCCGATGGCGGCGCCGAGCAGACCGAGACCAGAGGCGAGATTGCCGGTGATTTCAGCGAGGAACATATTGATGGGTGGGTTGGATGGTTTGGTTGCAGTTGCCGCCGTGCACGCTCTGGGCATGCTCCCGACGGTAAAGTCTTAGTGAGCCTCGGCGTGGTGTCCTTCTTCGTGGTCGTGGTCGTCGCCGTGGTTGCAGATGAGGCCGATGTAGACGGCGCTCAGGAGCGTGAAGACGGTGGCCTGGATGAGACCCACGAGCAGCTCCATGAAATAGAAGATGAAAAAGAAGTAGGTGCCGTGGAGGAGGTTTTCACCACCGAAGATGTTGCCGAAGAGTCGAACCGAAAGCGTGAAGGGACGGATCACGATCGAGAACACCTCGATGAAACCGACGACGAGGAACACCAGCGAAAGGATGGGATACAGCCAGCCGGGGGTCTCGGATTTCTCGGCCTTGTTGCCGAAGAGGTCGACGAGCAGGACCTTCGGGCCGGCGTATTTGAAGACGATGATGGCCCAGGCGCCGAAGGAGAGGAGCGCGAGCGCGATCGTGCCGTTGAAGTCGGCGGTGAAGGGACGGATGAGCGGGGTGAAGTGCTCGTGGCCGGCGGCATCGACGCCGTGCCAGCCGATGGTGCCGACGCCGGGGATGAGCCCCATCCAGTTGTTGACGAGAATGAAGATGAAGAGTGTGGCCAGCAGCGGGAAGGCGGCCGGGAAGGCCTTTTTGCCGACGATGGGTTCGAAGAGATCGCGCAGGCCGGTGATGAGG
Organism: uncultured Opitutus sp.; assembly: GCA_965652375.1. GTDB lineage: Bacteria > Verrucomicrobiota > Verrucomicrobiia > Opitutales > Opitutaceae > Actomonas. The sequence continues at coordinate 2,595 of CBFGUO010000092.1, forward strand.
GCTTCCATGACGGCCTGGCCTTTGGACGGACGGATGGACGGTTTGCCGACCATCCAGATCAACAGCAGGAGGATGAGACCGGTAAATGCCCAGCCCGTGATGATCGAGTTGGTGAAGGCGCCGTTGAAGAACAGGGGCTCTGCCCGCGGCGACACGCCGGAACCATCACCTGCGGCGAACGCCGTGGCGGCGCTGGCGAGAAGGAGGAGGGCGGAATTGCGAAGGTTTAATACCCGGGACATGTCGGTCGTTTCGATGCTGGTAAGGACGGGAAAGAGAGGTCGTAGGGGATCGCCCCAAGCGCCGTCAACCTCTGAAACCCCCGCATCATGCCCCGGGGGAAATCATTAGGATCGGACGGTTCGCGGCGGGCGCGGCGCTTATCGCAACCCAAACGCGACAGCTCGTTAAGCAGCGCGAGGCGGCGCCGGGTGCCCTCCCCTGCCCTCGACGAGCTATTTCACACTCCGATCGTAAACCGCGCGCATACCGCGTGATTGTAGGGCCGCCGCTCGCCGGCGTGCCGCTGGCTTGCCTGGCTACAGCCCGGCTGACGGTGGGCTGAGAGGCAGGTGCGGCACGCCCGGCACGAACACGGCGAACACCACGCTGGTGTGGTA
>CBFGUO010000093.1:0-2981 GCA_965652375.1 uncultured Opitutus sp.
ACGCGGGGACCGAGGTTCAACCACAAATACTCAAAGCCTGACCCCTTTTCGGGCCTCCAAACTCTCGGGGTTGGGCCTTTTTGTCCTCACATGCCGCCTTCCGCGCTTTGAACGTAAACGATCACGAGCAGAATGACAGCGATGATGTAGACGATCGGTAATGCCGAGGAAGCAAGAGCCAAGTCGCGATTGCCTGCGTTGCGCTGCCAAAGCGTGATAACGAAACTACCGAGGTAAACCAACGGGTAGGCAAGCACGGCAAGGGCGGCCAAGAATCCGCACACGCGAGCCAACGAGCCACCGTCAAAATGACGGAGCTTCGATAGCATATCCGTCATGCCATGGAATGCGGTGACGTATCGAATCAGGGGAATGGCTCCGAGCGCTAAAAGGAGATACGTCGCTATCTTCATTTTTTCGCCCAACGATTTAGCTGAGCCGCGAGCACCGCCGCGGAGCGGCGGTGCTCGTTGGCTCGGGCGACTTGATGGGCCTTCTGCTCTGTGGAGTCATATCATCTACGAATTGGCCGGATCGCCGTCGATTTCCGGATACGATACCGGAATGGAAAACTTAAGTCGGGCGGCATCTTTCAGATCACGTCTGGCGGACGAGCCCGCTGCCTTCACTTTGAATACTTCGATGGAACCAGAGCCTGAGAGAGAGCCCTCTCTTCCTTTGTCGGATACCTCGACGGCAACGTCATACTCGACAAGGTGAATTGGACGTTCAGCCTCGGTGCTTGTCCCTAACAGTGTATCGTGTCCATGGGGTGTAATCGCAGGCGAAAGACGCGGACAAATCCTGCTATGCGACTTTCCTTTGAGGTCACTTTGAGCGTCCTCGATGCCCTTCATGATCTCGACCAGCGATTGTCGAATGAAGCGTTGTAGTTCCATAGTCGGGTGTAGGTTTATTTGATGCCCATCGTCTAAGCTGAGACAGGCCGACTTGTCGGCCTTGTCTCCGGCGATTGGTTGAACCAAGCCGCTGCGCGGCGGTGGGGTGCGGGTGGGGTGTGACGTTCGGGACGCACGACGGATGAGGCTGTCTTTTGCCGATTGGTTGGCAAGGTGTGGTATGAAAAAAAACAGATCCACCCGAAAAGGTCGCGACTTCCGTCGTGACATCACCGAACAGTATCAATCGTTAGTCCGTTTCACCGAGTTGCTCAAGTTGCGAAGCATGGCCTTCACGACCCGCAGCGAGTACCTGCGCTACCTGCGCAAGCTCGCCGAACACGTGAAGCGTGATCCGGCCGAACTGGACGAGGCGCAGGTGCGCGCCTACCTGCTGCGGCTCAAAACCGAGCATCACTACAGTCCGAGTACGATGCGCACGGCGGTGTGCGCCCTACGCAACTTCTATGGCAAGCTGTTGGGACACGACTGGAAGCTGTTCGACCTGGTGCGTTCACCCGATCGCAAGACCCTGCCCGCGGTGCTCACCCGCGCCGAAGTGGCGCGCCTGTTCGCAGCGATCACCGAGCCGCGGTTTCGCACCATCGTGCGGTTGATCTACGCGTGCGGCCTGCGTATCCGGGAGGCCACGACGCTGGAAGTCACCGACATCAAGCGTGAGCCGTCCCGGCTGCACCTGCATCGCACCAAGGGACAAAAGGAGCGCTACGTGCCCTTGCCCGAGTCGATGCTCGAGGAACTGCGTGCGTTCTGGCGCACTCACCGACATCCGCGCTGGGTGTTCCCGGGCGTGGGCCGGGGGTGGCGCGAAGGTCCCGGCGCGAGAGAGCGCCTGGCCCAGGCGAGCGAACCGATGGGCGTGGGTTCGATTCAAAACTGCCTGCGGCTGGTCGTGCCGGTGGCCAAACTGCCCAAAGATACTCACCCGCACACCCTGCGTCACAGCTACGCCACCCACCTGATGGAAGAAGGAGTGAGCATCCGGCTGATCGCCCAGTTCCTGGGGCACTCCTCCATCGAGACCACCGCCATCTACACGCACTTGACCGCCGTCAACGAGGCCCATGCCCGCGCGGCGATCAGTCGTTTGATCGACGGTATCTGATCGGAGCACATCGTGTCGGCCTTGGCCGATTGGCTGGCGGCGCATGCCGCCAGCCACGCCCGCGCGCACCCGCTGAGCGTGGCGCAACGCCGTGCTCTGGATGCGATCGCAATGTGCCGCACGCCCGCATTGGGCGGGCGCGTCTACCGCTGCGCCTCGTGCGAGCGCGTGGACTTCGCCTACCACAGCTGCCACCACCGCGCGTGCCCGCGCTGCGGTGGCAGTCGCACGGCGGCGTGGACCGAGCGGCAGCGCGAAAGGCTCCTGCCGGTGCCGTATTTCATGGTGACCTTTACCCTGCCGGCCGAACTGCGCGGCGTCTTCGCCGCACAGATGAAGGTCGTGATCGATGCGATGTTCGCCGAGTCGGCCCGAGCCCTGCAAACGATCGCCGGGCAACCGAGGCACCTCGGCGCGCAGCTGGGCATGGTCGGGGTGTTGCACACCTGGGGGCGGCAGCTGCAGTTGCATCCCCATATCCACTGGATCGTGCCCGGCGGTGGACTGCGCATCACCGACGGCGCCAAGTGGCGCAAGACCCGCCAACCCGACTGGCTGCTGCCGGCCCAGCCGGTGGCCGCGGCGTTCCGCGCCGGCATGGAGGTGGCACTGCGCGCCACGTTACCCTCGTGGCACGCGACGGTGCCCGCCGCGTGCTGGTCCCGCGGACGCGGGATGGGTAGTCGACATCCAGCACGTCGGCTCCGGCGAAGCCGCCCTCAAATACCTCGCCCGCTACGTCCAGCGCACCGCGATCAGCGACCAGCGCATCATCGAGCTGGGCGACGAACAGGTGCGCTTCCACTACACCGACTCGGCCTCCGGTGAGCGCAAGGTCTGCACGCTCGATGCGGAGCAGTTCATGCGTCGCTACCTCCAGCACGTGCTGCCGACCGGCGTGCACCGCGTGCGTTATTTTGGCTGGGAGCATCCGGCCGCGCACCGCCGACGGCGTC
>CBFGUO010000094.1:0-2741 GCA_965652375.1 uncultured Opitutus sp.
TCCTTGAGGTCGCCGTGCTCGCGGGCGGTGGCGATGGCCTTGGAGTTTTCCGGAATCTTCTTGGTGACGATGAGATCGTATTCCTCGTGGGTGCGCTCGTAGCTGGCGCGGGAGACCAGCAGCGCCTCTTCCTTGGCCTCGGCATCGCCGGCAACCAACGATTGGATGGCGGGGAAGATTTTGATGAAGCGGGCGAGGAGCGACTTCTTGGTGAGTTCCTCGAAGCCCTGGTTGAGCATCAGGGTGTTGGCGAGGTCGCGGGCGGTCTCGGGATCGGCCGTGGAGAGCAGGTCGGCGATGAGGTCCGGATCGTCGCTGAGGATGTCGGCCAGCGGGATGCGGCGCGCGGAGGCGGCCTGCAGGGCCTCGTAGTCGATGGCGAAGAAGATGGCGCTCAGCAGGCGCGGGGTGATGAGGTCGTTGAGCAGCTTGGCGAACTTCTTCGAATGGCGGTTCTTGACGATCCACAGCAGCACGGGCGCGCGGAGGTTTTGTTCGACCTGCCAGCGCTTGAAGGTTTCGGCGAGATCGTCGGCGTAGCCGTTTTCGACCAGGAAGTTAATGCACTCGGTGGTGAACTTGCCCTGGGACGACTTGAGCAGGGTGAAGACGATGTCGCGGCACTCGATGGGATGGGTGTCCTTGATGAGTTCGAGAAAGCGGCTCTGGAAGCTCACCGGGATGGCGTCGGAGATCTCGGGCAGATCGCGGACGTTGGCGATGATTTCGCCCTGGGAGGGCTCGAGGGTGGCGACATCGATGCCGGCGAGTTTGGCCAGATCGTCGCGGATGGCGGCACCGTAGAGGCGCTCGGCGGCGGTGAGCTGATTGGACTCGCGCACGGCCTCGGTCACGACCTCGAGCACCTTCTGCAGCTCTTCCTGGCTCTCGCCCTTTTCGACGGCGAGGAGAAGTTTTTCGGCGATGGCGATGCGACGGCGGGCGGAACGGGTGCCTTCGAAGGACTCGATGAGCTCATCCTTGGCGGAAACGGGGGTCTCGCGCAGGACGTAGCACTCGGTCTTCTTGGCCGGGACGGCGATGCGGGGATCCTTGGCCACGACCTTCTTGGCGGCGGACCACCATTTCTTGAACTTCGTTTCGCCGACGACCTGAGCGAGGGTGATCTCGAGGTCGATGGCGGTGGTGGCCTGGGAGGGGTAGGCCTGGAGGGATTCCACCACGAGCTGGGCGGGATTCTTGTCGATGAGGTCCTTGACCACTTCGGGCTCGGTCTCCTTGCGGGCCAGGATGTGGTTGGCCGGCAGCACCTCCATGGTGTTGACGCAGAACGCCGGATCCATGGCATGGCCGGGCTTGCCCTTGAAATCGATGATCAGGCGCTCGGCGGCCTCGTCATAGCTCTTGATTTGGCCGAAGCCCCAACTGCGGTGAATCACGTAGGCATCGGGCTCCATGGACTCCAGTTTGGCTGCGGCCGCTTTTAGCGACGGTTTCTTGGCGATTAGCGCTGATACGGCTTCCAAATTCATAACAAGGGACTTTTTCGACTGAATTGGACATTGGAGAGGATCGGGCCGGGTTCTGTCAACAGGCGGCTGGACGCAATCGGGTTCCCTGGGGCTGCGCGGGCGGTTGAGTCCGGCAAAAGCAAGCCCCGGTTGCGCGAGGCAACCGGGGCGGGATGAAGGGAGAGCGGAACGGGGCGGTGCGCTTTACTCCGGGATTTCGTAGATTTCGATGAGGGCGTTGCCGGTCTGGGTGTCGGCGGAGGAGAGTTGGACGGTGTAGGCGCCGGGGGCGAGGGTGACGACCAGGGCGGCGTCCGGGGCGGAGTCGGCGAGGGTGAAGGCGCCGACGATGCCGTTGGCGGTGGTGATCTCCTCGGCACTGGCGGTGCGCTGGCCGGTGAAGACGGGCGTGGGGGTCTGCCAGTCGTCGTTGGCGGCGACGACCTGGCGATCGACGTTGTAGACGGTCAGCTGCGGGTTGGGCAGGACGCCGGTGACGCCGTGGGCGGCGAGACCGGGGCCGACGCCGCGCACCAGCACGCGCTTGGGGCTGTTGCCGGTGACGACGAAGCCGCCGACGAGCACGCCTTCGCCGCCGGTGACGTCGCCGCGGGAGGAGATGTTGATCAGGCGCTGGTATTCGGAGTTGGGGTTTTCCGCCGCGTCGTAGATCTCGGCGATGGCCACACCGGCCGCGCCGCTGTGCTCGACGTGCAGGGTGTAGACGCCGGGCGCGAGCTCGGTGACGAGGGCGGCGTCGAGGGAATCGTCGGGCAGGGGGAAGGCGCCGGTGACGGTGGCGGCCATCGCGGCGTTGGTGTCGCCGGCCCAGTTGTCGGAGGCGGTGATGACCTGGCCGGCAGCATCGAAAAGGGTGATACGCGGGTCGGCCACGGGCGTGCCGATGCCGTGCTCGGCGAGGGTGGGACCGACGGCGCGCAGGAGCACGCGCTTGGGCGCGGTGCCGCCGATCACGAAGCCGCTGATCAAGGGACGGCCGCCGGTGCCGAGCTGAGCGCGGGTGGACAGGTTGGTGAGCCGGTCGGTGCGCAGGGTGCTCGTGGACAAGCCCGCGAAGGGATCCTCCTGGCCGCCGGGCAGGGTGAGGGTGCCGGTGACGGTGGTCGACGGGGCGTCGACATTGCCGGTGATGGTGAGGCTTTGCTCGGTGGTGAGGGTGAAGGCCCCGCTGGTCGCAATGGTGCTGCGGCCGCCGCCGACGATCGTGGGGGTGACGGCGAGCACGTAGACCTTGCCGGTGGTGCCGAC
>CBFGUO010000095.1:0-1754 GCA_965652375.1 uncultured Opitutus sp.
CCTTGTGCTCGAAGAGCAGCACGGGGTTGTCGTCCTCGTAGGCGGCGAGCAGGGCGTTGAAGGCGTCCTGCGGCGTGCTGGGGTAGAGGGCCTTGAGGCCGGGCATGGCGAGCAGGAAGGAATCCAGTTCCTGGGAGTGAAACGAGCCGAAGGTGAGGCCGCCGCCGGTGGGCAGGCGGAGGACGAGGGGAACCTTGGCGCCGGAACGGAAATGGTAGGTGGCGGCGTTGAGGGTGATCTGGGTGGCGGCCTCGGTGCAGAAATCGGCGAACTGGAACTCCTCGATGGGACGGTGTCCGCCGAGGGCAAGGCCGATCGCATAGCCGGTGCAGGCGCTTTCCGCGAGCGGCGTATTAAAAACCCGGTTACGTCCGAAATCGGCGAGCAGGCCGTCGGTGACCTTGAAGGCCCCGCCATAGGTGGCGATGTCCTGGCCGAGGATGAGCGACTCGGGCCGTTCGGTCAGGATCTTGCGCAGGGCGGTGTTGAGGGCCTGCGCGAAGTTGAGCGGGGCGGGTGCGGCCGGGGTGGGTTGCCAGGGAATGGGGGGCGCGACCGGCGCGAAAACATCGGCGCAAAGCGCGGCCGGATCGGCGGTCGGGCGCGGGACGGCGAGGCTGAGTTTGATGCAGGCTTCGACAAAGGCGTCGAGTTCGGCCTCGAGGGCGGCGACGGTCTCGCCGTGGCCCGCGGCGGCGAGCTGGGTGCGCAGGCGGGGGAGGGCATCGGCGGCGAAGAAGCCGTCGGACTCGCCTGGCTTGAGGTAGTCGCAGGTGTCGTAGGCGGCGTGGCCGCGCAGACGCAGGGTGGCGGCCTCGATGAGCAGCGGGCGGCCGGTGGCGCGTACGGTGGCGACGGCATCGGCAAAGGCGGCGGCAGCGGCGAGGGCGTCGGTGGCGTCGACTTTGCGGCCTTCGATACCGTAGCCGGCGGCGCGCTGCCAGAGCTCGGTGCCGGCGGCGTATTGTTCGGTGACCGGGGTGGAGTAGGCGTAGCGGTTGTTCTCGATGACGAACAGGACCGGCAGAGACAGGAGCGAGGCGAGATTGAGGGACTCGTGCACGTCGCCGGTCGAGGAACTGCCGTCGCCGAAGAAGGTCACCCCGATGGCGGCGTGGCCGGCGCGGCGTTGGGCATCGGTGGTGCCCAGGACGTTGGAGCACATGGTGCCGAGGTGGGAGATCATCGGCAGCGAGCGGCGGTCGGGGTCGCCGTGGTGAATGTTGCCCTCCCGGGCACGGGTGGGGGAATCGGCGTTGGCGAAGTATTGATTGAGATGGTCGCAGAGGTGGCTGCTCCAGATGAGGTGCCCGCCGAGACCGCGATGGGTGAAGGAGACCACGTCGATCGCCTTGTCGAGCAGCAGGGTGAGCGGGACGATGAGGCCCTCGTTGCCCTGGCCGCCAGTGACCGTGCCCTTGATGAGGCCTTGGCGGAATAGCTCGAGAATGCGGTTGTCGGCCCGGCGGGCCAGGTGCATCCAAGCGAAGATCCGCAGGTGGGCGGCGGTGGTGGCCGCGGCATCGGCGCCGGAGAGATCGGCGACGGTGAGGTTGCGCTGCTGAAGGATCGCGGGAAGTGACGGGAATGCCATGTCCAAGCGGGGACGTTGGCGGGGCTTGGACAAAGATTGAAGAGCGAAATGCCGGCCCCCCCCACACACACCACCGCCCCGCCAGCCCCGCCTCCGCGGATTCCACCGGCCTCGTGCCTCCCGCCCGGACTCCGGGCCCCTCCCAAGCCACTTGTCACCT